>JASBVF010000013.1 GCA_030147525.1 Bacteroidota bacterium
CTTTTTCAGAAATAGCCAGGACAATTGTCCGGGTTTGCTTATCTTTAAGTGCCATTGGGTGCTTAGATTTTGGTTCGCACTTAAAAGATAAGCATTTCCAATGGCTTTTTTATTCAGCTACGCAATCCGTTACAATCAGGAGAAAGCAGGAATATGGCTTGCGCCATATTCCTGCCATCCATGAATCAAAAAACCTACTTAATGTTGGTAAAAATCTTAGTTGCGGATGTTGATGAAGTACGCAGTGTCAGGTAATAGATACCAGCCGGCATTTCATCAAATATCAGGTAAACCGTCTCAATACCCTGGCGGCTGGCCCTGATTATGTTGTCTTCAATATTGGCCTTTCTGAAAATTCCTTTTCTCAAGGAGTAGCCCTGCGTCATGTCGTGCATGACGTTATTTTTCGAAACGATATTGATATCCTGCACCTGAATACCTGTGTAGCAATGGGAGAAAGTCGGATTCGCTTCGTTCAACCCTTTCCCGGCCTGTGTCAGCGTCGTGCTCGGACCGCTCATGCTGATACCGGCAGAGGTGCAATATTCAAAATAATCCCTGTCGGAAACTACGTTACTCCGCAAGCCGTAAATCCCCCAGGTAAGATTGCTGAATGTATTTTCAGCTGATTGAAGCGGGGTAAACATCTGGTTGGCCTGTACGCCGGTGATCATAACCGGCCCCGGAAACTGGCTGTCCGTTTCAAAAGTAGAGGTTCTTACGCTGAGATCAATGTAATTAAAACCTGAAGTAGCGGTTGGAACTAAAATACCTGTGCCGTTATTACGGAGCAAGGCGTCTTTTACGAAGACTTTAGAGCCATCGTGAGCAATGATCCCGTTCTCCGCTCCCTGGATAATTACCTTGTCTGAAGATTGATCAGTGGAACCATCTACAATCAGTTTGCCTCCATCGAGGACTTCAATTCCCGTCCAGACATCCGCACATCCCTGTACGATGGTCCGGTCGGTAAATTTTAGTTCCACGCCGTCTTCCACCTGAATCAGGGCATCTGCAGCCATGTAGATTTTATAATTGTCGTCAAAATCGAAGTTGACGTTGGCGTACAGCGTTCCATGAATCACCACGTCGGATATCGGCAGCAGGTTGTTTATCTCATCCGAGAGGTCTGTTTCTGATGAGGACGAAGTGCCGATTTCCAGAAAAGTATCGTCCGGTATCAGGTTAGCGCCAAACTTGACGCCTGTATCGTCATTCGGGATGAACCCCCGGTAATAAATCTCAGCGGGACTTATGGTTTCCAGGTACCCGATTTGAACCAATGTGGCATAGATTGCAGTCGTCCCCCCATTTTCAATGGAAGGAATTGTAATATTTTCCATACGCCAGATTATGTAATCTTCTCCACCAATTACTTCAACCCCCGTTTGTTTAACAAAGCCGGGGTTTTCATGAAAGGACAGGCCATCGTTATCTATGATGTATAGCTCCAAGACAGCTCCGGTCAAGGGAACTTCATCATATTCTTCCAGGGCCTGTATCCAGTCAAATGTCAATTTAATAGGTGTACAATTTTCAATCGGAGAAGTTGTACTCAATCCAAGCTCAATATCCCATCCAGTTTGGGCAAGGGCATGGTTAAAAGTTATCAATTGCAAAAAGAAGATCGTGAAAAAAATCAGACACTTCGAAGATCGCTTGCTAAGTGTGTGTCCAAACTCCACCAAATTTAAAAGAGAAAATAATCTTTTCATGTCAAAAAGATTTGAGGTTTAAAAATTGGGGAAGAAAAAATCGTCAGTCACAAAATCGGGAAAGTCATTCAATACAGGAAGGGAAAAGGTCGTCTCGGGTCGTCGCCGGTTTTCGTGTAGGTAAGGGTCAGCGTGTTTCGTCATCAGGTTCATCAGGTAGTCATTTGGTACGTGTGTGTGATAGCTATCGGTTGGACAAGGATAAATTGAAAAAGCGTCCGAAACAACCAGTTCCGGGTGAATTATGAAGATTTGCAAGCTGTGTTACGTAACAGTTTGTTATTTTTTTGAAGGTAAAACAAGGACGAGGCAGGTCCACCAGGATTTTGTAACAACATGAATTTTTCAGAGGCTGTCTCATTTGAACAGCGTTGCTGCAGGTCCAAAATCAAGACTTGCTATTGTGTTAAGCACGTTTCACGTAAAATGCATGATATTGAACTAATGAGACAGCCCCTGACGATCATGGATTCCATCACTTAATGTACATATTAAACTCCACCCGCCGGTTTTTCTCTCTTCCTTCGGCGGTTGAATTATCACCCACCGGTTTTGATGCTCCGTAGCCTTTGTATTGCATCCGCAACGGAGGTACTCCTCTCGCCAGCAGGTATTCGTAGCAGGACTGCGCCCGCTCTTCCGACAGCAGTTGATTGGCTGCGCCATCTCCGACATTATCTGTGTGCCCGTCGATGGTCAGGTGGTATCTTGGATAACGGGACATGATATCGGCCACTTTGTCGAGCGTGGTGAAAGATTGCGCCTTGAGCGTCGCTTTACCAGTCTCGAACTGGACGTTTTTTGCTGCAAAAGCAAGAAACTCCTTGTCTTCCTTTGCAATGTCGGGGCAGCCCTGGTTCGTTCCTTTTTCACCGGGGCACTTGTCGAGGTGGTCAGGTGTGCCGTCGCCGTCTTCATCGGGGCAGCCGCTGGCAGTGACAAGACCTGCTTCATTCGGGCACAAATCTTTGTGATTCGGAACGCCGTCGCCGTCAAAGTCTGGGCAGCCTTCTGTTGCGGCAGTACCTTTTTCTTTCGGGCACTTATCGTCCCGGTCAGCCACACCGTCGCCATCCGTGTCGATGAAAGGGCAGCCCTGGTGTTCGGCCTTGCCGGGTTCGTTGGGGCAGGCATCGTCCTTGTCGGCCACGCCGTCGCCATCAGCATCCGGGCAACCTTTGGCGGAAGCCTTCCCGGCAACTCTTGGGCATGCGTCATCTTTGTCAGCGATACCGTCACCGTCAGAATCCGGGCAGCCTTTTAACGCAATAAAACCTGCCTGATCCGGGCATTCATCATCCTCGTCTAAAATGCCGTCCTTGTCCGTGTCTTTCGCCGGGCAGCCATTGCGTGCAATTGGACCTGCCTCATCGGGGCAGCGGTCGTCCTTGTCAGCAATGCCGTCACCGTCACGGTCGGGGCAACCCAGCAAGACAATCAAACCAGGCACATCCGGGCATTCGTCTTTTGAATCCACCACGCCGTCGCCATCCGTGTCAGCGTTGATGACAGTGGGTTTTTCCGGTTCTTTGGGTTTGGGCGGACAGCCGTTCAATTCAGCCGTGCCGGCCTGATCGGGGCACTGGTCCTGATCGTCGGGCACGCCGTCACCGTCACGGTCGTCATCAGTGGGGCAGCCGTAGTTGCTGGCCGGGCCTTTTACCGTGGGGCAATCGTCTTCGCCGTTTGGCACGCCGTCGTCGTCAGTGTCGGGGCAGCCGTTGGCAGCGAGGGTACCTGCCTCGTCAGGGCAGTTGTCCTGCGCATCGGGCAGGCCGTCGCCGTCGGTATCAATCGGTTCTGGCGGACGTGGGGCAGGTTTTAATTTAAAATGCCAGCCAATACCCAGCTGGATGTTATCTCTTTGATCTTCGAATGACTTACGGTATTCGCCCTGGAAGGTAAGGAAGGAGCTTTCCCCCAAACGATAGTTAAATCCAAGACCGACGGGCACCTGTGGGTTGTTATCTTCAAACGCCTCCGAGACGATGCCGATTCCGGCAAAAAGATAGGGCCGGAATATGCTTTCAGGTTTGGAAAAAAGATACTGCCCGGTAAAATCCAGGCTCACGATGGTCGTCTTGTTTTCATCGCCGTCGATGTTGACCACCCCCACTTTCAACGGCACTCCAAAGACCATGTTCTGGTCAATGCTGCGGAGGTAAGCCAATTCAAGACCGTTGCCGAGCTTGAAGCCGTCGACGGAGTTAGGTGTGTTGTAGTCGATGAAAAGGACTTTGGCGGAAATGCCGTGAAGCGTTGTCATGTCATCCTGCGAATACAGCAGGCCTGATTGGAGAAGACACAGCGCAAGGGCCATGCACAGAAAAAGTTTTTTCATAAAACTGTTCAGTTTTGGGACGTATAATTAGTAAATCGGTTTGTCGAACAGGAAAGAGGAGTTTTTACCCATCCAAACTACGTGATATAAAAGATTGGGTTTCAAAATTTTACCCCTAAAGCAAAAAATCCCTTCCGGTTTGATGCCAAAGGTACTTCAAATTTCAAATAGCTAAAAAAACATGAGTCATCCCAAATTTTGAAGTTGGGTTTAAAGCTAAAATAGCCCCGGAGGGGCGGCTATGTTTGTAGAAAAATAGCCTAATTATAAAAAATGGTGCCCCAGCGGGGCGGCAGTCGATAGATAACCGCCCCGCTGGGGCTCCATTTTTAGATAAAATTAATGCTACAAACATGATCGCCCCTCTGGGGCTAAAATTTTATCAAAATTCGGGATGACTCATGTTCATAGAACTTTTCAAAAAATTTAATTCAACGTAAACGCCACCCGTGCGAACAGGTACCGTCCGTTCAGACTCCACTGCGGAGACCGGCGGGAGTAGATGAACCGTCCGCTCGACTGAAACGTTGCGTCCGCTTCGTCCGGATAAACATCCAGCAGGTTATTGGCGCCGATGGTGAGTGCTAAATCCGGGGTAAATTGGTAGCCCAGACTCAGGTCGGTGATGACTTTGCCGCTGTACGTGTAATCGACCGAAGGATCGAGGGCTGAGATGTTGGTTGCCTCGGTTGTTTCACCAAAATAGGTATTGCGAAGATAGATGTTCAGCTTGTTCAGATCGAGTGAATGGCTGAGCGTAATCTTCGTACGTGGCACGGCTTCTTCCAGGTAAATGCGGCTTTCTTCATTAAAATAGGTGCTTACCAGCCCTTTCCTTTCCAGCAGTTCAGACGCCTGCACTTCGCCATCCTGTTCTGTTTTGGCAAACGTGGCTGCCAGGTTGTTGGTCAGGCTGCCTGCACCGAGCATGGTCCGATGTGAAACCACGACATCGAGCCCCCGTGATTTGGTATCGATGGCGTTGGCAAAAAATGCTGCCGCATCGGCCTGCGCCTGATTGAAGATGGACTGAAGTTCAGGATCGCTGCCGGGAGAGAATTGGCCGGTCAGCACGATCCGGTCGTCGATATTGATCAGGTAGCCATCAATCGTGATGCGAAGCCCCGCTTGCGGCGCCTTGATGGTCAGGCCGGCGCTGAAGTTCTGAGAAGTCTCCTCTTTCAGCGTTGGAATACCCAACAGGCGGGCTGCCCGGCTTTGGTTGTTGAAAATTCCAACTTCCTGCGCCACCGTCTGATTGTTGATGGTGGTGAAAATGGTGGACGTACGGCTGAAATAAATCTGATGCAGCGAAGGCGCCCGGAAGCCCGTGCTATGGGCAGCCCGCAGCGCAACACCGTCGGTAATTTTATAGCGCCCGGCGAGTTTGTAGTTAAACGTCGAGCCGAAATCTGAATAATTTTCAAAACGCACCGCACCACTCAGCAGCAACGCTTCCGTCAGGTCCCATTCCGTATCAAAGTAACCGGCGACGCTGGAGCGGTTGGCGTTGATTTCATTGGAAGGCAGAAAACCGGCGAAACACTGCGCACCCGAAGGCCGGGAGCGGTCGAAGAAATCCCTGGGCATTTCATCCGCCGGCGTTGTACTGCTCACGAGATCGAGGAAAACATCGTAGTTGCCCCACGAAAATTCAGTACCGGGTATCACCTCGTAATTTTCAAACCGATACTCAGCACCGAAAGCCACATTCACGCCTTTGATACCGCCGCCTTCAAAATATTGAGCAATGTCAAGGTTGCCCGTATTTTGCCGGAACACATGCCCACCTGCGTCAAAAATCAGGGGGGAGGCATTCTGCATGGTGGCATTGTGCGTCTGGGTAATCTGATAAAGAAATTCATTGGAGCCGTAGGTATTGCTGAGGTCCACGCTCCATCCGTTAACCTGACCACGGATGCCCGTAGCCAGCGATTTATCCGTAATCTGAGAGTTGATCAGCGGCAAAAATCCGTTGATGTAAGCCGGCGTGTAGGTCCGGTTCTGATTGGGCAGACGGTAAAAACAACCGGACTCTCCTTCCCGGTAACCGATGCCGCCGAAGCTGTACAGCTCCAGGTTGTCGCCCATAGGCAGGGAAAAATTAGCCATCATTTGACCGCCCCGGAGCGCCGACTGACCGACCCGCATGTTGTAATCACTGCGCTGCTGGCCTCTTGTCTGGAGCTCCGCTTCCGTGGTGTTAATATTGAGCAAATCCTGTAACGCCGCAATGTCCGGCGCATTGGCAATCTGGCTTTTCAGGTCAGAAGAAAAATGCGACACTTGCTGCCCGAAGTTCTTAAGGTCAGCCAGAGAGAGGTTGCTCAGGTCAGCGCCATTTCTGGCAGCCACCCATTCCACGGAATTGTAACCATTAAAAATCGAGCCTTCAAACTCCTGCATCCGGTTGGTCCAGTCCCGGTAGTTAAATGAGCCGGTGAGATTGATAAAACCGCCCTGGTTGCCCACAGGCAGACCGTAGTTAGCGCCGATGACCACCTCGCCGCCGTCCACATCTTTCTGAGGGCTGGCGTTTTTGGTGAAATTAGCACCCGTATTCACAGTGAAACGCAATTGGTTTACATCGCTGCGCAATTTCAGGTTGATCACCCCGGCGATGGCATCCGAGCCGTACTGGGCCGCCGCACCGTCTCTGAGCACCTCAATCCCCTCGATGGCGGAGGCCGGAATAGCGTTCAAGTCTGTACCGACATTACCACGCCCGAACGTACCGTTGACGTTGACGAGTGAAGAAGTATGCCTCCGCTTTCCGTTGATCAGCACCAGCACCTGGTCAGGGCCGAGGCCCCGCAGCGAAGCCGGGTCGATATGGTCAGTACCATCGGAGATCGTTTGCGTGTTTGATGAAAAAGAGGGGGCAGCATAGTGCATAATCTGATTGAGGCTCGTCTGTGGCGCCGCACCCGTCAGTTTGTCCACATTGATGACATCCACAGGAACGGGCGAATCAGTATTTGTCCGGTTGGAAGCCCGGGTGCCGGTAACGACAATTTCATCTACAAAAACACCCTCGGCAAGTAAAAAATTGAGCGTTGCCGTACCGCCCGCCGTCACCGTCACGAAAGTCGACTGGGTATTGTAGCCCACAAAACTGGCCTCCACTTCGTGATTGCCTGCAGGCACCTTAATTGAGTAACTACCATCCACATCGGTGACGGTTCCCTGATTAATCCCTTTTACCAGGACCGTAGCCCCAATGAGGGTTCCTTTGGCGTCGGAGACAACACCGCTGATAGTTCCATCCTGAGCCATTGCTGCAAGACATAGGCATGACATCACCATTGTAAAAAGATGATGTTTCCATGAGTTGAGTTTCCTGTTCATAAACAAATATTATTAGGTGAGAAAAATGATATGAGCCTTTTGGATAAGGAGCGCAGCACGGGATAATAAAAAGAAGAATCGCAATTTAATAAAATTCTGACAAAAACCTATTTTGTAAAATTATAATTCAGCCAATACACATTTTACATTCCTAATATTTCACCAAAACAACAATGGCCGCTTCCATCACTGACGGAAGCGGCCATTGACATGACGCCTTATAAAAATCACTCATTCAGCGCCCAGTCATATTCCCGGAATTTCACCTTTGCATTTGCATTGATTTTGGTGCTGGAATACTTGTTCAGGTAATCGATCAGGTTGCCAAAGTCGCTGGCGTACCAATCGAAAATTTTACTCACCTCCACTTCTTTTGCGCTGATTTTGTTGAATTCAGGATTATTGATGAACGCCCTGGCCTGTTTCTCAAAATTGCTTTCCAGGTTGGCCGCCGTCCAGGCCCGGTTGAGCAAAGGTGGGCAGGATTTGGCAGCGCAGTTTACGGCGAAGTGGATGCGGGGATCCTTGAATTGCGGGCGCAGGATGTCGTTTTCGATGTTATTCAACGAGTAAGTTTTACCGCCGATGTTGATCCATTTGCGGTCCCACACCTTGCCGTTATCCAGCTTCATGATGCTCGAAATCGGATAGTTGTCCACGATGAGCTTCACGGTAAAAGCATTATAGGCATTGATCCAGAAGGCCATTTTTTCGGCCCGAGACCAGTCGTTTTGTGGTGGATTTTTTTGTAAAATATCCAGGTAGTTCTCAAGTTTAGCCTTGTCTTTTTTAAAACCGGAATAATTCACCTTACCTGTTTCGCTGACGTATTGCCTGAGCAATTTGTCCCAGCTTTCGTGCGACGGGGGCTGTGGAGCGGCAGGTTTTTCAGCAGCCTCCGGCGCTGTTACGGGCGCTTTTTCAGGTGTTTTTTCAGCTGGTTTTGAAACTGGCTCTGCGGGCTGCGGTGCCTCAGCGGCATTTGTATTTTGCGGAGCCGGTTGCTTTTTCGAAGCCTCTGCAGGCTGGTCGTTTTTCATAGCGACGGGCTTGGCTGACGGTTTTGGCGCCGCAGTGTTGGCGGCTGGTTTGACTGGTGAAGGCGACGGCTCCTCCCCCGTTTCCGGGGCAACCGGAGCAGTTGGCGAGGTCTCCACGGCGGCAGCAGAAGATGCTTCGACCGTCTCAGAGGATGTGCTTTCAGTTTGATTTTCAGTATTTTGAGGAGCGTTGCCGCAGGCGAAAATGGCCATTGCGGCGATTAGTAGAAGGAAAAACCGGATGTGCATGATTTTTATTTTTGGTGAAATATTTCGTTTGCGCTTTGCTTCAGGTGTCAGCAAAAGCCAGAAGTACAACGGCCAGCCCCCGGCGATGTTGAGGCCAACCAACCAAACTGTTTCGAAGCCAACACTTTTAACGTAATTTTAAAAACAAAACCTGCGTTTTGGAAGCTGCCACACAAAGAAGCGATTTTGCCCCATCGCCCCGGTTGAGTAGTTTTGCAGCACTTTAAGTGAGTGTTTGTGTGTTTGGGTATTTATGTGTTTGTGGAAGTTGATTTTCAACAGAAAACAAAACGGATACACAAAAGCGGAAAATCATAAATTTTGAAATGACCCGCTCCAATCACCAATTACTATTTACCAATCACCATTCAATGTCCGTTCGAGTTCAAAATTTGACCAAAATCTATGACACGCAGCGAGCCGTGAACGACGTGTCCTTCGAGGCAAAACAGGGAGAAGTCCTCGGCTTCCTCGGCCCAAACGGCGCCGGAAAGAGTACGACGATGAAAATCCTCACCTGTTTCATCCCGCAAACGGAAGGCAAGGCCGAAGTCTGCGGCTTCGACGTGGAGACCAACCCGATGGAGGTGCGCCGCCGTATCGGCTACCTCCCAGAGCACAATCCGCTCTACAAAGACATGTATGTCAAGGAATACCTCGGCTTCGTAGCCCGGCTTCACAACGTAAAAAACAGCAGGCAGCGGGTTTCCGAAATGATCGAACGCACGGGCCTCGGACGAGAGCAACACAAGCTCATCGGCGCCCTGTCAAAAGGTTACCGGCAGCGGGTCGGGCTGGCGCAGGCCATGCTCCATGATCCGGACGTACTCATCCTCGACGAGCCGACTTCGGGCCTCGACCCCAACCAGCTCGTGGAAATCCGCTCCGTCATCAAGCAGCTCGGCAAGGAAAAAACGGTAATCTTTTCCACCCACATCATGCAGGAGGTGCAGGCGCTCTGCGACCGGGTGGTCATCATCAACAAAGGAAAAATCGTGGCGGACGACCCCATCGGGCAACTGCAAAACCGGGTAAGCGCCGAGTTGGTCGTCACGGTGGAATTTCACCAGGCAGCCCACGAAAACAAGCTCCGCCAAATCCGCCACGTGCGCCGGGTGGAGAGCTTGGGTAAAAACCGCTGGCGGCTCATGTCGGATGCCGACAAGGATATTCGGAGCGACGTATTTCGCTTTGCCGTTGAGAACAATCTGACGCTGCTGGAGATGCACAAAGAGGTGTTCAGCGTGGAAAATGTATTCACGGAGTTGACGAAGAAGTAGCATAATTGTTTGATTGTTAAAATTGTTTGATTGTTAACTTAAACCGTTGTTAATCAGCAATTCAGCAATCCAGCAATCCAGCAATCCAGCAATTAATTATTTTGAAAAAACTGATTCCATATTTCTGTTTTTTGTTCGCCCTTCAATTGCAAGGTCAGGAACGGCAGCTGGTTTCAAAAAACTTCCGTTTCACGGACGGGGTTTACCTGTCATTACAGGAATTTCAGATGAACGCACCTGCTCACAAGTGGGAGGATTTGGAGGTACAATTTTTTACCAACCCGCAAACCTCACTCACACAGGTGGAGCGTATCACCCTGAAAAAGGATAGCCAGTTGCTTGACGTTGGTAAAGTTTGGGCCCTGACGATGGACGGCATTCCGTCCGTTCAGGTGCCGAAGAGTGAAATACACAAGGAATTACCTACTTTCGCCGCCCTGAAATTGCGGGGTAAGATCTGCTATTTCACCTACCCCGACTGGCGGACGAAAAAAATCTATGTCGCTGCCTACAACCCGCTGACAGGCAGGCCATTCCGGCAGGGCGTGGTTGAACGGGAGGAGGAGATTATCGTTGAAAAAATGCTGCATTTCGAGACGGGTGAAGTGGCTGATTTTACCGTTGAGAACTTCCTCGCCTGGATCGCTGACGACGAGCCGCTGGTGAGCACTTACGAGGAGCTTTCACCGGAAGAACGGGAGGAAAAACTGTTCAAAGGCCTGCTGATTTACGTGGACCGGAATGCGGCGTATTTGAAAAAACAGGAGTGAAACGAAAACCAGATCATTTGAAAAAATACCTATGCTCACCATATTTTTAAAAGAAATCAACACCTTTTTCAGCTCGCTCATCGGCTACATCGTCGTGGGGGTTTTCCTCGGCATTCTGGGGCTGATCATGTTCGTCTTCCCCGACACGAGCCTGCTGAATTACAACTATGCCACGCTCGATCAGTTATTCGACATTGCGCCGATGGTTTTCGTTTTTCTCATTCCGGCCGTAACGATGCGCTCGTTCGCCGAAGAAAACCAGACCGGCACGATCGAACTGCTGGCCACCCGCCCGCTGACGGATCTGCAAATCGTTTTGGGGAAATTTTTTGCCAGCCTGGCACTGGTCGTATTCGCCCTGCTGCCGACGATTTTATATTACATCACGGTCTATCAGCTCGGCAGCCCCAAGGGAAACCTCGACAGCGGCGCCATCATGGGCTCTTACCTGGGCTTGATTTTTCTGGCTGCAGCATTCGTAGCTATCGGCATTTTTGCCTCCTCGCTGACGAATAACCAGATCGTGGGCTTCATCCTGGCTACGTTTCTGTGTTTTCTGTTCCACTGGGCGTTTCTGTTCCTCAGCACGCTGCCCATTTTCGTGGGCCGGGTGGACGACATCGTGCAGATGATCGGGATTGACTACCACTACGCATCCATCAGTCGTGGGGTGATCGACACGAGGGATGTGATTTATTTCCTGTCGGTCATCGGTATTTTTCTGGCGATGACGGTGACGTCGCTGGAGCGGCGGAAGTGGTGATTTTTTAAAAATAAAGGTTGCCGGCAACGGCAAGAAATAAGAAACAGCAAAAAACGTGAGTAAAAAACGCAACCAATCACTCCTACAACTCGGCCTTGTCATCGGCATCGCCCTGTTCCTCAACATCCTCGGCAATGCATTTTTCACGCATTTCGACCTCACGGAGGACAAACGTTTCACCCTGACCAAACCGACCCGTGAGTTGCTCCGCAACCTCGATGATGTCGTGTACATCAACGTCCTGCTGGAAGGTGAATTCCCTGCAGGCTTCAAACGCCTGCAACGTTCGGTCAGGGAAATGCTGGGCGAGTTCCGGTCCCAGTCGGGGTACATCGAATACAATTTTACGGATCCCTCCATTGGCAGTGTCGAAGACATCAATGCCCGCCGGGCAGAACTGGCGAAGGACGGCATCGTGCCTACCAATTTGACCATCAAAAGCACGGAAGGCAGGCAGGAAAAACTCATTTACCCCTACGCTAAAGTCATCTACCGGGGCCGTATTGCCATCGTCGATTTGCTCGACGAAGAAGCCCGGGGCCGCAACCCGGAGGAGCAACTCAACACCTCCATCAGCGAGCTCGAATACAAATTCGCCAACGCCATGCACAAGCTGCAAATCGGCGCCAAAGAAATCATTGGCTTTACCGTCGGCCACGGCGAATTGAGCGAACTGGAACGCAGCGCCCTCGTCGGCAGCCTCCGCTCCTACTACGAAGTGGGTACTTTCAACCTCGACAGTGCAACTTACATTCCGCAGGAAGTAAAAACACTCATCGTCGCAAAACCGAAGCGCCCCTTCAGCGACCGTGACCTGTTCCTCATCGACCAGTACGTCATGAACGGCGGCAAGGTCATGTGGCTCATCGACCCGCTCAACGTGGAACTGGACAGCATGCGCAGTGCCGGCGGTTACGTAGCCCGGGACTACCCCCTCAACCTCAATGACCTGTTGTTCCGCTATGGCGCACGGGTGAACCCTGATCTCGTACTCGACTGGCAAAGCTCACGCATCCCCATGGTCATCGACCAGAAGGGTTCGCAGGAACTTTTCAAATGGTACTACCACCCCATCGTGATTCCCACCAGCAGGCATCCGATTGTGAAAAACCTGGATGGTATCAACCTCTACTTCCCGGCTTCCATCGATACCATCAAAACGAAAACCCCGGTCAAAAAAACAATCCTGCTCACCACCTCCGACCGCAGCAAAGTGCAGCCGAACATCACCCGGCTGAACTTCGAGATACTGCGCTACGGCGACGAGCTGGTCAATTCTTTTGACAAAAAAAACATACCGGTTGCCGTGCTGCTGGAAGGCCAGTTTCCTTCTTTTTTTGAAAACCGGGTGACCGAAGAAATGAAGGATGGCCTCGCCCAGATCAACCGTAATTTCAAAGCTGTCAGCGAACCAACCAGAATGCTCGTGGTGGCCGACGGCGACATTGCCCGCAACATGGTCACCATGCGAGGTGAAATTATGCCGCTGGGTTTCAATCAGTTCGAGCGCTTTCAGTTTTCCAACAAAGATTTTCTGTTAAATGCCGTGGAATACCTCCGGGATGACAATGGAATCATAGAAGCAAGAGGCCGGGAGGTGAAGCTCCGTCTGCTCAACACCAAAAAAGCCGACGACGAGCAGCTGATGTGGCAACTGATCAACATTGGCGTACCGCTCGTATTCCTCGTGCTCTTCGGATTGATTTTCAATTGGATACGTAAAAACAGATTTGCAAAACCTGCCTGATTAAACCGGGAGATTTTTACTTTTGTCTGTTCACGCCGGGAAGCCTGAAGTGACATCCCGGCGTGAACAGCCGTCTTAAAAGTAAAAATCTTTCGACCATGAAAAACACTACCCTCCGCATCCGGCTACTCGCCATTTTCATCGTATTCGCTACCTTTCTCATCTCCTGCGCCGTCAACCCTGTCACCGGAAAAAAAGAGCTGATGCTCATTTCCAAAAGCCAGGAAAAAGCAATGGGCCTCGCTTACGACCCTCAGGTCATTGCCGAATTTGGTCTCTACGACGATCAGAAACTCCAGAATTTCATCAATGAAAAAGGCAAAAAAATGGGGCGCCTGAGCCACCGTCCGGAGCTTGACTATCAGTTCCGCATCCTCGACTCACCGGTAGTGAACGCCTTTGCTGTGCCGGGCGGCTTCGTGTATTTCACCCGGGGCATTATGGCGCATTTCAACAACGAAGCGGAATTTGCCGGGGTATTGGGCCATGAAATCGGGCATATCACTGCCCGTCACTCGGCCCGTCAGCAGAGCGACCAGATTCTGGCGCAGGTGGGCTTCATGGCAGCCATGATCGCCTCGAAAGATTTCAGAAAATACTCCGACCTGGCGCAGACGGGGCTTGGTTTGCTTTTTTTGAAATTCAGCAGGAGCCACGAGAGCCAGTCCGACAAGCTCGGCGTGGAATACTCCACCAAAATCGGTTACGACGCCCACGAAATGGCCAACTTTTTTCAAACCATCGGGCGGCTGCAGGACCAGTCCGGCGGCAGCATTCCTACTTTTTTATCGACTCACCCCGACCCGGGGCAGCGTTACTCAAAAGTCCACGAAATGGCGGCCAAGGAGCAAACCAAAACCGGTAAAACTAACCTGAGCGTTGAGCGAGATGATTACCTCCGCATGATCGACGGGATGGTGTACGGCGAAGATCCACGGCAGGGATACGTGGAAGGGAATGTTTTTTATCATCCTGAGCTGAAATTCCAATTCCCCGTACCGGCCAGCTGGCAGACGGTGAACACTAATTCACATGTACAAATCGCTCCGAAAGACGGTAAAGCTGCCATCATTCTGACCATCGCCGGCGGCAATTCGCTGGAGGAAGCCGCACGGGGAGCCATCGCTGCCGACAGCCTCCGGGTTATTTCAAAAAATAATATCAATGTGAATGGAAACAGCGCCATCGAAATCACTGCCGACCTGAACCCGCAGGTGCGCCTGCTGATGTACCTCATCCAGTACAACGGCCTGATCTACAAATTCACCGGCCTGAGCGAAACGCCGAGTTTTAACAGTTACAGAAACACGTTCACCAGTAGTTTTAAAAATTTCAAAGCACTGACCGACCCGTCAAAAATCAATGTACAACCTGAGAAAATCGCCATCAAAACCGTCGCCCGGGACGCCTCGCTGGCCGATGCCCTCAGGTCTTTCAACATGCCTTCCAATCGCATGGAAGAACTCGCCATCCTCAATGGCATGAAACTGACGGACCAGGTGAAAAAGGGAATGCTGATAAAAACAGTGGAAAAATGAATGAGTGAATGACAGAATGATGGAATGAGTGAATTGGGCCCCATTCTATCATTCTGTCATTCACTCATTAAAAAGCACTGCAGGCCAATAAGCCGGATTCTGTAATCCCTTTCGGGACCTCCATCATTTATCTCGAACTGACTTCACAGCCAGCCTCTATCTGCCTACCCCCCGGCTCGGGCGAGCAACCCTTTTGCCCCGGTTTCCCGGAGCAGCACCGGTGTACATGACATTTCAACCCACAAGGTTTATCCGCCCCGACAGTTACCTGCCAACGCCGTGCGCTCTTACCGCACGTTTTCACCCTTACTTTTTGAAGTAGGCGAGTAGGCGGAGTAGGCCGATAGTGGAGTAGGCGAGTAGGCCGGTAAGCCGGTAGGCAAGTAAGCCGATTGGCAAATATCCTGAAAGGTTACTTTCGTATTTGCCTACTGGCTTACTTGCCTACCGGCCTACTCGCCTACTCGCCTACTCCGCCCACTGGCCTACTTGCCTACTCCAAAAAGCGGTTATTTTCTGTGACACTCTCTGGCCTCCGGCACTGCTGCCGAAGTCCCACCCGTTAGGTGGTGTGGCGCTCTACGTTGTCCGGACTTTCCTCCCCACGCACCCCCAACCCCTGAAGGGGAGCTGATGCTGAGGCGATGGAGTAGCCCGCAGTGCACGGCAAAGTTACGCATTTGAAAAGGGAAAAAGTTCCGGCGGAGGTCAGTTCAGGGTTTTGTTCTGCTCAAAACCGGCGCTTAAAGTTTCGACGTCTTTTAAAAGATTGTCAATCAAACGTTTAGTCTTGCCCCAGTCGAGCCACTGGCCGAAAATTTTTGCTTCGGCGAAAACCCGGGTCTTGCCTGCCTCCGTGGCAACGATGATTTGCAGCCTTCCTTCCAGGTTCCAGGCGCCGGAGGGAATGGCGGCTTCGAGCAGGCATTTACCTTCAGCCTCCTGCACTTTTTTGATCGAAAAAGATTGCCTCGCCAGGGAAGTCAGAACGGCCAGCACGACCGGAGCAAAAGGCCGGCGGTAAAGCCCGAACCCGTAGTTTTCACTGCCCAGGTTTAACTTTCTACCGGCTTTCGCCGAAATGGACGCCAGCACTGCCAGCGGCAGACGGGTCGGCAGTACAAGCTGGGCATATTGGAGGAATTCATTGGCGCTCATACCGGGCCGGGTCTTTCCGGTTTCCTGCTCGATAATTTTACGGCAGCGATTGTCGGCAATGATGTCCCGGTAGCGGGTTAAACTACTCAATGACTCCCATTTAAGCCTCATGCCGCAGTGGGAGCAGTAGTTGCCGTCGGCGGGTTGTTTACAATTCGGACAATTCATTTGGGCGGGTTTTTATACAAAATCAATCGTCAAAACAGGCAGGTCAGCATGGTTGACGAGCATCTCCACATTGCTGCCCACGAGCATGCGCTTGAGCGGGTGGCGTTCGTGGTTGGAGATGGCAACAAGTCCGGCGCCCAGCCCTTTGGCAAACGAGCGAATACCTTCGTCGATGGAAATGTCCTGGTAAACGTGCGACTTACAAACGAGCGGAGCGCAGGCAGTCTCGAAAGGTTTCATCGCTTCCATCTGAACCGGGTATGGCGTATCGAAAGGAGAGGTGCGAATGGCTACGAGGTGCACCTCCGGCACGAAGTGTTTGATGAAATTTTTAAAATATTCAAATGCCTTCATATCCCCGGGGTTGAAGTTTGAGGCAAACACAACTTTCTCAAAGTCAAGCTTTTCCATCGGGTTTTTGATCACCAGCACGGGGCAGTGTACCGTGCGGACAACCTTCTGCGTGTTGGAACCGATGAAATACTCGTTTTTTCCGCTTGCACCGTGCGACCCCATGACGGTAAGGTCGATGCCATGTTCCTGCACGTAGCGGCTGACGCATTCAACCAGCTTTTGTCCTTTGCAGGCCGTTGCAACGGGCACATCGGCGAACCATTTTTTCATCTCGGAAAGCTGAACCATTGCACGTTGCACCGCAGCCACAGCCGTTGGGTTCTGCTGTTGTTCAGCTTCGCTCATTTCATCCCAGCCACGTGGCAGGGTAATGTTGGTAAGCAAATGCAACTTTGCGCCGAACTGCTTTGCCAGCAGATAAGCTGCGCCGGCTGCGTTTTTCGCACAGGCAGAAAAATCGGTAGGAACGAGGATGTTTTTCATGGAACGATGAATTATGAACGATGAATGATGAACGAAACCCTCATTCATCGTTTATCATTTATCGCTTATCATTATTACTCCCCATGCATCTCCCGGTAAGCTTTCTCAGAGCTTTCACCTTTTCGGTTTTGCTCGGTGAGCGTCCATTGGTCAGTGGTGGAAGTTTGCAACCACAGGTTGCCGGAAAGCCGAAAGACCTGGACATTCAGGCCGTAGTGCGTCCAGAAACGATCTTCGAGTGTGCAGACTTTCAGCCGGCCGTCGATGCTCATACTGCCTTCGTTGTGCGCAGTGCGTACCTGTCCGATGGTTTTCTCCGGGTCAAGCTGTTTACCAACAGGCGAAGGTTTGCCACTCTCGTGTTTTCCTTTGTAAAATTCGAGTTTAAGGTATGGAAACTTATTGTTGAACTCCTGCTGAATATCCCTGAGTTTTTTGCTATCGGTAATTTGCATGACGAGAGGTTTAGTTCCGTTGCTGCGAAGCTGCCGCCCCGCATTTTCAAAAGAAACGGTTCAAATAGCCATTGCTCGCAGCACGTGCTACGGGTTTGTGTCACCTCAAAAATACTCTCAGCCAGTACGATTTAGGATGATGAAAGTCAACATCTTCAAGTGATGTATGTCAAATAAATGCTCGGAGGAAAAAACTCCTGCCGTTCCTGCCGCTCCCACCTTCAATTTTCATAAAAATCTGATATACAGACAATTGCGGAATTGAACATGCTTTTTACCGTACTTTTTAAGTACAGTAATGTACTTTGAAACTATCCGTTTCTACCTTTTAACTGCGAGCTTCGACCTTTGAACTTTCCGTTTCTACCTTTTAACTGCGGGCTTCGACTTTTGAACTGTGGATTTTTACTTTTGAAGTAGCAGTTTCTACTTTTTCACCGTAAATTTCGGAGCAAATCGTGCAGCTTCCGGACAACAGGCTGCACTTTTCATACTGCCACGCAGATGCTGTTGGCTTTTGACTGTCAGCCATGGGAGCCGGCCAACAGCTAACGGCCAAAAGCCAATAGCCAACAGCCTGCCGCCTGCAGTACACACTTTTAAAAGAAAAACTTTATGAAAATTCTCAACGAGGAAGAGGCACGGGACATCATCCCCGTGTCCAAAGGCCGTCTCACACTGCTGGCCGTCAAACTGCAACAACTGAAAATAGGAGAAGCACTGATCTTAGAGAGCGGCGAATGGCGCACAAAGTCTCCGCCCTACCGGATAGCAAATGACCTTGCCAAGCGTACCGGCCGGCGCTTCGAGCAGGGGCGCATGCCCGACGGATCGGGGTGGATTTTTAAAAGGGTTCAGTGATCCCGATTTTTCCCCCTGCCCCGGCGCACGTTTTCCAAAGAATTTTGACGGCGTATTTTCAGAAAACTCACTTCGCTTTCCCGTTTTGAGCAGATGTTTTTTTTGAAACAAATTATTTCAAATTGTTTACCTTTGGGTAAAATTTTGCAATCTTATGTTTCAAAAAGCCATTCTTCATCTCGACCTCGACGCCTTCTTCGCCTCCGTTGAAATTTTGAAAAACAGCGCCCTGCAGGGCAAACCCGTCCTCGTTGGCGGCACCTCCGGCCGGGGCGTCGTCGCCTCGTGCAGCTACGAAGCCCGGCGCTTCGGCATCCGTTCGGCCATGCCGATGAGCATGGCTCTGCGCCTCTGCCCTGACGCCGTCGTCGTGCGGGGCGACTACGACGAGTACAGCCGCCGCTCAAAGCTCATCACCGACATCATCGACGAGAAAGCGCCGCTGTTCGAGAAGGCTTCCATCGACGAATTTTACCTCGACCTCACCGGCATGGACAAACATTTCGGCTGCTGGAAGTGGTCAAACGAACTGCGCCAAAAGATCATCCGGGAGTCGGGGCTGCCCATTTCGCTGGGGCTATCGGTGAACAAACTCGTCTCGAAAGTCGGCACCGGCGAGGCCAAACCCAACGGCGCAAAACTGGTGGAAAACGGCACCGAAAAAGCTTTCCTCGCTCCGCTGCCTGTCGGGAAATTGCCCTCCGCCGGGCGGGAAACCCAGCAAAAACTGGCGCTTATGGGCGTGCGGACGGTCAAAGTTTTGTCGCAAATCCCGCCTAAACTGCTCGAACGGGAGTTCGGCAAACACGGCATTTCACTCTGGAAAAAAGCCAACGCCATCGACAACTCGCCCGTGGTGCCCTACCACGAAGCCAAGAGCATCAGCACCGAGCGCACTTTCCAGACCGACACCATCGACGTGCGCCTGCTCCACGACCGCCTGACGGACATGGTCAGCCGCCTGGCTTTTGAATTGCGAAATCAACAAAAACTCACCTCCTGCGTGACGGTGAAAATCCGCTACACCGACTTCAACACCTACACCCAGCAACGCACCATCCCCTTCACGGCCAGCGACCGGGCGCTGCTCGCCACGTCGAAGGAGCTGTTCGACAAACTCTTCCAGCGGCGGCAACTCGTGCGCCTCATCGGGGTGAAATTCAGCGGGCTGGTGCATGGCCACTGCCAGCTCAACCTCTTCGAAGACACCGGCGAGGAAGTGCGCCTGCTGGAGCAGATGGACCGGATCAGGAAGCGGTTCGGGGAGGGGGCGGTGAGGAAGGCGGTGACGGTGGGGTGAATTTTAGGAAACCATTCCCGGTCATTTTTTACCTTTGTCCACCACCCGCTTCTCACATAAAAACTTTCAAAAATGGCCGATGGGGGAAATCCGGGCAGAAACGTAAACCATTCTGCCGTTCAACCATTTACCATCCAATCTCCAGTTGTTTCAATCATGAAAAACAGTCTGACTCCCGCACTTTTTTTTGCTGCCGCAATCCTGCTGACTGCCGCCTGCAATACCGACAAAGCACAGGCCGACACGACCCAACCCGTCGTCCTCGAATCTCTTACCATCGAAAAAAAATCAGGCCCCGACTGCGACAAACCCGACACGCTGCGCCTCAACTGCGTGGAAATCAACTTCCGTTACCCTTCGGTGAAAGATGCCGGCAGCCCGCTCAAGCCTATCGTGGAAACCTGGTCAAAAGACTTCCTGACCAGCCTGGTCGCCTACGCTGATGAACCGGACAACATGCCGGCACTCGATGAAGCCATCCAGGATTTTATCAACATGCACGACGAAATGGTAGCCGAAATGCCTGACGGCCCTGCCTATTACGCCGCTGAAACCTGGGATACCATCCTGCTCAACGACGGCAAACGCCTGACCCTGAAAATCGACGGCTACATCTACGCTGGCGGCGCCCACGGCAATTCCGCCGCCGCCGTCGCTACCTGGGAAGTAGCCACCGGCAAACAGATTCAACTCGAAGATATCGTTACTGACCTGGACGCACTGAAAGCAAAAGCAGAGCAAAAATTCAGGGAAGTAAAAGCGGAAATTTTCAAACCGGAAAGCGAAGGAGGCTGGGGTTTTGAGTTCGACGAAGTATTTCCTTTTAAAATCGCTGACAACACCGGTCTGACCGCCAACGGCATCTACTTTTGTTATGTGCCTTACGAAGTCGGCCCTTATGCCATGGGCTCTACGGAGTTTGTCTTACCTTTCGACGAAATTAAAGATTTGATAAAAACAGAAAACACCGATCAGGAGTGAGGATTGAAAAACAATCTCCCTCTCTCCCGGATCAACTATTAAAAAAACACCTATGCGGCTATTTTACACCATTATCCTTTGCATAACCCTTCAAACCGTATATCTCAACGCCCAATCCATCCGGGTAGATAAAGTGGCCATCAGGCTTTTGGAAAAAACGGAAGCCGAGCCGGATGCTTTTCACTCCGTAAACATCGTACTCGCCGACCGGGTAGATCTCGCAATGCTCGACGCACAGCTCTCTGCCCAACGGGCTACTCCTGCTCATCGGTCTGAGACCGTAATCTCAGCATTAAAAACCAAGGCACTGGAAACACAGGACAACCTCCTGTTTTTATTAAAAAACTCCCCCAGGGTAAAGGCGGAAACTGTTCGCTCGTACTGGGTTACCAATGTCATTTTTGCAGAAATGCAAAAAGAAATGATTGCAGAGCTGACCCAACGCCACGATGTGGAGTGGATCGGACTGAACGGCAAACTGGAAGTGGAAAAAGTGGAAAAAACACCTCCCCCACCCTCCATGCCCGTCCCGAACGGCCGGGAACCGGGCCTCGGCGTCATCAACGCTCCCGCACTCTGGGCAATGGGCTACACCGGCTACGGGCAGGTGGCTTTCACCAATGACACAGGCGTTGACCCCACGCACCCTGCCATCGCCTCCCGCTTCCGGGGCCTGTACACTTCCCCGCAGCAAGCCTGGTTTGACTACAACCCCTCCACAGGGCAGCAGGCAAATACCTACACGCCTTTCGATTGCAGCGACCACGGCACTCACGTGACCGGCACCATCCTCGGCCTCGACCGGTTGCAAAACGACACCATTGGCGTAGCTTTTAACGCCCAGTGGGTCGGAGCGGCCATTCTCTGCGGCATTGGCACGGAAGACAATGTGGCTGCCTTCCAGTGGTCACTCGACCCGGACGGCAATCCCGCTACAACGGACGACATGCCCGACATCATCAATAACTCCTGGCGGGATCCAAGCATCACCGGGTCCGACTGCTTCAGCGTCTATGTTTCAATAGAAGAAGCAATGGAAGCAGCAGGCATAGCCGTCGTATTCTCGGCCGGAAATTCAGGCCCCGATTCGATGACCATCACACCGCCTCACAACATCAACATCAATGAAGTCAGCTCTTTTACGGTTGGAGCGCTCAATGGCAATTCAGCATCACTGCCTATTGCCAACTTCTCAAGCCGGGGTCCGTCAATTTGCGGCGGCGACAGCTCGCTTCTGATCAAGCCGGAGGTTTCCGCACCCGGCGTCAGCGTGCGCTCCTGCGTGCCAGGCAATACCTACGACTTTTTCAGCGGCACCTCCATGGCAGCGCCACACGTAAGCGGGGCCATCCTGCTGCTCAAGGAAGCCTTCCCCGACCTGACCGGGAAGGAGCTGAAACTGGCCCTCTACCATACCTGCATCGATCTGGGAGACCCAGGAGAGGACAACACCTACGGCATGGGCGTCATCGATGTACTGGCAGCATTTAATTACCTGGTTGACCTGGGGCATGAGCCCGTTTCACCTTACAGAGCCAACGACGTGCTGCTGGTCAGCGTGGAGTTTCCGCCATTCTCCTGCGAGGAACAAATTTCACCTGAAATAATTTTTGAAAATGCAGGTACCGACACGCTGTATTCCTTCGACGTTTCCTACGAAGCCGGGGCTTTCAGCAACATCTGGCAATGGACCGGCATCCTGGCGCCGGGAGAACGTTCCTCGTCCATATTGCCCTCCCTGCCAACCGAAGCCGGCACCCAACTGGTAAAGCTGAGTCTGACAAAACCCAACGGCGTCGATGATGAACGCCCGCTGAACAACCGGCTTGAGCGCAGCGTATTCGTCACTACCCGCTCCCGGTTCCAGGCAAAACTGGAAAGTGTTTCCAATACCGCCTGCGAAAACACGACCGCTTTGCTGAGGGGAGAATTTTACGAGCCCGGCAGCGTCGAAGTGAGCTGGTTCAGCACCTCTTCCGGCGGAACAGCCCTGGGCGAGGGCATCGTTTTTGAAACACCAACGCTCACGCAATCCACCACCTTTTTTGCAGAAGCCACTTACACCCTGCCATTGGGTTTAGCTGACAAAGCAGCAGGCGAGGAAGTAATCGAAGAAGAAACAGACCGGGGAATGGTCTTCGAAGTATTCGCACCGATCAAATTGAAGTCCGTCAAAGTCTTCGCAGATGCCACCGGCTCCAGGATTTTTCTGCTCAAAGACCCTGAAGGCGCCACCGTCAAGCAAAAAATCGCTTCCATCAACCAAACCGGAGAAGCAACGGTCGTGCTCGGCTGGGACCTCGAACCTGGCATTTATACCCTTGAAAAGTCACTGGGAAAACCAATTTACCACAACACCACCGGCGCTGAGTACCCTTATGTACTGGAAGGCGTTGTAAATATTAACGGCACAACCGACGGCACGGGAAACAATGGCACATGGTACTATTTTTACGACTGGCAGGTTGAATTCACAGAGCCATGTGGCCGCACGGCTGTCCCGGTCGATGTACTGCCGGGCAGCGGCACCACCTTAGCGGCTTTCACTGTTTCTACCGACAGCCTGGACCTGGTCACCAACGATGTAGTCCAGTTTACGAATACATCTACTGACGGTGTAACGGCCTGGCTGTGGAGCTTCGGCGACGGCCTCACCAGCTATGAGGAAAACCCCGTCCACGCCTTTACTGAACCCGGCACCTACGTCGTTAGCCTGAGCGTTTCTGGTCCGGAAGGCTGCACCTCGTTCGCCCTCGATACCATTCACGTAATAAAATCCGAGATCAGCGGCACCCGTACGACCCCGGTCTCGCCGGACAACATCGCCGTGTTCCCGAATCCGGTGCAGGATGTGATTTCCGTGCACCTGGATCTTTCTTCTGCCAAACCCGTCACCCTGCGCCTGAGTGACATGACCGGCAGAGTGTTGCAATCAGCCAGCTATCCGGCCGTGCAGGCAGACGTACTGCAACTCGATGCCTCCGGCCTCGCCGATGGCGTTTATTTTTTACTGGTTGAAATGGAACAGACGAAATCGATTTGGAAGGTGGTGAAGATTTAGGAGGAAGTTGAAAAGTTGAAAGGGTTGAAGGGTTTAACAAGTAACACGTTTAAACCCTTCAACTTTTGAACCCTTCAACTTCTTCAGGCTTTGGCCATATGCACCGTCACATTCGGGAACGGAATATCGATGCCGGCCTTATCGAAGCCTTTTTTCACATGTTCCTGCATGTAAAACAACGTCTGCCAGTAATCTTCACTTTTACAAAACGGGCGGGTCGCCAGATTCACGGAACTATCCGCCAGCTCGCCGACGAACACAGCGGTAGACGGTTCGTCGAGCACCCATGGACAATCTTCCGCTACTTTTAAAATCACCTCCCGAGCCTTGTCGATGTTGGCAGCGTAAGCAATGCCGAAACTAAGCTCTACGCCAACAATCCCCTGTCCCGTAATATTTGTGATGACATTGCTCGTTACGACACCGTTCGGTACGATGATGCGTTTGTTATCAAGCGTGGCCAGTACTGTGTTGAAAATTTGAATCGCCTCCACCGTTCCAGTCTCTCCGCCGCCTATCGTTACCCGGTCGCCAACTTTGTAGGGCCTGAAAATGAGCAGCAATACACCGCTGGCGAAATGCCCCAAACTGCCTTGCAGCGCCAAACCCACCGCAAATGCCATGGCTCCGAAAATGGCCACGAACGAAGTGGTTTCAAACCCAAACATACCGGCTACACTCAGCAGCACCAATATTTTCAAGCCGACACTGACGATGGAAGCGAGGAAAGGCTGCACCGTGGCATCAACGCCTTTATTTTGCAAGCCCTTTTTTACCAGCTTGGCCAATTTGTTGGCAAGCCAGAAACCGACAACGAGGGTAATGATGGCGCCAACGATTTTTGGGGCATAGCCGGTGATGAGTTTGGAAAGTTCTTCAAAGTTCAGCAGGTTTTCCATTGATGAAAAATTGATTTGCGGCGGGGAATGAAAGGAAATGAAAGCCACCCTGCACAACCGTCAGCTGTACGAAAAGAGGGGTTCTCAAAATCGGGTTCAAACCGCAACGCCTGGGTTAACTATTTGATATTCAAATCATTTGACGTCATCCGATTGAGAAGGACACATCAAAATCTTTAATCGAAAACAGATCATTCCATTTGAGCCGCCGTATTCGCCAGGTTCACGATGGCCTCGTTCAGCGCCTTTTCTTCTTCCAGCCGGGCCTGGTCGGGCGCTTTTCCTGCAACGTTTTCCATGTCCTCTTTCCAGGTGGCGAAAACATCCTGCAAGGTAGCGACGGCGCTGGTAAATTCCATTTCTTCCGGCGTCAGGGCACGGCTCTGGATGTTAATACTGTTGCTGCGTTGCACCAGTTCCTCCAGCTTGGGAGCAAACTCATCCCCGAGTTTCACGGAGGCAACATGCAGTTCATTGATCTCTTTTTCAAGGGAAGACTGACAGGCAGGCATTAAAATTACAGCTGCTGCCAGCAGGGTGGTGAGTAATAATTTCATCGGCTTTTTGCCAAAACTAATCAAAATCCACCGGTTAAAACAATTAGTAAAGTCACAGGTTACTTACTTTTGCTGAAAGAACTGGTGAATTACCTTGTTCACGGTAACAAATCAGCTGCAACATCCATCAAGTTTTTGGTGAAAAAACGCTTCACATATCGTCCGCTTTTAGCCAGTTTACTGGTGATGCTCGTCCTTCAGGCCGTCGTACTGAAGGAGGTTCACCACTTACTGGAGCACAGCCACGAGGAAGTTGCGCACTGCATCACCAACGGCCAGGAAACCCACATCCACAGTGAGGAGTACGCCCCGGTGGATTGTTTCGTCTGCTTTTTTCACTTCGCCCCGGCTACGCTATGCCCCGGTGAATTATCCATCCAACCGCCACTTTTCACCCCTGAAAAAAGTTCGTTTTTTCATCAAAACACGCTGGCGTTCCGGGTGAAATGGCACTTCCAGCTCCGGGGCCCACCCTCGCTTGTTGTCTGACTTCCCGTTTTCCTTTTTCTTTTTTCAACCTGGTTCGCACCTTGTAATGCGTAACTCATCCTGTTTGAGGAAACGGCGATTTATGCCGGGTGTCCATACTCCTTTCCCGGATGTACGGATGGCCGTCAGGCATTTCGCTGTTTGCCTGAATTTAATTAATCATGAAATATCAGATTCTGTTTATCGCATGGATAACAGGCCTCTTTTCCGGCATTGAAATATATGCCCAAAACTGTCATGCTACGCTGTACGGCACCGTGACGGATGCCGAAACGAAGGATCCGGTCCCATACGCAGAGGTGTTCCTGCCCCAAACCGGACAGGGGAAAATCACCGATGAAAAGGGCCGCTTCGTATTCACCGAGCTTTGCGAAGGTAAATACACCGTCACCTGTCAGCACATTGGTTGCAGCCACCAATCCAAGAACATCAACCTGGTAGGGGAAATGAGCCTGAATTTCCAGTTGACGCACGAAACGTTCGACCTGGGAGAGGTGGTCATCATGGAAAAAGCCATCGCACCCAAGGCTGCACAGGCTGAGCGTTCCCTGGAAAACGCAGCACTCGACGCCGCCAAAGGCCAAACCCTGGGCGACATGCTGAAAAAACTTCCGGGCGTGACGACGCTCAACACGGGCGGAACGATTTCCAAACCGGTCATCCGGGGTATGCACTCGAACCGGGTGCTGATGCTCAACAACGGCGTCAGGCAGGAAGGCCAGCAATGGGGCGCCGACCATGCTCCGGAAATCGATCCCTACATCGCCGGCAAAGTCTCCGTGGTGTACGGCGCCAACAGCGTTCGGTATGGCGCCGATGCGATTGGCGGCGTGGTGGTCGTGGAGCCTGACCCGCTGCGAACGAAAAAAGGAACCGGCGGCGAGGTTCAGTTGGCCGGTTTCAGCAATGGCAGGTCTGGGGCTTTTTCCGGTCTTTTAAATTTCAACACCGGCGGGAAAATTCCGCTGGCAGGACGTGTGCAGGGAACCCTGCGCCGGGGTGGGAACCTGCGGGCGCCGGATTATTACCTCGAAAATACCGGCGTCAGCGAAGCCAACTACGCTGCCACGCTGGGTCTTCAGCGGGAACGCTGGCAATCGGAGGTGTTTTTCAGCCAGTTTTTTACCAGGAACAGCATTTTCAAAGGCTCTCACATCGGTAACCTGACTGACCTGCAGAATGCCATCGACCGGGGCAGGCCGCTCGACGACGGTAGTTTTTCCTACGAATTGGGGCGCCCCCAGCAACGGGTTGCGCACTACCTGCTCAAGGTGAAAAACCAGCTCAAAACCGGTAGTGCGGGCAAGCTAACCCTGCAATACGCCCGGCAGTTCAACCGGCGGGAAGAGTTCGATGCGCACAAGCGTTTCAACGAAGTGCCTTCCAATTTCGATAACCCGGAGATGATGTTTGAAATCACCACCCACACCATCGACGCTGCCTGGGAACACAAAAGCTGGAGGCATTTCACCGGAAGCATCGGGGCGCAGTTGGTCGGGCAGGTGAACACCACCGACCGGGGCGGCCTGATCCCTGATTTCAACTCCCGGACGGCAGGTATTTTCTGGATTGAACGCTGGCGGAAGTATCCTTTGCCGCTGGAATTTGAGGCCGGCGTGCGCTATGATGCCCGCTGGCTCGACGTGGGCAACCGGGGACGGGATGTCATCGACATGCAGTTGAATTTCAATAACTTTTCAGGTACGCTCGGTGCGATTTACAAAGTGAACGACGAGTTCGACATCCGCCTGCATGCCGGCTCGGCATGGCGGGCGCCCGGCGTCAACGAATTGTTCAGCGACGGCGTGCATCATGGTTCGGCCAGTTATGAAAAAGGCCGCAGCGACCTGAAAGCCGAGCAGGCCGTCACCACCAGCTTGACTTTCGACTTTGACAACGAACGGAACTTTTCAGCCTCCCTGTCGCTCTACCGGAATTTCATCCGGGATTTCATCTACCTCCAGCCGCAGCAACAGCCGGTGCTCACGATCAGGGGGGCTTTCCCGAGTTTCGCCTACGAACAAACGGATGCCCGCCTGACCGGACTGGACTGGAACGCAAACTGGAAGCCCATTCCGCAGTTGACGCTTACTTCTTCCGCATCCCTGCTCAGGGCCAGAAATCAGGCGGACGGCGAATGGATCAACCTGATGCCGGCCGACCGGTTCCGGCAAGGGGTCAGATGGGAATTCGGGAAAGACCGCAAGCGGAAACAATGGCAGGAAAGTTACGCCGGGGTTTCAGCCGTTCATGTTTTCGAGCAAACACGGGCGCCTGAAAATCAGGACTTTGCACCGCCTCCACCGGCCTTCACCCTCTTCGATTTCGAAGCAGGAACCTCGCTCCAATTTGGAAACAACAAAGCCAACATCGGTTTGGCCGTTCAAAATATTTTCAACACTGCTTACCGTGACTACCTGAACCGCCTCCGCTACTACAGCGACGAGATGGGCAGGAATGTTTCGGTTCGATTGAAAATGACTTTTTAACCAAAAAAAGATCAGGTGTGCGGAGCTTTCCGTTCACTTGAGCTTCTAAAAAATGTTCTTACAATGAAAAATCTGAAATTTCTTACAACGCTTCTCATTCTCAGCACTTTCCTTTTCACCGCCTGCGACAAGGACGACGATGGCATGGACAATGACCAGGAACTCATTACCACCGTGCAATTAACTTTCACTGATGGCGCCGGCGCCACGCTGGTTTTCAACGTCAAAGACCTCGATGGAGATGGCGGCAACCCGCCGGTTGCGGATGAGATCAAACTGAAGGCCAGTACGGCCTATACTTTAAGCGTGAAATTCCTCGATGAAAGCGATGCGTCGCACACGCATGACATCACGGAGGAAGTTCAGGAGGAAAGTGGGGAACACCTCGTTTGTTTCACCGCCAACGGGGCCATGACTGCGCCTGCCGCTACCGACACCGATGGCAACGGAAAACCACTCGGCCTGACGAATACACTGACGACCGGCAACGCAGGCTCCGGCAGCCTGATCGTTTCGCTGAAACACGAGCCGGACAAGTCTGCCGCAGCTCCCTGTTCCACCGGGGAAACGGACGCTGAAGTGACCTTTCCGGTGGTGATCGAATAGGTTTTTAAACACTCATAGGGAACGGGGCTGTCGCAAGGCGGTCCCGTTTTTTATTGCCTACTTTTGCCCCATGAAATTCCTCATCCACCTCTCCTACAAAGGCACCCGCTACCACGGCTGGCAGCGGCAGGCGAACCACCTCACCGTGCAGGAGGTGCTGGAAGATACGCTTGAAAAAATGACGGGCGCCAAAATCAACTGCATCGGTTGTGGTCGCACAGACGCCAGGGTGCATGCCAGCCAGTATTTCTGCCACATCAAAGTGGAGGAGGATTTTACCTACGACCCTGTTTTCCGCCTGAATAAAATGCTGCCGGACGACATCACCATCCATGAATTCATCCCCGCTGACTGGGACCTGCACGCCCAACACGATGCCGTGGCAAGAACTTACACTTACCGCATTCATACCCAACCCGATGCTTTCCTGAGCGAACTGAGCGCATTTTACACCAAAGAAAATCTGGATGTGGAGCGCATGCAGGCAGCCGTGGAAATCCTCGCCCGCCAGCGGGATTTCCGCTCGATGTGCCGCCACCCGGAGCTTTACAAAACGACGATCTGCGAACTGACCGAAGCCCGGCTCGATGTTTTTGAAAATGGCAAACGCATTGAATTCACCTTCACTGCCGACCGGTTTTTGCGGTCGATGGTGCGCATTTTGGTGGGGCAAACCCTGCAAATCGGCTACGGCCGGTTGAGTTTGGAGGCGTTTGAAAATTGTTTTAAAACCGGCCAGCCGCCCGGCCGTTTAAAGCTGGCGCATCCGCAGGGGTTGTATTTGTCGGGGGTACAGTACAATTTTAAGTAGGCGAGTAGGCAGGTAGGCGAGTAGGCGAGTAGGCGAGTAAGTAGGCCAGCGGCGAATGTCTGGGCAAGTTTGCAGTATTTTTTTTGCCCGTTTGCTGCGCCTTTGTCATTGTCGAAGATAACCCGCAACGTCGTGAGGGCTGATAAAACGGCACTTCTCACAGCCAACTTGACGTTGCGGGTTGTCTTCGACAATGACAAGGGACAAAGGTCATTTCAAAAAAAATCCGTTTTAATCCGCCCAATCCGTGTCATCCGTGTTCCATTCCTATCATGTTTGCTGTATAGTTTCCCGCAACTTTTCGATTTTTACGCCAATCTGTAAATCAAACTTTCAAAACATGAAATACCTGACTGTACTCCTCCCCTTCCTCATGGCCGCCAGCCTGCAAGCCCAGGACGGCGCCGCCCTGCCCTACCGGGAAATCCCCGATTACCCGGAAAGCTACACCCCCGAAACGGTGGCTGCCCGCATGATCGACGGCCTCGGCTTCCGCTACTATTGGGCAACGGAGGGCCTGCGACCCGAAGACCTGGCCTACAAACCCAGCGAAGACGCCCGTGAAACCGCTGAAACCATCGATCACATCCACGGGCTGTCAACGACCATCGTGAATTCCGTTTTGAAAAAACCGAACGTGCGGGGCGAGGCAAAACCGGAGCTGAATTTCGAAGAAAAAAGAAAAGCCACCCTCGAAAACCTGCAAACCGCCGCCGATCTGCTGCGCTCCGGCAACGTGAAGCTGGAGGATTGCAAGATCGTGTTTCAAAACGGCGGCGATACCTCTGAATTCCCCTTCTGGAACCAGATCAACGGCCCCATCGCCGATGCGCTCTGGCATTGCGGGCAGGTGGTGTCGTTCCGGCGGGCTTCGGGAAATCCGTTTAACTCAAAGGCGAGTTTATTTAGCGGGAAGGTGAGGGACTGACCATTTTCACAAACAAACTGGGAGGATAGGAACACGGATGACACGGATTGGGCGGATTAAAACGGATTTTTTTGAAATAACCGCTTCATCTTGTCATTGTCAAAGACAAAACTGTGTGGTATGTCAAGAGAAAAATCCGTCTTAATCCGCCCAATCCGTGTCATCCGTGTTCCTATCCTGTCTCGCTGGCCGTCCTAAGTGTGCCTCATCAACCAAAATAAAACGATCAACTCCTTACCTTTGCTAACTTCCACTCAAAATAGAAAAAATGCATTTCAAAAAAATCCTCTTCCTCCTCTTAGCCCCCATCGCCCTCTTTGCCCAGCGGGGCCAACCACTCGATATCCAAATGGATTTCGAAGCCTACGACCCGCCGAGCAGCCTCGTCGTACCGGAGCATCCGGTCGTGCGGGCGAAGTTCCCGTTCATCGACGTACACAGCCACCAGTGGCGCATGGACACGGCCAACCTCGACGGGTTGGTGCAGGAAATGGACGCCATGAACATGGGCATCATGGTCAACCTGAGCGGGCGGGGCGGACGCACCCTGGCTGCCATGACCGAAAACGTGGACAAGCAGTACCCGAACCGCTTCGCCGTTTTCACTAACATCAACCTGCGCAGCATCGACGAGCCGGACTGGACGGCGGAGACGGTGAAGCAGATCGAATTCGACGTGGCCAACGGCGCCCGTGGGCTGAAGATTTACAAAAGCCAGGGCATGGACAACACGGACAGCAGCGGCAACCGCATCCAGATCAACGATCCCCGTATCGACCCGGTGTGGGCGAAATGCGGTGAACTGGGCATCCCCGTGCTCATCCACGCCGCCGACCCGAAGCAGTTCTGGGAACCGCTCGACTCGCTGAACGAACGCTGGCTGGAACTGAAAACCCACCCCCGCCGCAAGCGCAGCGCCGACGATCCCGCCCCGTGGGAGACAATCATTGCGGAGCAACACGATATTTTTAGAAAACACCCGAAGACGACGTTCATCAACGCCCACCTTGGCTGGTTTGGCAGCGACCTGGCGCAACTGGGCCGCCTGCTCGATGAAATGCCGAACATGTACGTGGAGATCGGCGCCGTGATCGCCGAACTGGGCCGCCAGCCCCGCATGGCCAACTGGTTTTTTGAAAAATACCAGGACCGGGTGCTGTTCGGCAAGGACGCCTACAACCCGGACGAGTACCCGACCTACTTCCGGGTGCTGGAAACGGCGGACGAGTACTTCCCCTACTACAAGCGCTACCACGCTTTCTGGCGGATGTACGGCCTGAACCTGCCCGATGAGATTTTGAAAAAACTGTATTACAAAAATGCGCTGAAGATTATTCCGGGGTTGGATGGGTCGTTGTTTCCGGAGTGATAAATTATGGGGCAGGATTGGAACACGGATGACACGGATTGGACGGATTAAAACGGATTTTTTTTGAAAACTACCACCACATCTTGTCATTGTCGCAGACAACCTGCAACGTCGTGAGGGCTGTTAAAAAGACACTTCTCACAGCCAACATGACGTTGCAGGTTGTCTTCGACAATGACAAAGGCACAGCAAGCAGACAAAAAAGTCCGTTTTAATCCGTCCAATCCGTGTCATCCGTGATCCAATCCTGTCATGTCAAAAAGAAATTCCAATGCAAAAACAAACCGCCATCATCGGCGCCGGCATTGCCGGGCTTTCTGCCGCTTATTGGCTCGAAAAAAAAGGCCACACCGTGCAGGTGTTTGAAAAAAACAGCCAGCCCGGCGGCGCCATTATCACCGAGCGGCAGGACGGCTTCCTCATCGACCTCGGCCCCAACAGCACACTCGAAACCTCTGAAGTGCTGAAAAACCTCGTCAATGACCTCGGCCTTGCCCCGCAACGGGTCTATGCCAACGAGGCTTCCAACAAACGTTACATTCTGAAAAACGGGCAGCTCATGGCAGTGCCCACCTCAGCGGGGGCTTTTCTCAAAACCAAACTGTTTTCTTTTGGGGCCAAACTGCGACTGCTGAAGGAGCCGTTCATCCGGCCCACCGCCGGGGACGACATCTCGCTGGCCGACTTCGTGCGGCACCGCCTCGGGCAGGAATTCCTCGACTATGCCATCAATCCGTTCGTGGCCGGGGTGTATGCCGGCGACCCGAAAACGCTGAGCACTGCCGCCGGTTTTCCCAAACTCTACGCCCTGGAAAAGAATTACGGCAGCCTCATCCGGGGGGCCATCGGCGGCGCACGGGAGCGCAAAAAACGCAAGGAAGTCGCCAAGGATCGGGCAAAAATGTTCTCCTTCCAGAACGGCATGCAAACGATGACGGACACGCTGGCCGCCAAACTGAAAACGCCCGTCCTCCTCGACGCCACGATCACCGGCCTGCAAAAACAGGACGGCAAATACCAACTCACCGTGGAGCATGCCGGGCAGCAGCACCTGTACACCTTCGACTCGGTGATTCTCTGCACGCCAACGCACGTACTGGCGGGTTTGCTGAAAAACATCGCCCCGGAGCGGGTTGCGCCGCTGGCGGACGTGACCTACCCGCCGGTCTCGGTGGTTTTCACCGGCTTCAACGCTGCGGACATCGGGCGGGAACTGGACGGCTTCGGCTATTTGATCCCGGAAAAAGAAAAACGGGAAATCCTCGGCAGCATCTGGAGTTCGACGATTTTTCCGGGCCGTGCGCCGGAGGGCAAGGTGGCCTTCACGACCTTCGTCGGCGGCACCCGGCAACCGCAAAACGCCCGGCTGCCGGAGGATGAACTGGTGAAACTGGCTTTGGGTGAATTGAAATCCATCGTCGGCATTAACGGTGAGCCGGTTTTTGTAAAAGTGAAACGATGGGAGCGGGCCATCCCGCAGTACAAGCTGGGATATAAAAAAATCCAGGCCATCTTCGACGAGTTGGAAACGGAGCATCCAGGACTGTACTTTGCGGGAAATTACCGGCGGGGGATTAGTGTGGGGGATAGTGTGTTGTCGGCGCATGAAACGGTGGAGAGGGTTGAGGGATGAGGGATTAGGGATGACGGGGCGGCCCTCATAGCGTATGCAATTTTGCAAAACGTGGCTTCCCACATGGCGTGGACGGGTCCCCGAGGGGATACAAAAGGGGCTTCGGGACGTCAAAAAAGGCTGTATTTCAATGCAATATCCTTTTTCGATTTTACTGCGCTTTGTTTCCCCTCGGGGACCCGTCCACGCCACGTTCGTAAGTTAGCAGTGTTTTAACCAGACAAACTGAGCAATTTTCAAAAATGAAATACCACAAAATCATCCTCCTCTTCCTCCTCGCCGCAACGCTCGGCCTCACCGCCCAGGCGCAGCCGCCGGACGGCTGGAAGCTGTTTGAAAAAGTAAAATTCGAGCAGCGTTTTTTCAAGGAGTTCGGCATGTTCGTCTCCTGGCCCCGCTTCGACGACGACATCCGGGCGTGGGAGGGCAAGGAAGTGATGCTCAGCGGCTACATCATCCCGACGGCGGAGGCGTCCGGTTACGAGGGGCTGATTTTATCGAAATTCGTGTACGCCCAGTGTTTTTTCTGTGGAAAAGCGGGGTTAGGAACCGTGGCTGAGGTGCGTTTGAAAAAGAAACTCCCTGATTTCAAAATTGACAAACCTTACGTTTTCAAAGGCAAGCTCCTGCTGAATGAAGATGATCCGGATCACCTTTGTTTTATTTTGACGGAGGGGGTGTTGATGGATTTGTAGTGGGATTTACTTGTAATAGCCAAGGCTTTCCAACCCTCTATCAAAGCTTCAAACCCAACTCGTGAAGCACCTAAAAATATAAATTGAGGTAATACACTGACGCTAAAGTGCTACCAGAAGAAACACATTTAAGCATCATTAATCCTGTAATTAATTATTCTCGCCGCAATATCATGATCTGTTCCTGAACCTTTTGAGTAATCCTCAAAAACTTCTGCAAGAAGGTCTAAGGAAAAAAGATTAATATATTTCTCATTTTTAACTTCCATCTCAATCAGCCCTTCAATTTTATCACTGTTAAAAATGATTAACTCTGATTCTACATTCAACGAACCCTTTAAATAGACTTCCGCATCATAATAATCTACATCAGGATAGTTTTCGTTCATGTATTGAACAAGTTCATCATTGTTCCTTAGAAATTTAATAAACTCAATCAAATTCATAACCTGTTTTTATATCAAATCTTCCGGCGTCTGTCTTTAAACTCAGCCAAATTCGTTAAAAAAAATTACCCAGTTCCAGCAATATACTTTGTAAAAGTAACAGCGGGTAATTTTGCCGAAAAATAACATGCCTTCTCGTATCTTTCAGTCGTCCCCTTCCCGCCAATCTTTTTATTTTGCGCAAAAAATTCAACAGCATGAAAAGAAAAACCCTGTCCTCCCTGCTCACCTGCGCCCTGTTTTGGACCATCGCCCCGGCGCAGGAATCGAATAGCAGTCTGCCGTTTTCAACAGAAAAACAAGCTCTGCTGAACGACCTCGACAAAGGCTACAACGACTACAAAACCATGGCCCTCGACATCTGGAACTGGGCGGAACTGGGCTACCAGGAGGAGCGCAGCAGCAAGCGCCTGCAGGAGCGGCTCCGCAAGGCCGGGTTCACCGTGGAGGCAGGCGTGGCGGGCATTCCCACGGCCTTTGTGGCGAGTTACGGTTCAGGCAAGCCGGTGATCGGCGTGCTGGCGGAATTCGATGCGCTGCCGGGACTTTCGCAGGAAGCCAAGCCGGAAAAATCGCCCGATCCGGCACGGGATGCGGGCCATGCCTGCGGGCATCACCTTTTCGGCGTGGCCAGTGTGGCGGCGGGCATTCAGCTCAAGGAAATGCTGCAAAAAGAAAAGATCAGCGGCACGATCCGGGTGTACGGCACCCCGGCGGAGGAGGGCGGTTCCGGCAAGGTTTACATGGTGCGGGAGGGCCTGTTCAACGACGTGGACGTGGTGCTGCACTGGCATCCAGCCAGTTCCAACAGCGCCAATCCCAGCAGTTCGCTGGCGAATATTTCCGCCAAATTCCGCTTCCGGGGCATCTCGGCGCACGCCGCCGGGTTCCCGCAGAAAGGCCGCTCGGCTCTCGACGGCGTGGAGGCGATGAACGTGATGGTGAACATGATGCGGGAACACGTGACCGACGAGACCCGCATCCACTACGTGATCACCGACGGCGGCAAGGCGCCCAACGTGGTGCCTGATTTTGCGGAGGTGTACTACTATGCCCGCCATCCCGACCCCGCCGAGGCTCGTGATGTTTTCAACCGCATCGTGAAAGCGGCCGAGGGCGCTGCCCTGGGCACCGGCACCACCGTGGACTACGAGATCATCGGCGGGGTGTACAACCTGCTGCCCGTGGTTTCGCTGGCTAAGTTGATGCACGCCAACCTGACCCAGGTGGGCGGCGTGACGTACACGGCAGAGGAGATTTCTTTCGGTAAAAAAATCCAGTCCACCTTCATCGGCAACGACGTGCCGCCCATCGAGTCGGCGGCGAAGGTGGATCCTTTTAAAAACGAATCCTACCGCAAGGGCGGCGGCTCCACCGACGTCGGTGACGTGAGCTGGACGGTGCCGACCGTGGGTTGCCGCACCGCCACGTGGATTCCCGGCACGCCCTCGCACAGTTGGCAGGCCGTCGCCTGTGGCGGCACGGACATCGGCATCAAAGGCATGATGGTCGCCGCCAAAACCCTCGCCGCTACCGGCTACGACCTTTTCCATGATCCCGCCGCCATCAGCGAGGCGAGGAAGGAATGGGAAGCCGCCCGTGGCACAAACTTTCAATACAAAGCCCTCATCGGCGACCGGCCTCCGGCGCTGGATTATCGGGAATAGTAGGCAAGTAGGCGTCCGTTGCCCCTGACCCCTAAAGGGGAACCACTTCGGGAAGTACCTGCGAGTTTCCCAGCGTGGTTCCCCTTTAGGGGTCAGGGGCAACGGATAGGCAAACGAGCAACCACCCATGTCCGAATTCCTCACTTTCCTCCAACTCGGTTTCGAGCACATCGCCGACCTCTCGGCGTTTGATCACCTGCTTTTTATCATTACCCTCTGCGCCGTGTACAGGGCGGAGGAGTGGAAGAAAATTTTGATCCTCGTCACGGCCTTCACGATCGGGCATTCGCTGACGCTGGTGCTGGCGGGTTTCAACATCCTGAAAGTCCCGTCTGATTTGGTTGAAATGCTCATCCCGCTCACCATCCTGGCGACGGCGCTGCACAATGTTTGGGTAAAAAAAACGGAGGGCGGCACGTTTTCGAGGCCCGTCCGGGTCAACTACCTGCTGGCTTTGTTGTTTGGGTTAATTCACGGCATGGGTTTCGCCAACTTCTTCCGCTCGCTGATGGGGGAAGCGGGCAGGATTGCCTGGCAGCTGTTTTCGTTCAATGTGGGGATCGAGTTGGGGCAACTGATGATCGTTGCACTGTTTTTCACCTTGCTTTTTGTGTTGTCAAAAATGGTGAAAATCGAACACCGGGAGTGGAATCTTTTCATCTCCGGTATTGGGGCGGGAGGGGCGATTATTTTAATTTTGCAGGCTTGAGAGGCGGTTGGCCGTTGGCTTTTGGCTTTTGGCCATGAAGCGGAATTGCAGCCCGGCATGACAGCAAAACGTGGCGTGGACGGATCCCTAAAGGGAAACAAAGGGGTACCGGGACAGCTAAAAAAGGTTTTTGTAATCCAGCCCGGCCTTTTTCAAATTTACGAGGTCCCTTTGTTTCCCCTCGGGGATCCGTCCACGCCACGAGGGAAGTCACGAGGGAAGTTTTTTAACAAAAAACAGCGTTTATTTTAAAAATGTCGATCATCTACCTGCTCGTTTCTATTTTGACTTTCAGTCAAACACCGGCCCTCACCCCCGCCGCTCACGACTTCAAACTCAGCGTCTGCGAGATCGTGTACGCCCCCGAAAAGCAGGCTTTCACCCTCAAATTCTACCTCTTCCACGACGACCTCAAAGCTGTACTTTACAACAATCCCAATGCCCCGGAAATCGAAGCGAAAGCAGCCAGTGACTACATTTTAAAACACTTCAACCTCAGCCTCGATGGCCAAACGCAGGCCCTGACCTACCAATCTATCCGGGAGAAAAACGACCAGGTGCTGGTCGAATTCACCACCTCCAAAATTTCACCGAAAGCCAATGCCAGCATGACGGTCAGGAACTCGCTGCTCATTGAGAGGTTCCGGGACCAGATCAACATGCTGTACCTCATTTTACCGGAAAAAGAAAAAAAGACTGTGATGCTGAATGCAACTAAGACGGAGGGAAGTTTTTCTTTTTGATCTTGATTGACATTTGACTCACATGGCGTGGACAAATTTGCAAAACGGGACTTCCCTCGTGGCGTGGACGGGTCCCCAAGGGGAAACAAAGGGGCATCGTAAATTTGAAAAAAGACCAGGCATGATGCAAAACCTTTTTTGCCTTCCCAAGACCCCTTTGTATCCCTTTAGGGACCCGTCCACGCCAAAAGTGAAGCCCCGCCAAATCAAAAATCATAAATCAAGAATCGTAGAATCATAAATCAAAGAAGAATGAAATCGAACCTGATCACCCTCGCTGCCCTGCTCTTTTTTGCCGGCAGCCTGTTTTCACAAAACACCTCCAACCACGGTAACAAATTCGAACAACTCGGCCCGATGCTGCCCTCCCCGAACACTTACCGTGGAGCGGACGGAGCACCCGGCCCGGATTACTGGCAGCAGAAAGTCGATTACGACATCGAAGCCACACTGGACGTGGACGACCAGCGCCTGCACGGCAACGAGACCATCACCTACCACAACCAGTCGCCGCACACGCTGCGTTACCTCTGGCTCCAGTTGGATGAAAACCAGCACCAGGGCCACAACGACATGCACCATTTCAACGGCAGTTCGATGGAGGACGTGATGAATGAACGGGCGCTGTACATGATCGAGCAGTGGAAAGACCTGACGCAGTACGGCCACAACATCGAGGCGGTGACCGATGCCAGCGGCGCCCCGCTGAAGTACACGATCAACCAGACGATGATGCGGGTGGACCTGCCGAAGCCGTTGAAATCCGGCGAGTCTTTCGTTTTTAAAGTGAAATGGAATTATAAAATCGTGGATCGCATCAATGGCCCCCGTGGCCGGGGCGGCTACGAGTATTTTGAAAAAGACGGTAACTACCTTTTCACCATAACACAATGGTATCCAAGGCTTTGCGTCTATTCTGACGTGACAGGCTGGCAGAACAAGCAGTTCACCGGCCGGGGCGAATTTGCGCTTACGTTCGGAGATTTTAACGTAAAAATGACTCTGCCGGAAGATTACCTCGTCGGCTCCACGGGCGTTTGTCAGAATTACGATAAAATGCTCACCTCCGCCCAGTACAAACGTTGGCAGCAGGCTCAGACGGCCAAGGAACCGCTCGAAATCGTGACCCTCGAAGAGGCCAAAAAGAACGAGCAAAGCAAGAAAAGCAAGAAGACCAAAACCTGGATTTACAAGGCCGAAAACGTGCGTGACTTCGCCTGGACAGCCAGCCGGAAGTTCATCTGGGACGCCATGCCGCACTACAACGAGGACGGCCAGCGGGCCATGTGCATGAGCTACTACCCAAAGGAAGCCTACCCGATTTACAGCAAATACAGCACGAAAGCGGTGGCGCACACGCTGAAAACCTACTCGCAATATTCTATCCCCTACCCTTACCCGACGGCCATCTCCGTGGAGGCGCAGAACGGCATGGAATACCCGATGATATGCTTCAACTTCGGTCGGGCCGAGGAGGACGGAACCTACACCGAGCAGCAGAAAAACGGCGCTATTTCCGTGATCATTCACGAAGTGGGGCATAACTATTTCCCCATGATCATCAACAGCGACGAGCGGCAGTGGTCGTGGATGGACGAGGGCGTGAACACGTTTGTGCAGTTTCTGGCGCTTTCGCAGTTTGACAACAACTGGGAGCACCGCCGGGGGCCTGCCGCAGGTATCACCAGCTACATGGCATCGCCGAAAAATGAGCTGGAACCGATCATGACCAACTCGGAAAACATCGTCGAATTTGGCCTGAATGCTTACGCAAAACCCGCCACGGGCCTGAATATTTTACGGGAAACGATCATGGGGCGTGAGCTTTTTGACTATGCTTTCAAGGAGTACTGCCGCCGTTGGGCCTTCAAACACCCGGAGCCTGCCGACTTCTTCCGTACGATGGAAGACGCCAGCGGGGTGGACCTCGACTGGTTCTGGCGGGGCTGGTTTTTCAGCATCGACGCTGTGGATATTTCACTCGACAGCATTGCCTGGCTGAAGGTGGACCTGGAAAATGACCCGGAAAAGAAAACGGTGACACGCAAGGTGAAAGAAAAGAAGCCTTTCGACGATATTTCAAAAATAAGAAACAAGGAATCCGGCATGACCTTCGCCGTCGAAGCCGACCCCGATCTCGTGGATTTTTACACCACCTATCGCCCCTGGGAGACGGAGGATTCCGTGCAGACTTACACGACGCACCGATTCGATGAAACGTTTTCCAAAGAAGAAAAGGCGGAGAAATTCGGGAAGAAAAACTACTACGAGCTGCACTTCAGCAACAAAGGCGGCCTGGTGATGCCCCTCATTCTGGAATGGACTTTCGAGGACGGCACGAAAGAAGTGGAGCGCATCCCCGCCGAGATCTGGCGCAAGGACGAGAACGCCGTCACCAAGGTTTTTGTGAAAGACCAGCCCGTGAAGGCCGTGAAACTCGATCCCTACCGGGAAACCGCCGACATCGACGAGTCGAATAACACCCGGCCGGTACCCGCCGAGCCAAAACTTTTCAAGGTTTATAAAAAAGACCGGCAGGAGGAGCGGCTGAACCCGATGCAGAAGGCGGAGGGGAAGATTAAGCCGTGATTTATTCGTACAGTCCGAAGCCTTATGAATAGCTCACTGCTTTTCAAGGCGCATTTTAACAGAGGTTTGCAAGATATGGTCTTGCAAACCTCTTTCATTTGTTCATAACAAAGCGTTTCGTTGGGGGCACCAATTTTGAGATTATGGAAATCATAGTTCCAAACCGCTATCCGGAGAGAGATTTGACGGATGG
>JASBVF010000014.1 GCA_030147525.1 Bacteroidota bacterium
CTTTTTCAGAAATAGCCAGGACAATTGTCCGGGTTTGCTTATCTTTAAGTGCCATTGGGTGCTTAGATTTTGGTTCGCACTTAAAAGATAAGCATTTCCAATGGCTTTTTTATTCAGCTACGCAATCCGTTACAATCAGGAATTTTGATACATCATACTTTTCTTGCAAGTTATTCGATACAATAAGTTTAGGATATTGACTTAAAGTTGAATCCCATTCGGCACAAGAAAGCCCAATGAAACTTATAATAAGCAATAAAGTGAATTTCATGATTTGACTTTTTCTTTGGGTACTGTTATAGTTTCATGCTGCGCTTTGGCGTCGGCGAGTTGATCCTTCAGGTCCTACATTCGCCCCGTTTGCGCCCGGGCTGCGCCCCCTTCAAAAGGACTCTGTCCTGTACAAGTCAACCGCATAAGTTTAGATTTTTAAACCTGCCAGCAACCCGGCAAAGGAATGAACAAAAATCCCGCCTTTAAAACTTCAGGAAAATCAAAATACAGGAAGAAACAGGTCGTCTCGGGTCGTCGTCAGGTTCATCAGGTGGTCGTTAAGTTCGTGTGTATGAGGCATAGCCCATACTTCACATCAGTTTTCTTTTTTTATTTCTTTTATTTCATTAGCGAGGGTTGGAAGGTATCGGACAACTATGAGCCAAATCACTTCGTCTGAAACTGAATCATATCCATGTATAATCCGGTTTCGGGTATCTACGATTTTCCTGGAATCACTAATTTTAATATCGGGTGCAATTTTTAAAATCCGGCTCATCGCCTCGCCGATTATTTCAACGTTTCGTTCAACTGCTCGCTTGGTTTTGATATCTTTCTCAAATTCGAGGAAATTTCTTGGTTCAGGCAGGAAGTCGTTGATTTCGTCGATGGCTTTTTCAATATCTTCAAGCCATACTTTGATTTCGTCTTGCATAAACGAGCATTTTTTGCTGATTGACCAATTTCTCAAATGTTTTGTTTCTGATCGCTTTTTGTTCAAGCAAATCAATCTTCCGCTTGAATATCCTCTCCAGTTCAAATTTCAAATCAAAATAATTTTCTGCATATTCAATGGGGTCGTTTGACAGGATCGAAACAATGAAGTCGATGTCGCTATCGTCGTTAAACTTATCTGTGAGCACAGAGCCAAATGCGTAAAGTTCATCTACTTTATAAGTAGAACACGCCTTTTCCAGCTCTTTTCTATGTCTGTTTAATAATTTCATTTCCTATCAATTTGAAACCAAAATAACGGTTTTTTCCTGCTATTTGGTTGCATTGACTGGTTTTCTTTCCAGTTACCGGGAACGGTCACGTTTCCGTGTCGTTTTTTCATGTAACCCGAAAAACAAAGCGCCATGCAGACAAACATCCCGCATGGCGCTTCATTTCTTTTGTCGCCTTACGCGTCCCCATTACTTCGGCGCATTGTTCGGATTCAACAGATCGTAGAACTGGTCGAGTTTAGGCATGATGATGATGCGGGTACGGCGGTTAGTGGCACGGCCGTCGGCAGTGTCGTTGCTGGCGAGGGCATTGTATTGGCCACGGCCTGCAGCGATGAGTTTGTTCGGGTCCACGTTGTGCGTTTTCTGCAAGGCCCGCACGACGGAGGTGGCCCGCTTCACGCTGAGGTCCCAGTTGTCTTCCATGCAGGAGTTTTTGATCGGCACGTTGTCGGTGTAGCCTTCCACCATCACTTCCAGTTCGGGGCGTGATTTGATGATCTGGGCAATTTTACCCAGCACTTCGTTTGCCCTGGAGGTGATTTTAGCACTGCCGCTTTCGTACAGCATCTTGTCGGAAAGGTTAACGAAAACGACGGTCTTGTCCACCTTCACTTCCACGTCTTCATCTTCGATGCCGTCTTTGAGCACACCTTTCAGGTTGACGGCCAGCGCAAGGTTGATAGAGTCAGCCCTGTTTTTGGCAGCCTGTAACATTTGAATGTATTTATCTTTTGTTTGCAGTTGTGAAAGCGTTTCCTTGATGTTTTCGCTGGCAGACTGTGACAGGGTTGTCAGGTCTCCCACGGTGGAAAGTTGCTTGTCACGCTGTGCTTTGGCGTCGGCAAGCTGGTCCCGGAGGTCCTGCATTTGCTCCTGACGGAGTTCGAGTGCATTCTGGGAGTTTTTCAGCTCGGACTGAAGCCTGATTTTGTCCTGCTCGCAGGCAGACAGGCGGGACATGTAAATATTCAGGTCTTCTCCGCATTTACCGAGGTCTTTGTTGGCGGCGTCCAGTTCAGTTTGGAGGGAAATAAATTTCTTTTTACTAACGCAGGAAGTCATCATCAGCCCTGCAAAAAGAACGAGAAACAATTGAATCGTAATTTTCATAATTCACTAATTTTATTTGTTGAAAAAGATGGTCATCCGTTGTGTCTGTTTGTCAAAAAATGATGGCATTCAGACCGGGATTAATTTCACCGATTAAACGCCTTACCCGCCTCAGTGTTCCCTTTAACCGTTTAAAATGTGATTAAAAATTTGATGTAAACGGGCCAGGTTTTAATAGGAGTTTAATTTTTGGCTCCTGTGGGGTTTAAGTGAGTTGGAAGATGAAACACGCCCTTTTTTCATCCTGTGAGCAACTGTTCCGTCACGAGGGAAGTCAAGCACGGCAGCCCTCGTGACGGAACAGTTCCTTACAGGATGAAAAAGGGGTGTGTTTCAAAGCAAGTGTAAACGCTATTGCTCACGCAACTACCGGCCTGCTTTCCTACTCGCCTACTCGCCTACTCGCCTACTCGCCTACCGGCCTACTCCTCACAGTCCTCCCAAATGCGCCATCATCAGCGAGGCAAAGGTCAACGCCAGAAAAAAACCGAACATATCGGTGATGGTGGTCAAAATGGGACCCGAGGCAAGCGCCGGATCAATATCGAATCCTTTCAAAATCAGTGGCACCGTACCACCGATAGAAACAGCAACCAGTGTGTTGATCGTCAGGGCGCCGCCTGCCACCAAACCCAGGTAAATATTTCCCTTCCAAAGCCATGCAGCCACACCAATCAGAATGCCCAGCACCACGCCGTTAATCAATCCAACGCTTATTTCCTGCCACCAAACCCGCAAAACTTCCGAAGGATTCACCACCCCCAGCGACAACTCCCGCATACTCACCGCCACCGCCTGGTTGCCGGAACAACCGCTCATGTCGGAAATGATCGGCAGGAACACGGCCAGCGCAATGACGGAGCTCAGCACATCCTGGTGGTAGGCGATGACGCTGGCAGCGACGATGTTGAGTAAAATATTGACCGAGAGCCACGATAACCGGCGACGGGCACGCAACGACACCGGCATGGTGCGGAGCTCATCCCCGCCGATGATACCCTGTGTTTCCAGGTGCTCCTGCGTCACACGTTCCGTTTCCGCTTCCAGAATATCCCGGCGCAGCACAACACCGATGAGATGCTGCTCGTCGTCGGTCACCGGCACGCCGAAGAGGTCATGGGCGTCAAAGAAGTTGATGAGTTCTTCGAGCGTGGCATGGTGGTCAACAGCAAAAACGTTGGGGATGGCAATGGTTGAAAGTTTCGTGGAGGGCCGGGCAAAGAGCAAATCCTGCATTTGCAGCACGCCGGTGAGTTTGCCTTCGGGCGTGGTGACGAAAAAATACTTCAACAGATAGTAACTGTACTCCTCGTTGTTGGCCCGCAGATCGTCGGTAACTTGTTTTACGGTAAAATTTTCAGGGTAAGCGAAATATTCGGTACGCATCAGACCGCCCGCCTCGTCGTATTCGTAAGAGATGAGCAGGCGGGCTTCCTCAGCTTCTTCGGGGTCCATGCGGGCGAGGATGGCCTGCTGATCCTCATCGTCGAGTTCCATGAGCAGGTCAGCCTGCTCGTCGCTCTCCATTTCGCTCAGGATGGCGGCAGCCTGGTCCGCCTCCATTTCTTCGATGAGATCCACCGCCTGCACTTCAGGGATTTCCTCCATCACTTCGGCAGCATCTTCGGGGGAAAGCAGGGAGAGGAGTTTCATTTTGTGCTCCAGGCTAAGGTGGCCCATGAGGTGAACGATTTCACGGGAATTCAGGGAGTCGATAAGCCTTGTCAATTCATCGCTGCTGTCCTTTCGGAGTAATTGAACAATCTTGACTTGCAAACTGGTAACGAGCGTTTCCGGCATATTTCAGGTTTTGTTGTTAATCAAAAAAGCTCTGCGGGCGAGAAGGTAAAGATTTTTGAAAAATAGCAGCCTGTTTTAAAAAGGATGTATTGAAAAATTGACATGGATATTGGCAGGGAAAACCGGAAAATGGACAAACTTGACCGGCATTTGCAGGCGGAGACTTACCGTCCTCTGTAGTGCCTGTAAAACATTTTTCTGCCGTTTCGATGATTTTCGTCACCGTGTCATTATGAAACAATGCAATATTTTTTTCCACAGAACTGTTCATTTTGCGCAGGTTTAAAAGCCTACTTTTACCTTTGAAAAAGCAGCATGTAAAAATGCCCGTTTTTAAGCTAAAGAAAAATCCTGCGGGCCATTCCAAAGTAAGTCCGGAACCCATAACTCACGAACTGACCATCTTTCATTCATCACAGACCACTTTAAAAGAAAACTTCCTGTCATGCCACAATTAAAAAAGCTATTCTTTGGCCTGTTTTCCACCTCAGCAGCCGGCCTCTATATCATTCTGTTCGCTGTGGCCATCGCTGCCGCTACTTTCATCGAAAACGACTTCGGTACCAGTGCCGCCCAGAAAGTGATCTTCACCGCAAAATGGTTCGAGTTGCTGCTCGTCCTGTTTGGCATTTCACTGATTGTCAACATCTTCCGCTTCCGCATGGTACAGCAGAAAAAGTGGGCCTTGCTCATTTTTCACGCTTCGATGGTCATCATTATCATTGGAGCGGGCGTCACCCGCTACCACGGCAGCGAAGGTATGATGGGCATCCGGGAGGGCAGTGCGTCCAATTCGTTCCTCTCCCGTGAAACCTACCTGCTCTTCCAGGTACAGCATGGCGGAAAGAAATACTCTTTCGACGAGCCGGTGCTGTTCGCATCGCTGGGCGACAACTCCTTGAAGCAATCTTACATGATCGGCAACCAGGAACTGAAGGTGGAAGTGCTGGATTTCATCCCCAACCCCACGGAAGTACTGGTCGATGATGAAAACGGCAACCCCATCCTCAAAGTCGTCGTCGCCGGCATGAACGGCCGGGAAGAATTTCTGCTGGAACAGGGCGACAAATCCAACATCTACGGCACCCTTTTCAACTTCGGTAACGAGCTGAACGAGCGGGCTTTCAATATAAAATACGAAAACGACAGCCTCTGGTTCATCGCCGGCACGCCCTATACGCAGATGGTGATGACGACGCAAACCCGTGACACGCTGGCGCCCGGCATCTGGCATCCGCTGAATTTGCGCCAGATGTATTCCGACGGCATGCGCAGCTTCGTGCTTGGCGCTTTCAGTCCCCACGCCGTGGCGAAGGTCACGTCGCTCGACCGGAAAATGGCGAGCAACAGCCTCGGCGGCGTTTGGATGAAAGTCGCCTTCGGCAATGAAGAACAGGAACTGCTCCTCACCGGCAGCCCGGGCATGGAGGGTGCGCCCAGGGTGGCGCAGTTCGGGCCTTCGAGCGTGGCTGTTTCTTATGGGGCAAAAAATATCAAGCTGCCATTTTCCATCAAACTCAACGACTTCATCATGGAACGCTACCCCGGCACCGACAATGCTTCCAGCTACGCCAGCGAGGTGACGCTCATCGACCCGAGGGAAAATCTGATACGGGATCAACGGATCTACATGAACAACATCCTGAACTACGATGGTTACCGCTTCTTTCAGTCATCCTTTGACAAGGACGAACTGGGCACCTACCTCAGCGTGAACCACGATGCGCCGGGCACCCTGATCTCCTACCTCGGCTATGCCTTGCTCACCCTCGGCATGATCATGACTTTTTTCAGTAAAAACACCCGGTTTGCGCAGCTGTCGAAAAATCTGAAAAACATGCGGGACAAACCTGAAAAAGTAGCCATGGCCGCAGTCACCGCCCTGTTGCTGGCCTTCTCTACCCCTGCCCATGCCAACCATGCCAGTCTGCCGGTCGTGAATCAGGACCACGCCGAGGCCTTCGGTCAAATTCTGATGCAGGACTTTCAGGGCAGGATCAAACCGCTGAACACTTTCACCAACGAGGTGCTTCGCAAACTGTCCAGAAAAGAAACACTTGAAGGCCAGACCTCCGAACAGGTCATCCTCGGCATGATGGCCGACCCGAAAACCTGGTACCATGTGCCGCTCATCAAGCTGGGGCACCACGAGGAAGTCCGCAACATCCTCGGCGTTAGCGGCGACTATGCCACTTATGCCGACTTCTTTCATCAAAACGGCGAGTACAAACTGCGGGACGCCGTGCGCAATGCCTACAACACGCCCCAGCGGGACCGGGGTGTTTTTGAAAAAGAAGTGGTGAAGCTCGACGAGCGGGTGAACATCTGCAGCATGGTATTTTCCGGAAGGTTCATGACCGTTTTCCCCGTGCCGGGCGACACGAGCCACCACTGGCAGTCTGCCGTGCCCTTCGAGCCGCAGGGGCATGCGGCTTTTACGGGAAGTATTATTGAAAAATTTTACCCGGCCTACACCCCCGTGTTGCGCAGCGCCATGCAAAGCAATGACTGGAGCCTGGCCAACCGCATGGTCGATGAACTGGACAAATACCAGCAAAAACACGGCGGCGAAGTGCTGCCCTCTGAAAGCAAGGTGAATGCAGAATTATTTTTGAACGAACTCAATGTCTTCAGCCGCCTCGGCAAGTTGTACGGATTGCTGTCATTGGCGTTCCTGGGCTTGCTTTTTACTTCCGTTTTTAAACCCGGCCTCAATTTGAAAACGCCGATGAAAATTGCCATCGGCATCCTCGCTTTCGGTTTCCTGATGCACACGCTGGGGCTGGGGCTGCGCTGGTACGTGGCAGGGCGTGCGCCGTGGAGCAACGGCTACGAATCCATGATCTACATCGGCTGGACGACCACGCTGGCGGGGTTGATATTTTCAAGAAAATCCTTCGGCGGACTGGCGGCCACGACGGTGCTGGCGGCGGTCATCCTCATGGTGGCCGGGCTGAGTTGGGCCGATCCCGAGATCACGCCGCTGGTGCCGGTACTGAAATCTTACTGGCTGACCATTCACGTGTCGCTGGAGGCAGGCAGTTACGGCTTCCTGGCACTGGGTGCCATCATTGGCATCCTGAACCTGGTGTTCATGATTTTTGCGAATCAAAAGAATGGCAAAAACGTCTATCGCATCATCAAAGAACTTAGCTACACCAGCGAGTTGACACTCATCGCCGGGCTGTTCATGATCAGTATTGGCACCTACCTGGGCGGTGTTTGGGCCAATGAATCCTGGGGACGCTACTGGGGGTGGGACGCTAAGGAAACCTGGGCGTTGGTGACCATCTTAGTCTATGCCTTCATCCTGCACATGCGCTTCATTCCCGGCTTTCGGGGGCTGTATGCCTTCAATGTGTCCACCCTCTTTGGCTGGGCCTCAGTGATGATGACTTACTTCGGCGTGAATTATTATCTCTCCGGCCTGCACTCCTACGCTGCCGGCGATCCGGTACCGATTCCGGATTGGGTGTACTGGACGGTGGGTGCTTTGACGGTATTGAGTCTGGTGGCGTGGTGGCGGCACCGGGCGTATAAAAATGCGGTCAAGGCGTGAGTTTTGGTTGTTTGCTGTTGGCCCAAGTTCAAGCAAGTGTTAAGCGCAGCGGCACTTGCGACCTTGAAGCAGAACGCCGCAAGTGCCGCTGCGCTTAACACTTGCTTGAACTATGGGTCTTCGTTCTACGAACAAGTCTGGAAAATATTAAAAACTTATTTTCGATAGTATTAGCTAACGGCCAACGGCATGCACCTCTGGAAACTTTTCCCCCCTCTCAGCCGTTCCTGCAATGTTTCCAATCCACCACCCGTCATGTCCGTGAAAAAATACAATCCGTCGAACCCCTATTTGTCCATGCTCGTCACTGCCTGGCGCTACGCCGGGAAAGAGCGGCGGCGCTACGTGCTCATCTACTCCATGTTCATGCTGAGCAACCTGCTGGATGCGAGCATACCCATCATCTGGGGCCTTTTCATCAACGACATTCAGCAAAACGACTGGCGGGTGTTGCAGTCGGCCTGGCTGTATGCCGGGGCTTATGTTTTGATAAAACTGCTGCAATGGTGCTTCCACGGTCCGGCCCGGATCATGGAGCGGCAACTGGCCTTCAACATCAGCCGCAACTACCTGCAGCAGACCTACCACAAAGCCCTGCACCTGCCCGTGCGCTGGCACCAGGGAAACCACAGCGGCGCCACCATTAACCGCATCCGCAAGGCTTACGAGGCCATCATGGGCTTCTTTGAAGGAGGCTTCGAGTACCTGCACACTTTTTTCAAATTTGCCTTCTCCTTCCTGGCCATGATCTATTTTGCTCCGCTCTTCGGACTGGTGGCCACTGCCCTCGGCACGCTGGTTGTGTTTATCATTTTAAAATTTGACAAACCCTACATACGCACCCTGAACGAGGTCAACGAGAAAGAACATATCGTCTCTTCCACGCTGTTCGACAGCCTTTCCAACATCATCACCGTCATCACCCTGCGGCTGGAGAAACGCATGGAGTCGGGGCTGATGGGTAAAGTGTCGGACGTGCTGCCGCCTTTCCGCCAGAACGTCACCATCAATGAATGGAAATGGTTCATCGTGGACACGCTGGTGGCCGTGACTTATGCTGTCATCCTCGTCGGGTACGTCTGGCAGAATTGGGTGCCCGGCGAAGTCTTCCTCATCGGCGGGCTGGTCACGCTCATGGGTTACGTCGAACGTTTTACCAGCGTATTTCACAATGTAGCCTACCAGTACACCAACATCGTGCGGTACAACACCCACGTGATGACCGCCCGCAACATTTACGAAGCCTACGACCAGCACCACATCCCGGACACAACCAACTCCCTGCCAGTCAACTGGAAGACCCTCGAAATCGAAAACCTGAACTTCTCCCACCGGCAGGAATGGATGGGAAACGGGCACTCCGGCTCCAAATTCGTGCAGGGGCTGAATGACCTGCACCTCCGCATCGGGCGGGGCAAACGCATCGCCCTCATCGGCGAGAGTGGCAGCGGGAAAAGTACCCTGCTGGCCTTGTTGCGGGGCCTTTACGATCCTGAGCCGGAGGTAGTGCTGAAAGCGGACGGTAAAATAGTGGAGGATTTTGGCGCCATTGCCGGGTACGTGACCCTGTTCCCGCAGGAGCCGGAGATCTTTGAAAACACCATCGAGTACAACATCACGCTCGGTCTGCCTTTCGGACAGCAGGAACTCGATGCGGTTTGTGATATTGCCTGCTTTTCGGAGGTGGTGGAGTTGTTGCCCAATGGCTTCCAGTCGTCCATCCAGGAGAAAGGTGTGAACCTCAGCGGCGGCCAGAAGCAGCGGCTGGCGCTGGCACGTGGCATCTTTGCCGCCAAAGACAGCGACATCCTCCTGCTCGACGAACCGACGAGCAGCGTGGACCCGGTGACGGAATCAAAAATTTACAAACGCCTCTTCGAAACCTATGCGGACAAAGCATTCATTTCCGCCCTCCACCGCCTGCATCTGCTGCCCCGCTTCGATTACATCTACCTGCTGGAAAACGGCGCCGTGGTGGATGAGGGAACGTTTGAACATTTGTCAAAAAACAGCGTCCGGTTCCGGGAAATGTGGGCACATCAGGAAGAGGTAGGGAAGGTGGCGGGGTAAGGGTATTTAATGAGCTATGATTGTTTTTTGATTGACGATATCAGATAGACGATTTGAGATTTTAGATTTAATGGGACACAAGCTCTTTATTAAAATATACGGAAACAGATTTTATTCCTTGGATGGGATGATTTGCATTAAGTCAGTTCAAGTCTTAACTATTACGATTTAAGCAAGACTTACACGCCCCTGACCCCTAAAGGGGAACCATATCTGCACATAACTACGAACTTCCCGACTTAGTCCATTTGAGGTCAGCAGTAAACCCTTTAAGTTAATACACCCCCCTAAAGCAACACCATATCTCCAGATACCTACAAACTTCCCGGAATGGTTCCCCTTCAGGGGTCAGGGGCGTTCTCGCCACGGAAAACCTTCAACTTAATCACATCCCCCTAAAGCAACACCATATCTCCACACACCTACGAACCTCCCACCGTGGTTCCCCTTCAGGGGCCAGGGGCGTTCTCGCCACGCCGCAACAAACGCAACGTTTTACCAATCCATGTTTTGCGTTTGCTGAGACGTGGCGTGAGCACAATACTTTCAAGATTCCCGCTACCTGTAGGGTTACATATTCCTCCGTGCCAGCGGGAACACCTTTTTCTTCCCGTCTTTTTCAGCAGGAGCAGCTTTTTGATAGTCTTTATTGAAAAGACCATCCCTCGTCTTCCAGGTATTCAGATTTTGAATGGCTTCGGCCATTTGCAGACAAAAATCAGTGGAATGATGCTCGGCGGGATTGTCGAAAGGAGTGCCGCATTCCGTGTTCTGAAACCACCGCATCCAGCCGGCACTGCCGGGAGGATTGGCCTTGATGGTATCCGCATCAAAAAGCGGACTCATCGGAGAACCCTGTGGATATTCGGCCGTCGCATGACAGCTGTAACAGGAACTCTTTGGATTGTCAACCGGTCCGTTCAACCTGCCATTCCATCCGAGGTGCGTAGCCGGAAGCTCCGTACTGTCGGGATTGATAATCGTTTCCTTCAGCTCATTGTTGATGATGGTCCTCGTTGGCTGTGGATTTGAATGGTCGGCAGTAACCTCCGGGTCTTGTCCCCACATGATGCCTACGGGCACGAGGTTTTCCCATTTGTTGGCCTGGTTCATTTTCCCGTTGTACTGGAAGTTGCCAAACACCCATTTCTGGGGTGCTCTTTCATCTTTCACCATGATATCCATCTGGATCAGTGCCACTTTGATGGGCTGGCGGTTATTACAGTTGAATTCATACGTAGCATAAGCATCCCACCAAAGCCCGTTTTGAAGAAAAGGCACCTGTGCTTCAGCGACATCCTGCGGGATGGATACAAACAAGATCTTAAAGAGCACACTCCCGTTCTTAAACCCGCCGGCCATTGCCTCCACTCTGGGATTGTTGTGGTCTTTCCATACCTGCCCGATCGTATAACCGGCTACATCATTGAAAAAACCAATGGCCCACGCACCACCGGTTGCATAAGTCTGGGTGCTTGCCAGTTGCATGGGACTCACCGGTGCTTCTTTGGTCAGGCCATGAAACCCCTCCCGGCCGTTGGGACCATAGTGTTGCCAGGGCATGTGATACCAATTGCGCACTTTATTATCCTCCACCCTGAAGTCAACCTCCGTATTTCCTTCAAAACAATAATCACGCACTTGCAGGAGGTATTTTTTCCAGTCGGTTTTAAAGTCTGTATTAAAGAACTCAGGCAATGGCCCTGACGGCAAAGCATCAGGATAAGATTGGGACAACTTAAAAACGTTGACCCCTTCACTTTCCGCCTCTTTCGGAGAGATCATGTATCCAAAGTCAGGGAATGGTTCATCGTTGTCCACCGAAACGGAGGACGCATCCTCCTGCTCAGGCAATTGACAGGACACTTCAAAAAGGATCAGGAACAAAGGCAGGATCAGGGTAGCGGCTAACAGGTAATGCTTTTTCATCGGCAGTAGATTTGGAGCAACAATCAAAAGATAAATTCAACGTCGCCCAATCTGCAAGGGCCACTCTCCCGCCGCCAAAAGCAAAAAATAAGGAATGCCTGAAGGTTACAGGTTCAGCCCTATTGCAATTGTTTTCAACTGTCGAAATTATTCATTAATCGTTCCCGTGTTTAAAATTGAATCGTGCTGGCGTTTGTAAAATGGGATTGGAAAATCGGCTGGCTCAAGCAAATGTATTTATAAAAAAGTAAATATTCGCTCATTGAAGCTGTTATTCCTGTTTTGAGAAACAGGAAACTCCTTGTTTGAACCCGGTAAAATCAGTTAACGCAAAACCTTATGGAAGACAAAGTTGAATGTATGCTCAAGGCAGGCAAGTTGGCGAGCAGGTGTTGGGTAGAAAAGCATGTTTATCTAAGCACGTTTACTAAACTTTTAAAAGTTTAGTAAACGTGCGTTTTTTAAAATACCCTGCGGGAGATGTCTATCATTTCACCACTGCCCCTTCCACGATGTAATCATACATGTAACCTGCCCCGAAATCCTTGTTCAGTGCCAGGGTTCCTTCCAGGGTGACAACCGAGCCGGACTGCACCTGTTCGGTAGTGGTGACGGTCAGTTCGAGCTCTTTGCCGGAGCCGTCCTGCAGGTGAATCCAGTTTCTGCCCATGATCATGGCATTTACTTTCATCACCTTGCCGGTGACTTTGACGGTCTTGCCTTCATATTTTTTCAAATTGGCCACCAGGTCGGCAATTCTGATCGCACCGGGAGCAATGTTGACATTTTGTGGCGGCTCTACGGTGGCCCCGGTTTTCACCTGGCCGGTTGCAGCAGTCGCAGGTTTTTCACCCCTGAAATCAGAAACGAGGTAGAGTGTTTCAAACACCCGGTTGAACTCCCGGCTTTGGAAGTTTTTCTTTAAAAGTCCGCCTCTGAAGTAATAGGTACTGCCGGGTTGGATGTCCTGTTTCATCACGGCGACCCAGAACGCTTCGTCATTTTCTTTTACCCGGAGGTAGGAGTATTTGTCGGTGTTCAGCACTTCCTCCACGACGACTTTCCGTTCGGCGGTATTCATGTCAGCAGTGGGAGCAGCGCCGTCCTGCATGCCGGGCATGTCCTGGAAAAGCGGCGGTGCAGTTTCTCCTGTACCGGCTTCGGCTTCTATGACTTTGGGTTCGGAGCCGCATGCGGCAAAAATGATAACGAGTAGCACGCCTGTGAATATCTTGATACTTTGCATGGTATGGTTTTAATTTTTGCTTATAAAGGAATTTAGTGAAATAAGATCCCGCAAGGTCACGCAGAAGTCTTGCTAAACCTTCATAAGCTTCAATTTTAAAATACAGAATAATTAAAGCAAATGTAGGCAAAAAAACAGGGGTGACAGATGACTAAAATCTCTGAATTATTTTGGTATTAAATCGATGGAAAGTATTATTCTGCTTACCAAAGGTCCCTTCATAATACACATGAAAAGCCAGCTTCCGGGTGATGTTGACCGAGAGGTCCAGCCCGGCGATTTGCTGTTTGATCTGGTTTTCATAATTCCGGTAATTGTAGTTCACCATTCTGAAATAGGCATCGCTGTTCAGCTTGCCGGGAATGATTTCCTTTGACAGGCGCAGACCGAAAATCCGGCTGTCGATGTAGTTGGTTTGCAGGAAGTTAGCCGTCAGCGAGGCGGATGCTTTGATGACCGGGATGCGGCTGAAGTTGAGGTAGCTGTTCAGGTTTTTTGAAAGGTTGATGTCGCTTTTTTGAAAACGCCAGCTTACGTTGGCGCCCCAGGTGACGAACTTAAACGGGCGGTAACTGACATTGAAGCGCAGCCCCTGTCGGGTTTCATCGTCGATGAGCTGGTCGATGTAGCTCTTGTAACTTTCGTAGTAGATGATGTTTTTGCGGTTGTCGTAAGAGAGTCCGAGGCTGGCTTTTTTCGATAACCTGTACCGGGCGGAGAGGAAGAGGTTGGTCAGGCTCATGGTGTTCTTTGCCTCATTTTGGATGTTTTCATAAAGGTCAACCTCTGTGGAAGCAAAAATGCTCAGGTTTTTTACGGGCGTGCTGGAATGCTGAAAATACAAAAACCGCCGGTCGGTGCTGCTTCCGTTGTGTTGCTCCACAAAGGCGAGGGTGCTTTGCAGCAATTTGCCGTTTTTGTTGGAGGCGTGACCGATGTAAGCGCCTGCCTGAAGGAGGTTTAAGTCGAGACTGTAATCTGCGAAATTGGGGCGTGACCCGGCGATGCCGCCGATGAGAAAATCCCCGAACCCCTTCTCCACCTGCAAGCCGTCGATGGCCCCCATGCTTGAAATACGCTGGTTGATCTTCCGGCCGAGGGTGATGCTCGATTTTTTGTCGAGGTCGTATTTCACCGCCAGCGAGAAGACTTTCAGCGCATCGCTGAGGTTGTCCTGCACCTCGTTCCATTCGCCGGCATTGTGCCGAAAGGTGATGTAGTTATCGGTTGAAAAGCGGGAGTTTTTGATGTTGTTGCCCTGCAGGGTAAAGGCGTATCGCATGCGGTGCAGGGTTTCATCACCGTAAAAATTGCTGTACGAAGCCGCCGACACCCGCCCTCTGATTTTTTGTTTAAAATCAGCAGCCTGCTTTTCTTCCGTTTCAGGGGTGATCACCAACGGCGTACCGGCCGGCGGAAGACTGTCAAGGGACACGGCCGGCGATGTTGGCTTTTGCTTTTTTTCCGATTTTTCCGGTGCGACTTTTTGGGGAATGCGGGCAAAAAATTCATCGCCGGCCTGCACTTTCTCCGTCAGCAGCGAAGTACATACCGCCGAAGTGGAAGATTTGTCCCGCACCAACAGTCCGGGCAGTAATGCGCCTTCTTTTTTTATGAAAAGCGTATCGCCCTTCTCAATGCCTTCCGTCGATGCGAATTTCACATAAACACTCAGCGAAGAGACATACGATGCCTTGCCAGAAAGCAGTACGGTTTCCTTCTGCCCGAACAGGATGGCGGAGCAGAGAAGGAAGGACATAACGATGATGAAGTTTCGCATTTTAAAGTTATTGTGGGTAATAGGCTGTTCGGGTGATCACGGCCCCTCAAAGGCAGGGCTGTTAAGATCTTGAAAGTGTCGCTTTTTGATTATGGATTCCTCGATTTGTGATATTTGATTTTTAATTGAAAAGCTGATCTTCAAAGGTCAGCGTCTATTTTTTAAAAAACGGAGGGTGATACGTTTGAAAACCGGCACCCAAATCAAAAATCAAGTATCGTAGAATCTTACATCAAAACCTTGCCTTAATCTGCACCAGCCCATTTAATCCGTCCCCTCCGGATGGCAGGCATAACACGCCGTGCTTTCGTACTGATACCCTCCTACCCCCAGATGAAGCTGTGCAGTCTGCACCGGGTCGTCGTGGAAGTGGCAATCAATGCAGGAGTATTGGGTGAAATTATTCGGTATGGTATGACATTCAACGCACTGGGTCCACTCATCCTTATGTTTCCCGCTGTAAATCGGGAAATACATGGCATCATGGTCGAAAGTCGCAGGCGTCCAGGCATTTTCATTGTGACAGGGCGTGCAGTCCGTCGGGAAGCCCGCAGCAGCGTGATTCGGGTTTGTTGCCGAGTTGTACGCTGACTGGTGGCATCCGTAGCAGGTATTCGGCGTGTTGTTGTAATTGCCGTTGTGGCAAAGCGCACAATCATTGGCGATGGCCGCATGCGCCCCGTTCAGCTGGTAATAATTGTTGTGAATCGGGAAGGTCGCCGGTTCCCAGTCCGGGTCAGTCGTATGGCACATGGCACAGTCCGTCGGGATGACCAGCGCCACGTGGTTCGGGTTCGTACTGCTGCTGTAATCCGGCATGTGGCAGCCCTCGCAGGTATTCGGCGTATTGTTGTAATTGCCTCCTACGTGGCACAGCGCACAGTCGTTTGACACAGGAATATGCGCCCCGGTGAAGGGGTAGAACACGCTGTGATCGAAAGTTGACGGTATCCAGGCTGTCTCTGTGTGGCAATCCTCGCAGGTCGTCGGCAACTGGTTAGCCACGTGGTTCGGATTTGTTGCGGCATTGTAATCGGACATGTGGCAGCCGTTACAGGTGTTCGGCGTGTTGTTGTAATTGCCGTTGTGGCAGGCGGCACAGTCGTTGGCAATGACGGCGTGCGCTCCGTTCAGCTGGTAATAATTGTTGTGAATCGGGAAGGTCGCCGGCTCCCAATTCGGCGACGTCGTGTGGCATTGCTCACAATCCGTCGGCAGGCCAAGCGATACGTGATTCGGGTTGGTGCTGGCGTTGTAGTCCGGTGTATGACAACCGGCGCAGGTATTCGGTGTATTGGAATAATTCCCCCCCACGTGGCACAACGTACAGTCATTTGCAATCGGAATATGCGCTCCCGTGAACGGATAGAATGTGCTGTGGTCAAAGGTCGAAGGCACCCAGGCTGTTTCCGTGTGGCAATCGTCGCAGGTGGTCGGGAAGTTTGCCGTTGAGTGATTTGGGTTTGTCGTGCCGTTGTAATCGTCGAGGTGGCAGCCCGCACAGGTGTTTGGTGTGCTGTTGTAATTGCCGTTGTGGCATAGCGCACAATCATTGGCAATCGACGCATGCGCCCCGTTGAGCTGGTAATAATTATTGTGAATCGGGAACGTAGCCGGCTCCCAGTCGGGCGATGTGGTATGGCATTGCTCACAATCCATCGGCAAACCCAGCGCCACGTGATTCGGGTTAGTACTGGCATTGTAGTCCGGCGTGTGACAACCGGCACAAGTGTTCGGGGTGTTCGAGTAGTTGCCGCCAACGTGGCACAATGCACAGTCATTCGCTATCGGAATATGCGCCCCGGTGAACGGATAAAATACACTGTGATCAAAAGTAGAGGGAACCCACGCCGTTTCCGTGTGGCAGTCATCGCAGGTGGTCGGGAAGTTGGCAGCCTGGTGGTCCGGGTTTGTCGTGCCGTTGTAATCGTCGAGGTGGCAGCCCGCACAGGTATTTGGTGTGTTGTTGTAATCTCCGTTGTGGCAGGCTGCGCAGTCGTTAGCAATCGCCGCATGCGCCCCGTTCAACACATAAAAATCATCGTGAATCGGGAACGTCGCAGGTTCCCAATCCGGCTCAGTCGTATGGCACATGTCACAGTCCGTTGGAATGCCGAGTGCCACGTGGTTCGGGTTCGTGCTGGCGTTGTAATTCGGCGTATGGCATCCGGCGCAGGTATTCGGCGTGTTGTTGTAATCGCCATTATGGCAAACAGCGCAATCATTGGCAACAGCCACGTGAGCCCCGGTCAGGGCATAGTAATCGTCATGGATGGGGAAACTCGCCGGTGCCCAGCCAGGATCAGTCGTGTGACAGCTTGCGCAATCCATCGGAATGCCGAGTGCCACGTGGTTTGGATTGGTGCTGTTGTTAAAATCAGTCAGGTGACAGGCATCGCAATTCGTCGGCGTACCCTGGTAACCCGCCGAGTGGCAATCAATACAATCCACATTCAGGTGCGCCCCCGTCAGCGGGAAGGCGGTGTTGTTGTGGTCAAAACCGGTGCCCTCGCCCGTCGGGTGGCAGGCAAGGCAGGCGCTGCTTTCATAAACATATCCGCCAATTCCAGCGTGCAGGTTGTCCGTTTCCGGATTCACGTGGCAGGTCGTGCAAGTGAATTCCGCAAAATTATTCGGGTTCGTGTGGCAATCCGTACACTCGCTCCACTCGCCGTTGTGCGTGCCGCTGTAAATCGGAAAATACTGTCCGTCGTGGTCGAAAGTCGAAGGTACCCACGCCGTTTCCGTATGGCAGGTCGTACAATCCGTCGAGAATTGCGCCGCAGCGTGATTGGGGTTGGTCGTGTTGTTATACTCGGCGGTATGGCAGCCGTAGCAGGTGTTCGGGGTGTTGTTGTAATCCCCATTGTGGCAAGCTGCGCAGTCGTTGGCAATCGCCGCATGCGCCCCGTTTAATACATAAAAATCATCGTGAATCGGGAAGCTCGCTGGCTCCCAATCCGGGTCGGTCGTGTGGCACATCGCACAGTCGTTCGGCAGGTTCAATGCCACGTGATTCGGGTTTTGGCTTTGGTTAAAATTGGGTGTGTGACAGCCTGCACACTCGTTGGGTGTGGTCGAATAATTTCCACCCACATGGCACGTCGCACAGTCGTTTGCCACTGGAATATGCGCCCCCGTGAACGGATAAACCGCACTGTGGTCAAAAGTCGAAGGCACCCACGCTGTTTCACTGTGACAATCTTGACAAGTTGTGGGTAATTGGTTCGCCGAATGGTTTGGATCGGCGGCAGCGTTGTAGTCCGCAGTGTGACAGCCGTTGCAGGTATTCGGGGTGTTGTTGTAATCGCCGTTGTGGCAGGTCGCACAGTCGTTAGCGATGGCGGCATGCGCCCCGTTTAACGCATAAAAATCATCGTGAATCGGGAACGCCGCAGGCTCCCAACCGGGGTCAGTGGTGTGGCAGCTTGCGCAATCTGCCGGCAGGTTCAGCGCCACGTGGTTGGGGTTTTGACTTTGGTTAAAATCCGTCTGGTGACATGCCGAACACTCCGTCGGCGTTCCCTGATACCCCGCAGAGTGACAGTCCAGACAAACCGCCCCCAAGTGCGCCCCCGTCAGCGGGAATGCTGTGGTGTTGTGATCAAAAATATTCGTTGCATCCCCCGTCGGGTGGCAGGCAAGGCAGGCCGGGCTGTTGTAAGAATAGCCGCCCACACTCACGTGCTGGTCGTCCGTTTGCGGGTTGGCGTGGCAGGTGATACAGTTTACATCCGCATAGTTCGCCGGGTTGGAGTGGCAGTCAATGCACTCCGACCACTCGCCCTCGTGCCCTCCGCTGTAAATCGGGAAAAACTGCGAATCATGGTCGAAAGTCGAAGGCACCCACGCCGTCTCACCGTGGCAATCCGTGCAATTTGTCGGGAACTGCGCCGCCTGGTGATTCGGGTTCGTCGTCGCATTGTACTCCGCCGAGTGACAGCCGAAGCAGGTATTCGGCGTGTTGTTGTAGTCGCCGTTGTGGCAGGTGGCGCAGTCGTTGGCGATGGCAGCATGCGCCCCGTTTAATACATAAAAATCATCGTGCAGCGGGAACGCCGCCGGTTGCCAGTCGGGCTGCATGGTGTGGCACATGGCGCAATCCGTGGGCAGGTTCAGGGCCACGTGATTCGGGTTTTGACTTTGGTTAAAATCGGGCGTGTGGCAGCCCGCACATTCGTTGGGTGTGGTCGTGTAATTGCCGTTCACGTGGCACAGCGCACACTCGTTCGCCACCGCCACGTGCGCCCCGGTGAAGGGGTAAACAGCAGCATGGTCGAACGTCGAAGGCACCCACGAAGTCTCCGAGTGGCAGGTTGTGCAGTCGTTCGGGAACTGGTTCGCCGAGTGGTTCGGGTCGGTCGCCGCATTGAAATCGGCGGTGTGACAGCCCATGCAGGTGTTCGGTGTGCTGTTGTAGTCGCCGTTGTGGCAGGTGGCGCAGTCGTTTGAAATACTGGCATGCGCCCCGTTTAACACATAATAATCATTGTGAATCGGAAACTGCGCAGGCGCCCAGCCGGGGTCGGTCGTGTGGCAGCTTGCACAGTCCATCGGGATGTTCAGCGCCACGTGGTTGGGGTTTTGACTTTGGTTAAAATCGGTGGTGTGGCAGGCGGCACAGTCCGTCGGCGTATTTTGAAAACCGCCGGCGTGACAGTCCAGACAGACCGCCCCGAGGTGCGCCCCCGTCAGCGGGAACGCTGTGGTATTGTGGTCAAAAATATTCGTCGCATCACCCGTCGGGTGGCAGGCGAGGCAGGCATCACTTTGGTAAACGTAGCCCCCGACACCGGCGTGGTCGTTGCTCGTCTGCGGGTCGGCGTGGCATGTGGTGCAGGTAAATTCGGCGTAGTTGCCGGGGTTCGTGTGGCAGTCCGTGCAGGCGTCCCACTCGCCGTTGTGCGCACCGCTGTAAATCGGGAAATGCTGCGCATCGTGGTCGAAAGTAGCGGGCGACCACGTCGTTTCCGTGTGACAACCCGTGCAATCCTGCGAGAAATTGAGTGCCACGTGGTTCGGCGTCACGGTGGCGTTGTAGTCGGCCGAGTGGCAGCCGAAACAGGTATTCGGCGTGTTGTTGTAGTCGCCGTTGTGGCAGGCAGCGCAGTCGTTGGCAATCACTGCATGCGCCCCGTTTAACACATAAAAATCGTCGTGAATCGGGAACTGTGCTGGCGCCCAATCGGGGTCGGTGGTGTGGCACATGGCGCAGTCGTTCGGCAGGTTCAGCGCCACGTGGTTGGGGTTTTGACTTTGGTTAAAATCGGGCGTATGGCAGCCCGCACAGGTGTTCGGCGTGGTTGAATAATTGCCGTTCACGTGGCACAGCGCACAGTCGTTGGCCACCGGCACGTGCGCCCCGGTGAAGGGATAAACGGCGTCGTGGTCGAAGGTCGAAGGCACCCAAGCCGTCTCCGAGTGGCAGGTCGTGCAGTCGTCGGGGAACTGGTTCACCACGTGGTTCGGGTCCGCCGCCGCATTGAAATCGGCGGTGTGGCAGCCCATGCAGGTATTCGGCGTGATGTTGTAATCCCCGTTGTGGCAGGCAGCGCAGTCGTGCGAAATGTCTGCATGCGCGCCGTTTAACGCATAAAAATCATTGTGAACGTCGAAAGTAGCGGGCGCCCAGCCGGGATCGGTCGTATGGCAGCTTGCGCAATCATTCGACAGCGCCAGATTCACGTGGTTGGGGTTGGTCGTTTCATTAAAATCCTGCGTGTGGCACGCTGCACATTCGGTGGGCGTACCGGCGTAGCCGTTGGCGTGGCACTCGATGCAATCCGTTGTGATGTGCGCTCCCGTCAACGGGAAGTTGCTGGCGTCATGGTCAAAACTGTCGTCCACATCACCCGTCGGGTGGCAGGCAAGGCAGGCAGAATTTTCATAAACGTACCCCGCCACGGTCGTGTGCCCGTCGTCCGTTTCCGGGTTCAGGTGGCAGACGATGCAGCTGTTCGAGGCGTAGTTATTCGGGTCGGTGTGGCACTCGGCGCACTGGTTCCAGGCGCCCTGGTGCTTGCCGCTGTAAATGGGAAAATACTGCCCGTCGTGCGCCGTGAACTGCGCCGGCATCCATTCCGGGTCGGTCGTGTGACATTGGGCGCAGTCGTTGGTGAAACCAGCCGTGACGTGGTTCGGATTGAGCGTATTTTCAAAATCCGGCTGATGGCAGGCGAAGCAGTTGTTTGGTGTGTTGGCAAAATCCCCCCCGGCGTGGCAGGCGGCGCAGTCTGTTATTTCATGCCCTTTCGTCAAAGGGAAAAACGAGTGGTCCACCTTGTCGGTGTTCCAGTCGGCGGTGAATGGGTCGTGACATTCGAGGCAATCGGTGGAGAAGCCCGCTTGCTTGTGATTCGGGTTTGTCGAGGCGTTGAAATCGCTAAGGTGGCAGCTCACGCAATCGTTGCCGATGCGGTCGAAGCGCAGCTCAGTTTCGGAAGTGTGACAGTCCGTACAGTTCAACGACGTGTGGACGCCCGTGAGCGGGAAGCCATTGTCAACGTGCAACTGTTGAATATCATCGATTAACCAGTGATTGGTCGTGTGGCAGCGGGCGCAGTCGTTCCCGACGGTCATCTGGTGGATGTCGGTGTGGCAGGAGATACAGTCGGAGCTGGTATTTTCAAAAACCAGCGTCTCGTGGCAGTCCCGGCAGTCTGTCACGGCGTGACGGCCTTTCAGTGGAAAATCAGTGGACTTGTTGTGGCTGAAAAATACGGTGTCGGAAGTAATCGGCATGCCCGTTGACTTGGAGACCCGTGGCTTGCGGGGTTCGTGGTCACGCCAGAAGTCGCTGGGAATTTCCCACCCGGCAGGGGAGTGGCAGGATGCACAATCGATTTTGAGGGCAGCGCCGTGCGGATTCTGCGAAAGGAGGTTCGTAGAAAACCAAAAGAGAAGCAAAATGGATGTTGCTTGGCGCATCCGGCTTACTGTTCGTTTTTTTATCGAGTTGTTCGGTCTTCATTTCATGTCTACCGCAAGGCTCATCATTGGGCAACAGCATTTAGTTCTGCCGCTGCGGTGGTATCATGAATTTTATGCGACGCTAATTTTGCGCCAACATTCTTTAAGGCAAACTTAATTTTTTTTATCAAGCCACTATGAGCGCAATCGACTAAATCTTAAACAAGCGGAAAAATTTTATTCCAGCCAAACCTGCTTTGCCGCTTCTTTTCGCTTCTATTTTTCACTCATCCCCTTTCGGATGGCACTCATAACAAGCCTGGCTCACATACTGGTACCCTGAGACATCATCGTGCTCCTTTGCAAGGTCTTGCGGATCGTTGTGCTCATGGCAATCGATGCAACTGAAAGCCTTGAAATTCCCCGGTGTTGTGTGACACTCGCTACATTCGTTCCATTCTCCGTTGTGTTTTCCGCTAAAAATGGGGAAGTACTGCTGGTCATGCTGTTTAAAATCGGTCGCCTGCCAACCCGGACCGGTGGTGTGGCAAAGATTACAGTCCGTGGGAAAGCCTGCTGCCTGGTGGTTGGGGCTGGTAGTTGCTGCGTAATCATCCTGATGGCAGGCAAAGCAATCAGTTGGCGTGTTGGAGAAATTCCCGTTGGTATGACAAGCTGCGCAATCATTAATCTGATGCCCACCGGTCAAAGGAAAGAATAGATGATTGGCTCCGCCAATTTCCCAAAGCCAACTTAACCCCGTCATATCGTGGCACATCACGCAATCTGTAGAAAACCCGGAAGCTGTGTGATCCGGCATGGTCGTCGCCCGATATTCATCCAAATGGCACTCTAAACACTCGTTACCGATGCGGTCGAAGCGCAGATCTGTTTCCGAAGTATGGCAGTCCCGGCAATCGGCGATAGCGTGATTACCGAGCAGCGGAAATCCGTTATCTACGTGCAGTTGGGTGATGTTATCCACCAGCCAGTGCTGCGTACTGTGGCAGCGGGCGCAGTCATCGCCCACAGTCATCTGGTGCAGGTCGGTGTGGCAGGAAATGCAGGCAGGCTGGGCTTGCTGAAAAACGAGCGTTTCGTGGCAATCCCGGCAATCGATCTGGTTGTGCCTGCCCGTTAGTTCAAAGTTTGTCTGATCATGACTGAAAGGATTTTCAAGACTGGGGTTGACCATCTCGCCGTTTTCCCAATACTGCGAAGCAATAGCCCAACCCTCCGGAGAATGGCAAGATGCACAGTCGATTTTGAGGGCAGGGGTATGAGGGTTCTGCGCAAATGAAGTTGCGGAGCAACAAAGGAAAATCAGGATGGATCTTAAATTTTTCAAAACAAGAAATTTGTTACTGATGACAATCCACGCATTCAAACCTTTCAATCCGGTACTGTACCACCGCCGCTCCATCCATCAGCACCGGACGGTGGCAGCGATCACAGGCCACTTCGGCATGTTTACCCTCTAACTTGAAGCGGGTTTTATTATGGTCAAAATCCGTGAGCGACCAGCCCTCAAAATGGTGGCAGCGGGCGCAGTCCGTAACGCCGGCTTTTTCAAACTGATTACCATGTACATTGTCATGGCAGGCGGCACACTCGGTTGAAACCCCGGTAAACTTACCCTGCGGATGGTCCTCATCCCGCACATGACAGGCCCGGCAGTCAACTTCGGCGTGTTTTCCGAGCAGTTGGAAAGTCGTTTTGGAATGATCAAATTGGTTGACACCGGTCCAGCTTTCGGTCAGGTGGCATTTTTTGCAGGCTTGATTAGGGTACCATTTAGAGGCAATTTCACCTTTGTGAAAATCGTCATGACAATCCACACAACGCTCCCCGATGTTGCGAAATTGCCATTTCTCAGCTCCGTCGGGCAAATGACACGCAAAACACGGTGTCGCAACGTGCCCGCCATCCAGCGGAAATTTGGTTTTATTGTGCTGCGCAATGCTGAACGTGCTCCCTTCAAATCCATCTACCGTGTGGCACTCCGCACAGTCTGGCGACCGGGAATTGGTGACAAACTGCCCTTCGTGATAATCGGAATGGCAGGTGGCACAAGTGTTGTGTGGTAGCGGCTCGGTCAAGCTCTCGGAGACGTGACATTTGCGGCAATCCACTACCTCGTGTTTTCCCTCGAGGGCAAAGCCAGTCAAGTCATGGTTGAAACCTTCCATTTTTCCGACCTGCCGGAAGGAGTTTTCATTGTGACAATCAACGCAGTTGTTGCCAAATTTACCTTCATGGACATCTTTGTGACAGGTAGCACAGTCTTGCGTTTTTACCCCGAGCCGATCCTGAAAAACAGTCAGCGGTGTGGCGGGTAATTGGTGGCATTCTTTGCAATCCACCCGCTGGTGGCGGCCTTTGAGCGGGAAGCCCGTGCCGTTGTGGTTGAACCTGCCGAGACTTGCAGTGGAGGTGAAAGACTGTTCGTTGTGGCACTGCTTGCAGTTTGGCCCCAGATTATTGTTGTGAGCATCCTTGTGGCAGTCCGTACAGTTTCCGAAAGGCACACCTGCAAATCGCTGAAACTCTTTGCCGTTGCGGATTTCCGTCTGGTGACAATCCTTGCAATCCACTGTTTTGTGTTTGCCTTCGAGAGCAAATTTCGTGTTGCCGTGGTTAAATTTGGTGGCAGGACGAAACTCATCCGTCGAGTGGCATTTGGCACAGTCGTTCGAGAGGGTTTTCTGGTGAAAATCTTCGTGACAATCGAGACATTTTTGCCCGAGCCCGAGAAAAGTTTCTTTCCTTTTTTTCAAATCCCAATCGCTCACGTTGTCGGGTTTGTGGCAGTCCCGGCAATCAATTTTTTTGTGGGCTCCGGTTAGTTCGTAACCTGTGAGGTTGTGGTTGAACGTTTTTTCATCAAAACGCACCATATCGAAATTGCGACCGTGGTGGTCGCTGTGGCAACTGGCACATTCCTTTCCCCGCACCTCTTTCGAACTGTGATAACCCTGCCGCCGATCCAGTCGTGACTTGATTTCCTTGTGGCAAGCCAGGCACTTGTCGTTAGACACTTTTTCACCCAACACATGGCACTGGGTGCAATTGGAAATACCCTCTAGTTCGGCATGTGCGCCGGAGAGATCGCCAGGGGAAAGCTGGGCGAAGGTGCTGCCGGTGAGGAGGCAGATAAAAAGAATATGGAAGATTTTTGGCTGCAAGTTGTTTTGAATTAATGGCTTTTTTCAGATCGAATAAGGCTTGCTCTTGATTGATGATTAATGATTACATGATTTTAGATTTTAGATGGAATGCACTATTCTCATTGTCCAAGGCCAAAAATCAAAAATCATAATTCATGTAATCTGCAATCTTAAATCAAATGCCAGCCATTGACACTGTCACCGTGACCTACCTGTGCTTCTTCATCGTATATCCAAACCGCTTGTTAATCTCCACGCCCGCTTTCTCCAAAAACTTTGTGGGTAGTTCACCGCCGGCGAAAATGTAAACCAGATCGTTGGGCAGCGCTTCCTGGCCACCGGTTTCTTTGAGTGCAAGCACAGCGAGTTCTCGTTCTATCTTTACGAGGTTTGAATTTAATTTCACGTCAAGAATGCCTTTTTCAATGGCCTCATTGAGCTTTTCCCGGTTTTTGGGTTTCACCCGGCTGAAAGCATCCCCACGGTAACTGAGAATAACAGAGTTCTGCTCTGCCAGCGACAGTGCCGCTTCGATGGCAGAATCGCCGCCGCCCACGACCACCACATTCTTTTCGCTGATCAATTCAGGTTCCAGCAGACGGTAAGCTACTTTTTCGAGCTCTTCGCCCGGTACGCCCAGCTTGCGGGGAGTACCTCGCCGGCCGATGGCAAGCAATACCCGGCGGGCCAGAATTTCATCGCCCTGGTTGGTAACGACGCTGAAATGATTGTTCTCCGAAAGAATGCTTTCCACCTTTGTTCGTTCCCGGATACTGATACCATTTTTTGATAAAGCCTCCTGCCAGAGTGTTAAAAGTTCTGCTTTGCTGGTGTCGAAAAGTTTGACTTTTCCGTAAAGCGGCAGGTCCATTGGTGCGGTCATGACCACTTTCGAGCGGGGGAAATTATACACCGTGCCGCCGAGGGAGTCCTGGTCCAGCGTCTGGAAACTGAGCCCGTGTTTTTTGGCAGTCAGTGATGCGGAAATGCCTGCAGGGCCTGCACCAACGATGACCAGATCGAGGATGCCGTTGCTTTCTTTTTTAGCTAATGATTTGGCAATGTAATCGACTGCCTGCTGACCTTGTTCTACGCTGTTTTTGATCAAACCCATACCGCCTAACTCACCGGCGATAAAAATCCCGGGCACGTTGGTCTCAAAATTTTCACTGACATGCGGCAGGTCCACGCCCCGTTTTTCCGTACCGATTACCAGGGTAATCGCCTCAACCGGACAGGCATGAAAACATGCACCATGGCCCACGCATTCTGCTGCATTGATCAGGGTCGCTCTTCCATTCACGATGCCGATGATATCTTTTTCCGGACAGGCTTCCATACAGGCGCCGCTTTTGATACAAGTCCCCATGTCAATGACCGGGTGAAGGGAGACCGGCTCGTGCATGCCTTCCTCTTTCGCTTTTTCTATTTTGGCTTGTGTGGCTTCCGAAGTCTTTTTTTGTTTTTTCAGATAAACCCAAACCACTGCGAAGCAAAGCAGGAAAACTGAACCGTAAATGATGATTTGCTCTAGTAACATTTGCCCTAAAATAAATTGAGATCAAAAAATCCAACGGTACCCGAACACCAGCGTCACTGCAACATGTATGACCATGATGATCAGCATGATGAGTGCAAAAGGCAGGTGTGCGACGTGCCAGTACTTGAAAAGTCTCTGCATGGTTTCCAGTCGTTCAATCCGGTTGTTCAGAGATAGCTCATGTTTGACCATCTTAGCGACCTTATGCACATCAGGTCTTGAAAAATTGTTCTGACGGAGCGTTTGTTTCACCTGCCGGATGGTGCTTTTATCCTGAAAATATTTTTGCACCATTCGGGTGAAAAAATTACCTCCGGTCCGTTCTCCGCTGACGTTTGCTGCCGATAAAACAGCCTGATAGCTTGCATCGTCCAGTTGGTAGGAACCTTTCAGCAACTCGCCCAGGTCGGCCTTCATTCCTTTTACTTCACCCAGGCTCAACTCCCGCCCTTCGATGGTACGGGGGATCTGGATATAAATAAACCGGCCGATTACCCCGCTCGCCACCACCGCCACCATGCTCCAAAAACTTACGGAAACGATGCCGCCGAACTTGAACGCTGTGTGAAACAGAATCATTGTCGGCCCAAGTGTGCATAAGAAAATATGAAACTCCAGCCAGTATTTGAGGCGTCCAAAACGAGTGGCAAGCCAGCGGTTTTTCTTCTTGGCCTGGTAGCCGAACACCCCAACCAGGATCAGCAGCGTTCCGACAATCCCCAGTCCGTGGCCAAAAGCCCCACTGGGTTTAAACCAGTCATGGTCAGCATGATAAAACCGCTCTTCAATGGGTGTGCTGTAGTAAGGAATGCCTTTAATCAAAAGGAATAAAAATGTAAACACAACGATACTGGTAAGCGTAAAGATATAAATGCGATGAGCCAGTGGAGACATGATTTCTGTTTCAAGATATTTTATGAAAACCGGCACAATATAAACATTCTGCCTGTTTATGCAAAATCAGATTTTAGCCGCATGCTAAAAGTCACTAAAAAGCAGGTTTTTGCCGTTCAAATCGCTGGCAACCGGGGAGAAAAAAGAGGATAGGCGGCTTCGCTGCGTGCCAACAAAACGCCTCCCGTTTCCAATGAAGTATAAATCATCAAATTAAAAATGGAATAAATACAACACTTAAAGACTTTAAACGCCTGGCAAAAAGCTCCCACTCCCCTACCCTCACCTTTTGTATCAGTCCCCTAAACAAAAAAGCCCTCACCCATTGAGGGTGAAGGCTCCAAATTGGACAGGATATAAGTCAAACAAAAAAGATTAACAGGATTCTATTATTTCAGTTTTTGAGCGAAACAGGAAGCTGCCAGCGTCAGCAGTAATACAAAAGTGAGACCGGCTCCCAACCCGGCCAACTCACCCAACATTCCAATCAGCAATGGTTAAGCCGGCAGCCCTCGTAAGGCTACCGACAAAACCAGTTTTTTAGGCCTAAATTGATGACGAATACTATCGCCGTAATATCTTTCTCCTACCATTGCAGAAGAGAAAGCTGCGTAACCCAAACCAGCAGCAGACACACTGCCTGGCAGGTAATTTTTCAGATAATTGACACTGTCAGTCAACCCTAACGCTTTCTGCCATCATCATGCAAAAACCAATGGCACACAAACCCAGCCGGGCCCAATCCTACCAACACACTGGCATGATGCAGCGTGAAAGCTTTCAAAGTTCTGATCATAAAAACAGTCGGGTGATTTCAGTCAAAGGGTAATTTCAGGATAACAGTGATTTCCTAACGAATATGACTTTGGGTGGAAAAAGAGGTGACATCCCTCCTCGGGATGTCACTCACAGAATAAAACTAAATGGTAATACATGAAACTTAAATTCGAGGCAAAGTTACGGTCGGAAAAATCCATGTTACTACGCTAATTTTGACCGGTTTAGATGCTATTTTAACCAAAATGGTTTTTAATTGTAATTATGTAGTTAATTTAACCTGCAAACAGTAAAAAATCGCAGCATGAGCCAATCAGACAAAATCAATAAGAAACCTCTTTTTGAAAATATCCGGCCCACTTTCGGCAATTCATTTACCGTCCGTCGTTTCACGGAAGCAGATGCCGAATCGAGCATGCCCTACTGGCACTGCCACCCTGAATACGAAATCGTTTTCATTTCGAACGGCCGGGGCAAACGCCACATCGCCGACCATGTCAGCCACTACTTCGAAGGCGACCTCGTGCTGCTGGGTCCCAACCTCCCTCACCTCGGCTTTGCGCAGGAGCTGAAGGAAAAGCACGTACAGATTGTCGTTCAGATGCGAGAGGATTTTCTGGGAAAAGATTTTTTTGAACTTGCCGAAATGGCCGATATCCGGCAGCTGTTTCAGCGGGCCCGTTCGGGTCTGTCTTTTCACGGGCACACGCGGTGGGAAGTTGGTCAGATCCTGCAAAACATGGTGGATCTGGATAAATTCTGGCGCATGGTCGAGCTGCTGCGGGCGCTTCAGATCATGGCTGATTCGCAGGAAGTCTGGCCGCTGAAAATCAATTATCTGTCCCTGGAAGTAAAACCGCAGGACCACCAGCGCATGCAGTCCGTGTACAATTTTGTTGAAAAAAACTTCCACCGGCAGGTCACCCTCGACGAAGCCGCCGGCGTCATCAACATGACGACACCTGCTTTTTGCCGTTTTTTCAAAAAAATCAACCACAAAACCTTCATCGAATTTCTCAATGAGTTTCGGGTAGCGCACGCCTGCAGCCTTCTCGCCGAGGAGCACCTGAGCATCGCCGCCGTCAGCTACGAAAGCGGATTCAACAACCTCTCCCATTTCAATAAACAGTTCAAATCCGTCACGGGCGTCACCCCGACGCAATACAGGCAGGACCTGCGGCAATTCGTGGTTTCTTCGGTGAAACAAGAGGGCTGATGGCTGCCAGATTCGCTTTCGAACTGAATAGTTTAACGAAATTACGGCTACACACCTTCCTGATTATCAGCCAATTCCACTTTTCTCAGCCGATCATATTGTCGGTTTGAGCAATATTGTCACAATTTTTGCCACAGTTGATAAAAAAATTGATTTGACGCCTCTTTTCCTGGCAGGAATTACTGCCGACTCCAGATATATTAAAAAGAATTTTTGATGAAATGACGATGTGATTTTTTTTTAAAACACCGTCACGGGGTGGTAAAACTGTGAATTCGGCTCGATGAACTCTGCTCCGGCAAGACTTTTACTTCACTCACCTAAAAGTTTGTAATTCAAATTCCATGGACTGCTTCGAATACTTCGAAGTCAAAAAACTGATTATGCGAGAAAGCTTACTCCCCGGGCGGTCAGTCTCTAAATTGACAGGCCCGCTTATTTTACTGACATTCCTCCTTTTCTCCACCGCTGCCGCTGCCCAAAATTGCAGTCCTGACACGGAACCTCCTTCGCTGACCCTTACGCATCCGCTGCTGCAGGGTCTCAGTCATGGCGATACGCTGACGTTTGAATGCGGGCAGCAGGTCATTTTTTCGGCTAACCATGCCACGGCAACGGACAACTGCGATCCCAACCCCTACGTTCATTTCACTGAAACAATAGTGGAAGGTACCTGCCTGACCGATGGCTTCATTCTAAGCATGAATTGCTGCTGGATTGCCTACGACTTGTCAGGAAACAACAGCCAGATTTGCATTCAAATGATGGTCATCGACACCGAAGCACCCATCATCGGCGGCGTCCCCGGCGACCTGACGGTGGATGAAACTGCGGGAGACACTATCCCCGCCGCTGCCAACCCTGCCGCTGTGGATGGCTGTTTCGGTATTTTTCAGGTTTCATTTGCTGAAGAAAATATTCCGGATGCCGACAGCTGCGGCTACACCTTGCTTCGCACCTGGACCGCCACAGACAGCTGCGGAAATATTGCCTCTAAGACACAGACCATCACCGTCATTGAGTCTTGCATCAACTGTCCGGCGGATATCGTTACCTCCGTTTCCACGCAGCCGGCAAGCTGTGCGATGAGTGACGGGGCCGTGACGGCCCAGGTCAGCGGCGATCCTGCTGATTATGATTTCACGTTGCTTCCTGCGAACGGCATGCAAAGCATCAACGGAAACGAGTTCACAAATCTGCCTCCGGGCGACTACTCGCTGACCGTCAGTTTCCCGGCTGTTCCGGGGTGTGAAGAAACGGTCAATTTCACCATCGGCCAAAGCTCCTGCGTGGACACCCTGCACGTAACCATTTCACAAACTGAAGAAATCTGCCTCGACACCACGGGCGTGCTGGATTATTCCGGAGCGCTCACCTCCTGGGCGTTTTGCGACAGCGGCGACCCGGCAACGGTGGAAGCAGGCATGCTCGACAGCACCTGCCTGACGCTGGTGCCGGCAGCCGGTTTTTCCGGTGTTTCACCGGATGTGATTTGTGTCGTGCATTGTTTTGACAACAACCCGGCCCAGTGTGATACGACGTACCTGGTGGTAACGGTGACACCACCGCCATGTGCGCTCGAGTTTGCGCAGATTGTTTCGATGAATACGACTTGCGGAAATGAAAACGGCAGCATCAAATTCGGGTTAAACGGTGTGCAGGGCCCCATCGCTTACACTTGGTCGCCAAATGTTTCATCCAATAACATGGCGCCCGACCTGCCTGCTGGCGACTACTACATCAAGGTCGAAGACCTGTCCACCGGCTGCACGGCGGACACGGTGGTGACGATCGCCGCTTCCATCGCCCTCACGGCGCAGGTGACTACCACGCCGGAAACCTGTGACGGTAACGACGGAACCATCACCTTTGACGTCTCAGGCGCTACCGGGCTACTGACCTACGATTGGGCGCCGAATGTTTCGACCTCCGGCATGGCGACCGGGCTCAGCAATAACCAAACCTACTCCGTAACGGCCACCGACGAGGCCGGGTGCGTGGTGAGCGAGGAAAACATAGCCGTCGGTTACGACTGTGATACGACCGGTGTGACGCCGGTGCCGGATATCATTTCTCTGGTGCTGGAATGCGGGATGGATTCGCTGAAACTTTGCACTTATATGGACGAACTGGCCGGCAACTTTGCCAGCCTGACCGTTTGCGAAGCACCCGCCAACGGCAGCCTCTTCCCTGCCAATGATACTTGCCTGATTTACGTACCGGATACCGGTTTTGAAGGTGACGATTCCTGCTGCGTACTGCTCTGCGATGATCTGGGCGTGTGCGATACTTTTTTCTTCGAAATACTCGTGGAAAGCTGCATCGGACAAATTCCGTGCATCGTGCTGGCCGCTGACTTTGCCACCGCAACGGTGGATGATTGCGAAGCAAAAGCAAAAATCTGCCTGGAGTATGATTTGGGTGAAATCCTGCTTTACGACTTCTTCGTAGACGGCCAACCTTACCAGGGACTTTTTGACATCTGCGCTTTTGATACGATTGTGAGTTACGGCTTTGCGGCCATCCCCGGCAACGCCATGAACGGACCCTACAACCTGCAATCATGGTCGGTAGGTAGCGACAGTTTCACCGGAACGTTCAACGATGTTTTTGAAATGGTGGACCTGATGAACCAGCTGAACCCGGCAGGCAGTTGGTCACTCGACTCAGCTACGCTCAACATCATCAGCTACAATGCCTCGGGAGCTTACGGCCTGATGACGATTGTGCAGCCCTCTTCGGGCGATATCACCACGCTGAACCTCAACAGCACGACCGCTCCCACCGGCTCTTCGCTATACCTGCCGGTCGGAACACACGAAGTTGTGCTCATTCACGAGCAATACGCTTTCTGCACGGATACGCTCACGGCAGAAGTCACCTGCGTTCCAGGTAAACTGCCGGTCGCCAGAACAGATTTGGATACTACATCCGTTAACTCCGACCTGAGAATTGACGTGCTCGCCAACGATGACATCAACGGCGACCTGACGGAAATAGGTGTCGTCCTGCCTCCACAGCACGGGCTGGTGCAGGTGAACGCAGATCATACTTTTACCTACCGGCCGGACAAAGACTTCTGCGGAACGGATGAATTTGCTTATAAAATTTGCAATGAAAACGGCTGCGACACGGCGATTGTGGTCGTAGAAATACGCTGCGAGCGGGTCGTTGTTTTCAACGGTTTTTCACCCAACGATGATGGAATGAATGACACCTTCAAAATCCTGGGGCTTGAATTTTACCCGGACCACCAACTGCGGATATTCAACCGCTGGGGCAATGAAGTTTACCGTTCGGAAAATTATAAAAACAACTGGCGGGGCACCTACCGGAGCGCTGAATTGCCCGATGGCACCTACTTCTACCAACTTGACCTGGGCAACGGGGATATTTTAACAGGATTTGTGCAGCTGAACCGGTGATTTTGGTAAAATAAACCAGCTCGCTGCGCTGTTTCCGGTTTGCGTTTTAAAAAAGTAAAACCTGAACCTGAGCGGCTCCTCGCACAGTCATTACGCTTTCTGCATTTTCACAAAAAAAGAGTGACGGCAAAACACAGGGAACTCTGACCCGATGTTTTGCCGCCACTCTTTTTATTTTAAAACAACCGCCGGCAGAGCAGTACGTCCGATTGTTTTTGTCAAATTTCATCAAACCTTAACACAGCACAGAGAGCCAACAGCGTCAATATTGTACATTTGCCAAAACAATTGCCCGAATTGAGTATGATGGCTTTTAAACCTACCTGTATGTCTGCAACCCGGCTTCAAAACCGGAAGTTGTCTTTTCTCCGCACTTTCCTGCGATTTCTATTTTTGATAAAAAACAAGGCTGAAACAGCGGTACCGGCAGCATCCGGAGCTGGTTTTTTGTTTATAAAAATCCTGTTTGCGGCGCTGGCAGTTTGGCTGGTTTCAGCACCGGCTTTTGCCCAAATATGGACCGAAGACTTCAACTCTTACGCCAACGGCACCACCCAGGCTGCTCCAAAATGGACCACCAACGCAACCGACTGCGACGACGGCGGAAACCTTAACCTGGGGCCCGGCGCCAGTCAGTGGGGCGTTTGGGGCGGAGTTTTTACCGTCAATGACATCGAAGGCGCACCCTGCTGCCCGGCCGGTGGCGGTGGCAACGACAACTCCTGGCTTTCGCAAATCATCGATATTTCCAATGCCTGCGACGTCAGTATTTCCATGTTTACCTATGCCGATGGCAGCCTCGAATGCGACAACCCCGGCAGTCCGCTGTTCGGATGCACCGGCAACAGCCCGCCCGACAACAGCCATGATCAGATTGTCGCCGAGTACAGCCTGGACGGGGGCCCTTTTCAGCAGTTCGGTTACGTTTGCGCAAACAACGGTCTGGGATTCCTGACCGTTAACGGCCTGACCGGCAACACGCTGCAAATCCGTTTTTTCGCCGCCAATAAAGCCAATGCCGAATTTTACTACATCGACGATATCGTGGTGAGCGGATCGGCGGGCATTACGCCGACCTTTTCACCCATTGGCCCACTTTGTGAAAATGCCGGACCGGTCAGCCTGCCAACAACTTCCACCAACGGCATCACCGGTGCGTGGTCAGGGCAGGGCGTTTCCGGCAACAGTTTCAACCCCGCCGGGCTGGGAGGGTCGACCGCTACCATCACTTTCACCCCCAACCCCGGCCAGTGTGCATCTCCGTCGACGATAAACATCACCGTTAACCAGGTGACGACACCAACCCTGACGCCCATCGGCCCGTTTTGCACCACCGATCCGGCGGTCACCCTGCAAACGAATCAGAACGGGATCAACGGAACCTGGTCAGGGCAGGGCGTTTCCGGCAACAATTTCAATCCCGCAGCCGCTGGCGGCAATGTGACGATCACTTTCACCCCCACTGCCGGCCAGTGCGCAGCCCCCGCCAACCTGAGTGTGACGGTGGGCCAAACTCCAACCGCCAATTCGACCACCCTCACGGAATGTGGCGCCGGTGGCGTTGCAACTTTTAACCTCACTGCCAACAACAACCTCATCAACAATATCCCCGGCAATACCGTCGGCTGGTTCCTCGACGCTGGCGGAAATTTCCCCATCCCGACCCCGTCCAGCTACACCGCTTCGAACGGGGCGATCGTTTACGCCATCGTGGTCAGCAGCGGTAACTGCGTTTCCACGCCTGCTGCTGTACTAATCAATGTGACGCCGCCAACGGCTCCGGTCATCACCGGTATCCCTGCTAATTTGTGTCAAAATGCGGCAGCCATCAACCTGCCCACCACGCAAAGCGGCATCAACGGACTTTGGTCAGGGCCGGGCGTCAGCAACAACATGTTCAACCCGAGCGGTCAAAGCGGGAATACAACCCTGACCTTTACGCCCGTACCCGGACAGTGTGCTGCCACCGCCACTTTTGATATTTTGGTAAATGTGCCGTCGCCACCGGCCATCAGCGGCGTTCCGTCTCAAATTTGCCAATCCGCAGCGCCGGTTGCATTGCCCACCACGCAGGGGGGCGTGACAGGAACCTGGAGCGGACCGGGCGTCATCAACAATAATTTTGACCCGACCGGGCAGTCGGGTCTGGCAGCGCTGACTTTCACCCCTTCGCCCGGTCAATGCGCAACTAACGCCACTTTTCAAGTCAACGTGAATGAAGTGGTCACACCGAATATCACCGGCATTCCTGCTGCTTTTTGTGAAACAAGCCAGCCCTTCGCACTACCCACGACCCAAAACGGATACGCCGGCAACTGGTCAGGACCGGGCGTCAGCAGCAATAGTTTCGACCCGGCCGGGCAGAGCGGGAGCGTTGCGCTGGTTTTTACCCCAAATAATACGAACTGCGTTAATTCGGCATCTATCACCGTAACCGTCAATACGCCGGCCACGCCGCAACTTGGGACGGTAACCCTCTGCCAGACAGCTTCCCCGTACAACCTCTCCAACCTGGCCGACCCGAACTACCCGGCAGGAACCTGGACGGGGCCCGGCGTGAGCGGCGGAAATTTCAACCCGGCCGGACAGAGCGGCGCCGTAACGCTGACGTTCACGCCAACCGCAGCCTGCACCAATGCGACCACTACCACCATCACCGTGAATGCACCCGCTGCACCGCAGCTCTCGCAGGCGGACATTTGTCAAAATGCATCCCCGCTTGACCTGACGACGCTGGCAGATCCGAACTATCCCAACGGAACCTGGACCGGCGCCGGCGTAAGTGGGAATAACTTCAATCCGGCCAACCAGTCCGGTACGGTCACGCTGACGTTTACCCCATCGGCTGCCTGCACGCAGGCAGCTACTACGCCCGTGACCGTGAACACAGCGCCCGGCTTCTCCAATCTTCAGGAGGATTGCGACCCGGCAACGCAGACTTTCACCGTCTCTTTCACCATCACCGGCGGCGACCCGGCGAGCTACACGGTGAATGGAAACCCGGTGAGCGGCAACACGTTCACTTCGGGACCGCTGCCGAGTGGCACAAATTATTCTTTTGAAATTGATGACGCCAACGGCTGCGGACCCGTCGTGGTTTCGGGCTCAGCCAACTGTGCCTGTACGACAAATGCAGGCACGATGAATTTCAGTGGAGCGCCCTACGTTTTTTGCAGCAGCTTCACCAATTTTTCTGTACCGTTTTCCGGTGGTGAAATACTGGACGGCGATGATATCCTGCAATTTGTTTTACATGACAACCCCGGAGCAACGCTGGGCAACATCATTGACGTCAGTAATATGCCCGGGTTTCCAACGCCGGCTGGTGTTGCTCTTGGGCAGACTGTCTACGTTTCGGCGGTAGCAGGAAATGACGATGGTAACGGAAATGTGGACCTGAACGACCCGTGCCTTTCCGTATCCCAGGGAGTGCCGGTATCATTTTACAGGCCAACGCTGGATATCGGCAATGGCGGGACGATCTGTGAGAATGATTGTTTTGACATCCCGTTACAATTCACCGGAACTCCTACGTATTACATTGATTATCAAATTACTGCAAACGGAACCACCAACTTGTTCGCCGACAACCTGAGCAATGGCTCAATGCTGACGGTTTGCCCGGCTGATTATAATTTTTCAAGTGGGACTATCGTGGTGGAGATTTTAGATATGTTCGATGGAAATTCCTGTTTCACTCTTCCTGGTACGCTTCCTTCTCTCGATATTAATGTTTCACCTGAGCCTGCCGTCACCCTCTCCCCCACCCTCTGTCCCGGCGAGTCCATCGTCGTGAACGGAACGCAGTATGACCAGGCAAACCCTTCCGGATCGGAGGTTTTCATCAGTGGCAGCTCACTGGGCTGTGACTCAACGGTAAACGTCAATCTTTCGTTTTACCCCGATGCAACGTTTAACCTGAACCAAACCCTCTGCACCGGCAGCAGCATCACTGTGAACGGAACGGTGTACAACGCCAATAATCCGACAGGTACGGAAATTTTACAAAACGCCAGCGCAAACGGCTGTGATTCAACGGTTTTTATCAACCTGACCTTCAACTCGGCTGTGACGAACAACATCGTTCAGACGCTTTGCCCCAGCGGCAGCATCACCGTCAACGGCACCGTGTACAATCAGTCTAACCCGACCGGAATGCAGACCTTCCCCGGCGGAAGTTACCTCGGTTGTGATTCGATCGTCAACGTGAATTTGAGTTTTTGGCCTGCGGCCAATTTCAACCTGATGCAAACGCTCTGCACCGGCAGCAGCATCACCGTCAATGGAACCGTGTACAACCAATCGAACCCGACGGGCACGGAAGTGCTGCCAGGCGCCAGCGTGAACGGCTGCGACTCGACCATTTTTGTGAACCTGACCTTCAACTCGGCGGTGACGAACAACATCGTCCAAACGCTTTGCCCCGGCGGCAGCATCACGGTCAACGGAACGGTGTACAACCAATCCAATCCAACCGGATCGCAGACCTTCCCCGGCGGCAGCTACCTCGGTTGTGATTCGATCGTCAACGTGAATTTGAGTTTTTGGCCTGCGGCCAATTTCAACCTGACGCAAACGCTCTGCACCGGCAGCAGCATCACCGTCAACGGAACCGTGTACAACCAATCGAACCCGACGGGTACGGAAGTGCTGCCGGGCGCCAGCGTGAACAGCTGCGATTCAACCATTTTTGTGAACCTGACCTTCAACTCGGCAGTGACCAATAATTTGACCCAAACCCTCTGTCCCGGCGGATCCGTGACCGTGAACGGAACGGTTTTCAACCAAAGCAACCCGGTTGGCTCGGTGACGATTCCGAACGGCAGCTACCTTGGCTGCGATTCCATCGTGAATGTGAACCTGAGTTTTTGGCCTGCGGCAACATTTAACCTGAATCAAACTTTCTGCACCGGAGGCAGCGTCACCGTGAACGGGACGGTGTACGACGAAACCAACCCAAGCGGCACGGAAATTTTACCCAATGCCAGCGTAAACGGTTGTGATTCAACGGTTTTTGTCAATCTGACTTTCGGGACTGTGGTGGTGGATCTCACGCCTGTGCTTTGCCCCGGAGAGTCAATTTTCATCAACGGAACGCTTTATTTTCTGGGCAACCCGACAGGTACGGAGGTTTTTACGAACGGAAGCTACCTCGGCTGCGACTCGACGGTGAATGTCAGTTTGTCTTACTTCCCGGAGGCGGTAGGGTATTTTGAAACGACCTTGCAGCCCGGCGAATCCATCACGGTGAACGGCACCGTGTACGACCAGTCGAATCCAGCGGGAGTGGAAATCATTGCCAACGGCAGTTACACCGGCTGCGACTCGACCATTTTCGTCACGCTGACTTTCGAAGGTACGCTAACAGCGAGCGCTGATCTCGTGGCGCCCACCTGCAAAAACGACAGTGATGGCTCGGCAGCAATCAACAGCATCTCCGGTGGCACGCCACCATACGCTCTGTCACTCGACGGGGGTAACTCCATGCAGGTGACGGTTTTCCCATTTATTTTTGAAAACCTTGAGGCCGGTTTTCACCAGCTGACTATTCAGGATGCGGATGGTAACGTTACGGTTCAGCAATTGCTCATCCCGGAGCCGCCGGAATTACTGCTTGACCTGGGCGAAGACCTGACGATTTCGCTGGGTGAAAGCACGCTGGTATCGGCCAATGCCTCGTTTCCGGTGGCTGCCTGGCTATGGTCGCCGGCTGATTACCTCGATTGCACGGATTGTGGAAGCCCTACCGTCGTGGCTCCGGCGGGAGATATTACTTACACCCTGACGGCCACCAGTGCGCAGGGTTGCTCCGTAACTGACGAGGTGACAGTTTTTGTAAAAAAGTCACGGAAAATATTCGTCCCGAATGCCTTCAGCCCCAACGGCGACGGCTTCAACGACTACCTGACGGTGTTCGCCGGGCCGCAAGTTTTAACCATAAAATCCTTCCTGCTTTTTGACCGGTGGGGCAATAATCTTTTCGAATATTACAACCTGCCGCCAAACGATGTTGCCCGTGGATGGGACGGGAATTACAGAGGCAAAAAAATGGATGTGGGCGTTTACGTCTGGTTCGCTGAAGTGGAATTTTTGGATGGCAAGGTAATTATTTTCAAAGGCGACGTGACGTTGGTGCGGTAGGCAGTGGACGACTTACGGTGGATGGTGGACGAGGCACGCTCTATCATCCGCTGTAAACCTTGTGCCGTAAACCGTCACCGTCTACCGCGAGCTGTCCACCGTTTTAATTATGACCACCCCGTTGTTGCCCCGCATGCCAAACTGAGCGCTGCCTTCGTTGGCATTGAGTACCCGCACAGATTTTACGTTTTCAACCTGCACCAACCGGGATGCTTCTGCGTAGCTGCTGGCGTAGGTGTTTCTGTCAATCACAAAAAGCGGCTCGAAATTGCCGGAGATGGTATCGGCGCTGCGGATGTACACCACCAGATTGTCGCCGCTGCCTGTAACCCTGATTTTGGGATCACGACGGAGATAGTCAGCGAGGGTTTGGTAAGCGTAGGCGGTGTTGCCTTTGGCTGTTTTGACGCCGGTTTCGCCTCCTGCTTTTTTGGACTGATTGCAACTGCCGAGGGAAAAGAGCATGAAAAAGCTGAAAAAAAGTACGTGCGAAAGTTTCATGATGATCGGATTAAAGTTGAGTGATTTCCTGAAATGGAAAGTTAGAAAAATCATGCTGCGATCACGCTGACTTTCGACAACCGGCCAGTTTCAGCCTCGAAACACCGGTTTTGTGACGACGCCATTTTCGGTACGGATGGTCAGGTGATACACGCCGGACGGCAAATCGGGTAACTCCAACCGAAGGGAGCCGAAAACTGGCGAGTGATCGAACGACCAACTTTTCAACGTTTTCCCGGTCAAATCTGACAGGTTGAGCTCCATTTTATTATTCACCATTTTCTGAAAATCGAGCAGCAGATAATCCTGAAACGGGTTGGGTGAAACCTTCAGCAGGTCATCCGGCAGAACCTCGGTCGCTGCATTCGGGTTTTGCATCCACTGCCCGATGCTGAAGGAGAGCAATTTTTGCGGAAGCGAAGAAAACCGCTCGGAACAAATGTAGCCGTAGCGGTCATTCCGGAAAACAATGCCTTCCGGCTGGCTCACGAAAAGTGCGCTGCCCATCGAGATTTTACGTTTGTTTCCACCAAAAAAATCACTGCCGGCAAAATCAAACAGCAGCCAGAGGAAGGTTTCGCTCGTACTGACATTGTAGCCGAGCAGCACGGCAGTACCATCGTCCGAAATATCAGCGGCGGTGATTTGACCCTGCACGGCCAGGCTGTCACGGAGCTGGGCAACATGCGTGCCGGGTGTGGCAGGCAAAACGTAGTGCCGGGTTTTGAAATCGAGCCAGTTTTTTGAAAAAAGATGGAGCGAATCGTTCCAGAAGAAAAAAGCTTCGCAATCGAAGTTGTTGGCGTTGGGAGCCGGGGTGAAATTCGTCTGGTCGCTGAACGAAAAATAGATGAGTTCAGGCGAAGAAGCACCGGCGAGGAGATTGGATTTTTTCAGGCGGATGATTTTCAGGTCAGTGCGGTTACCGGAGTTATTTCCGAAATCACCAACGTAAAGGTATTCGTCGTTTTCAGCGAGATCCTCCCAGTCTACGTTGTTCGTACCGGGCAAGGTTAAGGTTTGCTGCAGTGCTCCGGTGAGCGTATCGATCACGTAGAGCTGATCCATGCCGCCGCCGTCCTCATGCGTCCAAAGGCGGCCTCCGAAAAAAGCGAGACCGGAGCATTCGTCCAGTGCAGGCGGCAATTCGGCAATTTGCTGGGGAGTGAAGGAGGTTGACGGATAGGTGCAGGAACCGTCATTCTCCGTGGCCATGGCATTAAAATTGAGAGCCTGGGGATCCGTGCAGCCGGACTGAGCCGAAAGTTTGGCCACAGCAAAACAGCTCAGCAAAAAAAAGAGAAGAATACGCATTTGTAGGATTTTGGATGAAAATTTAACGCAAATCCATCCGGCAAAAGGCGGCCGAACCGGATTCAAATAAAATCAGAGATGATTTTTGGCAAGAATCAGGCAAATTTTATCGTAACAAAAATCAAAAGTGGCAATTTTCCTAATTTCGCCGCCTTTGGGTATTTTTTTTTGACCATAAAGCAACCCATTCGACGACAGGGAACCCTTTCAGGCAAACTATTTGATCAAAGTAAATTTTGAATAACCAAAGTACCTGATTTTACCCTTCCGAATCAACTAAGTACAGCGACACAAATTGAAGCAATTTTCAAGTCTGATCATAGTCCTTCTACTTGCAGCGGTCGTTTTCGCTCCCGTTGACGTGCCTTTCACCATCGAAAGCGTAGCGAAAGCCATGCCTGTGCGACAGTGGATTTTAATAAAAAACACCGACGGATCGTTGACGGCCTCCCTCCACGACCACCTGTCCGGGGCGTTTAACCATGCAGAAGCATTCCAATTCGACCGGGGCGACCTGGTAGAAATGTCTTTCAGTAATGGCCTGGTAAAGGAAGGTGAGCCCGTAGTAACGATCACTTCCAACCGGCTGGACGAGCAACTGGTTCGTTTAAAAAATCAACTCGCCATTGAGCAAGCCAACTTCAATGTGGTTTCGACGGGTGAAAAACCGGAGTTGCGCAGCAGGCTTTTGGAAGAAATCAACCTTGCAAAAGCCGACCTGAAGCTGCGAAAAAAACTGTACGACCGGGCAAAACTTTCGTACGATGAGGGGCTGGTAGCTTTGCAGGATCTGGAAATTGCGGAAAATGCCCTCAACGAATCCCTCGCACGGGTCCGGGTCGCTGAGGAAGCCCTCGAAGTGGGCGTTACCGGTGAAAAACCGGAAACCCGAACCCTGATCGCCTCCCGCATCGAGTCCCTGAAAAGGGAAATCAGCTTTTTTGAAAACAAGCAAAATCAGTACATTATCTCCGCTCCGTTCGAGGGCCTGCTGCGGTCCGAAATGACCGTCGACGGCGACCGGCTGCTGCTTGAAGATACCAGCGCCACGGTGCTTTTTATTCCCGTCAGGCTGAAAGACAGCCCCTACATTCTGCCCGGCCAAACCATCGAACTGGCCTGGACGGAGCGGGAAAAGGCGTTTAGCTGCGAGGTGCTGGAGGTAGGGAGCAGGGTGGAGTTTCTGGACCGGGATCAGGTGGTGACCCTAAAGGCCATAACACAGGAGAAAAATCTGCCTTCGGGAATGCCCATCCGCTGTCGTATCCACTGTGACGACGTGCGGATAAAAAAATTTTTGGAAAGATCAATCCGTTGGTAATGTTTGAATAATATGCTCCGTTTCGAATACAAATATTTCGTACCGACCGGGCAACTGGATAAGCTCCGGGCCATGATACAGCCGTTCATGGAGATGGACAAGCATGCCGAATCGAACGGAGGCGAGTACACGGTGCGGAGCATTTATTTCGACACGAAAGACCTGGAATGTTACTACCAGAAACTGGCTGGTGTAAAACGCCGGAACAAAGTCAGACTGCGGGGCTACAACAACGAAGAGGACGGAAACCTGGTTTTTTTTGAAATAAAAAAGAAGGTGGATGAGCCGCTCTTCAAAAACCGGGCGCCGCTTCAGTTCGAAGATGCAAAAAAAATACTGGCAGGAGAGGAACTGGACGGAGCAGTAGGCAGCACTAAAAAAATGACCAGAGAAGAAGCTGTCAACAACGCACGGCGGTTTTTATACCATATACACGCTCGCCAGATGCAACCGGTGGTAACCGTTATTTACGAGCGGGAGCCCTACCAGTCCATTCTGAAAGACCGGGCCAACGACTTCCGCATCACATTTGACAAAAACCTGCGGGCTGTGCCCTACCCTTCACTGGATGAGCTTTTTGAAGAAAAAATATCCTACGAAGTCGATCACCGGTATTTTATTCTTGAAATAAAATTCAACCGCTACATGCCAGCCTGGGCAAAGGCCATTGTCATGACGCTGGGGCTGAAAAAAGGCCCGGCTTCGAAATACGTCATGGCCCTGGAAGCCTGCCCGGAAATTTCGCCGGGCGTCAGGCACCAGATTTTAAGCAGCGGACAGTTACCTTTGCCCAACTTTAAACTGGCAAAAATCCAAAATGGCCACCCTGCAAGTGATAAAAACCGCAGGGCGGTCAAAGGTAAAATTTCATCCGCTCACGGCGGAAAACCCAATCAAACATGCTCGAAGAGTTCCAGCAAATAGACATATTCCGACCAACGATTTTCGACTTTGCAGCGAACCTGTTCGTAGCGCTGGGCTGCGGAATCATCATTGCGCTCGTCTACCGGTTTACCTACCGTGGCGCCAGTTATTCCACTTCATTTGTCAACTCCCTCGTGCTGCTCAGCCTCATCACCGCCGTAGTCATTCTCGTGATCGGGAACAACCTGGCCCGTGCTTTTGGCCTGGTGGGCGCCATGTCGATCATTCGATTCCGGACGGCAGTGCGGGATGTGCAGGATATCGTTTTCATCTTTTTTGCACTTTCCATCGGAATGGCTGCGGGCGTGGGTCTCAACTCCGTTGCCATCATCGGCACTATTTTTATCTGCCTGATTATCATTTTGTTAGACACGACCGGCTTCGGGCGACCCGCCCGGCTGAAACACCTGCTTCAGGTCTCCTACGACGGTTCGCCGGAGGCTGAGGCTGAGATTTTAGTTATTTTGAAAAAATACTGCCGCCGTATCCGGCTGATGAACCTGAGACAACTCGCCGGTAGCAATGACGTCGAAGTATTTTACCATCTTGCCATCCGCAACAAGAAGAAACAGGAAGAATTCATCCGGACGCTCCGCACGATGGACGCAGTTTCTCAAGTCAATCTTTTCTTCGAGGAAGAAGACAATGGAATGCCTGCCAGCTAACATTCACGGAGTTTTAGAAAAAATACCGGGAAAATCATTCAGCACAGTGCCTGTTCTCAAACGATGATGACAGACACACGACGATTTTTTCCTGCGCAAAACTTTCCTGATCTGCTAATTTTACGATCTGCTTTTCATCCTTAAATTTCTAACCATTATGAAAAACATCATTGCCTGCTTATTGCTGGGCCTTTCTCTGCAGGTTTTTTGTCAAAATCTGCCTCCTGCCCTCACCAACGTTCAAACTGAATTGAACGGAGTCATTCTCACCATCAACTATGACCTGGAAGACGCCGAGGGCGACCTTGTTACCGTCACTTTCAGAGCCGGGCCAAGCGGATCGAGCTTTGGTTTTGATACGGGAAATGCCACGGGCGATTTGGGCGCCGGCATCACGCCCGGAATCGGCAAGCAAATACAATGGGATTTGAGCGCCAACATTGCTTCGCTGCCCAATGTTCAGCTGATGCTGGTAGCCAACGACCTCCAACCTGTTGACATTCAGGCTATTGTCAATCAAGTGGACAGCACAATGCTTTACGGCGATGTAGCTTTTCTGGAAGGCATCCGCCACCGGACGTCCGGCGCTGCCCACCTGGCGGCCTGTAAGGATTTTATTTTCAATCAATTTCAAAATAAAAATCTTGCCCCCTACCTGCAATCATTCTCCTACGGCACTTACGATGCGGCCAATATCATCGCGCAGCAAACCGGCACTGAAAACGAAAACAGTGTGTACATTCTCGGCGGACATTTTGACAGCGTGAATAACTCACCGGGCGCCGATGACAATGCATCAGCTGTGGCCGGGATGCTGGAAGCTATGCGGGTGCTTTCGGGCTATCATTTCAAAAAAACGATCCGTTACATAGGCTTCGACCTGGAAGAAGCCGGGTTAGTAGGCAGTACCCGTTACGTGCAGCAGGGAATTGCTCCAACTGAAAGCATTGACGGAATGATGTCTTTTGAAATGATTGGCTACTATACGGAGGCGCAGAATTCACAAACGCTGCCGGCTGGCTTCAACTTCCTCTACCCGCAGGTCTACAACGAAATTGCCAGTGAGGGTTTCCGTGGAAATTTCATCACGAACGTCGGGGAGGAGAACCAATCCGTGCCATTGATGAATGCTTTCAGCAACGCTGCCGCTACTTACGTGCCGGAGCTGAGTGTGAAATCCATTGCCGCTCCGTCATCCTGGCAAGCACTCACCCCTGACCTCGGCCGAAGCGATCACGCCCCGTTCTGGGTCGCCGGCTATCCTGCTCTGATGCTGACAGACGGGGCCAACTTCCGGAACCCAAACTACCACACACCTAACGACACGCTGGGCAGCCTGAATTTTACTTTCATGGCCAACGTGGTCAAAGCTACAGTAGCAACCCTCGCAGAACTGGCTGACATCCAGCACGCAACAGTCTGGCGGCAGGATGTCGAACTAATCGTTTCCACTTCTGAGCCGTCGGATTGCAACTTCCGTATTTCACCCAACCCTTCCGGAAATTTGCTGAGACTTGAGTGGGGTAACTGCTTTTCCACCCCAACCGATATTCAACTGACGGACCTGCAAGGCAGGGTGCATTTCACGAAAAAAATACAGCCGGGTAGCGAAACTTATTTCAAGGTGGACGTTAGTGGGCTGGAGCGGGGCGTCTATTTTTTAAAAATGGGTGGCGTCACTGAAAAGGTGGTGCTAAACTGAGCTGTTTTTAAACAAAAAAAAAGCGCCGGGAGTCGATTCTTCCGGCGCTTTTTTTTTACCCAAACCTCATCGAAGCAGGGTCACATCTCCCCGGTAAAGCAACTTTCTTCCATCCAGGAATTCCACCTCGGCGAGGTACATAAACACGGCCGGGTTCATTTTTTCACCATTGAAAAACCCATCCCATCCGGGCGTACCGTCAGGGCTTGGCGGAAGGTCGGTTTCTTCGAAGAGCAACTCGCCCCAGCGATCGTAAAGGCGGACGAAGTTGATACGGGTGACACCGATACCGGTAAATATTTTGAACCTGTCGTTGATGCCATCGCCATTGGGTGAGAAAACGTTCGGGATAAAGACATTCCGGTTCCGGTCGACATCCACCAGCACCGAAGCAGTGGCAGAGCAGCCGTTCACATCGATGACAGTGAGCGTGTACAGTTGATTTTTGATGGCCGTCACTCTCGGATTTTTGCAGTCGGCACAGGAAAGTTGATTACCCGGATCCCAAATGAAACTGTCAATTGGCAACGATGAAATAATATTCGGGTCGAGCATGGTGAGCGAATCCCCCAATTCTATCTCGACAACAGAAGGCAGTTCGACCACAATTTCCACAGGTTGATTGATTGAGATTGACGTATCCACTTCGCAGCCATTGACCACATCCGTTACCGTGATGGTGTGATTACCGGCAACGATGGCCACCGGCTCACCCGGCAATCGGTCGATACCGTTGTTGACCGAGAAAACATAGGCTGCCGTCGGGTTACCGCCGGTTACAGATTCGACTGTGACGAACGTATTCAGGCCAAAACACTGAATCGGCAGAATTTCACCCAGGGTGAAATTTATCGGCGGCGGCGAAGTAATCGTGTGCGTCAGGCTGTCTTCGCAGCCCTTCGGATCTACCACAGTGACCGAGTAAGTACCAGGAGCGAGGCCGGAAGCGGTATTAGAGTTGGTCGGGGCCACACCATTCTCCCAAAAGAAAACCGATGGTCCGATATTGATATTTCCTCCCTGCTGCGCAACACCAATGGTGCCGTCAGACTCTCCGGCGCAGCTCACGTCACGGGTTTGCGTCGGGTTGAGGAAGACCTGGAAAGGCTCAGGCTGAATGATCGTCACCGTATGCGTGAATGTACAGTTTTTCGTGTCGGTAATAACAGCGGTGTAATTTCCAGCAGCGAGGCCGGAAATTGTCGGGCCAGACTGACCACCCTGCCAGGTGATGGTATACGGAGGGGTACCGCCATTCGGCATGAGCGTAATCTGGCCATCAGACAGGCCGTTGCAGGATACATTTTTAATCTGCTGACCCGGTGTGATCGGCAACGGCGCCGGAATCACGACGGTGGTATCGATAAAACAAATGCCGTCAGAAATGGTAAGCTGCTGCGAGCCTGCGCAGAGTTGTGATGCGGTGCTGCTGGCAGTGTTGTTGCTGGTTTCACCACTTTGCCAGGTAAAGCTGAAAGTACCGGTGCTTCCGTCGGTATAGGCTGCCGTTGCGGTTGCTGTTCCATCGCAGGTCATGCCTGTGTTTGCGCAGCTGACAGAATCAATGGCGCTGAAAGCAGCTACGATGGAAGGCGGGTCGGACAGCACAATGTCTGATATCAGCGGCTCGCAGTTGTTGGCATCGGTGATGGTGACGGTGTAGGTACCTGCTGTCAGGTTACCATTCACGTTGAAGCCAACCCCGGAAATATTGTTTGACCAATCAAAAAAGTAAGGCCCGGTGCCGCCGCTGACAAAAGCAGTGATGGTGCCGCCACCCAATCCGGGGCATTGCGGGCTTTGCAAATTCACGCTGTCGATTACCAGCGGTAATGGCGTGACGACTTGTCCGGTATCGATGGCCGTGCAATTATTTTGATCCGTTACAGTAACGATGTATGAGCCGGCCCCAAGCCCAGTGATGGTTGCCCCGTTGGCAGCATTCGACCAGGCGTAGGTTGTGATGGGCGCACTGCCGGGTGTGGCGGTGACAGTCAGCGTTCCGTCCATGCTGGTGGCGCAGCTGAGTACGTCATCGGGCAGTGAACTGATCGTTGGAGGGGCCGGTGCTGTGATGGTCGTCATGAGCGTATCGGCACAGCCGACTGCATCTCCCACGATAACGGTGTAAGAACCTGCGGAAAGGCCGGTGGCAATGGAGTCAGTGGCAGTTGTGTTCCAGTTGTAGTTGTAAGGGTAAGTTCCGCCGGTGACGGCGATGGTGATGCTGCCATCCATGCCGGGTTGGCAGGTTTCGTTTTGGGCATTCACCAGCGTAGCGTCGAGCGGGTTGGGGGCGATGATACTGAAAGTGGTATCGATCACACATCCCTGCTGGTCTTCCATGACCAGGGTGTAAGTTCCCACGCAAAGATCACTCAGGGTTGAGGTGGTGGCGGTGGTGCTGGTTGGCGGTGGCGGTACCGGTGTACCGAACCAGTTAAAGTTGTACGGCAGTGACGGCGCTCCGCCGGTAGCAATGCCTGTGACAAAGATACCGCCGCTGCAGTCGCTCGAACAATTTACGTTATTGATCACGGCATTTACCGAGATGACTTTTTCAGCCGGTAAAAAGACGTTTTCCTGGTAAGAACAACCGTTGTTATCGGTAACGATCAGCTGGTAGAAATTCGATTCCAGACCGTTCACGTTGGACATGGTACCCATGATCGTCAGACCGGAGCCAATGGTAGGCCATTGAATGACGTAGTCGCCGGCCGGATCCGGTGTTCCTCCAAAAACGGAAACTGACAGCGATCCGTCATTGATACCGGAACAGGTCGCCGTGTCAAGGGAAACATTTACGATCAGCGGAGGAGGTTGCGGAAGAAAGGTAAATTCTTCAACGGTGCAGCCCGTGGCATTTTCCGTCACCGTCAGCGTATATCCGCCGGAAGTAATGTTGGAAATGGTTGGCGTAGTGCCGTTGTTGCTCCAGCTGAATGTATAGTTCTGTGTGGGGTTATTCACAATAACACTATCCAAAACCAGTGTTGCGGCGATGCTGCCAGTTTGGCCGTTGCAGAGGGGCGGCGTTTCATTAAAAAGAATACTCAAAATAGGCGGTGATAGCACCTTAACCTGTTCGGTTGTGAACAAGGGCGTGCCTTGCGAATCGGTGACGGTTACGGAGTAAGTTCCCGCTGCAAGGTTGTTCACCGTAAACGACCCGCCGGCGAGGTTAATCGTGCCGGGGCCATTCACCGGGCCGCCTGCGGTATTTTGCCAGGTAATCTGGTAAGGCGCTGTTCCTCCACTCACGGTTACGGTAAAACTGCCGTCCGTGGCGCCAGGGCAGCTGACACTGTCCTGCGTGAAATTAACCACCAGCGCAGAATTGGAAACGCAGACGCTGCCTGCCACTCCATTGAAGCCGATTTCATTGCCATTTTGGTTCACCACTTCAATGATGGGCGCCGGGATGAACGAAATGTCCGTGCAATCGCCATTTCCACCGACAACGTTGAAGCAAATCTGGTAGATCACAGCGTCGTTGGGCAGGCTCACGCCATTGCCAGATGGTGAAAACCAGGAGTAGATCAGGCTGTCGCCGAGGCTGTTGAAGCTTGTGTTGTAGTTAAAACCCGGAATCAGGGGAGATAAATTAACTACCGTGTCAAATTCCAGTACTGATTCATCCCATTCCAGTGCGTACTGGATCGCTGCAATTTGGAGCCATCCTCCTTCATTGGTAACGTCCAGGCAAATATTGTCGTTGGGCGCTGCGACCACGTTCGGAATGCTTTGCGTCATTGACACACAGGAACTCATGTTTGCCATAAGCGTTGCTCCGCAACTTTTTCCGTCTTCAATCAAAATATTATAAATACCGGGCGTTGGCACCTGAAACTTTACATTTTCACCGTGGGTGATGGGGCCGTTGATGACTGTTCCCGTAACGGATGGATTGCCCAGCAACTGAATGGTAATGGTGTAATCGCTGCCGTCAAACTGCGGCAAGCCGCCGGTAATGTCAAACGACCCCTGGCAACCGCTTTGGCCGGCGTTATCGTTGAAGTTGGCGGTTTTGATTTCATTCAAATAAACCACTGCGAACGCCTGGTCGACGTTAAGATTGACGCAGGGTCCGGTTTCGCCGGTAACCGGGTCATTTTCGTAAAGTTTATTCACGAAGTTGTCGATGGTAAGCGGAGCGAACCAGATGAGCACCGGGTTGCCTCCGTTGAAAGTATTCTGAAGGGTCCCCGTATTGCTGAAGAGAATGTTTCCATTGAAACTACCGCCGGCGGTCACCCAAATATTGTTGAGCGGCGGCGGATTGTCGAGAATGCAAGGATCCGTGAGAATCGTCGTCAGGTTCGGTCCGGAGATCGTGGGAGGGCATTCAAAAAAGCCGTAGGTGATGCCCGGGGTAGTTCCGGTATTCGGATCGCCGGTCAGGTTGGCATCGCCGTTGTGAACGATATTGATCTGATCATTTTTGCAGAAATACATCGTATCCAGGTCGATATCGTTGCTTTGGCCGGCGAAGTTGGTGAAGGAAATCGTTCCTGCATACTGGTCGGAGCAGGCGAGGTCTGCCAGATTGCCTTTTTTGCCGCCGGACTGCAATGAAATGGACTGGGGCGTTTGGCTCCAGGCGAAGAGTGAGCTAAGCAACAGCAGTGTTAATGGGAAAAAACGGTAGAACATTGTGTCGATAATTATGCTTTGTTCGAAAACCGAAAACTGAAATTGCTGAAAAATTGGACGCACAGGCCTGAAATCTTTCAGTTTTATAATTTCAATTGTTCCGGGTTTGATTTTCTGTTTGAACTTTTTGAATTGGCCGGCAAATTTAGCAGAATGCTGATCTTTCCGGCAGAATGTTCCATCGTTTGACAGCTGCATGGCAGTTGTTTCAAACAATGGTACGCAAAACGAGGGTGAGGTGTCTTTTATTGCTAATTCGGACGCTGCAAAAGTAGTCTCAAAAAGCGGGATAGCCATCCTATCCATTAACTTTTGTTTCGATTTGTAAAATATCCGCCATGACAAAAAGGCTTTGTTATGATGATTATTTCAAATATCAAGCCTAAAAATGGCTGATTTTACATTGAAGCTCATTTTAAGCCTGTCACACTTTCTTTCATTATTTGCTTTCCCGGGCCGTTTTCAGGTGTATTTATTGAAATAAGGCCGGGGAGGTCGCCCGCTTATATGTTATTTCACAAAAATACCACTTGGTTTTAACAGGAAAATGCCATTTTTTCCATTAAAATTTGATGAAAATTCAAATAAAAACGGGTTTACCGATTGTCTGTCACAGATTGGTGCAGTAACTTTGCAGCCGTTAATTGTTTTGAATTCCTCCCTTTTATTCCTCTCATTTCGAATTCCCCCTTTTTCTGTTTGCGATTTTGACAATTCTTACAAAGCACTAAAACTTACACACGAATGAAAAGCACTATCTTTTCTCTGGCACTCACCATGCTATGCGCCGTCTCAGCTCATTCCTCCATTATTTTCGTAAAAGCTGGCGCTCAGGGTAGCGGCACTTCCTGGATTGATGCACTCGGCGACCTCCAGACAGCCCTTACCCTGGCCAATCCTGGCGATGAAATTTGGGTAGCTGAAGGCAAATACTTTCCTGTTAACTGCTTCCATTGCGACCTATTCCAGCGCTCCATTGCTTTCAGAATCCCCGACAAAGTGAAAATGTACGGCGGCTTCGGCGGTTTTGAAACCAGCCTCAATCAGCGGAAATGGTATGCCCACCCAACCACGCTGAGCGGCAACATTGGCACACCGGATGTATCTGATAATTCCTTCTCCGTTGTCATCACCAAAAACGTCAGCAGCGAAACGGTCATTGATGGTTTCGTTATCTCGGATGGCTACGCCGACGGCATGGAAAAAGAAGGCAGCCCCATGCGCTCAGGCGGCGGCTGGTACAACGACGGGAGCGGCAAAGGCAACGCTTCCAACCCGTCCATCCGCAACTGTGTTTTCCTGAACAACTACGCCATCGAAGGCGGCGCTCTGTTCAACCACGGCCCGGAAGGTGAGTGCAGTCCGGAAGTGGTAAATTGTTCCTTTGTGAGCAACAAAGCTGAGCTGGGCGGTGGCGCCTGGTTTAACAATGTGGAAAAAGGTTTTTCAAAAATAAAAATGAAAAAAGGTAAGTTCGTAAACAACGAGTCGGCTTTCGGTGGCGCCGTTTTCATTGCCGGCCATTTTGGCGACGGTATCGTTGAATTCTCTTCCACTTATTTTGTAAACAACAAAGCCACAGCTGGCAGCGCCATCTTCTCACTCGGACAGCCGCTCAAAAATCAGCCAGAATTTTTCCTTTGCGAATTTCTCAACAATGTGAGCAAAGAAGGTGACGAAATTTACGTCGCACCGGGCAATCAGGTTCCAGAACGCCTGATGAATGCCATAGCTGTTCAGGCTTCCGTCAAACTTTAATGGCGAGCCGATTTACTCCCGCTGGTTTTGCTGTCAGCCCCCCTTCAACGACAGCAGGCCGGCGGGAGTAAATTTTTTCTGCATTTTTCGCCAATCTTCATTCTCTCTGCCTGCCTAACTTTTCCATTTTCCAATAATCTTTACCTTTGGCTGCCCAACCAAACGGGCAAAAAGGCGTACAACGCTTTTTTTCAAAATCTGAATCAAACATTCAACGATAATGAATCCAACTGTAAAGAAATTTGCACCCCACATCATCGCTTACGTCATCCTGCTGGCGTTGGCGTTTGTTCGCTTTGCCCCGGCCGTTTTCGAGGGCAAGACGCTGCAACAGTCCGATAACTTGCAAGCCTTTGGCATGCAGGGTGAAATGCTGAAAATTGAAGCTGAAACAGGCGAACTGCCGCTCTGGACCAACTCCATGTTCGCCGGAATGCCGGCTTACCAGATTCTCTACCCGCACAAAGGTTTGATCCAGTACGTGTCCAAAACCTTCCTCCTGGGCAACGGCATGGCGCCCGCTCACACCGGCATTTTACTCATGATGGCCGGCTTTTACCTGTTGCTCATCGTGCTCCGGGTCGACTGGCGAATCGGCATCATCGGGGCCATAGGTTTTGGACTGGCGGCCAATCACATGGGGCTGGTGGAGGCCGGTCACTCGACCAAGGTCATCGCTGCGGCCTACTCGGCGCCGATTCTTGCCGGGTTAATTCTCACGTTTCGGGGAAAATACTGGCTTGGCGGCGGGCTTACCGCACTGTTCACGGCGCTGCAACTATTCGCCAATCACGTGCAGGTGACTTACCTTTTTTTCCTTTCGCTGGTGATTTTCGGAATCGTTCAGCTGGTCCACGCTATCAAAAGTGGTGAAATACCAAATTTCATCAAAGCTGCCGTCGTATCACTGGTGGCAGTGGGGCTTGGTGTAGCCTGCAACGCCGGCCGCATCATGACGACCCAGGAATACGCCGCCGAAACGATCCGTGGTACCTCTGAATTGACAAATAAAGGAAACAGCAGCGGCTCCAGCGCACAGGAAGGCGGCGGACTTTCCAAAGATTACGCCTTTGCCTGGAGCTATGAAAAACTGGAATCTTTCAACCACCTGATCCCCAATTTTAAAGGTGGCAGCAGTACGGAAAATTTCGTCAGCGATCCCAATAGCGCCACGCTGGCGGCTCTGCGCCAACTGAACAACAATGAGCAGGCGAATCAAATCGCCCAGATGGCGAGCCACTACTGGGGCGACGTGCCTTTCACCGGAGGGCCGGTGTACATGGGCGCCGTGTTCATTTTCCTGTTTTTCCTGGGAGCTTTCCTGGTGAAAAAACCACTGAAATGGTACATCATCGCATCAGTCATTTTCACCATCATGCTTTCATGGGGCAGGAACTTTTCGGCGTTTAATTATTTAATATTCGACACCCTGCCGTTTTTCAATAAATTCAGGGATGCCACCACGGCACTCGGCGTCACCAACCTCATGGTCGTCCTCCTGGCAGCGCTTGGTCTTCAGGCGTTTTTTGACAAAAATACGGAAGCAAGTGAGCGGAATGCCGCCCTGCTGAAAGCAGGTGGCGTCACCGGCGGCCTGATTTTGCTGGGCCTGGTCCTGAGTTTTGGTTTTGATTATGTAAAACCCGGCGACGAGCTACCCGCAGCAGTTGCAGCTGCCCTGGCCGAAGACCGTGCGAGCCTGCTTCAGGCTGACGTGCTGCGCTCGTTCGGTTTCGTACTGGCAGCTTTCGGCGTGCTTTGGTTCTGGCTGAAAAACAGCTTTGGCGCAATCTGGGCCGTCATCGGTGTGGGCTTGCTGGCCACGATCGATATTTGGGGCGTGGGCACACGTTTCGTCAGCTCGGAGGATTACGTTTCGCTGGCTGACAAACAGCGCATAACTGCACCTACTGAGGCCGATGAACTGATCAACAAAGACGTAGATCCGTACTACCGGGTGGCTGACTTCCGTCGCAATCCTTTCACCAATGCTTTCACTTCGTACCATCACCTGAGCATGGGCGGCTACCACGCCGCCAAGCTGATGCGCTATCAGGAAATGATCGAGCGCTACCTCGGCGATCCACAGAAAAATCGCCACATCTACAGCATGTTCAATGCGAAATATTTCATCAACCAGAACGACCAGGTCATCCCTAATACCGATGCCCTGGGCAATGCCTGGTTCGTACAAAAAATGCTGACCGCCCCGAACGGCGATGCTGAAATCGCAGCACTGGCCAACTTCGACCCTTCCGAAACAGCGATTATTCAGGAAAAATACCTGGGCGACCTGAAGGACTTCCAGATACAGTACGACAGCAATGCCACCATCGAACTGAAAAGCTACCACCCGGATGAAATGGTGTACACCTACTCTGCCGCTACTGACCAACTGGCTGTTTTTTCTGAAATGTATTACCCGCCTTCAAAGGGCTGGAGTATGTACATCGACGGCCAGAAAGCGCCGGATTTCACCAAAGCCAATTTCACGCTGCGGGCTGCCAAACTGCCGGCCGGCCAGCACGAACTGAAAATGGTCTTCGAGCCGAAAACCTACGCCAACGGTGAAATGATCTCGCTGATCGCCTCCGTTGTCGTACTGGCGCTGACGGCCTGGGGAATCTTCTGGTTCTCAAAAAACTACAACTGGCCCGAACCGGCTAACCTGCCGGAAGCTGAGACTACCGCTGCAAGGCAGCCGGCGAGGAAAACGGAGTCGAAGCGAAGGAAAAAGTAGGGCGAAAAGTGTAATGGTTTAAAAGTTGAAGGGTTTAATGGGCCAAGCGCCATTAAACCCTTCAACTTTTAAACCCCTCTCCCCCGCTTCCTCATTTCACCGAAAACCGGTACACCGATGTCGTCCGGTACGTCTCTCCCGGTTTCAACAACACGGAGGGGAACTGCGGCTGGTTCGGCGAGTCGGGAAAATGCTGGGTTTCCAGGCAAAAGCCGGAGCGGAAATTGTACACTACTCCACCCTTGCCTGTTAAAGTTCCATCCAGAAAATTCCCGGTGTAAAACTGTACGCCCGGCTCCGTCGTCAGCACTTCCATGACCCGGCCGGTTTGCGGTTCGTACACCGATGCGGCGAGTTGAGGGGCTTCGTTTCCTGCCTCTTTTTTCAGAACCCAGCAATGGTCGTAGCCTCCGGCGATTTTCAGTTGGGCGTTCTCTGCCCCGATATCCTTCCCGATGGGTTTAGCAGTTTGAAAATCAAACGGACCACCGTTCAGTGGTTCGGGTTTACCGTTGGGGATCAGCGTTTCATCCACCGGTAAAAATGCATCGGCGTGAAGCGTCAGTTCGTGGCCGTTGACGTTGCCGGAGGGATCACCGGTGAGGTTGAAGTAGGCGTGGTTGGTGAGGTTTATGACGGTGTTTTTGTTCGTGCTGGCGTGATAGTCAATCCGGAGCTCATTGTCGTTGGTAAGGGTGTAGTCCACACGGGTTTGGAGGGTGCCGGGATAGCCTTCCTCTCCGTCCGGGCTGACCCTGGAAAGTTTCAGGGTGACGCCGTTCTCATCTTCGCCGGTTTCCGCCTGCCAGATTTGTTTGTCGAAACCTTTCAGGCCACCGTGGAGGTGGTTGGGCCCGTTGTTGGCGGCGAGCTGGTACTCCTTTCCGTCGAGGGTGAATCTTGCTTTCGCAATGCGGTTGCCGAAGCGGCCGATGATGGCGCCAAAGTAGGGATGCGTATCGAGGTAAGGCGCCAGCGAATCGAAACCGAGCACGATGTCGGCCATTTTACCCGTGCGGTCCGGCGTTTTTAGTGAAACAATGATGCCGCCGTAGTTGATGATTTTCACTTCCACCCCGTTTTTGTTGGTCAAAGTGAAAAGATTGACGGGATTGCCGTCCGGCAGTGTTCCGAAGGGATTTTGTGTGATGGTAGCTTTCATGATAGATGTCGTGTTTGCTGTTTCGTTTGACTGCTGATGCCCCGGCTGACAGGCCGATATCAGGGCGCAAATGTAACAAGCAGCGAAGAAGTACCGGGAGTGAGGCATTTTTTTCATTTTTTTGTGAGATATTGGAAAGAGGGGTGGATGGTTTTATAGTTTTATGGTTTTGGGGTTCTCAGGTTTTCGTAAGGGCGCCAAAGCATTTTTACTATGAAGTTTCAGCCCCCTGGAGCCATTGAACCTAAGAACCATAAAACCCCAAAACCCTCCCCATTTCAGAAACGATTTTCAAAAAACAAAACTACCATGAAAAATTACCTCCTGATACTTGCCATTTTACCCCTGAGCCAAATTGCCTTGAGCCAATCCGTCACTTTCCCGGTGAAGCCCGTCCCTTTCACCGAGGTAAAAATCGCTGACAATTTCTGGGCGCCCCGCATCGAAACTGTGCGCAAAGTCACCATCCCCTACGCACTGGAACAGTGCGAAGAGACGGGCCGGGTGAAGAACTTTGAAATAGCCGGCGGCTCGGCTACCGGCGCTTTTTGCACAAAATATGCCTTCGACGATTCCGACGTTTACAAAATCATCGAAGGCGGCGCCTACTCGCTGCAATTTCAGGCTGACACGGCGCTGGAAAACTACGTGGACCGCCTGATCGATAAAATTGCCGCTGCGCAGGAGCCCGACGGTTACCTCTACACCTGGCGCACGATTTACGACAAAGAAAAAGCGGCAGGCGTGGTGAAGGAAGCCACCAAAGGCCAGTTCCACCGTGGCAGCGACACTCGCTGGGAGCGGGTCGATCAGCACAGCCATGAGCTTTACAACATGGGCCACCTCTACGAAGCGGCGATAGCCTACTACCAGGCGACCGGCAAACGAAAACTGCTGGACGTGGCGCTGAAAAATGCCGATCTCGTGGATAAAACTTTTGGCTGGGGAAAGCTGGAAAAAGCCACCGGCCATCAGGAAATCGAGATCGGGCTGGTGAAACTCTACAACCTCACCAACGAAAAACGCTACCTCGATCTCGCCAAATTCTTCCTAGACGTGCGGGGCTACGGCGAGGCCTACATGCAAAACCATCAGAAAGTGACCGAACAGCGTGAAATCGCCGGCCACGCCGTGCGGGCCTGTTACATGTACGCCGCCATGGGCGACATCACCGCCCTCACCGGCAGCGAGGAATACATGCCCGCCCTGAACGCCCTTTGGGAGGATGTGGTGGGTAAAAAAATGTACGTCACCGGCGGCATCGGATCAGCGGGCAGCAACGAGGGTTTCACCGAGCCTTACGATCTGCCCAACTTCAGTGCCTACTGCGAAACCTGCGCCTCCATTGCTTTCGTGCTTTGGAACCACCGCATGTTTCAACTCACCGCCGACGGCAAGTATATCGACGTGATGGAACGCACGCTGTACAATGCCCTCAACGCCGGGCTTTCGCAGACGGGCGACCGCTTTTTTTACCCAAACCCGCTGGAAAGCCGCAAAAATGTGGAGCGCAGCCCCTGGTTTGCCTGCGCCTGCTGCCCGTCGAATGTGGCGAGGTTCTTCCCGTCGCTGCCCGGCTACGTGTATGCCAAGCGGGGCAACGAGGTGTACGTGAATCTTTTCACCACCAGCGAAACCACGGTGGAAAACGTGAACAGCCGCCTGCAAATCATCCCGGTGACCATTTCACAGGAAACCAATTACCCCTGGGACGGCCGGGTCAACATCACGGTGAACCCGCAGAAACCGAATACTTTCACCCTGAAAATCCGCATCCCCGGCTGGGCAAGGGGCGACGCCGTTCCGGGTGACCTTTACTCATTTCAAGCAAAAGACAACAGCCAGATCTTCCTGAAAGTGGATGGAAAAGTTATGCCGGTCGAAGTCCGCAACGGCTACGCCATCATCGAGCGGAAATGGCGCAAAAACGACGTGGTGGAACTGGCCCTGCCCATGCCCGTGCGCCACGTGACCGCCAACTCCAAAGTTGAAGCAGATGCCGATCGCCTGACCTTGCAACGGGGCCCGCTGGTGTACTGTCTCGAAGGCAGGGACCAGTCCGACCCACGGGTGCTGAATGTGTTGGTGGAAAGCGAGGCGGAGGCCACGGCCCAATTTGAAACTAACCTGCTCGGCGGTGTGCAAACGCTGAGCCTCGACGGATTTTTGGTTAAAAACAAAACCGCACCCGACCAGGGCGAAACAGACAAGCTGAAACTCAAAGCCATCCCCTACTACGCCTGGGCTAACCGGGGCCGTGACAACATGCTCGTCTGGCTGCCGTACAGCTTCCGGGCTGCCCGGCCAGTAGCGCTACCAACGATTGCCAGCAAGAGCAAGGTCAGTGCATCAGAAGGTGCCAACGGTCCGCTCGAAAGCGTTGCCGATCAGTACCTGCCGGGAAATTCGGCGGATAAGGAAAATTCGTTTGTGCATTGGTGGCCAAAGTTTGGGACAACAGAATGGCTGCAATACGATTTTGAAAAACCGGAACAGGTCGGCACCGTGCGGGTGTACTGGCTCGACGACGAGGCCACCGGCGGCGGCTGCCGGGTGCCAGCTTCCTGGCAGGTGCTATACCTCGAAGGCGGGGAATGGAAACCAGTTTATCACGAAATTGGCTCGCCGATGAAAAAAGACGGTTGGTGCGAACTGAACTTCGAACCCGTGCGCACGTCGGCGCTCCGGCTGGAAATCACCGGCCAGGAAGGCATGTCGGTCGGCGTGCACGAGTGGGAAGTGGATTGACTCCGAAACTGATATTTTCTCCCGCAGATTACGTAGTTGAACGCTGATAAACCATTGAATTTCTATCAGTTAAAAATCTGCGACCATCTGCGTGATCTGTGGGAGAATGATCAGAAACCTATTTGCGGCAGCAAAAAAAAGTACCGTCTGCAGGAAAATTTACCATAAATTACCATATTCGCCTCCTCTGGCAAAAAAATTGGTTATTCCTATTCACTGCAACCTGTGCTTTAGTTTTTTAGCACGGTCAGAGCGGTTGCAATTTCTCCCCCCGCCACTTCCCCCCGGATTTTAAAAGAAGATGAAAAGAAGGCAAGACCTGCCCGTCCTCCCGGCAGCATGAACGCAGCGGACTGCTGTTTTCATTTTCTCTTTTTTCATTTCACAGACACACACTATCATGAGAAGAAGAATCTTCCTGCCTGTTCTGTTTTTTGCTGTTACCTGCTCGCTGGCCAGCGCTCAGTTGAGCATCAGCGTTCAGGTTACCAATGCAACCTGTTCTTCCAATGGTAAAATCAGCGTCACCGCAAGCGGCGGTTCGGGGAATTACACCTACCAACTGTCCGGCAGTTGCCTCGCCAACACTTTGCTGCAGCAAATGCCGGTTTTCAACAACCTGAAACCCTGTGTATACTCGATACTTGTGACGGACGGCGTGACGGGTGCGTTCGCAGCAGAGGAGGTAACTGTCGGTGGTAATTATCAAAGTCCGCAACTTACGCTTGACTGCGGGGGCTGCGATATCGAAGCACAGGTGACGGGGGGAAAGTTTCCTTTTACTTATGCCATCTCAACGGCCGGGCTCGACGGACCTTTTCAGAGTAATTTTCCAATCTGGAATCCTGTTTTTTCAAATGTCCCGTCCGACAGCGTGTACTGGATCAGGGTGACGGATGCCTGCGGCAATATCGCCGTGGAAGCCTGCCAGTCAGGTAGCAACAACATCAAAGGATTCAGCTACGAAACCAATGCAGACGGCAATATCGAGGTAACCAACGTGAATGGCGGAAGCAGCCCTTTCACCTACACCATCGAATCAACGAATGGCACTTTTACGAACAACACCGGCATTTTCCCTCCGGATCAGTGGGGTTGCGATATGAAGGTTTATATCACGGATGGTTGCACTGAATACTCAAAAGGTGTAACCGTAAAACCGGAACCCGGAACCTCCTGTACGAACTTTGCCGACGGCACGGCAACAATTGACACCGTTTTTAATGGCGTACCGCCCTACACTTTCGTTTGCCAGACTCCGCAGGGAACTTTTACTTTTGATACGAGTGAAATGACGGGACTGCCAATCAACAGCGAATATTATCAGTTTCAGATCATTGATGCCTGCGGCAACAAAAGCAATACTTTTTTTAAACAGCAAAAATATCCGATTTTCAAGCAGGAGCCCGCCGATTGCAACAGTACCAAGCTTGATCTTTTCACCTTCGATGGCGGCTGCGTCGGTGGTTTTGATGCGGATAGCTGGCCGGTTCAGGTGGATTGCATTTCCTGCACGCCGGTGCAGTCCGGCGTCATCACCGGCACGGGTGATATCCTGACTTTTGAAGGAAAAAAACCGGGCGAATGGGTTATTTCTGTCGAAGACGGCTGCGGCGATCACATGAGTTGCTACGACACCGTAAAGCTGGAGCTTAAACCAAAGTGCGATTCACTGGAAGCCCGGCTGATCGACCGGTTCATCTGCGATAACTTTACCGTTTCCGACCGGCCGATGCAAACCGGCGATGCGTTTTTTGTTTTAAAGGACAAAGTCGGAATCGTGTTGGACTCCAATCAAATTGGTCGCTTCTTTATTCCGGCACAAGGTGAATATACCGTTTCACTGAACATCCCCGGATGCGGATTTTACACCGCCAAAATTGAGATCGGAGATGCGCCGCCGGTTAACCCGACCATGCATACCTACATCTCCAATACGGTTATTGACGGGAGTTGCACAACAGTTTACCAGCTGCTGATCAATCCAAAAGAAGGACCGTACACACTCAGCGGCGGGCCGCAGAATATTTCCATCCTGGTGGATGACGCTTACCTGATCGGCACCTGCCAATGGTATAGTGTTGCGAAGCTGCCGCCCGGTCAGTATCAGCTTTCGCCGCTTTCAAATTGTGGCGTGAAAGACATCAACCTGCCTGCCCCGGATTTTAACCTGCAAGCTACGCCGTCGGGCAATTGTCCCGGCAGCGGCGCCATCACTGTCAACGGCGGCAATGATTTGACCTGGTGGAAAGATTGGGCGCTGGCCAACAATGCCACCATCGACTGGCCCGGCAACCTGCTCGACCGGTACAGCCTCGACGTGGTGAACAACGGAAGCAACAACAGCATCAGCGGTTCACCCTACACGTTTTGGAACGTGCAGCCCGGCCCTCACACGGTTTACCTTTACACTTTCAATTCCGGTTGCCCGATCGACACGGTGGAGGTGGTGGTTCCGGTGGCTGAGCCTATGAAAATCGAAGCATCCAGCGGCGTCATTTGCGACGGAAAAGATACGACTTCACTGGTGCTGGAAATGCTGACGGGCAAACCGCCTTTCATTATCGAACAATTGGATTGCGAGAACCTGAGTAAAGTTATTGCAACCTACACGGCAAATGACTTTGAATATATCGTGCCGAATGTCACGACGGGGGATTATTGTTACCGGGTCATCGACAGCTGTGTTATCAGCCTCGACCATCAGTTTTCCGTGCAACATTATCAGGATGAAGTGGATATATTTTATAACTGCGATAATACCGTCACGTTTCATGTGGATAGTTTAAATGCCAGCTATCAATGGCTCATGCCTGACGGGGCTATTATTGGCAATTCTCATCAGCTTACTTTGCCCAATGTTTCACCCGGCACGGAATATACTGTTTTGGTGGATATAGGCACTTGTATCATTTCACGAAGTGTAATTATGCCGGCTGTTGATATACTGCCAACAGTGACCGTAACAGGCGAGCCCTATTTCTGCGAAGGAGATACCGTTATACTCACTGCCATATCTGATGCAGGAACTTTTAAATGGAGCACAGGTACTTCGCAAAATGCTGAACTTGCCGTGACACAGCCCGGTAATTATATTGTGACAGTTACCAATGATATTGGATGCATTGCGACGGGCTCATTTCATCTCCAACTTGATCAGCCTGAAGCAGTGATTGAAGTTTTAAGCGGAGGAAACGGATATGGTCTCAATTGTTACGGCGATAGCAACGGCATATTACAGGCTGAGCCGGTGATTGGATTTGCACCTTTTACTTTTGTATGGTCAAATGCAGCAACAACACAACAAATTACGGAACTTCAGGCCGGTGAATATTCAGTCACCATTACTGATTCGCTGGGTTGCCGGGGCAGTAAAAATATCATCTTGACAGAGCCTGATATATTGCTACCTAACATTACATCTACACAACCAAAATGTTATGGAGATGAAGATGGGCGTATTGAAATCAGCGGTTGGAGTGGCGGAGCCGGTATGTTAAATGCCAGCTTAAACGGCTCGTACGCTGTTCTTGCGCCGGTAAAATTTAATTACCTGCCTCCGGGGGAATATCACCTGGAGATATGGGATGGTAACGGCTGCCGGGCTGATACCAGTTTTACGTTTCCCGTATTAAACGAATTATTGCTCGAACTGGGCGAAGATCTCGATATCGAACTGGGCGACAGCATTCGCCTCGAACCCTTCCTTAACTTTTGGCCGGTGGATAGCTTTGTTTGGAACAGTAATGATCCCGCCCCGCTGAACGAACTTTCGGCCCTGCGGGCGCCGGTGGAAAATGCGTACTATCAGCTACAGGTTTGGGATGAAAACGGCTGCATGGTGGAGGATAAAATCCTGGTGAAAGTGGATCAAAAACGCCGGGTTTACGTGCCCAACGCCTTCTCGCCCAACGGCGACGGCACCAACGACTATTTTACCATGTACGTCCGGTCGAGTGCGGTGCGCAGCATCCGCCATTTTCAGGTGTTCAGCCGGTGGGGGGAGAAGGTTTTCGACCGGACTGAATTTCAACCCAACAACGACCAACTCGGCTGGAACGGCACGCTCGACGGGCGTTACGTCATGCCGGGTGTGTATGTCTGGAAAGCAGAAATCGAATTCGTCGATGGCAAAGTGGAGGTGATGACGGGGGATGTGATGGTGATAAGGTGAGGGGATTTACGATTTTGGATTTTGGATTTTAGATTTCTGTCGGTAGCAATTGCCAATGGCCGGTTGAGACAAAAGCAATTTTTTCATTTTAGCCTGCCTGGAAAGCCACAGATGCAAATTGATTTTTCAAAGTGCTTCTGTGAAATCCACAGAGGCAATATTTTTTTTGGTTCTGTGTGATTTTATGTGGGTAAACATCTATTATCTTGTAACCTCTCGTTTTAACGAGGGGCTTGGCACAATACTGCGACGTTCATCTAACTTCTTTTTAAAACATCCACATCAAAATGCCTGTAAGTTCAATAAATGTTGATGTTTTGTAAAGAAGATAGATGTGTATTGGAGCCGGTCGTCAAATCCTGCTATTAAAATGGCAGGTTACAAGATGATAGAAGCTACTCGTAAATTTGCCCACACGAATTCACAAAGAACCAAAATTAAACGGTTGCTTTGACAAAGTATTTTATATTGTCAAAAGACGGGTGGAGCGCTAATGATAAAACATATCATAAGCGCTCCATTAGTTTTCAGAATACTATGCTTTACAAGCGATAATGTTCCTTCGACATTGCCTTTAAAATATGTTTGTATGAGGGCATTGGGTTATTAAAAGCCTTGATTATTATGAAAGCTATATACTTCCTGCTATTTCTTTTGTTGCTGAAATGCAATTTCGTTTCCGCTCAAAATTCACTATTGAGGTTGCGTGTCCTGGTAGGAACCCGGATCGTGGACGACAAATCATTATATGGATTTGGCTTTAAATATAGCAGGAAAATGTTTCCTGCAGTGCTAACCGGTGTTGAATTATACCATAAAAAATATCCAATCAGTTTATCTGTTCAAAGAGATTACCAGACCAAAATATATGCATTCAATGCGATTGATTCCACGATGGTCAGTTTACCTTCCCTTTTGCAAAATCACAGAAGATTCGATCATTTGATAGGCTATTGGAGAATCAAGCCAAAAATAAGTATCGGACTTGGGCATTATTGGGACACAGTAGAAAACCTTGCTCATCACATAAGGTCTGGTGTATACAGGTATCGAGGTTTTGAAGCCTGTTTTATATACCATATTGACTGGCTGGATTTTGAGTTGAGGCGTCAGGTGAACTATTTCCCTGTTTTTAACATATTGGACCATTCAAATACTTCTTTCGCTCTACTGTATCGCATCGGAAAAAGGGATGAAGCTGAAAAAGCAGCCACTAAACCTAAGCGGATAGAAGTGAATGCCATCTTTGGAGGCAGGGTTTTTATTCCAAAAGGAATAAAAACCATCAATGGAGAAAGATTGGACAAAATCGCCCTGGCTCCCCTGCTCGGTCTGGAATTTTTGTGGACAAAGCAAAGGTTGTCCTTTAATATTGAAAAGGATTTTTGGATAGGCATCAATGCAGGTAGTTTTACCAGAAACCTGAAAGGTTACATTACCAATACTTCTCTTGGCTTTAAATACCATCAACCATTGGGCGAACGCCGCCATATCAGGTATGGGCTGAATGCGACCTGGATTGACGATTACCAAATTATCAGGGATATCAGGGCAACTACTCAGACAGGAACCAAACTCAGGTATCACGATTTTGGAGTCGGAGCAAACATCAGCTACGAATTCCTTCGGAATTGGGATATTGAAGCGAAGCATACCTTTACCCTGATTGAGGATTATAGCCCATTTACGTTGAGGCGTTTTTCGATTGGTTTGGTGGCTCGTTTTAGTCCATAACCTACAGGCCTAACGTCTTCCATTTGAAACAAACTCGCTCCTGCAGGAGCAGCAGTGTTTTTTCAAAGGGAAGACCTTGAACCAGCCGGGATGCTTCTAAAATCTTTTCAGAGGCAATATCTTTTTCCCGATTAAGGCAGAAGCAAATTTTGAAGGTTTTGGTTTTACGGATTGCCCGGCACCGGCACCCGCAGTATTAACTTTAACAATTCGGAAGCTGACACGCTATTGGAAAAGAAGGGGCGGCGGATTACTATTGCATTTGGTAAAGTCCAATTGACAAACTTTGCCGTCCACTAATTATTATGAAAAATGAAGCTTTTTTAAATAATCCGCTCTCTTGTTGGGCATTATTTGGCACCATCATTCTATTCCACTTCAACCTGCCAGCCCAAAGCTACTTAGGCATCGGCTGGCATGCAGGGATGCCAATCAAAATTGACAACTGCTGCAATCCTTACTTTCAGGCCAAACCGGTACCGGTATCCTCGTTTTCATTGACCTATAAAAGGGAAATATTGAGCAAGAAAAAGGATAAATGGTTCTATGAAATAGGATTGACTTCTGCAGGGCTTGGCTACAATACCGTAGAACACGAAAACGATACCACCCACATTACTCCGTGGGGTTTGTATAAAGTCAGGCATCGTGGTTTTCCATCTGTTTTGTTGGGCTTCGGTCGTACTATCGGCTTGAAAAATAACCACAAGTTTGCATTGGGATTAGAAGGGTCATATCGCATTTCCCATACGATGGGTGGGTACATCAGCACTGCTTTTACCCTTGAATATGCCGTGGCCGACCTGACCTTTCCTTTGTTTCTTCGGGCAAATCTCGGTTATGCAATTCCTTTTAGGTTATTCGGACAGATACCTGCCCATTTGCTTTTTTATACAAAAATATCAGCCCAGGATATTGCGAAAGGGCCTCAGTTTATCCGGGACCCGGTTACCGGAAGCGTCAATAGAGACGGGAAATATACGTTTAACAATTCCGAAGCAGGAGTACAGTTTTATTTAGATATAGGGAAGCAACATTATAATTTTTTGGACAGACCCCAAAAAGAACGGAGGGAGAAGGTAAACAGAAGCGGAAAGACTAAAATCAAGTATTCAATTGACCTGCAATTGTATTCTCCACGCCCTACCAAATATTATATTCCACAGGTGGACAGCTTTTCATTATCGGGCCTCAAAACCAGCATGACATCCCAAATAGGTTTAAGAGCAGAATTCGTCCATTTCAGGAATACAAATTGGTCAACCGTAGTTTCGGTTGGCATAGGCCGGACGACTGAAACGCATCATTTCAAGGCAATTCCTGCATTTACTCGTGACGGCAGTCGTATCGATGTCGCCGGGGGCGGCCCTATTGGCAGTTATGCCATTCAAAATGTTGGGCTTTCGTACAAACATGACTTGGGGAAAAAGAAACTTCAACACACACTTTCGATATGTGCTGTGGAACCCATTACAAAGTATGCCAACGGATTTGCCATTTCGGAAAACCGCAGCTTCACCTCGGATATAATAGAAGGAGAATTCTATGAAAAATATGGTCATCATAAATTATTGGCGGGTGTAGAATATAACCCCGAACTTTTGCTCCACTTGCATAAACGGGTATTTTTTGGACTGGGAATGGTTTTCAATTATACCTGGGGAGTGATGGCCAATGGCCGTGTTACCGTCTCGAACGGCACTACCACTTACTATGGCGGAATGCTTCAAAAGTTCAGTAAAATCGGGATTTCTGCACGGATGGGTTTTCAAGGTAAAAGGCATTTGATGGATTTATGATGCTGAATGCATTGCAATTAATTTAATGCTTGTGAATAAAAATGGCGGCCTCGATGCCAGTTTGCCCCATTTTGAAGATACATGTTTTGGCAATTGAGAGGTATAATTGTAAGCTGCCCAATCGTCAATCCATAATCATCACCTTGCTGGAAATCGAATGATTTTTCAGTTTTATTTCGATGAAATATTCACCTGCGGGGGCATCGTTCAGGCGGATGAGGTATTCCATTTGATCATTTTTTACTTGAAAATTTTCGCTGGCCCTCACTTTTCCGGCAGCATCACGAACAATGGCACTGACTGACTGTGGTTGTATATTGTAAAAATACAATGGCAGGTTTTCACCGGAAAAAACCGATGTAAACACCACCTCCTCCTTTTGGGGCAGGTCCTTCTTGTTTTTTGTCAGTTCTTCACAAAAAACGCTATCGCACGGCAGCCGGGCCGAGCCACAAAAATCGACGGTGAAACTACCGGTTGCATTGTCGTAATTTTGAATGGCCAGGGCGTATCGCTCGCCTTTTTCACATTTAAGTGCAGGCAGGAAATTGTTGTCACCCTTCGAACAGCCGTTGCATTCCCGCTTTCCCCGGCGTTCTGCGGTCGTCAGCCCGGTGGGGCCGAGGCAAGGCAGGCTCATTTCGGGATAACCTGTAACCTGGCCTGATAACATGCAGCGTAAGAGTTTTGGTTTTTCACAATCCTTGTTTGCAATTTTAAAAACGGCAAAATCCACGTCGTCTGTTGGTTTTTCCGGCGTGATGGTGAAAGTAAAATAACCTGCTTCAGCCACTTCCCAGGTGACCCAGGTCGTGGCTCTCGGTTCCGGCAGGCAACTGAAGACGGTTGTTTTCGATGCGGGGTCTTTTGGAAACTCGAACCTAAAGCTGCCTTTGCTGCAAATTTCAAAAGCATTTTCGCAGGTGAAATAGTTTTGACTTAAAGCAAGTGGCTGGCAGAAATGTAAAAAGGCAAGGATCTGAAGTAGTTGCAGAGCGCTTCGCATGGTTTGATTTTTTAAAAGATTAAATATAAAGCCAAGTTACGATTTACGATTGCCGGAGCAATCGTAAATCGTAAATCCAAATTCGTAAATCATTTCCCCTCATCCTCCTCGCTATCGCAATGATAGTGATTGCTGCGGCGGAAGCTGGGTCTTTGCGTACTCCCTCCATTCTTTTTCACCGCCAGCATCTTCTGGATCAAACGGTTGCGCTCGGCGGCCACTTCCTCCCGGAGTTTCAGGTCTTCGTTCCGGTCGAAGAATTTGATGCCGTCCACGAAGGTCATTTCGGCCTTGGCATACACCGACAGCGGGTTGTCGCTCCACACGACCACGTCGGCGTCTTTGCCCACTTTCAGGCTGCCCGTGCGGTCGGCGATGCGAAGCAGTTTGGCGGGGTTGAGCGTCACGAATTTCAGCGCATCCTCCTCCTTCACGCCCCCGAAGCGCACGGCCTTGCCGGCTTCCTGGTTCAGGCGGCGGGCCATTTCGGCGTCGTCGGAATTGAAAGCCACGGTGACACCCTGCTCGTGCATGATGGCGCCGTTGTGCGGAATGGCTTCGTAAACTTCGTATTTGTAAGCCCACCAGTCGGCAAAACTGCTGCCGCCAACGCCGTGGGCCGCCATTTTATCCGCCACTTTGTAGCCTTCGAGGATGTGGGTGAAGGTGTTCACTTTAAAACCGAACTGCTCGGCCACGTGCATCAGCATGTTGATCTCGCTCTGCACGTAGCTGTGGCAGGTGATAAAACGCTTGCTTTCGAGGATTTCGAGCAGGGCTTCCAGCTCCAGGTCGGGGCGGTAGGGTTTACCCGACTTCTTCAGTTCGCCGTATTTTTTGGCTTCGGTGAAATAATCTATGAAAGTTTCGGCCACACCCATGCGGGTGTCAGGGAAACGATCGTTGCTGCTGCTGCGGGAGCGTTTAACGTTTTCACCCAAAGCAAATTTTATGAAGGGTTTGGCAAAATCATACTTCAGTTCCTCCGGCGCAAAACCCCAGCGCAGCTTGATGATAGCGCTTTGTCCGCCGATGGGATTGGCGGAGCCGTGCAACACCTGAGCACAGGTAACGCCGCCGCTGAGCTGGCGGTAGATGTCGATATCTTCACTGTCCACCACATCGCCGATGCGCACCTCTGCGCTGCTGGCCTGTGCGCCTTCGTTCACCCCACGGCTCACGGCGATGTGCGTGTGCTCGTCGATGATGCCCGGCGTCACGTGTTTGCCGGTAGCGTCGATCGGGATGGCGTTGTCCTGGTTGATGTTCTTGCCGATCCTGGCGATTTTACCGTTCTGGATGAGCACGTCGGCGTTTTGTAAAATGCCTTCCCGCTCGTTCGTCCAGACGGTGGCGTTTTTCAAAACATAAGTCCCCGCCTTGGGGCGCTCCGTCCAGCCGAAGGCGGTGAAGGGATAGGTGACTTTGCCCGTCTCCGCAGTTTCTTCTTTTTTACCGTCCTTTTTTTCCTTTTTTTCGGAATCTTTCTTCTCCACGTCGCCGGTGCGGATAGCGGTCCAGTTCACCCAGTTGCCGTTGCCCTCCTGGCCATTGCCGGCCCAGCCGTCTTTTCCGAAAGTGCCTGCCAGACGGGTCGTTTCCTCCACGCCGGTGGGTTTGAAGGTGAGCGTGATGCGGCTGTTGTTTATCTTGTTGTTGACTTTTATTTCGGTGGTGTCGTTGGTTTTGATGGCCATTTTAAAACCATCACCCTCCTCGCTCACTTCCAGTTTCATGGCCATGTCGCCCACCGTCAGCGTGTAGGCGCCGGCGAGATCGGGGGCGTCGAGATCCTTCAGGACGAAGGGTTTTCCTTTGATCCAGTTGTGATGGATTTTGGTTTTTTCCTCAAAAATATTCCCGCTGGTGATGATGAAATTGGCAAATTTCCCCTTGTCGAGCGTGCCAAGTTCGTTGAGCGAATTGGTGAAACCGGCGGGCGTCCAGGTCAGCGCCTTGAGGGCGTCTTGCTCGCTGAGGCCGTTTTCGATGGCCTTGCGGACGTTGGCCATGAAGTCGTCTTTTTTCTTCAAATCCGCCGTTGTGAAGGCGAACGGAATGCCCGCCGTGGCGATACGGGCGGGATTGGAAGGCGCCAGTTCCCAGTGTTTCATGTCGGCCAGTTTCACCTGAATGGCGTCGTAGGGATCCTCCACGTCGAAGGCATCGGGGAAGTTGACGGGCAGGATGAGCGAGGAGCCGGTGGCCTTGATTTCATTGAGCCGCTGGTATTCGTCGCCGTTGCCTTTGATGAGGTAGGTGACGCCGAACTCCTTACCGAGGGTGGCGGCACGAAGGGCTTCGAGCTTGTCGCCCACCTCAAAAATTTGTTGCAGGCCGAGGTTGTTGTTCCAGGCTTCGAGCGAGAGGTTGACTTCCTCGTTGCGGCCGGTTTTTTTATACCACTGCCCGTCGAGGTAGGTCTGGCGCAGCAATGCGACGGCGCCCATGAGCGAAGTGGGATAACTCTGCGAGGAGGAGCCTTTGCTGAAAGAAAAATGATGCCCGACCCGCTCCTTCAGGATGATCTCATGTTCCCGCCCATCGGACAGGGTGACGAGGGTGGAAGTGCCCCGGTCGATGCCGTCCTGGCTGTGGGACAGCACGGCGCCGAAGCCGAGTTTGCGGTATTCGCCGGCTGCTTTATCATTGGTTTTAAAATTTTCAAACGCCTGAAATTCAGGCTTCAGCGCTTCATTCCACATGTAAGCGCCGGGCTTGTCCGACTCGAACTGACTGGGGCCGCCCCAGCCACGTCCGCCGCCTTCCCGCTTCACTTCGGGCATGCCGTAGTCGGTGTAAATGTCGATAAAAGACGGGTAGATCGTTTTTCCGGAAGCATCGATCACCACGGCATCACCTGGTACAGCAATGCCCTGCCCAATGGCTTCGACCTTGCCTTTGCGGATGATGAGCGTGGCGTTGTCGAGTTTTTCGTTCCAGGATTTGTAGATGGTGGCGTTGGTGAAAGCATACAGGCCTTCCCGGTGGTCGGCGACGCCGTTGCGGGGATAGGTGACCTGTGCAATGATGGACGATGAATAATGAACGATGAATGCTACGAATAGAAGGCGGATGAGTTTTTTCATACTGAATTTGACAATGATTGATCTGGCAGTTTCCAACCGCTAAAACTTTAGCGGAGCTCTTCGGTTGAATTTTGCCTTTAAATAATGTTCGACGCTGGCAAAGATAGTTTTTGAACGGAAAAATATCTCTTCTAAAACTGCAACTGTGCTTCCGATCAATCGCAGAACTTTGTTTTGTCTGATGAAAGTCGTTGCATAATTACATTTCAAACAATCACAATACGCCATTTTTTCACAAAAAGCCTGAAAACAACAAACTACAGACGTCCGTTTTTCACGACCACAAAACATAGCGTAAGAATTGCTTTGAGGAAAAATTTTGAAGACTGCACTTTACGTCCAAACAAAGTAAATACGCTCTTCTTTTCAGGAAAAACTGGCTTTTTAAGCATAAAGAGACTGGAAAATGTAAAATTTTAAATTTTTAGCTTGATTTTCAGTTGGATGTAAGGGGTGATTTCCTTTACATTTGAAGCTCGAAAATATTGAACCAATCACCAAATGACATTAGTATGAATGATTTTATCTTGTTAGCCGCTGCCATTATTGGCCTCCTGCTCTTACACTTACCAGATCAAAAACAATCCGGGAACGAGTTGCCTTCAGAAAATCCTTAATTCAGGATTCTTCAGCCAGCTTGATCTTTGTTTTTAATCACCTATTGCCACAGGCATGGGTTTAAAACTGTTTACCTTCTGTGAAGGTGCCGGCAGGACAACTCCTTGGAGCTGAACCTACTCATGAGTTTTTCTACTTCTGGTAATATTCCAAGGCCGGGCGGTTCCGGTATTTTCAGGGATGTCCCGACTGTCTTAACTGGCGGCCGGGCTGTTTTTTTTAAAAAAAAGAGTGAGCTTGAATAGCGGTTGCAACAGATCGCCCAAGAGTTTATGATAATCCGTCATTTCAGTTAAATTTGGGCATCAGCAAAAACTGAGTCAATCATTGACTCGGTGGAAATTAAGAAATTGGAGCTTAGAATTTTGCTAACTGCCTGGTTTTCAACATTTCTAAAAAATTCAGTTTCTTAACTTCCTATTTCAAAAAAATCGCTAACGACATGCCACTCAATCGCCGTCAATGGCTTAAATCTGCCGGGTTAGCCGCCGGCGCTGCCACCGTTTTAGGTAACTCTTTTGCCGCTATTCCTTCCTTCCATTCTTTTTTGGAACAAAATGAATTACCTCACCTTCCTCCCGATTTGATGGTGAAGCTCAGTTCTAACGAGAATCCCTACGGCCCATCGCCCAAAGTGAGGGAAACAATGATCAAGGCTTTTGACAAAGTCTGTCGCTACCCCTGGGCGGAAAGGGATGAAATCACTCAAAAAATTGCGAAAAAAGAAGGCGTCTCGCCAGATCACGTACTCCTCACCGTAGGTTCGACAGAGGGACTCAAGATTGCAGCAATTGCCTACCTCCACGAAGGCGGTGAAGTCGTGGCAGCTGAACCAACTTTTGAGGCGATGCTTTACTATGCCGAACACATGGGGGCCTATGTCAACCGGGTACCGGTGGATAAAAACCTGGGCCTCGATCTTGAAGAAATGGAGCGGCGCTGCAATAGCAACACCCGTCTTGTTTTCGTCTGTAACCCGAACAACCCGACGGGCACGATCCTGCCGGCAGCCAAACTTCGTGACTTCTGCGAAAGCCTTGCCCGGCGCACGGTCGTTTTCAGCGACGAAGCCTACTACGACTATATAACCGAACCCAATTACCCCTCCATGGTGGAGTTGGTGAAACGCAACCTGAATGTGATTGTGTCACGTACTTTTTCAAAAGTTTATGGCCTGGCGGGCATCCGCATCGGTTATCTCGTGGCAAGGCCGGACATCATTGACCGGATTCAAAAATTCCAGGTGGACCGGCCCAACATGCTTGGACTCTACGCAGCATCTGCCGCCATGGATGAAGTGGGTTTCTATCAATACAGCCTCGACATGAACGCAAAGGCACGCAAAATGATCTGCGATTCCCTCGATGCACTCAATTTAGCTTACGTACCCAGCCACACGAATTTTGTCTTTTTTAAAACAGGAAGACCGATTGGCGATGTCATTGAAGCCATGCAACAACAAGGCGTCCGGGTAGGCAGGCCATTCCCGCCGCTGACAGACTGGTGCAGGGTGAGTACGGGAAAGCTGGAGGAAGTGGAAGTTTTTCAAAAGGCACTTGAAAAAGTGTTCGGGTAAGCAAAATTTTAAACGGTAAATTTGGCCTGCATTCTGACCTGTTAAGTTTAACTCAATACAGTTCTGATCATGACCTACTCCGCTACACTTGACCAACTTTCTAAAATTATCACCATTGTCGTGATGGCTGGATTACTCGCTTTCTATTTTTTCCTCCGGGATTCAGCAGGCTTTCTGCTTTGGTTTGGATTCATTGCACTGGTTTTTACCATATCGTATGCTTTAAGCCCGCTCCGATATGAGTTGGAGCAAGACCGCCTGGTCATTTACCGGTTAATTAAACCGGTAATAATTCAAAGGGGAGATGTATCCGAAGTCAGGCTGCTTGAAGCTGAAGACAAGAAAGGCATACTGCGCACCTTCGGTTCAGGCGGTTTTTTTGGATACTTTGGCCACTTCTGGAATAAGCGGCTCGGCCGGTTCATGATGTATGCAACCCGGCGTGATCATCTTGTTTTTATCGAAAAAAAAGACGGCAAAAAAATTGTCATTTCACCGGATGATGAAAACTTTATCTTCGCTTTGAAGCGGCAGTGGAAGATGTCATAAGGCCCTCCAAAATCCTATTTCGGTAAAGTATACTCCACAACGGGGTGAGCCAGAAATCCTGCCCTGCAATTACCTGGCCTGCTGAAAGTAATTTTAACAAGTGGTAAAATTATTCTACGAGAATAGCTGCTTTATCTTTTCTTTGTCAAAAAAAAAGATGGAATTTTCAGAAACCACCCTTCAATGGCTCGTCGCAGGAATCATCATACTGCTCGTAACCGGGCTGGTGCGTGAAATCTGGCGGCCTTCCATGCTTTTCTTCCTGGCGCTTTTGTTGCTGACAACCATTGGGGCCATCACGCCTGATGAAATGATGAGCGGTTTCTCCAACACGCAAATCGGCACGGTAGTCCTCCTGCTCGTCATCGGAAACGTCATTAACCAGACGACGATTGTCCCCGCCTTATTTGATCGTTTATTCAAATACGCAAAGTCATACAAAAGTTTCATGAGCCAGATGATGCTTACGGTGGGCACCTCCTCTGCATTAATGAACAATACGCCACTGGTTGCGATGCTCATCCCTTACGTTTATAATTGGGGTAAAAAAAATAATATCTCCCCCTCCAAATTGCTGATCCCTCTCTCTTACGCCACCATTGCCGGCGGCATGATTACGGTCATCGGAACCTCTACTAACCTGATTGTCAATGGATTAATGGAAAGCGAAGGAATGAAGCCGTTTTCCTTGTTCGCTTTTGCTCCGATTGGCGTTGTGGTAATGGTGGTAGTCTGGCTTTACATGGTTTTTATCGGTAACAAAATTTTACCTGACAAAACAGACCCACTTCAGGCGGTGAAAGACGAAAGCAAGTCATTCATTGCCGAGGTGGTGATTGGCGAAGATTCCCCTTTGCATGGAAGTACGCTCATTGAATCCACCCAGTTTTTTCAGAAAGTGTTGGTCGTCACGATTCACCGGAGCGGTCGGGTCATCAGCCCTGTGGAACCGGATGAGATGTTACAGAAAGGCGATCAACTTATTTTAAAAGGAACCACAGAAGCCATTACAAAATTGATTTCGGGTACTGCCGGTGTTCACATTCCGCAAATGAAAGCTTACGATCCAATCCAGGATTTTGACCTCGTGGAAATCGTGGTATCCTACAACTCCTCTCTTGCACACAAAACTTTGAAGGACGCTAAGTTCCGCAGTATTTACGGCGGCAATATTGTCGCCATTCACCGGGAGGATGAGAATATCATGACAGGCGTGGATGAGGTAAAAATCGAAGCCGGCGACGTACTGATGGTGCTTGCCGGACCTGATGCCATGAAGAAATTCAAGGAGACAGCAGATTTTTATGTTATTTCAAAAGTTTCACAAGAGCGGAGCATCGGTGGGTGGAAATCATGGGCCGTGGGCGGAAGTTTCTTATTCATTCTGGCGCTGAACACTGTGGGACTGGCTAATCTTTTCACGCTTTGTCTGTGGTTGGGCGGGTTTTATTACCTCCTGAGAGTCACTAACTTCCGGGCTGTTCAGCGTTCACTCGACGTGGATTTGGTGTTGGTCCTGGCGTTTTCCATCGGGTTGGGCAAGGCCATCAAAAATACCGGACTTGCCGACACGGCAGCACAGGCTATGAACGATTGGTTCGGGCAGTTTGGCGTGGTGGGAGCGCTGGTAGGCGTTTATTTATTATCAAATGTCTTGACGCAGCTCATCTCCAATGCAGCTTCCGCAACCATCGCCTTCCCGGTAGCCATCGCAACGGCGCAGGTATTCGGAGCCGATATCACGGCTTTCGCAATGACGGTAGCCTTCGCCGCAAGCCTTGATTTTTCCACGCCGATCGGCTACCAGACCAACCTGATGGTATACGGTCCCGGCGGATATAAATTCTTGGACTATATGCGGGTGGGCATCCCGCTAAACCTGGGCTTACTGATCATAGTGATTTCGATGATTTGCTGGCTGTATGGCATTGGCTGGTGAGTTTTGCAGGGTAATTTTACTTTTGTCAAAAAACTCAACCTAACATGTCCACTTCACTGCTTGTTTCAAATATCAAAAACCTCATCCTGACGGAAGACTCGCCCCGTAACTCTCCGCTCCGTGGTGCGGATTTAGCTCACCTTCCCTCCATCAAAAATGCTTTTTTATTGGTTGAAAACCAGCGAATTAAAGACTTCGGCCCCATGAAAAATTGCCCGGAACGGGCAGATCGGACGATCGACGCAACAGGCCGAATCGTCCTCCCTGCCTGGGTCGATTCACACACGCACCTCGTTTTCGCCAAAACCAGGGAGGACGAATGGGTCAACCGGATCAAAGGCATGAGCTACGAAGAAATCGCCAACCGGGGCGGCGGCATCCTTAACTCCGCCAAACGCCTCCAGGAAACACCCGAAGACATGCTTTTCGAACAGGCGCTGGGGCGCCTGGAAGAAATCAAAAACTACGGCACCGGCGCCATCGAGATCAAGTCCGGCTACGGCCTCACCGTGGAAAGCGAACTGAAAATGCTACGGGTCATACGCCGCCTGAAAGAGTCAAATGAAATGGGCATCAAAGCCACCTTCCTCGGCGCTCATTCCGTCCCGATGGAATACCGCAACGGCAACCGGCAGGGCTACATCGATCTGATTATCAATGAAATGCTACCGCAAATTGCCGGTGAGGGCCTCGCCGATTACATCGATGTTTTTTGTGAAAAAGTTGCCTTCTCCGTCTCCGAAACCGAACAGATCATGGAGGCAGGCGCCCGATACGACCTGAAACCGAAGATCCACGTCAACCAATTTTACTGCCTCGGCGGCATCGCTGCGGCAGTGAAACATGGCGCCATTTCCGTCGACCACCTCGAAGTGGTGGACGATTCGGATGTTGAAGCTTTGAAAAATGGTGAAACCATCGCCACGCTCCTACCCTCTGCCCCGTTTTTCCTCAACGACCACATTCCGCCTGCCCGCAAGCTGATCGATGCCGGATTGCCCGTTGCCCTTGCTACCGATTTCAACCCCGGCACCTCCCCTTCAGGCCGCATGCCGTTCGTGCTGTCGCTGGCTTGTATTCAGATGAAAATGCTGCCCGAAGAGGCGATCAATGCCTCCACCCTGAACGGCGCTTTCGCCCTCGAATGGGCGGATGAGTACGGCAGCATCGCCAGGGGTAAGGCCGCTAATTTCATACTGACGAAAGAAGTACCGTCGGTGGCGTATTTGCCGTATGCGTTTGGGAGTGATTGGGTGAAAAGGGTTTTTATCAAAGGGAAGGAATCTTGAGAATTTAAAATACATTTGCTCTGAACAAAAACTTTTTCAAAATGAGAAACCTGCTGACCCTCCTGCTCCTCACGTTAGCCCATTTCACCTTTGCTCAATCCAACCTCAAAGCCCTCGTCGGCGGCACCATGATCGACGGCTACGGCGGCACGCCTATTCAGAACAGTGTCATCCTCATCGAAGGCACCCGCATCAAAGCTGTCGGCCACCAGGGCAACCTCCAGGTGCCGCCCGGCTACGAGATCATCTCCACCGAAGGAATGACCGTGCTGCCCGGCCTTTGGGACATGCACGTTCACCTGATGATCAACGGCCATAGCGACTACACATACTGGGACAAAAAATACCCGCCGCTTTTCAAAGACGTCATCATGCCCGCCTCGGCGAAACAACTGCTCTACGCCGGCGTCACCAGCGCCCGTGACCTCGGCGGCCCGCTCGAAGAGAGCATTGCCGTGCGGGATGCCATCAACCGGGGCGAAATTGAAGGGCCAACGATGTACATGTCAGGGCCGTTCCTTCAGCACGAGCCTTACCCCGGCACCGAGCAATTCCGCTGGGGCGTGAACGGCGCCGACGATGCCCGCCAGAAAGTGCGCAAACTCGCCAACGCCGGCGTGGATTGCATCAAACTCATCGACCAGGATCAAATGACCATGGCCGAAGTCAGGGCCGTCGTGGATGAAGCGCACAAACACAAACTCACTGTTGTTGCCCACTCGCACCGCCCCGAAGAGATCCGCCGGGGACTGGAAGCAGGCGTGGACTGCTTCGAACACACCGGTCAGGCCACCGCCCCCGAATACGCCCCCGAAATAATGGCGATGATCAAAGAACGCACCGGCTCCGGCAAAAAACTCTTCTGGACGCCCACCATCGAAGGCCTTTGGAACTACGAATACGTGCGTGACAACCCCGAACAACTCGACAACACTTCCTGGCACCTCGGGCTGCCCGACAGCATCATCCAGGACATCAAGGAGAGTATCCGCTTTCCGCAGCGGCTTCCCTATTTTCAAATAACGCCCTATCGCAAGCCCACGCTCAAACGCAAATTCGAGCAACTCTCCACCTCCGGCGTCATCCTGCTCATCGGCACCGACAGCGGCATTCCGATGAAATTTCACAGCCAAAGCACCTGGCACGAACTCGACGTCTGGGTCAACGAACTGGGTTACGACCCCATGCTGGCCATCAAATCCGCCACCTACTGGCCAGCCGTCGCCATGGGCGTGGACAAAGATTACGGTACCATCGAACCCGGTAAATTTGCCGACATCATCGCCGTGAAAGGCGACGTCCTCCGCTACATCGCCCTGCTGCAGGATGTGGATTTGATCATCAAACATGGAAAACAGGTGAAATAATGATGTTAGCGGTTATTATAAGACGAAACACGAATGAACTTTCAACTGAATAGAAACTTGGGAAATTGGCTGAGACAACTGAATGGAAAAACCGTTGACAGAATTTTTCAAGTTGACTTCAATAAGGACAGAAACGAAGACATTTATTTGCCTTGGTTGTTTTTTATAACATTCTCAGACTTTGGCAAATTTTTAGAAATTGAAGGCGATTTTGACGGTGACCACATAAAAATTAGTCTCTGCGACAATTCTGAACTTGACAAAAAACTAAAAGAAAATAACCTGCCTGACGAACCAGACATGTGGCGTGTCTACGAAACTAACAAAGACGAAACACTTGGAAATATTTTAGGACAAAAAATAGAGTTTGTTGAATATGGGATTGACAAAGATGAATTCGAAATCAATGGAATAAAAATAAAAGGACAGAAAGACTTATTCAATTTCATAAAGTTCAATTGCAAGAAACTCTCTTTGACAATTTTTGAAGGTTCAACGACAGGCTTGGAAGTTTCTGACGACAGAAGTATAAAACTGAACTTTGAAGAAACATTTGAAAAGTATGACACGAAATAAAAAACAACCGCTAACATCGTATTGGCAATAGGTAAACCGAACTATGAACATTCCCGCAACGTGTTCATCATTCATCGTTCATCATTCATCGTTTAAAAAAATGGCCTACACCGGCGGACTCCTCAACCAACTCAACGGGAAGTACGGCATCTCGGCGCCACACCGGTCCGTTCCCGTGATGAAACTCATCAAAGCGCACCGCCCGAAGAGCCGGGACGAACTGTGCGAACTCATCAAATTTCACCATGAAAACGACTGCCCCTGCGGCGTGAAAAGCCAGGGTTCGGTAGAGGATTTCGGTCAAAAACTTTTCGATGCGCAACTGCGGGAGTGGGGCGAGCATCGTTTCACCTTGCAGGAATGCGTGCAGTGGGAGTACGACCTGTTCGTCGTACAGTCGCTGAAGGGCACGCTGGTAGAGGAGGCAGCGCTGGCGTTTTTTCAAAAAAACCTGGCCTGCGTGGGGCTGTCCGTTACAAAGGCCGAAGGCTATGTGGACGAGGAGTTGCGGGTGGATTTGATTGTTTCAAAAAATGAAAATCCGCTCTGCGGGATCCAGGTTAAACCACTGACTTTCAACAAAATGCGTGAGGGCGTCATTACCTTCAACAAAGTGGCGAATGCGAAGTGGGGTAAGCCGGTTTTTTACCTGTTTTATGATGAAAATGAGAGGTTTGCGAATGCAGATGCTGTAGTGGAAGGTGTATTGAAATGTTGTTAAACTTCAGTTTTTAATCGGCAGTTTTTTCAAAACTTTGACTGAATTCATCTAATCCAATGTGATTGATTTTTGGAAAATCAATTTTCTCAAGTGATTGAAAAACCTTGTCGTCAGAGACAAGATAATGGGCATTTGCAGCAAAGGCACAATCCAAAAATTTATTATCGTCTAAATCCTTTAAAACATTGAAACGGTAAAACACTTCGACCCGTTTTACATGGCTCGACATCAGCAAAGCTTCAATCAACGTATTGGCAGTTTCCTCCCCAAAAACTCAGAAATCTTCTCTTCATATTCAAGCAAAATCTCTGTAGTCACACACCACTCAAATTCACCACGAATGGCACGGCGCAATAGATGACGGAAAGGTAGTTTGGGAGACAAGGCGTTTAAAACGACATTGGTATCCAGTACCACTCGCAACTTTTCAGCCATTACCTTGGATTTTCTTTTGGAAACTTTCGACTGTATAGCCCCGTTTTTCCCACTCCTCATCAGCCAGTTCGAAACTTCTTTCAAGCAGATACTGTGCGATCAAATCACGGATAGCGTATAAATCTTTTTCCGGGAGTTGCCGGGAAAAAAGTTTTAGCAATTCCATTTGCAGATTAGTAAGGGGCGGTTGAACACTGGTACTCATGTTGAAGTTTTTTGTCAAAGTTAATGCTTTTTAGAATTGTCTGTCCATTTCATTAAAACAGCCTGCCATCACGGCGAAGCAGCGCCATAAGTCGTCTTCGTCAGCCGTTTTTTCTTTCCAAAAATGCTCCACTGCAATTTCACGATGAAAAGATTGTCATAGTCGTCGTGAGCGATCTGCACCGAGTCTCCGGTCATGAGCAGCACCATTTCCGGTACTGTGTTCGAGTGCCCGGCGATGACGATGTCCTTGCCCCGGATGCGTTTCATTGCCTGCACGAACTGGTAAGTCGTATCGGTGCCGTAGATGGAGACAGGCTCCCCGAGCGCATCGGCGAGCGGTTGAACGGTGAGTTGCGTGCGCTGGTAGGGTGTGGCGAAAATAGAGTCGATGCCCGCATTCAACAGCCTGTCTTTCAAGGCAATAGCCCTCGCCTGCCCTGCCGCTGACAGCGCCGGATCGGATGATTCGTCCACTTTTTCGGCGTGGCGAACGAGGTAAAAATGGGAAGTGCAGCCGCTCAAAAAAGCAGCCAGGAGGAGGACCGGGAAGGTTTGGTAAAATTTCATGGAGGTAAAAATAGGCAGCTTCGGTAATTATCCGTCAGCAGCCCTCCTCCTCTTCTGCCACTTTTTTCTTCGGCTTTTGCTCAGGCACGATGGTTTTTTTAGGTGCAGGTTGCGCCACGGGCTTGGGTTTACCAGCTTCGAGTTCCTGCCGGTGGCGCTCCACTGCTTTCTGGAAAATGGCGGCAAAGTCGTACCGGGCCGTCTCCGGTGCAGGCGCAGCGGCGTCAGCGCTCAGGTCGCTGTAGCCCGTGTCCAACATTTTCACATTTTCGAGGCCCAATTGCGTGAGCAACAGCCAGGGCCCATTGGCTTGGGAGGCCGTCTCGCCGTACAGCACGACATTTTTGCTGTTGCGAAGCAGCGCCAGTTGGTCTTTGTCCAGCAGATTAGCGACGGGGATGTTGACCGCATCCGGGAAGTGGCCCTGTGCGAATTCGGCGGCTGTGCGGAGGTCAACGATCGTCACATCTCCTCCGGCATTTTTGGTTAAATCTGCATACGCCTGCGGGGAGAGCAGGTGCGTTCCGGCCATCGCTTTTTGCAGTGCCTCTTCCGGGGAGAGTTTGAAGGCGAGAGAGGACGGCTGCTGCCCACAAGCGGTGAACAGCAGGCCGAAAACGGCTATTGAAATGAGTTGGAAAGTATTTTTCATGATGAATCGTTTCAAATAAAATTTAACATCCTTCCTCTTCCTCCACCTTCTTCTTCGGCTTAGGCGTCACCTCGATCTTTTTCTTTTCCACCACCGGCTTCACGATTTCCTGAAATTTTTCAGGTTCCAACTCTTCGCTGCCGCCTATGAAATACTGGCAAACCGCCCGGCGAAACTGGTACAATTCCAACTCCTCTGCCGAGGCCAGTTCGCCCGGTTCCTGCGGGTCGAATATGGTGGCCGTCCACTCGTTCAGACCGCCCTGCATGACGTAGGCGCTCTTGCAGCCATTACGGCGGCTGAGTTGCCAGGCATGTTCCGCCGTGAGGTCGTCGTTTGAAAAAAAGACCACCGTGTAGCGCTCGCAGTCCAGCAATTCCCGGTTTTCGGGCGCCAAAATTTTATCCAGCGGAATGTTTACGGCGCCGGGCAGTGTGAAGGTATCGAAGGCCGAATGGTCCCGCACGTCCACGAGGCGCAGGCTGGGATCTTTGTTGATCAGCCAGTCAGCCACCTGGTCGGTGCTGGCGTAGCGCTCGTTGCCGGTGAGGTCCAGCAGGAGTTGGTCAGGGCTGAGTTCCTGTGGTTTTTCATTGGCGCAGCCGGCCAAAACCAGGATTGCGAAGAGAAAAAGGAAATGTTTCATTTTTAAAATTTTTCTCCCGCAGATCACGCAGATTTTCGCAGATAAATGCTTTCAGGATGAAAAATCTGCGTCAATTTGCGTAATCTGCGGGAGCCAAAATCAATACAAATACCTCGTCATTTCACCCGCCTCCACGATGATGTAGCGGAACAGAAACCCGCCCACCAGGATCAGGATCGCAGGCAGCATGACCGGAATTTTCACGCCCCGAAGTTCCAGAATTTCCATCAAACCCGGAAACACCAGGCCCATCAGCACCACCAGCCCCCAGAACGGCAGGGTATATTCGCCGCCCAGGAACAACTGCGCCGCCTCTACCTGCACCGCCGGTCCGGCCATGAAACCCATAAACATGTGTACGATGAGGAACAACACAACCAGCGTAAGGCCGAGGGTCATTTTGGTGAAAAACTTGCGCTCCGCCTGCTCCTGCGACAACCACATGATCGTGGCAGCGCCGGTCGTCAGACCGTAAGCCAGGAACATCGGGCCGAGCACGGAGGTGTTCCACAGCGGCCGGGCGTTGAACGCCGACAACAAAATGCCCGTGTAAATCCCCAGACTGACGGCGAGGAAAATCAGCGCCCAGGCCATCGGCTTTCGGTATTTCATCACCCAATTTTCGATGGTTTTTAAAATACCAAGTTTCCAGTCCCAACCGGGCATGAGGTCACGCAGCCAGCTACCGGCCCAGAGGAACGACAGCGGCGTGATGAACAGCAGAATCCACGACCCGAACGACATCGGCGATTCGATGCGGAAGGTGGTGTAAAGCTGCCAAAAGTAGAGCTTGTGTTTTAAATCGTAAAACAGGCAAATGAGCGCCACGACCAGCCCGAAAGGGGCCACGAAAGTCGCCCATTTCATCCCCTTCGACATGGGTTTGCCCGTAATGACGTACCAGGCGGTGAAAAACAGGATGCCCGCCGCCAGCCCGCCCATGAACAGATCAAGGGCGATGGGCCAGTGCCACACGTGGAGGTGCGGGTCTATGCCGGGAATGTTGCGTCCACTGATGATGAGTTCTTCATTCATGATGGTGGAATTGTGGCTCCCGCAGATCTCGCAGATTTTCGCAGATCCATTTTCACAAAAAAAATCTGCAGAAATCTGCGGAATCTGCGGGAGAAACCTTTTCAAATCAAATAATACACCTGCGGCTTTGTGCCTGCCTCTGGGGCCAGCACTTTGTACTTGCGGGTTTTCAGTTTCTTCGAAATCTCGCTCGACGGGTCGTCGATGTCGCCGAAGTACATGCACTTGGTCGGGCAGACGGACACGCAGGCGGGCTGCTGGCCCTTGCGCACCCGGTGGATGCAGAATGTGCACTTGTCCACGTAGCCCTCCGGGTGAAAAAACCGGGCATCGTAGGGGCAGGATTCGATGCAGGCCCCGCAACCGATGCATTTTTTCGGATCAACAAGCACGATGCCGCCCTCGGCGATGTGGCTCGACCCCGTCGGGCAGCAGCGCACGCAGGGGGCGTTGTCGCAGTGGTTGCAGCGTTCGGAGCGCAGTTCGAGCGTGAGGTCGGGGTAACTGCCGTCAACGGTCTCGGTGACCCAGTCACGGCAGTAGCCGACGGGTACCTTATTTTCGAGTTGACAGGCGACGACGCAGTCGCTGCAGCCGACGCATTTTTTGGTGTCTATGGCCATTGCGTATCTCATGATCGCAGTTTTTTTTGTTGGTTGAGAAGGGTTGAGGAGGTTGAGGAGGGTTTACATCTCAACCCTTCTCAACCTCCTCAACCCTTCTCAACTTTTATCACCCCACCTCCGCCGTCTCCGGTTTTTCGATTAAAAACGTAACAAAATTCCCCCGCAGCCCGGTGCCGCCCATGATCGGGTCGATGGGCACGTTGGTGATCAGTTCCGAGTCGCTGGCGCCTTTGCCGAAGGCTTTGCTCAGGCGTTTTTCACTGTGGCCGAAACCGTGTACCATGTACACCGAATCGAAGCGGATGCGCTCGGTGATGCGCACCTTGATCGGGAAGGTCGTCACGACGCCGTCCTGGTTTTTCAGCCAAACCTCCTGGCCGTTGTGCAGGCGCCAGATTTTGGCGACTTTCGGGTTCACCCACGCGTTGTTTTCATCCATCAAATCTGTCAGGTTGGGGTTGTTGGCGGTGCGGCTGAAGGTGTGCATGGGCGCCCGGCCGTAGATCAGGCGGTAAAAATTATCGGGTGGCTCAGGGTGTGCGGTGTAGTTTGGCAGCGGGTCGAAGCCGAGCTTTTCAAACTCATTTGAATAAAATTCAATCTTGCCCGAAGGGGTGTTGAAACTCATATCCTCGCCATTTTTCAGATAGAGCGGACGGCCCTTGCGTTCGTAAACTTTCACCCCGATTTGTTTCATTTCATCCAAAGAACTGCCGATCTGTTTGAGCTGCCAGTCGAGCACTTCGCTGTAATCTTCGTAAGGGAAAAACTCGCCGAGGCCGAGTTTTTCACCCAGTTTTTTCACCATCCACGAGGCTGGTTTGGAGTCGCCGAGCGGTTCGGCGGCGGGCATGCGCAGGGCGATCACCGGCTCCCGGTTCGGAGAGGTCCGGATTTCGTCGTAGCGTTCGAGGTAGGTGCATTCAGGCAATACGACGTCGGCGTAGCCGGTGATTTCCATCGGCATGGTGTCCACCACGGCGATGAATTCGAGTGAGTTGACGGCTTCGAGAAACTTGTTGGTTTCCGGCAAAGTCAGTGGCAGATTGGTGCCTGCCACGATCCAGCCTTTCAGCTGGTGTCCCTTGCCCTCGCCGGGTATGGATGCATCGATAAACGCATTGGAAACGGCCAGCCCGGCCAGCGGATATTTACCGTTGTGCATGTCCCGCCACGTCCATTTTGGTTTTGGAAAATCCGGGTACGGGAAGTCGGGCAGGGATTTTTTTTCATCAAAAAAGAATCCTCCTCTCCTACCCCAGGCCCCGAGCAACGCATTCAGAATGGCGATAGCCCGAGAGCGCTGCGTGTCGTCGCCGTACCAGGTCACGTGGCGGCCGGGATGGACGATGGTGGCCGGAGCCGCCGCCGCCATCAGTCTGGCCGACTGGCGAATGACTTCCGGTTTGATCGTCGTGATGCCGTAGGCCCATTCCGGCGTCATGCGGCGCACGTGGTGCTTGAGGCGATCGAGGCCGGTGCAGTATTTTTCCACGTATTTTTTATCAAAAATATCTTCGTAAATCAGCACGTGGATCCATGCCAGCAGCAGCGCCATGTCGGTAGCCGGTTTGATGGGCAGCCAGAATTTCGACTTGCTCGCCACCGTGGAGTAACGTGGATCGACGGTGATGATGTCAGCGCCCCGGTCGATGGCGTCGGACATTTCCTGCACCTGAGAGTTGTGCATGTTTTCGCCGAGGTGCGAGCCGATGAGTACGAGGCAATGGGTGTCCCGAATGTCGAGCGGTTCAGGCGAGCCAAGTGTAGTACCGTAGGTGGCTTTCCAGGCCACCTCCCGTGGGCCCCGGCACTGTGCGTAAGACGGAGCGACGATGTTGGCGGAGCCGTAAGCTTTCAGCAGGTGGCCGAAGTGGTCGCCTGCCGAGCCGTGGTTGAAAAGGGCGAGGGCTTCCGGGCCATATTTCTCCTTGATCTCCGTCATTTTCGAAGCGACGAGGTCGAGGGCCTCGTCCCAGCTTGCCTGCCGGTAGGTCTGTTTGCCCCCTTCCGTCACCCGGATGAGCGGCGTGGTGAGGCGGTCGGGATCGTGGTACATGCCGACACCGCCGGTACCACGGGGGCAGAGCCGGCCGTTACAGTGCGGGTCGAGGGCATTGCCGATGACCTTGGCGATGCGGCCGTCCTGGTCCTTTTCCACCCAGCCGGCGCATTTCCAGAAGCACACCTCGCAGTAGGTCGGTATGCGTGCGAAATTGCCTGGCATCAGGTGTTCGTAAGGGTTGGCTTTCAGATACGAGTAAACCCCGGCGCCGAGCGTCAAGCCGCCCAGTCCCAAGGCCGATATTTTGATAAAATCCCGTCTGGTAGTCATGGTGAAAATGGATTGATCCGATGGTTATTTCAAGCGCTAAGAAACGGCACAACCCATTGATTTATAATGAGATTGGTCAGCGGGCGGGGTGAGAATTTTCAAGAGGAAAGATGGGGTTTTGTGATGGAGGTCACAGACCCTGCCGTGGGTAGGTTACAGGTGAGCATCATTCGCAAATGAAGATCGTTCTTCGAGTTCTTCGAGGGAAATTCACCGCCGGGTAAATAACCCGACCTCTCGGGGTCAATGCCTAAATTTTTTCCCCTTGCCATTTTGCAGATATTGGAGCGGCCGGGTTATTTACCCGGCGTGGGCTTTGCAAAAACGGAGGCCGTGCTTTAGAGGAAAAGCAACGCCGGGTAAATAACCCGGCCCCTCGGAGTGACTGCTTTACTCTTTTTCACCAATGAAAACCAAGTCTGACGGTATCTCCTTTGAAATAAAAAGAAAGTGATTGTCAGGCAAATCATGTTTAACCGCTTGTCTTTCAAGATAAAACAAGGAATTTTTTAGCTGCTCAGGGCTACGGATAATCTGATCGTCAAATTTGTCTTGCCAATCAAATTTTGGAAACGGGTGTGCAATTCCATAATTGAATTTTCTGGTAAAACACCTTCTATAAAACTTCAAATCCAATGTCCAATCAAAATTTCCATAAGGGTATTCCTCTTGGTTGTTATGGATGATCATGTTTATGTGAACAGAGGAGACCCTTTTGATATTATGAACAATTTGGGAGAAATTAAACCTACCCGTCGGTTGCAAAATGAGGTGAAAATGGTCTGGATTTATCTTGAACCCAAGTAGATTGAAGGGCTTTATTTTCTGACAGTTAGCAAATACATCAATCAAGATGTTACAGAATATGTCTTCTGAAAAAAAGGAAATCTGGATTGAGTCACAGAGGTGATTAAATAGGCTGCGCCTTTTTTGTAAATGCGTTTTGTCATAGTTTTCTCGAAGTATTGAATGTTCTTTTCTGAAGAACGAAAATAAGAAATAACCAAAAAAACTCAATGAGACTTTTTAACCATTTCCCAGTAACCGGAAAACCGAGAGGACGGGTTATTTACCCGGCGAGAACTTTGCGGAAATGAACGATGTGCTCTTGGCAAATGCACCGCCGGGTTGATAACCCGGCCTGCCAAAATACAGCTATACTTTTTACTTGCCGGTCAACCGGAAAACCGAGGAGCCGGGTTATTTACCCGGCGAGAACTTTGCGGAAACGGAAACCGTGCTTTAGGAGAAATTCACCGAAATCCTCCCCGAAATCCCTGTATTCTTTGAACAAAAAAAATGGCCTCCAGCCATTAAAGCCGGAAGCCATTTTTCAGCATAAAAAAAGTTGGAATCAGAAATTATACCGCAAGCCAAGCTGCGCCTGCCATCTCGAATTCAGGCTGAAATCGTTGAAAAAAGTTTCTTTCAGGTCAGGATCGAACGAGTAAGTCGGAACGCCGTTTCCATCCACCGACACACCGATCGGCTGAGATAAACCCGTACTGGTAGCAGCCTGCCTAACACCCCATTTAGAGCTGATCAGGTTGCCAAGGTTCAGAATATCCAGGCTGAGCTGGATGCTGTTGCCGTTTGACAAACTGTATTCCTGCATCATGCGCATATCCCAGCGGCCATACCATGGGCTTACCGCACCATATTTTTCAGCAAACTTGCCCCGGTTTTCGCTCAGGTAATCATCCTGTGCAATGTAATTTTTCAGCGCCGTACGCTGAGCGCTGGCGTTGCCGGCAAAATTCATCTGATCAATCTCAGCATCCGTCGGAATATAGATCAGGTCGTTGAGCGGTGAGCCGTCGTTGTTGATGTCACCGGAGTAGGTGTAGCTGTAACGTCCTCCCTGCAGGTATTCCATAAAGACGGCGATGTGCGTAGCCCATTTATCAGCGTAGCTGAATTTTTTATACAAGGAACCTACCACCCGGTGTTTGTTGCCATACAGCGATGGGGCCAGTTCCGGCGTATTGGAATGCTGGACATTGGCGGGATTTCGGTCGTAAGCATCTGACGAAATTTCAGCATCGATCGAAGCTGCATCTTTCGCATCCAGGTAGTTATATCCGAGAGAAACCCTCAATCCACCGGGAAACATTTTCTCCAACTGCAGTGCCGTGTTAAAAATACGACCGGCATCCGTGTTGGTAAAAACATAAGCGTTGGTGGGATCACCAAACACAGTGGCCCGGTCTTCCGGCCGGTAAATCGGGCGGGAACCGGGACCCTGCAACTTGCCGCCAGGCAAACGAAGTCCGTAGTTTCTAACCATTGCAGCGTGGATGTCTTTTGTGTAAATCACGTCCCAGCTGATCGTCCAGCCCTGGCCGAATTTGCGGTCGTACCCCAGGTTGGAGCGCCAAACCTGCGGATATTTAAACTCAGGATCCGTTACGCAGTAAAAGAAGAAGTTCGGGTTGGCCACCTGGTTGCCGATCCAAACAAACGGGAAACGGCCTGTGAACATACCGGTTCCACCACGAAGCTGGGCACTCTGATCACCATGCAGGTCGTAGTTGAAACCCAGACGTGGCGAGAGCAGCGGCGTCTGTTCCGGCAGTACGGTATGATCGAAAGTGACGGGTTGTCCGGCCTCGTCATAGTAAGTAATAGTCGGATCATAGCAGCAGTTGCGATCGATATTTTCCTGAATCAGCTCTTTTGTATCAAAATACAGCGGCATATCAGAGCGCAAGCCGATGGTCACTGTCAGTTGTTTGTTGACGCTCCACTCGTCCTGTGCATAGAAAGACCACTGGCCGAGGTTGGTTTCCGCCAAAGCCCAGGTGCCATTTTTATTATTGTTTTCAAATGCAGCCCTCGCATCAGCGACCTCCTGCTTGAATTCAGGAGAATTGACAACTGTTGCAACCTCGCTGATATCCACATCCGGGAAGAAGACCCTTGCACCGTAGCCGGTCAGGTTAAACGAGTTGTCAAATTCGAAGCGCTCGAAGCTGGTCCCGATGGTCAGCGTGTGACCTTTGAGGTAGATGTTGAAATTGTCCGTGAACTGAAAAACGGTCTGATCGAGGCGGTTATTAATGGAGAAAGGTTCGTGGCCCGCTACGATGTAACGGATACCGTCCTTGCCGATGTTTAACACCGGGAAGGGCTCGCTGAACGGATCACGGCTATCGTTGAATTGGGTGTAACCAAGCTGGAGTTTGTTAGCAAATTTATTCCCAAAAATAGACTTCAACTCCGCTGTTCCTGAGTACAGTTTATTATTAATCCGGTAACCGGAGTTAGCAAACTGAAGCGTCAGGAAATCAGGTCCCCGGCGACCAATGGCAGACGGGTGAGCCGGTTTCTCCCTGAATGCGTCCAGAAAATTAAACGTTGTCGTCAGCTTGTGAGCATTGCTCAGGTTGAAGTCCAGTTTAAAAATACCTTTTTGGTTGTTGGTCTGGTGCTTGTAATCTTCGTAGGGTCCTGTTTCGTAGCCATGCACACTTTTCAAGAGGCTGGACACCATTTCAAGATCGGAGGCGAGTACCCTGGAAACGTTGGCGCCCGCCTGCCCACGGTTGGCCGAAAAATAAGAGCCCAGGTCAGAGCGGCGCTCAATTTCAAGGTTGGCAAAAAAGAAAATCTTGTTTTTCACAATCGGGCCACCCACACTAAAACCGGTCTGTAGTTGACTCAGATCACCTCTGGTCACTTCAGTGTCATCAACTTTCACCCCGATCATATCCTTGTTCCGGTAGTAGCCAAACACCGAACCCGTCAGTTTATTGGTACCCGACTTAGTGACCGCATCAACCGAGGCTCCCGTGAAACCTGACTGGGTCACATCGAATGGTGCAATGTTGACACTGATCTGGTCAATGGCGTCCAGAGAAACCGGCTGGGCATCTGCCTGACCACCGGGTGTGGCAGCATCAAGTCCAAACGGGTTGTTGAAAATAGAGCCATCGAGCGAGTAGTTGTTAAACTGGTCATTTCGCCCGGCGAAAGAACCGCCTTCAGCTGCCATCGGGTTGAGGCGGGTCATGTCAGCTGTGGAACGGGTAATGGTCGGCAAGGTTCGCAACTGCTCGCCAGTCACGTAGCTTGCTGCTCCGGTCCGGTCGCTGTTGATGACAGAAGTCCTTTCCCCAATCACTTCGACTGCTCGCAGTTCGACGCCTTCTTTCAGGGAGATATCGAGGTTTCGGCGTTCACCCAGTTTCAAAAACAAGTCCTCCTGCACAAATGTCTGAAACCCGGTATACGAAGCTTCCACCTTGTAAGGCCCCCCAACCCTGACGTTGGGAATTGCGTATCCGCCGTCGTCTCTTGTGATTACACCATAGGTAGTACCGGACGGTGTGTGCGTTGCTTGTACAGTAGCCCCCGGCAGCGAGGTGCCATTGGCGTCAGTAACTGTTCCATAAATAGAAGATGTAGTCACCTGTGCTGACAGGCCGACTGAAAGAATCATACAAACGATTTGAGAATAAATGGTTCGCAACATAATTAGGAAATTAGTGATGAGTAAACAGTGATGTAAATGTTTGGTAAAGTTAAAATAACCGGCCATGAATTCATCTTTAGGCTCCATTCTTTGACTAAGTCTTTTGCTATTTATATTCTGTTTAGGTTTTATCTTTCCTGTCATAAACTCCACTCCACATGTTTTCAAAAAAAAATCCAAAATCCACCCTCCTCTACCTCCTCGCCGCCACAGCTCTGGCCGCATGGCTGCTCTGGGTCCTACCCTCCAGTTGCAAAAGCGAAGCCCCGCCGGTGGAGGAAACAACCGCCCATTTTCACAAAATCCTCGGCACAGAGGAAACCTGCATGAACTGCCACGCAGACTACACCGGCTTCGTTCCGAATCACGATCCAAGGAACATCGGCTGCACCCCCTGCCACCTCGGCAACCCCTATGCAGAAGAGGAAAAAGCCTCGCACGCAGGCATGGTACTTGTGCCCGGCAACCTCTCTGATGTGCACCGCACCTGCGGGGCCTCCAACTGCCACCACGACATCGTGCCCCGCATCGAAAACTCGCTGATGACCTCGATAGCCGGGATCATCACGGTCAATCGTTTTACCTTCGGGGAGTCGGAAACGCTGTCGGCATGGGCGCATGTGAAAGACCTGAGCAAGGACCACCCGGCGGACGTACACCTGCGCCACCTCTGCGCCTCCTGCCACTTAGGCAATGAAAAAACTAAGCCCGCTCCCGTCAGCGAAAGTTCCCGGGGCGGCGGCTGCATCGCCTGCCACCTGGACTACTCGAAAGCCGGTGATTTTCCTTCGGAAAAAACTGCGGAAGGCCCAAAATTTCATCCCGCCATTAACCTGCGGGTGACGAACGACCACTGCTTCGGCTGCCACAGCCGTTCGGGCCGCATCTCGACCAACTACGAGGGCTGGCACGAGACGAAACTCGCAGCCGAAACCTACGCCGATCGCCAAGGTTACCGCTTGCTGGCCGATGGCCGCATTTTTCAAAAAATGAAACCCGACGTGCACCACACGGCCGGACTGGAGTGCATCGACTGTCACAGCGCCAAAGAAATCATGGGCGACGGCAAGCGCTATCTCCACGCCGAGGAGGCGGTGAAGGTCAGGTGCGAGGATTGTCATTTCAATGAAACACCAGTTACGGTTTACTATGACGACTTGGATATTGAATCAAAAAAAATCTTGTACTTGCGTGGAGCTGATTACCTCGACGCCCGTTTCATCGTTGGACAAAAGTCATTCGAAGTTATGCCCAACGTGATTTGGGACAAAAAGCCCGTACTTATCGGAAAAAATTCCGGCAAACGGCACCCGCTTAGACCTCCTGCAAGAGCCTGTATCCGTGGCAAGGCCCACGACGCCCTCACCTGCTCCGCCTGCCACACGGAATGGGCGCCGCAGTGCGTGGGTTGCCACAATAGTTTTGATCAAAATGAAATGGCCTACGACCTGCTCGACAAGCAGCAAACGCAGGGCAAGTGGGTGGAATACCTCGGCGAGTTTTTTGCGGAGCGCCCTACCCTTGGCGTGGTGAGCGAGGGAAACCTGCGGCGCATCAAACCGTTCGTGCCGGGCATGATCATGACGACGGACAAGTCGGGATTCCCCGGCCACGAGCAGTCGCCGGAGATTTTTCACCGGCTGTTCGCCCCGGTCGCCCCGCACACGACGAACCGGGAAGGCCGCTCCTGCGAATCCTGCCACAACGACCCACTGGCGCTGGGCTATGGGCGGGGCATTTTGAAATATGAAACCCGGGGTGGCAAGGGTCGCTGGCATTTCACCCCGGAGTACGAAAACTCGCCGCAGGACGACCTGCCGCAGGATGCGTGGATCGGTTTTTTGAAAAAACCGTCCGGCACGCAGGCGACGAGGCCGAATGCACGGCCGTTCAATGTTGCGGAGCAGCAAAAAATACTGCGGGTGGGCGCCTGCCTGACCTGCCACCGGGGCGACTCGGAGGTGATGTTGCGCGGGTTGGAGGATTTTGAAAAAACGCTGAGGGAGGTGAGCGGGAAGTGCGTGCTGCCTGTTTTTAAATGAAAAACGGCATTGCCGGGCTGCTTGGTTGTCATTGCCGCAGGCAAACCGCAACGTCATGCGGGCTGCCTGTTGAGACTTCACTCGTGACGTTGCAGGTTGCCTGCGGCAATGACAACCGGAAAAAAGGGAAGGCCATCATTAAATTTTTTAAAAAGGGAGACCCCAAAAATCAAGAAGTTCCGCCGGCACAAAGGCCGGCGAAACATCTTGCCACTAACTTAATTAATAAGTGAGCGCTCAATCTTACTGGACGACGGGGTTGCTTGCTACCCATTCCAGATAAGCCCCATCGTACACTCTCACTTTTTCGTATCCAAGAATATTTTTAAAAACAACAAACTCCACACACGCACGCACGCTGGTGCGGCAGTACATCAGGATTTCTGTATCGGCAGTGATACCGTTTTTCTCAGCTATGGCTTTCAGTTCTTCCGCAGTTTTGAATGCGCCTGTTTCCGTCAGCAAATCTTCATGATTAATGTTAATGGCACCGGGCAAGTGGCCTTCGCTTTTGCTCACGCCGTTGTATTCATCGGGCGTGCGGCAGTCGATGAGCACCACGCCGGGCTGGCCGGTGCGGGCTTTCACATCGTCGAGAGAGGCAAAAATCGCCGGGTTGACGGTTGGGGTGAAATCAGTGGCAGTGTACTTGGCCGGGGCTGAGGTCAGCGGCACCCGTGCGGCCCGCCAGGCGTCCATGTCTTTGTGTAAAATGCGGACATTATTGGCGCCGATGTATTTCAAAATCCAGTAAATACGGGTATTGTACTTCTGTGAGCCGTCGTCGTAGATGACGACTTCCGAGTTTTCGTTGATGCCTTTCGAGCCGAAGAAAGCCGCCAGATCTTCCGGACTTTTGATCAAACCGTCAATGTCGCCGGGACGGTAGAGGTCGCCGTGTTCGATGTTGATGGCGCCTTTGATGTGGTTGACGTCGTAGTTCTTGGACTTGTTGGCATCCACAATGACAAGTTTGTCATTGGACTTGGAGAGGGCCATAAAATCCTTGGCTGAAATGATGTCCACCTGTGCGGACACATTGCCCACAAGCAGGATAGCCAGGATGAATGAACCGATGATATTTAGCACTTTCATTGTCGTCTTTTTTGGCTCCCGCAGGTTCCGCTGATTTACGCAGATAGATCCTTACAGGATGAAAATCTGCGTAAATCTGCGGGATCTGCGGGAGCATTTTTATCAAAATGATATCTGCGCCTGGATCAGCAGGGCATCGTTTTTAAATTCCACGGTACCGTCTTCCTCGACGTTGTAGAGGTAGTTGATCTGCACCCTCGTCCACTCGTTGGGGAAGATGTTGATGCCGTAGGTGATGGTGCTGAGCTGGTCGTGCAGAATATCGGCAGCCATGTTCGGCTCGTAGTATTCGTATTTGATGACGGGCTGAACTTTCCAGGGCGTCATGTACATGGCCTGTACGAAGTAGCCGTTTCGGTTTACCGAGCCTTCAATGGTCTGTTCGGGTTCGCCGCTGCAACCGCCGCCGGTGGTGTAGGAACCTATGTCGGCGCCTTTGACGTACTCACCCTGGATGAGGAACCCTTTGTATTTCAGTTCGAGGTCGAGGCCGAGGCGCTCTCTTTCGTCCTGCTTGTCAGCCGTGGGACTGAGCGCCGGATGTTTTCCAAAACGGTAGCTTGCACCGACGGTGATAAAATCCAGCGGATGGAAGGTTACCCGTCCGACGATGTCCTTGGCCCGGTTGTTATCGGTAAGGTTCATTCCGTTACCGTTCATGACGGCGAAGGAGTAACCGAACAGGTTCTTCGTTTTTGAACCAAAAATGCTGAGCGAATCGGTGCCACCTGAAATCATGATACCGAAATCCCGGCCCAACGAGGTAGCGACCAGGTTGTCAATTGCACGGGAGCGGTTGATCGTGTTCAGTTTGTGGCAGGGGGTGCCCAGCTCGAGGCCGAACGGGGTTTTAAACTGCCCCATCGAAATCCTGGCCCAGGGGCCAAAGCGGTTGTAGGAAACGTAAGCATCGAGAATATACGGCCCGTCCAGTCTCGGACTCAATTCCGCAATGGCGTAGTAACTAAAGTCGTAGGGAATGTTCCCGACCACGCCGAGGCGCAGGCGGTTGAAATAAAACGAGGCATCTTCCAGACTTTCGCCGGTGATTTTATCCTCGCCGAGAAAGTCGTAGCGGAACTCCGGCTGTAAAAAGCCGATAACCTGTACACCTTCGTCCGAAGATGGCTCGATACACCCTTGCGACCAGTTCACCTGCGGATAAAGGAAAATGGCAGCCGCTATGATGAGCATTAGCTTTTTCATGGTGAAAATTTGGTGTAGTAGTGAATTGGTAAATTGGTGAATTAGTGAATTAGGCTTAACCAATTTACTAATGCACCAATTTACTAATGCACCAGATTACTTACTTAGGTCCATGCATGTTGCCGGAGGCATCGTAGTAGCCGAGGTTGCTCTGGCTACCGGCGCCTTCGCCGTGCCATGATTTCTTCTTGGCATCGTCTACAGTACTGACTTTCAACTTGTTATAAACAATTCCGTTAGCACCGAAAAGCATGCTGCGGCCGTTGTAGCCCAGTACGTCGAGCCAGCCGGTGATGATACCGGAGGTCTGACCGGTGTAGCAGTAAGTCAGGATGATCTTGGAAGGGTCGAGGTATTTCAGACCGGAGAGGTTCAGATCTTCGTAGATGCGATTGGCGCCGTTGATATGGCCAAATGCATTCCAGGACTCAATGGGCCAGTAGTTGTTGATGAAATAATTACCCGGATTTCCGAGCACTGCATCTTTACCGACCGTCCAATCCTTGGTAAGCATGGCTTTCACCCTTTCCCGCAGAATGGCAGCACCTTCTGTTTCACCGGTGGTGAAATTTGGTGCACCGAATTCAGCTTTCACGGGCGGTTCGCCGGTAGTCACCCAGTTGGGCGAGCTGAAGTCAACAGCGTTGGATTTCCACTTACCGGCGAGGTCATCGTGCCAGCCTGACATACCCCACTTCAGGGCGTAGGCTTCGAACTTCATCAGACGAAGAGCAGCAGTTGCACGTGCGGCAGTTTGGCCGGTGTAGCAGGCGACGAGGATTTTCTTACCGTTGGCCTGAGCAGCTACGTCGAGTACATTGGCCAGCGTGGCGATGTGGGCGTCTTTGATGTGCCCTGCATCAAAATCAGCCTGCGAGCGCAGGTCGATCACGAAGAAATCCGGCACAGAGTAATCCGTGGTGTTCACATTGACACCTGCAGAAGATTTCACCCAGCCACTCAGAATAGTGGGCAGGTCAAGGTCATTCTGCGCCATGTATTGGGTCAGCACTTCAAATTCTGACTGTTCGGGAGTGACAGGATCATCCTTACAGCTACCCAGAAACATGACCGGAACTAACAGGATAACGAACCACTTAATCAAGTTTTTCATGGCAAAAAATTTTGAAAAATACTGCCTTGTGAAATTGAAGAACCTTTAAATTTTTTATCCTTCAAACCCACAGCGACAGTTGTTGAGATTATTTTAATCGTTGAAATTTTCCGTTCTTCAATGCCACAAAATTTTATACTGTCGACTTTAGAAAAGATGATTTCCTCCAAAGTAAATCATGATTTTAATCAAAAATTAAGGGCTAAATCATTCATATGGCAGTTTTTTAACCAATGAAACAAATTAGAAAAAAGCACTTTTAAAGATCAAAAATCAAATGCTTCAAAATATTAGTCTGTTTTACAGATCATTAAATTATTATTTCAAAATTTAATTTTATTGTATTTACATTTATAAGCAAATTCAAATGCACCAAACACAATGCTTCTTAAAATCACTTTTAAACCAATAATAATTTTGAGTTTTGTGACAGATGTCACATTCGAGGTTGGTTTTGACCCCAAAAACAACCCTGAAGCCAGACCCTGCATGGTTAAATTTTATCACAAAAAAGCCATCCAATCCCTACCTTCGCCTCCATGTTTGCACGTCCACCACTCCTCAGCATCATCACCGTCGTTTACAACGGCGGCTACTACCTCAGCGGCACCGCCCGCAGTGTGCTGGCGCAAACCTATCCGCACATCGAGTACATCATCGTGGACGGCGGCTCGACCGACCACACACTGACCGTTATCCACTGGGCAGAAATGGCCAACAGCCGACTCCTGAATGCAAAAATGCTGCGCTGGATCAGCGAACCGGACCGTGGACTGTACGACGCCATGAACAAAGGACAGGGCATGGCCACCGGCGATTTCGTGTGGTTCCTCAATGCCGGCGATGAAATTTTCGAGGAGAAAACAGTGGAAAAAATGATGCAGCAATGCACCCCGGAAACAGATGTACTTTTCGGGGAAGCAATGTTAGTAAGCTTTACCCGGTGGCATCTGGGCACCCGAAGCCAGCTCACCACACAGAAACTACCGGAAAAACTGACCTGGGAAAGTCTGCGCATGGGCATGGTCGTCTGCCATCAGGCATTTGTGGCTAGGCGCAACATTGCTCTACAATTTATCGATGGCAACCTGGCTGCCGACATCGACTGGGTAATTGAAGTTTTGAAAAAAAGCAGGAAAAACGTGCATACGCAACTCGTGCTGGCCGAGTACCTGGTGGGCGGCGTTTCAAAACAAAAACACCGGCAGTCGCTGAAGGACCGGTACGAGATTTTGAAAAAACACTACGGAAAATGGCCCAACCTGTGGGCGCATGTTAAAATATTCTGGCGGGCATTTTGGTCTGATTCAAGCTACTGAGCCGCCGGCTCAATCCCGCAACTGGTTGATAATTCCCATCAAATCCAACTCCTGCCAGGTACGGTATATTTTACCATCCTTCATATCATAAAGCACTACGCCGGTAGAGGTGAATTTTTTACCGGTGGCAGGTATGCCGAACGCATCTCCGTAATGGGTTGCATCAACCTCATACCGGATGGCGGCATGTTTTTCATCGGCAAAAATATGGGTGATAGTGAAATGCGCATCCGGAAAGGCTTCCTTGTAAAATTTCACCATTTGTTTTATGCCATCGATGCCGATGGTCTGGTCAGCCCGGATAGGATTTCCGTCACTCCACTCCGGGTGAAATACGATGGGGATAAGTTCCTCATTCCGGTTGTGGTTCCAGCCTTCTTCGAACCAGAGGCGCACGGTTTCGGCGTTGCGTTCGGCTTGTTTGGCCTTTTTGACCGGAGCGCATTGAGTGAACAAAGAAATTGCAATAAGAACAAGGAGGAAGGTGAGGCTTTGTTTCATAAGATGAGTTTAAGTTGGTGTCCGGTTGTCTTGCCAAGGTAATCAAAGGAAACAATATTTTCAAGTTCAAATTTCCCCCTGAATATAGCGGGAATTAATTCGCCAATACGACCAAACAGGTAAAATCTATTACTGGAAGAAGCTTGTAAGGATGACACACCCAAATATGCTACTTTTGCGGGATTTTAAAATTTAGATCAAATTAAGCGAAAATCCACTTCGCCACAACAATTTGACTGTTCAAGCGTACAATCATTCGCTGTTTTAAAACCAGAATCAAACATCCGGCATGCAATTTCTATATCCGTCTTTTCTTTTTGCGCTGGCCGCTTTGGCCATCCCCATCATCATCCACCTTTTTTATTTCAGAAGGTTTAAAAAAGTATATTTCACCAATGTTAGGTTTCTGAGAGAAGTGAAAGAAGAAACGAGCGCCCGGCAAAAACTGCGTAACCTCCTCGTGTTGCTCATGCGGTGCCTGGCAGTAGCGTTCCTCGTTTTTGCCTTTGCCCAGCCGTTCATTCCGCAGGACGTGGAGGTGAAGCAGGGTGAAAACGCCGTGAGTGTTTTCATTGACAACTCTTTCAGCATGAGCGCACTGAGTGAAGATGCGCCGCTGGTGGAAAAAGCCAAGCAACGGGCAAGGGAAATTATCAACGCCTATGCCGTGGAGGACAGGTTTCAGGTTTTAACCAATGATTTTGAAGGCAGACACCAGCGCATGGTCAGCAAGGAAGAGGCCATCGGATTGGTAGACGAGATCAAGGTTTCTCCGGCGGTGAGGTCGCTTTCGCAAATTCTGACCCGCCAGTCGCAGGCACTGGGCAGTGGAAAAGGCACCAACAAAATCAGCTACGTCATTTCGGATTTTCAAAAAAATACGGCCGATCTCGAAAATTTCAAAGATACCCTGCTCGACGTGAACCTCGTTCCGCTGCAGGCTGTGCAGGAAAAAAACGTGAGCATCGACAGTGCCTGGTTTGAGGCGCCCGTGCAGATGCTCAGCCAGCCTAACCCGCTGATTGTCAAAATCAAAAACTGGAGCAACGAGGACGCCGAAAACGTTCGCCTGACCGTAAAATATAATGGCGAAAGCAAACCGGTGGGCGAGTTAAGCATCCCGGCCAACGCTTCCGTGATCGACACCGTCATCGTCTCCATCCAATCAACCGGATGGCATGAGGCGGAGCTGGCCGTTACGGACTACCCCGTACAGTTTGACGACCGGTATTTTTTTACTTACAATGTTGCCGAAGTTATCAACGTACTGGTCATCAATGAGCAGGCACCGGATGCCTTTCTCGATGCAGCTTTCAAAGGTGTTAGCTTTTTCAAGGTGACCAATCAGTTGAGCCGAAACCTCGATTACTCAAAGTTCCCCGGCTATCAGTTGATCATTTGTAACGGCCTCGAAAACATCTCCACGGGATTGGCTTCCGAGTTAAAAAAATATGTGGACAACGGCGGCAATGTGCTGCTTTTCCCTGCTTTGAACGCCAATACCGCCAGCTACAATAGTTTTTTGCGCAGCATACCAGCCAACGAACTGCAAAATTTTGAACAACAGGAGCGGAGCGTCAGCGACATCAATACCCAGGAGTTTGTATTCAAAGATGTTTTTGAAAACAAGAGCGCCAACCTGAAATTGCCCGTCACGAAAGGAAATTACCGCCTCAACAACATCGCCAGCCGAGGCGAGGAGCGCCTGCTTACCTACAGGGACGGCAATACTTTTATTGGAAAATTCAAAAGCGGACAGGGTATTTTTTACCTCTGTGCGGCTCCGTTGGCAGAAGATTACAGCAACCTGGCCCGAAGCGGGGAAATTTTCATCCCGATGCTTTACAAAATGGCCATCTCCAGCGCCCGCAATCGACCGATTGCCTACACGATCGGCCAGGACGAAGTCATCGAAGCTGACAACGTGGTGCGAGGCGGCGAAAGTGTTTACAAACTGAAAGGCAAGGACGAAGAGTTCATTCCTCAGCAGCGCATCGTTGCCTCCAAAGTTTTTCTGGGGGTACAAAACCAGATTCTGGACGCCGGTTTTTACAACCTTTTTCTCACGCCGGACACCACCCTTTCAAAGTTCGCCTTCAACTACGATCGCAGGGAGTCTGACCTGGCTTATCTGAGCACCGGAGACCTGGAAGCAAAGGCAGGCCCGAATGTCAGCGTACTGACCGGCGCTGCTGCTGCCAATTTTGAGGAGGTCGTCAGCGACAGAAGCAGGGGCGTCATTTTATGGAAATGGTGCGTCATAATTGCCCTGCTTGCCCTGGCCGCAGAGGTGGCGCTTTTGAGATTTTGGAAGGTTTAAGTTTGCAACGCCTCCGGTTATTTTTGTTGAATAAGGAACATGGCAGCTACATGAATTCAGTAGCTAAAAAAGTTTGGTGAAAAAATAGATCTCCGTCAGGAGTTTTTAAAATTTCTTACTTTCACACTCGCTACGGCTACACCCAAAATTTCACCAAATGTAATTTATCTAACCATGTGTAACTTATTCACCAGAAACTCATTCCTGCTTACCATCCTGTGCGTCTTTGCTTTATTGAACCTGAATGCACAATCCGATGATCTTGTTGCGAAGCAAGGCGTTTTCGACCTTTTAATGTTAAACGATGTTGCGGAAATCACCATTGAAGTTGACCTTGACTCTCTCTTGGGTGACATACGCAGAACGGAATACCTCAAAGGGTCGATGGAAATTAAGAAGGGTAAAAAAGACTATGTAAGCATCCCATTAAAAGTGCGGCCCCGTGGCAAGTTCCGGCGCATGAAATGCAATTTCCCGCCTCTGAAACTTAAGTTTAAAAAAGATGACCTGGCTGAGCAGGGGTTAAACGAATACAATGAATTCAAGCTCGTCACCCAATGCCTGAAAGACGATGAAATGGCCAAGGAAATGATCATGAAGGAGTTTCTTGCCTATAAAATGTTGAACGAACTCACTCCTTACAGCTTCAGAGTGCAGCTGGTCAGGGTAACTTACAAGCATACCGGGAAGTCAAAAAAAATAAAGCACTGGGGCATCATCATCGAAGACCTCGAAGATCTGGCTCATCGTACGAACACCACCGTTGTCAGCCGGATGGGGATTCCTCTTGACTCACTTCACAACAACCAGGAAAAGCTCGCCTCGTTATTTCAGTATATGATCGGCAATTGCGACTGGAGTTACTTCCTCGCCCGCAACATGGAATTTATTCAACTGAAAGACGGCAGGATTATGCCGGTACCTTACGATTTTGATTACTGCGGACTTGTCAACGCCCCTTACTCCGCTCCAAATGTGCAACTGGGACAAAAAAGTGTGAAGGACAGGATCTACCTTGGCAATTCAACTTCTTACGAAGAAATTTACGGCACCCTGAGTTATTTCAGAACTAAAGAAAAAGACTTGATGAACGTCCTTAAAAACTGTAGAGAGTTGAACAGCATTGCAAGCCATGAGATTGAAAAATATCTCAACGAGTTTTTCAACCTCATCAAAGACGAGAAAAAAGCTGCTGACATCATCCTCTCAAAACCAGAGACCAATCATTGAGTCCGGCAGTCTCGCAGGTAGCTAACTACTTTGTTCCCAATCATCCCGCCTGATGCGAAAAACACGGGTAGGATTTCCCTTGAAATTGGTGTCTTTCCAGAATGTCATGCCATTGCGCCGGGCTACCGCCTCCGAGCGGGCATTGTCCGGGTGAATGAGCGAAATGATCGTTTCAGCCATTTCGTTTTCAAAGCAAAAATCACGGCAGGCCATGGCTGCCTCCGTTGCATATCCGTTGCCCCAAAAGCGCCGGATGAAATGATAGCCAACCTCCCACTTCGGAATGCCGTCCACAAACTGCCGCAGCAGCCCGCACTGACCAACCAGCTCTCCGGTAGCCCGCAGCTCAACTGCACACAAACCACAGCCGGTAGATTCGTATCTGCGTAACTGATTCTTCAGCCATTCTGAAGCAAATTTTTCAATATCGCCACCGGGGAAAAGAAATTCTGTTGCCACCTGATCGGTGAAAAATTCCAGAAGAGGTTCCTTGTCAGAAAGGGTAAGTGAGCGAAAAATCAAACGGGGAGTTTGGAGTTGTTCCAGATACATATTTTGAATTTGAAAACAGGTGAGTTGAAAACCATCTAAAGTCGCAATGTCCGAACAAATTTTCAACTGCACAAACGGCAGCTAAGCTTTGTTCCATTGTTTTAATCAGGTTTAAGAAACTTTATCAAAGAAAGATTGAATCAAGAATAGCTCAGACATGAATTGACCTGGAAGGAACTGACTGTCAGGTATTTAACAAAAAAAAAGTGGGGTCGTTTTGACAACATACCCCACTGTATAACCCCAAAAAACCAAATGAAAACAAATCTTTTAGTAATAGTTTTTCTTAGCTTAGTCGAACATTAAAGCTTATCAACGCTCTAATTGTGATGCACAGATAATATGGTAATCCAAAAATAAAAAGGTAAATTTCAAGAATTTGTGAGAAAATAAAAATGAGGATAGATGCGTGTTCCAAAAGCAGTCATGCTGCTCAATCTACTGACCGGCAAAGAGTTAAAACAATTTCAAAGCAAACTGAAGCATGCCAGGAAAGAGAAAACGCTTGCTTTGTGTAACTGGTTGCTCAAAAATCATGATAGCGCCGGCGAGGAATCTTTTCGTGAACGGATGCATCAATTTCTGTTTGACAGCCCTTACGATCACTCCAGAGACTATCTGCTACGCAATGAACTGCGGGTGATTTCCGAGGCAGTGAAGGATTTTCTCACAAAAATTCATATTGAAAAAGAGGCCAACCAAAACTCCTCAATGGCAGATATTTTTCTCCTGTCCGCACTTTGCGAGCGAAAAGCAATTGACATCTTCAAACTTGAATTTAAAGATATTTACGATCAGGCTCTTTTCAGAAACGAGCCATTGACTGCATGGCTGATCAACCGACTGAATCACTCGATTTATACCCGTTTTTTACATGAAAAAGAAATCAATGTCGAAACTGCGGCTCAGTTGAATGAATTGCAACTCACTCATCTCAATAATTTCTACATGACGGCCTACCAGAGCTACCGGTTTAACAAAGCCTATCTCAAACAATCGAAATTTCCTTTCCTTGCAAATGACCTGACCACTCAAAAGTCAGCATCTGACCATGGCGATGCCCAAATTCAACTTGCAGCTTATTTTGAACTTAAAGCACAATGTTTCCTCCTTCCGGTTGACCAGCGGACCGACTGTTTAAAAAATTGTCTGGAAGTTGCCCGGAGAGATGCAGGTAAAATCCCTATTTATAAAGAAGAAGTTAAGTTTTGCCTGTCAGAGTTGGCCAAAACCTACTGCCTCCTGAACAACTTCCAGACAGCAGAAACCTACTTCCATCAATTTTTTAAACTTGATTTGGAACCTGCCGACCCCTACAGGCTGGCTGTTTTGGCGGATTACATTGCGAAGCTGCTCAAACAAAAACGAACGGAAGAAGCGCTGACCTGGATTAAATCTCACCAGGAAAACCTCAAAAAGATCGAAAAACTCAGCGTTCGGCTCAAGTGTCTTAAGGCTGCTGCGTTCGCTTTTTCAGGTGATGCTGATAACCTCTACGAAACATTGCCCGACAACTTTACGGAATACAGCCGCCCGGTCAAGCATTTTTTCAGACTCCATTACGCCATCCATGCATGGCTCACAGAGAATGAAAGCAATGCCATACGTGAAATTGACAACCTACTTAATGCCATCCAGAAAAGTGAACCACCTGCTTTTGATGTCAGGCCCGTGGCCCGTTTCATGCGCCGGTATTTCAGTTGGGCAGCCATGCCCGATAGTCAGCCACGGATGCGCAACCTGGAAAAGTTGCAGGCCGATTTGAAGCAGTATGAGCAAAACGCAGCACCTGCCTACAAATCGTACCTGCCGCTTATCTGGTTAAAAATGGAGATGGAGAATTAACTCCCCCCACATTAGTGAATCACAACTTTACGAACCGCTGTCCGACCACCAGCAGTTATTTTCAGCCAGTAAAAGCCTGCCGCAAAATCTTCCACTGAGAGAGCGATTCTACCCGCCATGTTGGGTGTCCATTCCCTCAACTGCCTGCCACTCACATCCGTCAGCGTTACCCGCTCAAATAACTGGTCGTTTGTCATTTCCAGATTAATAAGCCCGGAGGTTGGATTGGGATAAACCGACAGGTTTAGGTCATTCGGTCCGGGCTTCACATCCGTCGCACAAGCTTCCACAATTACCGGCAAGGAGAGACCCAGCGGTTGAATATAGTCAGGGCAAACAGAAGGCGCACCCTCTACCGTGTAGGCACCGGATTCGGTCACTGCCAGCGTAGGTGAGACAGCACCGGCGATTGGCTCCTGATTTTTGTACCAGGTAATGTTGGTGTCGTAAGGAGCCCCCAGCGTGAGAAACATCGTGTCGCCTTCGCAAACTTTGAACGCTTCCATTTCAGGATCAAAGATGTAGTTGCCATCATGCTGAACGAAAGGAAGTAAAAACACATAGCCATCCAGCAAGATTTCAGGTGAGGCTTCCGTACAGCCGTTCAGCGTTACTTCCACCCAAAAATAGTACAGCACATCGTCCTGCGTCACCGCCAGCGATTGTCCAGTAGCGCCGGTGATGAGTTCCGGAATATCACTGGAATATGGCTTTCTATACCACTGATAGCTGTCGTACTCCTGCGTCTTCAAAATGCCGGTAGCATTCGGGCAAAGCACCACATCTCCGGTGACTGTGGGATCAAAATTGCACTGGGCAAGGGATGATTCTGCCAGCGAAAACAATGCGATCAAAAAGAATAATAGTTTTTTCATAAGTCGGGAATTTTTTTTGTGATGAAAAATCTTTCCCCACCCAGACAGTCGGAACCCCGGGGTAGGTTGGGTGAAAAAATGAATTTTGTTCCAACCGCCCCAACCCCGGCAGCTTTTCTGCCCGTCTGACAAGTAGCGTATTTCAAATAAAACAAGCCTTTTTCCTGTCGGGTTAAATCGTTAGATTGCGGATTAATAAATTCCGACCGTCGTTCAGGCCATCATTCAATTCTAAAATTATCAATCATGAAAACCACAATTTTTCCCCTGCTACTTCTTACCGTTTCACTTGTCTTTTTTCAGTGTAAAAAAGCAGAGAACCTTACCCCTGAGCCCGGCATCGTATTCTCGTGCGACGACAGCCCTGCCACCTGCGACCTGACGGAAGCCAACGGCGTGTTTGCATTTGACCTTTTCAAAAACCTGCACAACAGCACCCTCGATGAAAATATATTTATTTCGCCCTTCAGCATTTCCACAGCGCTGACCATGACTATAAACGGCGCCAATGCCCAGACCTTCGACGATATGCGCAATACGCTGAAGATCAACAACCTCGGAATGCCCGACGTCAACGACTCCTACAAACAGCTGCTTGAGGTGCTGCCCGCTCTCGATCCGCTTACCAAGCTCAAGCTGGCCAACTCCATCTGGCCACAGCTCGATTACCCCGTCCTGGAATCTTTTCTGGATTTGAACAAAGAATTCTTTGACAGCGAGGTCGTGCCAGTAGATTTTAAAGATCCCGCCGTCATCAGCCAGGTAAACAAGTGGGTGGAAGACAACACGGATGGCCTCATTGAGGAAACGCTGACAGATTTACCGCCCGGGGTGGTCATGTTGCTGATCAATGCCATCTATTTCAAAGGCACCTGGCAAACGGAATTCAAACCGGAAGCCACACATGAAGCCAGCTTTTACACCGCTGACGGTCCCGTCACGGTGGACATGATGCACATCCCGGGAAGCGATTTCGCTTATTTCAGCAATGATTTGTTCCAAATGATCGACCTGCCCTACGGCGATTCCATTTTTTCGATGACCATCCTGCTGCCTAAGGAGGGACACGACGTCGATGAGGTCATTAACCAGATGAACTCTTCCAACTGGAACACCTGGATTACCGGTTTGCAAACGCAGCCGGCACAGCTCTTCCTGCCTAAATTTAAAATGGAATACGACACCAAGCTCAAACGCCCGCTTTCCGACCTTGGCATGGAGGTCGCTTTCACTGACTTCGCCGATTTTACCAAAATGATCGATGGTGGCGGCGTCAAAATTGATGACGTGATTCACAAAGCCTTTGTCGAGGTAAACGAGCAGGGCACGGAAGCCGCCGCCGTAACAGTAGTTGTCACCATTTTTAACTCTGCTCCGTCCATGCCAACTGTAAAAGTGAACAAGCCCTTTGTTTTCGTGATCCGGGACAACCGAACGAACAGCCTTTTATTCATGGGTAAATTGATGAAACCGGAAGATTAGACTACAGTCGGAAAAAGTGTAAATCAGCTCTCTTTATCTGATTTTTTCAGTAAAAACAAAGTTTGTGGTTCATTTGTCCAACAAATTGGAATAATAGTCCAAGCATAAAAGCGTGAAAAACCACAAGTTTGTCAGGAATAAGGGGAATTTTTTTTTCACCAAATCCTGATCCAATGAAAACAGTACATCCAGTCTACGCCAATTTGATTTTCAGCCTTTTGTTTTTAGCCTGTGCACCGCTGCTTTTTTCTCAAAAAAACAATACCTGGAAAGGCGGTGCTCCCGGCCTCGAAAATGAATGGAACTGCCCGAAAAACTGGAGTGCCTACAGCGTGCCCGACGACTTCACCAATGTTTTCATTCCCGATGTTTCATCGACTTCATTATCGTTCCCCATCATTAAATCGGGTTTGGTTGAAATCAATGCCCTAACCATTGCTTCCAATGCCATTTTGACGGTTGAAAAAGGCGCTCAATTGACCGTTTTCACAACTGCCCAGGGCGCCAACGGGCGCAGCCTGAAGCTGAAAGGAAGTATTTTGTTGCTTGACGAACTCAACGAAAACAAAGCCTTGCCTGCGGCCCCGCTTGCAAGCAACAAGCAGTGATTAACTCCACACGCCAGCTTGTTTTCAGATATTTCATAAAAAACGCTTCAATGCCGCCCCCGGGTTGCCAATTACCTGGCATTGATCATTATCAGGATTTTTGAATTAAATTATTCCAAATGAAAACAACTTACCTGTTATCAGTTATCCTGGTGCTGGCTTTTCACGTTTCAGCACAATCATTCTCGCCCGAAACTGACAAACAAGGCGCAGAACTTGACAACTACTCCTCCGGTCTAAACTACTCCGCAGCAGATTTTCGAAACGGATATGAGCTTTCCCTATCGTCTTTTTTCGCAACCGGCGGCATCAAAATAGTAACGGCAGCTTTGATTCTGCTTGGCATTATCTGCTGGGTTTTATTTTTTGCAAATATCACAGAATCAATAATTAACGACGGTTCGTCTGCCGATTTGCCTGCTAATTTTATTTAAAAAAAGGCCATAGCAATCTTCACCGCTATGGCCCTTCAGAACTGATGACTTCTAATCTCAGTCCAGCTTCAGCGGTTCCCAGGTTTTAAAAAGTGAGAACTGCACAGCCTCCACCTTGTTCCGGTATTCCGCAAAGTCCTTTTCCATCAACCGGTTAATGTCGTCCAGCACAGAGGCTACTTCTTTCCTGGTCTGCTCGATCATGATACGGGCCGACTGGTTCGGTGCGCCCTCCGAAGCGCCAATGTAGCTGGAAGTACGCCAGAGTTTCCCCTGCAGGTTGTCAGGATCACGCTGAATGCCCTTCAACCCGTCAGGTACCATGAAGCGTTTTTCAAGGTTGGCGATGCTGTCCTGCAGTGATTTGCCCAGTTTTGAGATTTCTTTTTTCAAACTATCGGGTGCATTCGTCAGGGCCTGATCGACCAGTTTGAAGGTCTTTTTTGCTTCCTGCAAACGCTCGAACCCTGCGGCCGCTTTTTCAACCACTTTGTAAAAATCGTCGTAGGCCGCACGCTGAGCCAGACGGTCCGCCATCGGAATGTCCATGCGTGGATCAGCATGAACGGTGACCATTGTCGAGTCCGTGTTGCCTTTGTAAGTCAGCATGAGTTTGTAAGTGCCGGGCACTACCTCGTAACCGCTGGGCAGGTCATCGTCCGGCTTCGCTTCCCGGCGGCTTGGATAACGGACGCCGTCCTCCCGCAGATTCCAGGAGATGCGCACCAGCCCCGTATCAACCTTGGTTGAAAATGTACGGATCGTATCGCCCGCCGTGTTCATCACCAATACTTTTACCTTGTCGTCTTTACCGCCACGGCCACGGCGGCCTTCAGTACTTTCTTCTGTTTTTTCTTCGCCTTCGGCAACTTCGGTTTTGGTTGTCTCGGCTTTTTCTGCCATTTTTTCTTTGCCTTTTTTATCCTTTGCTTCGGTAGTTTTCGCAGGCTCCTTTTTCGTTTCCTTCGCAGGTGGTGGTTTTACCCAAAGTGAAATCATAGCGCTGGGCCAGCGGTTGTTGCCCTGGTAAAACGCATCGCCGGTAAAGCGCACACCGTCCACCGAGCGAAATTCGGCCAGCCAGGCATCCGGAGCAGGGAAAACCTTAAAATCCTGTTCCAGCACCTTCCCCTTCGTCCGGGCGACTTCCCGGAACGGCCGGATGTCGTCGAGGATCCAGGCAGCCCGGCCAAAAGTACCGATGATCAGGTCGTGCTCACGGGGATGAATTTTCAAGTCTGTCGTGGAAACGGAGGGGTAGCCATTTGTCCATTTCTGCCAGTTTTTACCAAAATCAATACTGAAATAAAGTCCGTAGTCAGTACCCAGCCACAGCAGATCCGCCACCTCAGGGTCCTGCACGATAGAGAAAGCATGCCCCTGCACCTTTTTCTCATCCACGATCCGGGTAAAATTTTGACCAAAATCTTTGGTGTAGTAAACGAAAGGCCGCCAGTCATTGCGCCGGTAGTCGCTCACCACTACAAACGCCTCGCCAGCCGTACGGCCCGGCTCAATGTAGGGAATCCAACTGCCGGGGTTGTGGCCGGTCATGTTTTTAGCCACATTCGTCCAGCTTTTTCCGCCGTCACGGGTCACCTGTACGTTGCCATCGTCAGTACCGACCCAAATTATCTGCTCGTTCACCGTACTGGGAGCAATGGCGATGATGGTCGTGAAATTCTCCGCATTCGTGGCATCGATGGTCAGTCCCCCACTCTTGTCCTGGTGTTGCTTGCTGGTGTCGTTGGTCGTCAGGTCCGGGCTGATGATCTGCCAGCTATCTCCGCAGTCGAGGCTTTTATGTAAAAACTGGCTGCCGTAGTAGATGCCGCAATCGTGGAAAGGGTTTTGAGCAAAACCGGCGTTCCAGTTAAAGCGCAGTTCTGTGCCATCGGGATGGATGGGCTTGATATTTTTCGTAGCACCGGTCGTCATATCCACGTAACCGAGGTTGCCGCCCTGGGACATGGCGTAGGCGTAGCGCCCGTTGTCCGGCCGGATGCCTACGTCGAAACCATCGCCAAAGTAAATCTCCTGCCAGTCAGTGTTCCGGATGCCGCCCGCTTTCCACACCGCCGATGGACCGACCCAGGAGCCGTTGTCCTGCATACCTCCTCCTACCCGGTAGGGTACGCTCATGTCGTAGTTGATGAACTGTAATTTAATGCAAGCAAAAAAGTGAAAAACTTTTAAGCCAGTTGTTCTTTGAATTCAAATTCGTTGTCAAACAAAGTATTGTGCTTCACTACAGCCCAGATTTGCCTGAGCAGCTTATGAGCTACAG
>JASBVF010000020.1 GCA_030147525.1 Bacteroidota bacterium
TACTTCAAAGAACTTCAGGGCATTGGCCCTGCTTTATAACTTTTCGCCATCTTGTCCTGCTGTCACGGATAGGTTCCCTGAGTTGATCAGTCCGGCAGCAAGGTTAAATGGATATATTTTTCATCAGGATTGGTTGCAAAACCTGCTTATAGCCTCGTCTTTAGGCGGTTTTAGGCAGCTACGCAATCCGTTATAATCAGAAAGTTTTAATTGGATATTTTTTCGATGGATACTCGTTAATTCAAGTAATAAACTACTTAACTGTGATTTATTCCTCAAGCCAGAACACCGATTGGCCTCTACTCTCCGCTGACCTATTCCCCTTTACATGTGCCAGTCCCGATGCAATCCAGCGAAAAACAACATCTCTCCCAAAGCCCAACAGATCCATACAGCCCCTACACACACCAAGCCACAATGACACCCCAAAAGCATCATCCCGACATCCCGGCATTTTTATTTTACCCCAAGTAGTTTTATACGGAAAAAAGAAAAAGATAAGTCTCTCAAAGAAGTTCGGGGTTACGTGTTCAAGTGTGCGGGACAAATATAAAAATCCACTTTTCACCGGCAAATTTTTTCATAGTGATTTTTCGCATTTGTTGGAAGATTGTTTGATGGCTGGATTGTTGGATGGTTTGATGGTTGGATTGCTCGATGGCTAACCGGCACAACCATCCAACAATCCAACCATCAAACCATCAAACAATCCAACCATCAAACAATCTCAACCATCAAACCCCCTCCCTCACCAGCATCACCTTCAACCTGCTGGAAACACTCGTTTTCACTTTCCAGTCCAGGGTTTGAGTGACGAAACCGGGTTTGGAGATGGCCACTTTATAGGTGCCCGCATCAATCGGGTGAACGTGGACGAATCCTTTTGCGTCGGTCATATAATGCCGGGTCACAAAACCATATGCGGAAACATGGATAGATACGTTCGGTTGCAGCAGTCCTTCCTCTGCATCTCTGATCCATATTTTGATACCCGCAGCTTTGGTCCCCAACACCGTCTTTTTGACCTCGGAAAGGATGAATAAGCGGCGCTTGATATCATCGCCTTTAAAGATCAGCTTACCGTCACGACTGATGGCTTTCCCGGCATCCGATATGGCTTTTATTTTGGCCCACAGCGCATCCGTTTCGTCCGGCCGGCCGGTTTTAACATTGTCATATTGGTCCATGCCCAGGTTAAGCGCAGCCCCCATCGTAGTCATATCAGTGGCAAAAGCAGCAGGCATAAAACCATCGTCTGCCAGCTTCGTTGCCTGCGTCGTCAAAAAGGTATCAACGCTGGTAATCATCTTCCTGATATTAGGCCATTCCATTCTTTGAGCGGACGAAACATACCCGGCTCCGGCTTCGACCTTGTATTTGCCCGGATCAATGGGAAAAGCTGTATCAATATAGCTTTCCAGTTTCGCAAATCCCACTAAATACTCTTTGGTACGCTTTTCATTCATTTCTCGTAGCATGATGCCGGGCATCAGGCGTTGCTCAAGGTTCGGGATATTCAGCGTTTCGTTTACCAGGTTCATCAATTGCGTTCTGTATATTTCGGTGTAAATTGACTTGAAGCTTGTAAACGATGAGATGTTAGCCCCGAAATTGACAAACAGTTGTTTGAAAACAGCCAGGAAGTGTGTTACTGACATTCCGTGATTAAAGTTTTTTTCCATAAAATGATTTTGAATAGGTGAATAATGATGTTTCAGGGATGAGGAACGAAGGACGAGGGATGAGGGATGACACATCCCACATAAACCCTTAAGCTTATGACATAGCATCATAAGCATTGTACAGATATACATATCACACTACGACGCCGGTAATGCAACGCATTGAGTTTTATACCTGAAGAAAAGCAGCCTGCAAATACCCGGCAATAAACGACTGAAAATCAGCCCATATGCATACCGGCCTACTCGCAAACCTGCCTGCCCAAGATATAGAGCGTGGCATACTTGACAATAGTGTAACACAACATACTGAACAGTCCGTGCGACCGTCAAAAGCAAGGCGTTTCATCCCCTCATACATCATCCCTCACGCCTCATCCCTGAAACATCGATTTGGCAAAAAATGGAATTTGAAGCTTTAAAACTTCCAATCGGTAAGATTAAGTTGTTTTCAAAGGGTTCATTCCAGCTTTTTGGTAATTACATATCACCAAATTTAAGGCCAGTTTTTTTCAAAATATAAACGTTGAGTAAAGATTTTTTTTTCGTTTGTCAGCGGGCATACATTTTTACTAAAAATGAAAGCTATAGGAATTCATAAAGCCATAGTCAGGAGGTACAAATCACCTTATAGGGTAGAGGTTCAGGAAAAAGAAATTTGCCTGTAATGCTCATCTCGCAATTACCGCAAAACCTGTAAGGTTTTTTCAGGAAGAAATAAAATACCTGGCGATCAGGAACAAATACCTGGCGATCAGGAGCAAATACCCAACGATCAGGAACGAATACCCGGCGATCAGGAACAAATACCCAACGATCAGGAACAAATACCTAGCGATCAGGAACAAATACCCGACGATCAGGAACAAATACCCAGCGATCAGGAGCAAATACCCAACAACAATAAGTGCCGAATGATTTTTTAACAAAAACAGCCTCAACAGCCGTGTAAATTTTCATCAAAAAAACCTCCCGGACAGTCCCATTTTCCACTCTCAATTCTCCATTCCCAAACCGTACCTTTGCCCCATGCACCTGCAAGAACTAAAACTGACCAATTTTAAAAACTACGAATACCAGGCACTGGCGTTTTCGCCCAGCCTCAACCTCATTGCAGGCCTCAACGGCATGGGCAAAACCAACCTGCTCGACGCCGTCTATTATCTCTGCATGGGCAAAAGCCATTTTCAAGGCACCGACCGCAACGTGGTGCGGCAGGGCGAAGAGTTTTTCCGCCTCGAAGGTCATTTTGTTTTGGATGAAAAAAAGGAAAGGATCGTCGCCAAGGTCGTGCCCGGCAAGCAAAAAACCATCGAACGCAACGACAATGCCTACCCCCGCATCTCCGACCATGTGGGGCTGCTCCCCGTGGTTTTCATGGCGCCCGACGACACGGCACTGGCCCTCGAAGGCAGCGAAGAGCGCCGCCGCTTCCTCGACAACACCCTCTGCCAGATCGATCACCGCTACCTCGAAGAATTGGTCAACTACAACAAGGTGCTTGACAAACGCAATGCGCAGCTGCGGCAATTCGGCGAACGCAATAACTTCAACCCGCTGCTGCTCGAAGCTTTTGACCAGCAGCTGACCGGCCCGGCAGCGTACATTCTGGAGCGCCGCACGAGTTTTATCAAAGAATTCCAACCCGTTTTCAATGAATATTACCGCATCATCTGCGGCGGCGCCGAGGAGGTGAACTGCCGGTATCGCTCACAGTTGTCCGGCAACGATTTTGCCGCCCTGCTCTCCGAAACCGTAGAGAAAGACCGCATCCTTCAACGCACCACACAGGGCATTCACAAGGACGACCTGGTGTTTCAGATGAACGACCTTGCGCTCAAACGCTTTGCCTCGCAGGGGCAGCTCAAATCCTTTGTGCTTTCGCTGAAACTGGCACAGTACGAATGCCTGCGCCGGGAGAAAAACCTCCTCCCCCTCCTCCTCCTCGACGATCTCTTCGACAAACTGGACGACAACCGGGTCAGCCAGCTGATCGAATTGCTGGTGAAAGGCGGCTTCGGGCAGGTTTTCATCACCGACACGCACCCCGAACGGGCCGAGGAAATGGCTAAAAGCTTTGCAGGAACGTATAAAAAATTTATTATTGCCAGCGGCAAAGCAGTAGATCCCTGATCACCGTTTTTGTTCGTTAATTTACCTTGAAAGCTTAGGCGATTTTATTCCGGGCTCCTTTGTCATCGCCGCATGCGATCCGGCACGACCTCGGAGAGGTCGCACATTTGCAGAAAACAAAACATAAACCCCGTCACAACCCCTGATGCCCATAATTTACAAACAACAACATGACCAACAACACCATCGTCCACCTCAGCGACGTAAAAATATACCAGAAGGACAGCCTCGTGCTCGACCAGGTAAACCTCGACATCACCAAGGGCGAATTCGCCTACCTCATCGGTAAAACAGGCAGCGGCAAGTCGAGCCTTTTAAAAACGCTCTACGCTGCCTTGCCGCTCGCCAGTGGCAGAGCCACCGTCGCCGGTTTTGATCTTAAAACACTCAACCGCAAGACCATCCCGCTCCTTCGTCGCAAACTCGGCATCGTCTTCCAGGACTTCAATCTCCTCGACGATCGCAGCGTGGAAGGCAACCTGCTTTTTTCCCTACAGGCCATGGGCTGGAAGGATAAATCCAGCATGCAGGCCCGCATCAACGAACTCCTCGAACGGGTGGACCTCAAAGGCAAGAACCATAAAATGCCGCACAGCATCTCCGGCGGCGAACAGCAGCGGGTCGTCATCGCCCGTGCCCTGCTCAACCACCCCGAACTCATCATCGCCGACGAACCCACCGGCAACCTCGACCCCGAAACTTCCGACGAAATTCTTTTGCTGCTTCGCAAACTGGCCCAGGAAAACGATACCGCCGTGCTCTTCGCCACCCACGATTACCGCATTCTTGAAAACTTCCCCGCCCGCATCATCCGCTGCCACGGCGGCCGCCTGATCGATGAAGAGGATTTGGTGGTGTGAATGTTGGGTTGAGATGGTTGAGGGGATTGAGGGGGTTGAGATGCCCCACAGTTCAAGCAAGAGTTGAGCAGTTCCTCTCAACAATTTCAACCATGCATAAACATTCCGCAGACAAAGCCGTTAGGCATGGGGCACGTTAGAAAGTTGGCAGGTAATTAGCCTACCGGCTTACTTGCCTACTGGCCTACTCGCATACCGGCCTACTTCTCGTCGCAAGAGCCGCTACGCTCAACTCTTGCTCAAACTGTGGGATCATTGAGCAGTTCCTCTCAACAATTTCAACCATGCATAAACATTCCGCAGACAAAGCCGTTAGGCATGGGGCAAGTTAGAAAGTTGGCAGGTAATTAGCCTACCGGCTTACTTGCCTACTGGCCTACTCGCATACCGGCCTACTTCCCCACTGGCCTACTTTAAAATCAACTTCAGCATGCCGAAAATCAACATCTTCTGGTTCCGCCGGGACCTTCGCCTCGAGGACAATGCAGGGCTTTACCACGCCCTCCGCTCAGAGGCGCCCGTACTGCCGCTTTTTATTTTCGATAAAAACATCCTCGACGACCTCGAAGACAAAAAAGATGCACGGGTGGAGTTCATCCATCAGGAAATCACCCGCCTCTCCTCAGAACTTAAAGAACATGACAGCAGCATAGCCGTCCGTTACGGCTTCCCGCAGGAAGTCTGGAAATCCCTGCTGGAAACGCACGACATCGGCGCCGTTTACATCAACCACGACTTCGAGCCCTACGCCAAAGACCGTGACGAAGCCATCCGGCAACTGCTGGATGAAAAAAACATCCCGCTTCACACCTTCAAGGACCATGTTATTTTTGAAAAAGACGAAGTCGTGAAAGACGACGGCAATCCTTACACCGTCTTCACCCCCTACAGCCGCAAGTGGCTCGCCAAACTTGAATCGGAGATGGTGGAAATGGAAACGCCCGGCGGCGATGAACAGGAGGTTTCTTTCTATCTCAAACCCTACCCTACCGAAAAATATTCCAGTAACTACTTCAAAACCAAACCGCTCGACATCCCTTCCCTCGAAGACATGGGTTTTGAAAAAACGGACATTGAATTTCCCTCCAGAACCGTGTCGCAGGGTTTGATCAAAAACTATGGTGAAACCCGCAACTTCCCCGCTGTCGACGGTACTTCCCGTCTCGGCGTTCATTTCCGTTTCGGCACCATCAGCATCCGGGAAAAAGCCCGCAAGGCACGGGGCCTCAGCAAAACCTATCTCAACGAACTCATCTGGCGGGACTTCTACGCCGCCATACTCTGGCATTTTCCCCACGTCGTAGGCGGCCCGTTCCGCCGGGAATACGAAGACATCGAATGGCGCAACAAAGACGCAGAATTCAAAGCCTGGTGCGAAGGCAAAACCGGCTACCCGCTCGTCGATGCCGGCATGCGTGAACTCAACGCCACCGGCTACATGCACAACCGTGTGCGCATGGTCACGGCCAGCTTCCTCACCAAACACCTGCTCATCGACTGGCGCTGGGGCGAAGCCTATTTCGCTAAAAAACTTCTTGACTTTGACCTGTCCAGCAATAATGGCGGCTGGCAATGGGCCGCCGGTTGCGGCACGGATGCGGCTCCCTACTTCCGCATCTTCAACCCCGCCTCTCAATTGGATAAGTTCGATAAAAACCTGAAGTACGTGAAAAAGTGGGTCCCTGAATACGGCACTAACAAGTACCCCGACCCCATCGTCGATCATAAAATGGCAAGAGAAAGATGTCTGGAGACTTATAAGCGGGCGTTGAAGTAGAGGGTGTGTTTAGGGGTTTGTGTGTTTGTGTGTTTGTGGGGGGCGCCGTCAGATTTGAGAGAGGCTTACACCCCTGCTCCCTAAAAGGGCAATGTCATTAACTTAAGGTTTTTCGTGGCGAGAACACCCCTGACTTCTAAACATGAGTCATCCTGAATTTTTTAGTTGTGTATTAGGGTCAAAAGAGCCCCGGAGGGGCGGCTATGTTTGTAGTAAAATGACCAGATAATAAAAAATGGAGCCCCAGCGGGGCGGCAATCGATTGATGACCGCCCCGCTGGGGCTCCATTTTTGGATAAAATTAATGCTAAAAACATGATCGCCCCTCCGGGGCTAAAATGTTAGCGAAATTCGGGATGACTCAAATTTAGGGGTCAGGGGTGTAAGCCTCTCAAGTCCAACGACAGCCCCCCGCAAACACACAAACACCCAAACCCCCAAACACACTCCCTACTTCCTCGCCAGCACCATCGTCCAGTACGCCCCGCTCGTTCCGACGCCTATTTCCCGCAGATTGGGATTTAAAATATTGGCGCAATGCCCTTCGCTTTGGAGCCAGAGTTGAATGGCCTGCTGTTCCGTAGCGCTGCCTTTCAGTAAGTTTTCAGCATAAAACGTCCAGCGATAGCCGTGCCGGTCGAGACGGTCATCGACAAACGAACCATCCGAGCCGGTATGGCTCAGCCTGCCGAGGGCGGCCATATCTTCGCTATGCTTGCGTGCGACCAGAGCCAGGGTATCGTTCCAGGATAATGCAACAGCCGGTGCGAAACTATTCTTGCCACACTTCCCGCCTTCGCTTCTGGCGTCGTTGACCAGTTTCAGCAACATGGCTTTATCCGGGCTGGCCGGAGCTTCTTCAAAAAAGGAAAGTTGATCATCTTCAGGGGCGCTGCATGCAGCAAAAAGAACGCTGAGCGTCAGCGTCAGGAGCAAAATATTACGAAACATGTTTAGATTTAAAATTTGACAAACAAGTAAGGTCAAAGCAGGTAACAATGTTCACTTGTTCAGGTAAACCACCACCTCCACCCGGCGGTTTTGCCATTTCGGACGGTTATTTTGCGCTTCGCCTTTCCCTTCAATGTAGATCTTATCCACCCGCACGCCTTTGTTTTTCAGATGAACGCCCACCGTCTTGGCCCGCTTTTCCGAGAGGGCGAGGTTGTACACATCCGTACCGATATCGTCGGCGTAACCGATGATTTCCACGTTTTGAACGGACTTCCCGGAAAAGGCATCTTCCAGAAAGCTATCCAGCTTGTCCACGTCGGCAGGCTTCATTTCCGCTCCGTCGAAATCAAACAGGATGGCGTGGCGCATTTCCAGGGTTTGGGAAGGATTAAGGGCCGGCACTGCCCTTGCTTCTGTCAATTCGCCCTGGTAAACCGGCAGTCGGAACAAGGGATCGAGCAGCAGGTTCAGGTTGTAGTAAGCCCGGTTGTCCCACTTTGGAATGGCGAACTGGTTGCGGTAGGGATGATAATCTTCCGCCCGGATGTCCATGCGCAGCGTATCGAACGCTTTCACACACAGAAAAAAGCGGCCGTTCTCATCCGTTTCCACCGCAGGGCGGTTGTCAAAACGCACCACCGTTTTCACCGGAAGCTGCGTGATGGAATCCCTGACATACCCCTCGACGTAGGTAATCGGCTCGCTGGACAGTTGTTCCGGTAATTCAAACTTGTAAATATCCATACCGCCCTGTCCTCCTGCACGATTGGAGGAGAAATAGCCCGTTTTACCATCAGCTGTCAGGTAAATACCGAGCTCCCGGTAAGAGGAATTGACAGGCATACCGAGGTTAACGGCATAATCCCAGGTGCCGTCCTCCTTCATGCGGGTCATAAAAATATCCTGCTCCCCCAGGCCAAGGTGACCGGTGGAAGAGAAGTACAGCACTTTTTCATCATTGGATATAAAAGGCGCTTCCTCATCGCCGGAAGTGTTGACATTCGGGCCGAGGTTCTCGGGTTCGCTCCAACGCCCGTCATTCATTTTGCGGCTGAGCCAGATATCCGTACCGCCGAATCCGCCCTCCCGGTTACTGGCGAAATACAAGGTTCCGCCGTCGCAACTGATACTCGCCTGCGACTCCCAGCCGCCGGAATTGGCATATCCCGTTACCGGTTTTTCATCGTAAACACGGTGGCCTTCCATCCTCGCCTCCCAGATATCGCAGGGTCCCAGCACCGCCTGACGCTGACAGGCCGTGAAAAACATCCTGCGCCCGTCCCTCACCATCGAAATCATCCCCTCGTTTTCTCTGGAGTTGAAGCCGTCGACGGGTTCGCCGGAGCGCCATTCCCCTTTGGGTCTGGAGCTGAAATACAGGTTCTCGTCCGACTTCTCATTTTTGCGGGTCGTGTAGTAGATGGTGTTGCCATCATTGGTCAGATACGGAAAATATTCATCGGCGCCGGAGTTGATGGCGCTGCCGAGGTTGGTCACCCCGGGAATGTTCCAGAAGGTCATCGAGTCCAGTGCGACCGTGCAGGCACGAATGCTGCCGGGCAGTTTCTCGTAGTAGGATTCCTCGATCTTTTGTTCTTCCAGGCCGTTGTAGGCGAAGTAGGCCGCTTCAATGTTGCGCAGCGAATCGAATTGCTCGAAGTAAGCCAAAGCCTGCTTGTACTTGCCGGTTTGATAAAACATTTTACCTGCTTCGTAGTACAGCGCCCTGGAAAAGCGGGGGTTGCCTTCAAGCGCTTTGAGGTAAAACTTCGAAGCTTCCTCAAACTCGCCCATCAACTCGTAGCAGGCTCCCGCACTTCGCATGGCCGGCGCAAACTCCGGGAATTTCTTGAGGACTTTTTTAAAACTGGACAGCGCATCCTTGTATTTCAGCTGCAGCAGGGCCTTTTCGCCTTCGTGGTGAATCTTGACGTATTCCTCCGGAATGATGTAAATCCTGGCAGGCTCTTCCTGAGCTTTCAAATGAAAAAAACAGAGCGTCAATGTGAGAATGAGTAAAACTTTGGGCATTTCCTGAGTGGGTTTTAAAACCAGTTTGTGCGGCAAAAATAGGGAATCGGCTCATGAACGAAGGTTGTCTACCCTCAATTGTAAAACATAACTAAAACGGAGTGAACAATTTAGGGTTTCAAAAAATATACCTTATCGAGATGCTGAGAAAAATCATGCCCCGTTAGGGTTAAAACACATCGCTTTTCAACACTCGTGCGATGAACTTTACGTTTTAAAACATAAACAACTTGTACATGATATAAATCTACCTGCCTTTTTTTATCGTAATTACTACCAGCACTTGAACTTTTCAGTTCGCTTTTTAAAAACAGCCTGGCTCGTAACACCGCAGCCACCCTGTGAAACCCGGGAACGAAAATTCATTTGTTGAAACATTTTAAAATCCACTAACCCATGAGGAACTCCATTTTTTCTCTCATCATTGGCAGTTTGATTTTTACAAGTATCAACCTTTCAGGCCAGACACCCTCCATCGGAAAATTTAACATCAGCGCAGGCATTGGCCTGGTTCCTACGTTTGTAGGTGATGCTACGAACATGAACGTACCTCCGCTCAGCCTGAGAATTGGCTACCAGGTAGCTCCCAGCATCAATCTAAGCGCTTTTGGCGGCTTTTCTTCCTACACACTGGCTTCTCCCTACCTCATCTCCGACGGAAAGGCTGCAACCCTTAGCAACAAGCAGTACCTCGCCGGCGTCCGGGGTGAAGTCCGAAAGGATTTTTCAGGCAAATTTGACATCTACGGCGGCGGCATGCTCGGGTACACCCACGCTTCTACCCGGGAGTTTGATCCTGCAACGAACGAGACCGTCGTACGTCCTCCAAAAACGCCGTCACCTTACAACCCGAACGGACCCGACAACGGCCTGCTTTACGCCGGTTTCATCGGTTCCACCTATTACCTGCACCCGGGAATCGGCGCTTTTGCTGAAATCGGTTACGGTGTATCGCTTTTCAACGTAGGATTTACCGTCAGGATGTAAGGAAAACACAAAGCGGCCATGCGCAACAGAATGCACGCATGGCCGCTTTTTCAAAAAAAGCTTACTGCTCACTGCAAATCATATTCCTTGATTTTCCGGTAGAGCGTTCTCTCTGAAATACCGAGATCCTGAGCGGCTTCTTTCCGGCGGTTGTTGTGCTTTTTCAGCGCCTTTAGGATCAGGTCTTTCTCCATGTCCATCAGGTTCAGGCTTTCCTCCACCACCTCTGCCTTGTCAAAATCTTTCTCCGGCCTTTCGATGATGATCGGCTTCGTGTGGTCGGCAGGTTCGGCATGGCTGACAGGCGGCATGTCTCTTTTTGAAGCAACCGGAAAACCTGCATCCTCCTGCGAAAACGAGGGGTAGGAAGGCTGCTGCAAAGCCTTGATGCTGCTGGTGTCCGGCATCTCCAGGTCATTCTGCCGAATGAGTTCGAAGACAAGATTTTTCAGGTCATTCAGGTCGCTCTTCATGTCAAATAAGAACTTGAAGAGAATTTCCCTTTCCTGAAAACTTTCCGAACTGCGGCTGCTGTCGGGGATCATCGGCAGGTTTCGCTTTCCGATATTCGGGACGAATTGGGTCAGTTCTTCGGCAGTCACCATCCGGTTCTCGGAGAGGATTGAGATTTGCTCCGCTACATTTTTCAATTCCCGGATATTGCCGGGCCAGCGGTAGTTTTCAAGCAGGTAGCGGGCTTGGTCGTCCAACCTCACAGGGTCAATCCGGTATCGCTCCGCAATGTCGCTGGAGAATTTTCGGAAAAGCAGGTAAATATCCTCCCGGCGATCTTTCAGCGCCGGTATTTTGATAGGTACGGTGTTGAGTCGGTAGTAGAGGTCTTCCCGGAATTTCCCCTTGCGCATGCGCTCTTCCAGGTCCACGTTGGTGGCGGCTATTACCCGTACATCGGTGGTCTGCACTTTAGATGACCCCACTCTGATAAATTCGCCTGATTCCAGCACACGCAGCAGAAAAGCCTGCGTGTCCAACGGCATTTCTGAAACCTCGTCCAGAAAAATAGTACCCGTATCAGCTGTTTCAAAATAGCCCTTACGGTCAGCCGTGGCGCCGGTAAAAGCGCCTTTTTCATGGCCAAAAAGTTCGGAGTTGATGGTGCCGGCCGGAATGGCGCCGCAGTTCACGGCGATGAATTGATTGTGTTTCCGGGGGCTGAGAGAGTGGATGATTTTTGAAATATTCTCCTTCCCTACCCCGCTTTCCCCGCTGATGAGAACGGTCAGGTCGGTGGCAGCGACACGCTCTGCTGTTTCCAAAGCCCGGTCAAGCAACGAGGAGTTGCCGATGATACCGAAGCGTAGTTTTATGGACTGTAAGTTTGACATAGTTTTTATTGGAGGTGAAAAATTCGGGGTGAGAAGCGACGGTGGCGCATCCTCCCTTTTTAAACCTCGCTGCTCACCTCTCCTATTAACGTTGCGCTGGTAGCATCGTTCACCTTCACCCTTACGTAATCGCCTGGTTTTAAACCGTTTACCTTCGGAAAAACAATCATTTTATTCTGGGTGTTTCGGCCTTTGAAATGTTGGTCTGACTTCTTCGAGTCGCCTTCGATCAGCACTTTGAAAGTCTTGCCGATGTCGGCCTGATTGTGCTTGAAGGACACCTGGTTTTGTAAACGAACGATCTCCGACAAACGGCGTTTTTTCACATCCTGCGGAATGTCGTCCTCGTATTTCCGGGCAGCCAGCGTACCCGGGCGCTCGGAGTAAAAAAACATGTAGGACATGCTGTAGTTTGCCCATTCGATCATGCTCAGCGTGTCCTTGTGTTCCTCCTCCGTTTCCGTACAAAAACCGGTGATAATGTCAGAGCTGATAGCACATTCCGGCATGATGCGGTAAATGGCTTCCACCCGGTTCATGTACCATTCCCGGTCGTAGGTGCGATTCATCAGGTTAAGTACCCGGCTGTTGCCGCTCTGCACCGGCAGGTGAATGTACTTGCAGATATTTTCATGACGAGCCATCGTATGCAACACTTCGTCGGTGATATCCTTCGGGTGCGAAGTAGAGAAACGAATGCGCAGATCAGGATGCACGAGCGCTGTCATTTCGAGCAGCTGTGCAAAATTAACTACCTCGCCGGTATCAGGGTGCTGCCACTTGTAGCTGTCTACGTTTTGGCCAAGCAAGGTCACCTCCCGGTAACCATTTTCAAACAAATCCTTTGCTTCCGCAACGATGCTGTAGCAATCACGGCTGCGTTCACGGCCACGGGTGTAAGGCACAACGCAGAAAGAACACATGTTGTCGCAGCCCCGCATGATGGAAATGAAGGCAGTCACGCCGTTGCTGTCGAGGCGGAGCGGGCTGATGTCAGCGTAAGTTTCTTCTCTTGAAAGGAAAACGTTGACGCCTTTTTCACCGTCTTCAGCGGTCGCCACCAGGTTTGGCAGATCCCGGTAAGCATCCGGTCCGATCACCAGATCGACCAGTTTTTCTTCTTCCAGAAATTTGCTTTTCAAACGCTCGGCCATGCAGCCCAGCACGCCGACCATGGTGCCGGGGCGGTTCCGCTTTATTTTATCAAAAATCCGAAGACGCTGCCGCACAGTATCCTCTGCCTTTTCCCGGATGGAACAGGTGTTTACGAGAATAAGGTCGGCATTTTCCATATTCCGGGTCGGGCTGAAACCCACCTCGGACAGAATGCTCGCCACGATTTCACTGTCGCTAAAATTCATCTGACAGCCATAGCTTTCGATGTAAAAATGCCTGCCGCCGTCATTGGCGGTTTCTTTGAAAAAAACTTCTCCCTGCTTCGTTTCGTCGATCTCTTTGCGGATCCCCATCAGGGTTGGATTATTGTCGTACATAGTTAATTTTCAATTTAGGGGTGCAAAGATAAAATTTTTACCACGAGCGGTGACAAAATGTCATGTAATAAAAATGCCGTGAATGAAACGGGTCATTCACGGCACGGGAGCATCACTGAAAATTACTCTAAAAACGCCGGTTAAAGTTCAGAAACAGGCTGCCTCACGGCTTTTTCAGCTTTCGCTCATTTTATTTGATGAAAAGCGCAGTTTCTATCGCATCAGGGTCACATCACCCTGGTAAATTTCAACTGAGCCATCTGTAAATTCTATCTCGGCGAACCAGGTGAAAACACCTGGATTCATAAACTCACCTTTGTGTCTGCCATCCCAGCCAATCGCCGGATCGTTGGGTTGGAAGTTAAAGTATTGGTACATCGTTTCACCCCAGCGGTTGAATACCAGGAAGGAACGAACCCGAGCCACACTTGCACCACCGAATACACCAAAGTAATCGTTGTATCCGTCGTCGTTCGGAGAGAAGGCATTCGGCACGTAAACCGGACGTTTCTTTTCAACGAACACCGTGATGTTATCCGTGTCACGGCAGCCGTCTTTATCTACCATCACGGAGAAGGTAGTCTGATCTGTAGGCAGCACGGTGATACTTGGGCAGGAAGCACAGGAATCAAGCCCTGCATTTGACCAGACGACCGTATCAAGCTGGGCGTAAGGCGGAGTTGTGATAATGGTGAGAACAAGCTCATCACCAAGGTCAACAACCGGATCATTGCCTTCGAAGTTACCCTGAATTTCTACTGTCACTTCCTGAGGTTCACCGACAGCGAAGTTCACGGTTGTTTCACAACCGGATGCATCGATGATAACCAGGGTATGCTGGCCCGGTGAAAGGTTGGTAAATTGTTTCTGCGCAGAGAAGGGAGATCCATCAAACGAACACAAGTAAGGCGGATCACCATCCGTGATGCTGTCAATCACAATGAAGCCATCATTCCGGCCAAAACAACTTACATCCGAAATCGAAATGTGCGGATCAGGCGTAGTGATGGATTCAGCCACGACCACCACATCCGTGCTGGAGCATCCCGCAGCGTTGGTTACGGTCAAGGTGTAAGTTCCCGGTGCTGAAGTCGTCGGCGCAGCAATGGTTGAATCTGAAACAACCCCTCCTGTCCAATGGTAAGTCAAACCTGGCGTCGTATTGGCGCCACCAAGGTTTACAGTTGAAATATCACAGTTGAGCTGCAAATCCTGTCCGGCATCTGCCACTGGTAATGGTGCTACCTCAATGGTGACAAATTCCGAGTCATTTGCACAAGGTGGCGTACCATTAACCGTGTAAGTATAAGTGTAAGTGCCGGGAGCAAGGGAGGCAATATTGACTGTCCCTCCCGGTACGTTACCCTGCGGACCTGACCAGGTTCCGCCAGGATCAGCGCCGGTGAGTTGGTCATCCAAATCGACCGTTTGAGCGGTGTTGGCGCAAAACTCGAGGTCGCCGGTGGATGTACCGGCGTTAACGGTTGGATTAACCGTAATGGTCACACTTTGAGAAGCTGTATTCGAACAACCGGTTCCAATATCCTGAATAGACACCAATGTAATCGTTGTCGTAGTCGTAGGTGCAACATCAATCGGGATGTTACCGGCAATCGGAATCTGTACCGTCTGTGATTGACCGTTCTGCGTGTAGGTAACACTAAATGGCCCTGTACCTGTGATAGCCATGTTAATCGTTGCCGTTTCACCCTGGCAAATGGAGGTTGAACCAGTCACGCCAACAGTTGGCAGCGCTCTGAAAATAACGGGAGTACCCGGTGCAACACTCAGACATGGATCTGAGGTTGAAACACCTCCGGAGCCGTTGTCATTACCCACCACCGCACTGATGTAGTATTGTGTGTTGTAGGCAGTCACACCCGGTGTGAAGTTAAACGAAGGTGTGCTGTTTGTGGCCAACACGGTGCCCAGCGAATTACCGCTGTTTGTGTGTAAAACATAAATCAGCACGTCGTCAGCGTCCAGCGCAAAACCTGTTGCATTCGGTGCATTGGCGCCCTGACCTTCACAAACCGAGATCAGCGTATTGCTCATCATACCCGCATCCGTCGTACAGTCGCAAACGACCAGTCCGTTAACCGTAGCCGGTCCGCAGGCATTGGCATCATCGATCTGGAAGGAATACGGCGTGCCGCTGGGGATCGGGTTACTGGTAAAGTTGCTGCCGTTCAATGTTCCGGAAGGAGTCACTGAGTAAGAAGCGGCATCACCCCCAACAATCTGGAAGGATACGGTGTAGGTAGTGTTGGTTGGCTCGCAAACCGATGAAACCCCCACTGCCGAAGGTGGCGTATTCACCGAAACAATCGCATTGCCGCTAACGGTACCGTTACAATTGGAATCTGACAAACTCGTCAGGCTGTAAACATTTGTTGCAGGCGGTGAAACTGTAAAAGTATGCGGGCTGCTGTTGGCTGTCACAGTAACAGGGTTACCCGCAGCATTGATGTAGGTAAAAGTCCAGGGACCTACGCCGGTCAGGTTGACCGTCAGCGTTGCAGTCTGACCCGAACAAATGCTGGCATCACCGCTCAGCTGGGCTGTAGGCACAGCATGGAAAGTGACCGGTTGCCCGGCGCCAATGCTCAGACATGGATCGTTCATCGCTACGCAACCATTTCCATTGTCGTTACCTGCGACCGCAGAAATGAAATACTGCTGGCCGTAGGTCATGGTCGTACTGTTGAACGTAAACTGACCGGATGAATTCATGACAATTGGCGTGCCGTTGCCGGTGTGCAGCATGTAACACAGGTTATCATTTGCATCCAGGACTTCGCCGCCCAGGTAATTTGGCATTGTCATGGCATTTCCGCAAACGCTCAGTGGCGTGGCGTCCATGTCGCCGGCAAGCGTGAGACAATCACAATCCACCAGCGGGTCTTCCACCACTACCGGTGGACAACCATGACCATCCGTTACATTGAAGATGTAGCCCTGTCCTTCCGGAATTTCATCGCTGCAAAACTGGTTGCCGGTGATGGTACCATTGGCAGGTGTCACGGCGTAGCCCGAAGGATCGCCGCCAATAATATCGAAGCAAACCGTGTAGCCTGTCCCTGTCGAATTGCAGGTGACCACAACGTTGGACACGGTTGGCGGTTGGTGAACGGTCACGGTTTGTGTCTGGTTGACAGGCGCTGAGCAAAACTCATCATTCACCTGCGTTAAAACATAATCAGTCGTAGTATCCGGTGAAACGGTGTAGGTATATGGCGTCCCAACGATTCCGGTAATTTGCTGACCGTTGATCAATACCGACCAGGGAGAATCACCTGTCAGATCAATTGTCAGATCTGCAGACTCACCGGGGCAAATTTCAACACCACCGCTGATGCTGGCTGAAGGTACTTCGTAAAACACAACCGGCGTACCGGCCGCAATGGAGAGGCATGGGTCCATTAAATCAATGGAGCCGGTTCCGTCATCAGTTCCTGCCACTGCAGAGATGTAGTAGGTTGTTCCGTAAGACATCGTTGCACCGTTGTAGCTAAACTCTGGCAAACTGTTGGTCGCAATCACTGTTCCCAGTGTATTGCTGGCTCCGGTATGAAGGTAGTACACGAGAATATCATCAGCATCGAGCACCGTACCTGCCGCATCCGTCGCACTAACTGGTCCGTCACCGCACTCTGTGATGGTCGCATTGTCCATATCTCCGGCCTCAGTCGTACAATCACAAACTACTACAGACTGTGAAATAGTTTTCGGTCCGCAACCGTTGGCATCGTCCACGACAATCGAGTAGCCGGTTCCTGTTGGGATCGGATCGCTGGTGAAAACACCACCGACAATATTGCCCGTTACTCCTGTTACGGTGTAACTGGCCGGATCGCCGCCTGTGATTGTGAAACTAACCGTGTACGCTGTACTTGTTGCATTACATTCAACCAGCAGATTAGAAAACTGAACCGCCGTATTTACCGTAACAGAAGCATTACCACTAACAGTACCAGTACAGTTCACATCGTTCATGGCAGTGAGGCTGTAGCTGGTCGTAGTCGTTGGTGAAACTACAAGCGTGTAAGGATTATTGGTAATACCATTCACTGTCTGCGTGGTAGTCCCGTTGTCATAGGTAATGCTCCAGGGGCCTTCTCCGGTGAAATTGACCGTTAAATTGGCAGAAGTCCCTGAACAAATCGCCGGAGTTCCACTCAAAGTAGCAGTTGGTATTTCATAAAACGTAACAGGGGTGCCCTGGGCAACCGCCAGACAGCCGTCATTTAGATCCACGCCGCCTGCACCGTCATCGTCGCCTACCACTGCCGAGAGATAATAGGTGACGCCGTATGTCATCGTTGCAGGAATGAAGCTGACTTCAGGTGTTGCAGAAGTTGAAAGAATTGGCGGCACAATGCTGGTACCGTTTCCGGTATGAAGGATGAAAACCAGTGCATCGTTGCCATCAAACACCTCGTTTGTATTGTCGTAAATACCGGTGACCGGGCCGTCACCACATTCTTCAATGGGCGTTTGGTCCATGTCCCCTACCTCAGTGGTACAATCACAGATGACGGCATTGGCAGAAACAACAAAGGTGTCACAATGATTTCCGTCAAAAATATTGAAAGCGTAACCACTACCTGTTGGAATCGGATCACTGGTAAACATATTACCGCTTAGTGTTCCGTTCGCCGGTTCCACTGTGTATGTTGCGGGATCGCCGTTGTTGATCGTAAAGGTTACAACGTAAGTCGTATTGGTCGGGTCGCAGGCAGTGTTGATCATGCTCGCAGTCGGTGAACTATTCACAGTGACCGTTGCTGAGCCCGAAGCTGTGCCGACACAGTTATTACCGCCGGTAACGCCGGTCAATTGGATATTTCCTGCCTGTGCCTGACCAATGTTCAGGGTGTAAGGGCTACTGTTGATGACGAGCGGAGCCTGCGCATTGCCGTTGACCGTCCAGTTAACCGTCCAGGGTGAAGTTCCTGTCAGAGTAATTGTCAGCGGAGCCGGTTGTCCGCTACCCTGGCAAATATCCCCTGAACCACTGAGCGTTGCAGTCGGTTCCGGGTTCTGGGTTACCGTACCCGAACCGCTGAAAGTACCTGCACAGCCGCTGGCAGTGTTCACGCTGGTCAGCGTGTAAGTACCAGCTTGCGTTGCCGTCAGAGTATAAGGGCTGGAGGTAATATTTACTACAGTTGGTGTTCCTCCATTTATGGCGTATCCAACATCCCATGGGCCGGTGCCTGTGAGCGTAATTGTCAGAGGTACGCTTGGAGTTGTTCCCTGACAGAATTGTCCGGAGCCGCTGATGGTGCCGGATGGAGCCTGAATCACCGTAACGTTCTGGCAAGCCTGTGAACTGGTTCCACAACTATTCGTGGCTGAAACACAAACCTGACCAGTTGATGCCCCATTGAAGTCGATGGTAACACTTGAGCCGGAACCATTTATGGTTGCGCCGGTGGGGGCAGTCCAGTTATAGGTTACACCTGTTTGAGGCGAACCGACAGAAAAAGTAGGCGGAGCGCTGCTTGTACAGGCAGAAGTGGGACCATTGAGTGTCGGAACAGCCGGCGGTGAAGTAACATTGACGCTGAAGCACCCCTGGCTGTTGCCACATGAGTTGGTAGCAGTCACACAAACCTGACCCGCTCCCTGGGCTGCACCGCTGAAGTTTACGTTAATACTTGAACCTGACCCTGTAAATGAAGCACCGGTTGGAACCGTCCAGGCATAGGTTACACCTGATTGAGGGTTACTGACGGTGTAGGTTTGAGCCTGGTTATTTGCGCAGACCGTAGCAGGCCCAGTCACTACCGGTTGTGCAGGAGTTGCCGTTACAGTGATAGGAATACAAGCAGGGGCAGAAGCACCGCATTGGTTATTGGCAGTGACACAAAGCTGCCCTCCGGAAGCGTTATTCCAGGTAACGGCAACAGTAGTTGTATTGACTTGCGTAAACGGTTCACCATTCGGTGTGGTCCAGGTATAGCTTGTTGGAGCCGGGGTGCCATTAGGCGTTACGGTGTAGTTAACCGTCGTTCCCTGGCAGGGCGTTTGGTTACCGCTTACGGTTGGCATTTGTGGCACAGCATTGTTTTGAGTTACTGTGACACATTCAGTATCGAAGCAGGCAACACCGTTTCTCTCATGCGTAACCGTGAGGCAATATTGCCCGGGTTGGTTTACTGTAACCGTTACCTGATTGGACGGCCCCACAATACCGGGACCAGACCATGAGAAGGTGGTGTTTCCACCGGGAACAAGAGCGTAAGTTGAATTTATCGCATTCAGTACGACTGTAGCGTTCGACCCACAACCCAAAACGGCCGGAGGATCGATATTCGCCTGCGGATCAAAAATCGCAAGGTCAACGATGACCGTACTGTCACAGCCCTGCCAGTTGTCACATGTTTCATTGATAAATCCGGAGGCGAAGTAAGGAGTACCACAAACCATGTAGGTATAGGGTGCACAAAAAGTTTGTTGCCCAAGGTTATTGGTGATGGGGGGAATGCTGGTTACGTGACAAATGATGGTACTGTCACAGCCCTGCCAGTTTGGTATTGAAACCGGTGTTCCGGAAGCCGGCGTCGGTCCGCAGAACAACTGTCCCGCACACGGAACACAATCACCAATACAGATATTGTAATATTGATGCTGTGGCGGAATATTTTGCGAAGTAACTGTGATACAGGTCGCATTCGGGTTCGTTTCACAAGGGTTCGATGCAGTTACACAAATCTGTGCCGAACCTACGTTATTCCAGTTTACAGTAATATTCCCTGCAGGGTTAGGGCTGACGATCGACCCCATGCTCGGAGGTGTAACAGTCCAGGTATAGGTAGCACCGTTAGGAACAGGAACTGTGTAGTTGGAATTTGCGCCCGGACAAACCTGGGTAGGTCCGAGTATGGCAGATGGTGGCTGAGGTGGCACAGGCAAGGTTGAACCTGCTAATACGTTCACCTGAAAATCGCAAATATCACCAGCGCAACCATCGAACACCACGTAATATGCCTGACCAACGATAAAGTTGGCATAGGTCATGGTAAAAGTATTCGTTGTACAGTTACATTGTGTTGCAACAGCAGGGCCGCTGCAACCACCTTCATAAATGGCACCCTGCATACCGAACTGCCCATTGGTTCCCTGGCAGTTAGAAGGTATCACCTCAATAGTAATGAGGGAGGTACCTGCAATAAATCCGAACCACTCATCATTATTCAAAACACTACCTCCGCATCCCGGAAAGGTTTGTGTAATGTTGTTGGTCCCCAAAGTTGCGCAATAACCATTCAGATCCGTGCAAAGAACGGGAGCAATAGAGCACATATCGCCGGTGGGAGGGTAACCCGGTGGCGGGCACTGCGCATTAACAAGATTCCATGTCAATGCAAGGCATGACAAAACAAGGAGTAAGCGTTGATTCATCTTCATTAATTTTCTTCTGATTTAAAAATGGTCACTTGGAATCAGGGAAACTGTTAACGATGGCAACAAAATCAGCTGCTTTCAGCGATGCACCACCAATCAAACCTCCGTCCACATCGGGCTGGCTGAACAACTCCTTTGCATTATCAGGTTTGCAGCTGCCACCGTACAGAATGGTCGTAAGATCAGCAAGATTATCATTGTATTTTTTAGCGACCAGGCTTCTTATAAATTTATGCATTTCCTGCGCCTGCTCTTTGGATGCTGTTTTTCCAGTACCGATAGCCCAGACCGGCTCATAGGCTATGACAACCTTCGACATTTGTTCTGCGCTAAGGTGAAAAAGTCCGCCTTCCAGTTGGCTGCTTACCACCGATTCCTGCTCTCCAGCCTCTCTGGATTCCAGTTTCTCGCCAACGCAGAAAATCGGACGCAATTCGCTCGCCAGAACAGCGCCTACCTTTTTAGCCAGAAAGTCGTCTGTTTCACCGAAGTATTCTCTTCTTTCGGAGTGGCCCAGAATGACAAATTCAGCACCGACCGATTTTAACATCGGAGCCGAAATTTCACCGGTATAAGCGCCATTTGCCTCGGTGTGGCAATTTTGTGCTCCCAGTTTAAGGTTAGCGATCCCTTTTGCAAGGGTAGACATGTAGTTAAGGTGAATAAATGGGGGGCAAAGCACAGCCAATGTTCCGGATGGCCCCAGCTTTTGAATGATGGAAATGGTCAAGTCACGCCCTTCGTCGAAGTTGTTGTTCATTTTCCAATTCCCGGCTACAATCCGTTGTCTTTTCATGCAAATCTTTATTTGAGAAAATTCATTTTATTGAAAGAATATTTGAATAAGGCTGGCAAAAGTACTGATAAAGTTCTGATTCACAAATGGACCAAGCGATCACAAAATAAATACGGCGCCGGAGCGTTCTGCGCAGCAAATCCAACACATCTGCCCGCTTTATTTAATTCCAGAATACTCACGATGAGCCAAAGATAGTACTGCTTTTCTCCAGATTTTAGAAATTTTCAAAAAGTATTCATCTGCCGACATTCTGCACTTTTATAAATTTTCAGGTTTCGTCAGTTAGTTTACATTTATTTCACAAATGCACTAAAAATTTTTGTTAATCCTGACGAAAACTGTTTTTTATTCGATAAATGTTCTAAATTTGGCCTTGTGTTTGCAATATTTAATAGCAGAATACATTTCCAACAAAATTTTCTTCACTTAAATCAGTAATTCTATTGGCGTAAAACTTCTACACTAAATCATCTTGAACATTTTTTAAACTAACTCCTGATTTAGTTATGCAAGTTACGCCAATTAACGACCAGCAACTCATTGCCCGTTATCTCGACGGGGATGAAAGATCCTTCAAGGAATTACTCGATCGCTACCAGCAAAAAATCTACACTTCCATTTACCTCTTTGTGAAGGACGACTCCCTCGCCGAAGATATCTTTCAGGAAGTTTTCATCAAGATTATCAATACCCTGCGCAGCGGTAAGTATAACCACGAAGGTAAGTTTGGCCAATGGGCCATGCGGATTTCCTACAACCTTTGCGTGGATTATTTCAGGCGGGGTAAACGCAGGCCTCACGTCCATCCAAACGAAACGTTCGATATTTTTGACGTGCTGCATACGCACGAACCCAATGCCGAACAACTCATCATGCGGAGCCAAACCCATGACAAAATCCGGCACCTGGTGGACATGCTGCCACCTGAACAACGAGAAGTTGTCATTCTGCGGCACTACGCCGACATGAGCTTCAAAGAAATTGCAGCGCTTACAAGGGTAAGTATTAACACGGCGCTTGGAAGAATGCGCTATGCGTTGATCAACATCCGCAAAATGGTGGCTGAAAAAGAAATCCAATTACAGTAAAAAAAAAGGACATATCCTAAACCAAAGGCAAAAGCACAGGTTAACGTCCTGTCTTTTGCCTTTTTTTGTTTTGAAATTTCCTTTTTACATTTGTTTTATGAAAACACTTAAAGATTTGATGGAGCGCTCTGCATTCGGGGTTTGCAGTTACCTTGGCGAAAAAATGGGGCTCGCCTCAGCACGGGTGAGAATGTATTTTATATACCTTTCCTTCGTCGCACTCGGTTCTCCTGTTATCATTTACTTGTTTGTTGCATTTTGGTTGAACGTAAAACGGTACATCCGTAGCAAGCGCAACCTGCTTTGGCAGTAGTCACATAACCGCACTCCCCTCCGCCAATTTCAATAACCCGTATTCTGTACCAACGCCGGGTTCGCATCCATCTCTCGCTGTGGAATTGGAAATCTCAACTTCGGATCGTCATACCTTTTCCCCTGCACATCTTCACTTTTTAGCCGCATCAGGTCATGAAAATAATTGCCTTCAAAAGCAAGCTCCACCCTCCGCTCCCGGATAATGGCCTCCAGCACGTCATCGGTCGTTTCAAAAAATACATAATCCTTCTCTGCTTCAGGCACTACAAATCCGTTCGCCCCAACAATTCGAAGCGACCGTCCCCTTATTTTATTTAAAAGAAAAACAGCAGATTCCATGTCGCCGGTTCTGGCGAGTGCTTCTGCTCGCATCAGCATGAATTCAGCCAGCCTTGCAACGGGTGTATCCGAATCATCGGTATATTTCCTTACGAATGCAGTGTCAGGCGTGACGAAGGGATAGTTGGAAATGAATCCGGTATCAACCCGCAGGTCTACCACCCTGAATCCGTCCGCTTCAATCCTGGAAAGTTGCTCAGGCGTCACGATTTTTTCATACCCTTCCGATTTTAGGTTTGGACGAACTGTTGACCCGTAGAACATGTTGCTCAAACCACCGCCCGTGATGCCGTCGCCAGGCTCGTTCAGCAATACCCAAATTGCTTCAGCGGTGCCTTTTTCCATAAAAAACTTACCGGGCGTATCCGTCAGTTTAAAAGGAGAATTTTCCACCAGTTCGAGTGTCAGCTGTTTCACGCTGTCGTAGTCTCTTTGCTGAAAAGCCACGCATGCCCGGTAAGCCAAAGCAGTAAAACGGTTAGCCCTTCCCCGCTGGCTGGCAGGTTGCAGTTTTTCGATGGCCAGATCAAGGTCCTGAATTACCTGCTGGTATACTTCGCCTATCGTTGCCCTGGAAGGAAATCGCAAGTCCTCCTTGCTCAAAACCGGTTCCAGCACAAGCGGTACGCCGAGGCTGTCCAGGAACTGCTCTTCGTAGGGCAACGCAAACAGCCGCACCAATTCAAAATAGACCGCTCCCCGTAAAAATGCCGCTTCGCCTTCCATCCGGTCATACTCAGCCGGTGAAACTGAAGCGTCATTCCGGCGCACTTCAGGCAGGCTGGCCAGAATTTGATTGACCTGACTGATGCTCAGATATGCCTGCCTCCAAAGGTTTTCCACAAACCAACTCGTCGTTGAGATTTGCAGGTTTGCGATTTCCGGCAAACCAAACCACCCTGAACCAGTATAATCTGCGTTCCCTCCCATCAAATCCGGGAAAACAATCAGGTTACGGCCCAGCAGGTGACCGTTTTGCACAGCATCATAAGCGCCAACCAGTCCTGCCTCAATATCATCCGCAGTTCGAAAGGCCTGACCTATGGGAATAGAGCCGGTCGGCTCAGGGTCATCCAGAAAATTACAGGCAAGCAAGCAGCAAAAAAATACTATTAGCAGGGGGTGGGCAGTTTTCATATTTTAATTTTTAAGAAGTCATTGTCGTAAGTCAAAATTCAAGATTCAGTCCTAATGTAAAAGTCCTCGATGCAGGCAGGTTGAGCCGGACGGTACCGACTGCTGCATTGTTTACGGCGTAAAACTCCGTATCCGGGTCAGGTCCGGGGAATTTGGTAAAAGTCAGCAGGTTTTGCGCAGCGCCAAAAACCCGGAGCCTGGCCCCTGCCCTTCCCAAATCCCGGAAGCTGTATCCGAGCATCAGATTTTGCAGTCGCAAAAAATCCGCCCGGTGGAGGTAACGAGTGGAAGGCTGATTTCCATTGCCGGTTTCAAGTCTGGCCTGAGGCACTTTCGTGTCACGGTTTTCCGGAGTCCAGGCATTCAGCTGGCTTTTTAGCTGATTGCCGCCGGTGGCCATGTTATTTTCAAGATAAAACTGATGGTCTTCGAGGTAAATGCTGTGTCCGGTTTTGAAATGGAAAAAAGCAGTCAGGTCCCAGTTTTTAAAACCAAAGTTATGGGTCATCCCCCCGGTAAAGCCCGGCAATGACTTTCCATCGATCTGCCGGTTGGACGCAGGGGCCTGGTTGGAAAGCCTGTTGCCTTCCAAGTCATAAAATAATGCATCACCATTGGCAGGATCGACCCCGGCATATTTCACCAGATAAAAAGTACCGATTGACTCGCCTGGCCGGTACAGCATCCTGCCCCGAAAAACGATATCGTCTTCCTTGCCATCGCCATCGTTATCTGCCAATTGCAGCACTTCGTTTTTCAGGGTAGCTCCGTTGGCCTGAATGATCCAGGAGAAATCCCCCTGTAAAACATCGAAGCTCAGGTCGAACTCGAAGCCCTGATTGCGCACAGCGCCAACATTTTGCGTGATGACACTGACGCCATTGGTAGCAGGCACCGGCGCATCGAGCAGCAGATCACGGGTATCTCTCACGTAATAATCCAGCGAACCCCGCAGCCGGTTATTTAAAAAAGCAAACTCCAGCCCCACATCAAACTGCCGGCTCTTTTCCCAACTCAAATCATAATTATCAATAGAGGTAAGAATGGATCCCGGCCTTCCACCATACTCCGGAGATACGTCTACCAAACCTGCATAGGCGAAATCGCCGATGGCAGCATTGCCGGTAAGGCCGAAACTGGAGCGGAGTTTTAGAAAATCAACATGTTTGATGCTGAAAAAATCCTCCTCGCTGAGCACCCACCCCGCCGACACTGCCGGAAAAAAGCCATAACGCCGGTCAGGGCTGAAACGGGACGACCCATCGTGCCGTGCCGATAAGGTGAGCAAATATTTTTGCCGGTGGGCGTAGGTTAGTTTTGTGAAATAACCAAGAAAGGCTGCACTCGTTTTCACCCCCTCACTGTAGGCGACCTGCGCAGCTGAGTTGATGTAACGAACCTGGTCATTGGTAAAACCTTCAAACCAGACGTAGGAATAATCAAAGGCTTCCTTCGTCAGCTGCACTCCCAGCGTCGCTTCCAGCGAATGATTAGCTGTCCATTGGCTTTGCCATGTGGCCATAGAGGTCCAGTTGTAATTAAAAACCTGTTGGTTTTGCTCCCAGCCTGTGCCGTCGGTACTTCCGAAACGATGCGCTTCGCCATGCCGTCCAAACTCTCTGATCTGACTGGCCTCCGCTCCAAAGTCTGTTTTAAAATGTAAACCCGGTGCAGGCGACCAATTCAGGTATACATTTGTCAACGCCTGAAGGGTATTGGTTTCAATCCATTGATCTTCAAGCGTTACGCAGGGGTTACTCGTCCCCCACGATCCGCCATTGCTGGTAAAAATCCGGTCCCGGCGGCATTCCCCGTTTTCGTCGAAAGCTTCGACGTTGGGGGCAAACCAGGTTGCAGATCCAAGCGGAGAACCGGCATATTGATTACCGGTCCGGTTGTTCACCACTTTGGATGGAGCGACGGAAAACCCGATTGTAAATTTCTCCCCGACCTTCTGATCGATGCTGGCCCGCAGGCTGTACCGCTGCATCCCGACGGTACGCATGTAGCTGTTTTCATCCCGGAAAGAACCGCCAAAATAGTAGCTGGAAGAAGGCGTTCCGCCTGAAACACCGGCGCTTGTCTCCTGCACGAATCCCCGCCGGGTGATTAAATCCTGCCAGTCTGTGGAGGGCTGGGAAACCGGATTGACGTAGAGCAGGGAAGAATCAGCGCCTGCATTCAGCACAGACTCATTCCACAGTGAGGCATATTCCCGGCCGTTGAGCACTTCGTAGCGCTTGCTCATTTCAGAGAAACCGGCGTAATAGCCGAGTGTCACTTTTGGTTTTTGATTAAAATTTCCTTTTTTGGTGGTGATCAAAATAACGCCGTTGGCAGCACGGGCGCCGTACAGTACAGACGCCGCTGCATCTTTCAGCACCTCCACCGAAGCGATATCGTTGGGATTGATTGTAAGGAAAGGATTGAGTCCGTATCCCATGCTCTCCGGCCCGGGATTGGAAGACAGGATGATGCCATCCACAATGATGAGCGGCTGATTGCCTGCACTGATGGAGCCCGTGCCCCGAATGCGAATGACGGCATCGGCATCCAGCCCGCCGGAAGCATTGGTCATCACCACGCCTGACAAACGCCCCTGCAAGGCCCGTTGAAAAACAGGCACTGACACGTTTTCAAAAACTTCCTCACCTACTGAAGAAATAGCCCCCGTCAAATTCCGGCGACTGTCCATTCCGAACGCTGTGACCACCACCTCATCCAGGTATCCGGCAGATGCCTGAAACTGGATATCGACGATGCTTCTGCCGTTCACCGGGACTTCCATCGTTTGATATCCTACAAAACGTACTTCCAACACTGCATCAGTGCCGGGCACGGTGACCGAATAGCGCCCGTTTTCATCTGTTGTTGTCCCTTTTGCAGTGTTTTTTACAAGAATAGTGGCATTCGGCAATACCAGACCGTCAGCGTTTTTAACGGTTCCTTTGATGGTGAGAGATTGAGAGAAGAGCGGGGAGAGATAGAGCAAAAACACAAGAGGGAAAAGTGAAATTGTTCTCATTAATTCAAGGTTTTTAATACCTGCCCATGAAGGTTCTCAAGAAGAAAAGCTCCCGCAAAATCAGGTTTAGGTTCCAAAAGGCTCTGCAGCCTGCACTTTAGCGGAAAGTGGGTATATCCGCCCTCAACCTTCATGAACACAAACATTTTTCTTTAAAAACAAAAGCAATATAATAAATCTAACAAAAAGGCGAAATTCAAAATCTAATTCTTACTATTTTAGCAAACTCAATTTTAAATTAAACCATTAAAATTATAATAAAAAAACTACTCCCCGTATTTTACCTGTTAGCCGGATTGTTGACTTCCTCCGCACAGGCACAATATCAATCATTTCATTTTGAAAGGTTGACAGTGGAGGATGGTTTGCCCAATCCTTCCGTTTTGGATATTATGCAAGATCGCCAGGGGTTCATGTGGTTCGGCACTTTGTCGGGCATCGTCAGGTACGATGGGCATGAGATGAAAGTTTATTACCCGGCCGGCGAACATCGTGACAGTTTGCCGGAACGAGATATTCCAAAGTTTTACCAGGATAAGACCGGAAACATTTGGGTGACGTTTCGTTATCAAAAAGCCAAACTGTTCAGGTACGATATTTCAAGCGACAGTTTTATTCCCTATTTATTGCATCCTGAGGCTGAAAAACAGATCATCGAACGGTCTCCTTCTTTTATTACCGAAGATAAACTGGGCCGCCTGCTGATCGGCACCTGGGGTGGCGGCATGTATGCCGTGTATGTCGAAAAGGAAAAGGAGGGAATAGCACCGGCGGACCTGCCCTATCTTCGTTTCCTGCATGTGCCGGGCGAACCCGGCACCATCGCCTCGGATGCCATGTCCGTGATTGTGGAGGAAGATACGGAGGGTAATATCTGGATTCCGACGGACGACGGTTTGTGCAAATTTATCCCGGAAACAAATCAATTCGAAACCTTTCTGTTTACAAACGATACCATCTGGCTGGCCAATGAATTCAACTGCGTTCTTTTCGAAAAACCCCGGACACTCTGGGTTGGCAGTGCCATTCACGGCTTGTTGAAATTTGATTTGGAAACTGAAAGGTTTGTGGAGCAATACCAGCATGACCCCGGCAACCCGTACAGCATTTCACACAATCTGGTAGCAAAAATCATAAAAGCCAGAGACGGGAAATACTGGGTGGGCGCCATGGGAAGGCTTGATATTTTTGATCCGAAAACTAAAAAGTTCACCCATGTCAAAGGGGACAGTCACGATAACTGGGGAGCCAATTTCCGGTGGAATAATGCCATGATCAGCGACTCTTCCGGCAATATCTGGCTGGCAACCTGGCAAACAGGTATTTATAAATTAAATCTTGACAACGGAAATTTCTACTTCACGGACGATTCGTTTTTCACGAAAAACAGTAAAAATTCAAAAGATGTCATTGTGCGATTTGAAGACCGTGACGGATATCTTTGGCTGGATAATGAGGCAGGTGAGCTTTTTAAATGGAACCCCCACTCCAATCAAATCCGGTATTTTTACCCCGGAAAGAATTTGCAATCAGCATCTGCAGATCAACAGGATGGGCGGTCATTGATTGGCAATTCCGGTTTTATCTGGCATTTTTTCCAAGGCAACTTGTATCGTATCGATCCCTCCTCAGGAGAAAGCAGGCGTTTTGCCACTCCGGGAGTCCATATTTACTGGATATACCGAACGAGCGATGGCAAGATCTGGGCCAGCACAAATGATTCCGACATCTGTCTGATGACGGATGAGCAGACCGCTAAGTTCAAATGTTTTGGCCAAAACGGAGGGCTTGAACCGGCAGCGATTTACTGGATCATGGCCACCGTAACGGCCGAAAAAGACCCGCAGGGCAACTTTTGGTTTGGCACTAATCAAAATGGATTGTACCGCCTGGACGGAAAAACCGGCAAGATGGAATACCTTCTGCCAGATTACGGTATTCATCAAATCCATTTCGACAGCCACGGCAACTGCTGGATGGCCACCCACAGCGGTGGGCTCAAGCTTTTCGACCCTCAAAAACGAAAGTTGATTCATCTGGACAAGAAAGTAACGGCTGAACTTAGTATCGTCAGGGGCATACAGGAAGATAAAAACGGCACCCTGTGGATGAAAACACCGAAGGGTGTTGCCCAATTTGATCCGACGACCCGGCAGGTAATCCGTATTTTTGATTACAAAAACTGGATGGAACCGGACAAGAACTGGTACGGTGGAAACACATCGGTAAAAACCCGGAATGGCGAGCTGTATTTTAACAGCCCGAGCGGTATTTTGTATTTTCACCCCGACAGCCTGCGCTTTGACACGATTCCTCCGAAAGTAGCGCTGACCGCACTCCACCTGTTTAATGAACCGGTCAACCCGGGCGACGATTCTCCCCTGAAACAGCATATTTCATACACCCGCAAGATAGAACTGGCTCACTGGCAAAATGATATTACGCTGTATTTTGCAGGGCTTCATTTTAAAATGCCGGAAGAAAACAACTACAGTTTCAAACTTGAAAATTATGATCATGACTGGCGTCCTCCCGGCCAGATTCGCAGCGCCAACTATACCAGCCTCAGTCCCGGCCAATACACATTTCGCCTGAAAGCAGCCAACTCTGACGGCGTCTGGAGCGATGAAACAACGCTCGATATTTTGATCAAAAAACCCTGGTGGGCTACCTGGTGGGCCGGTATGATCTTTCTAGGAATAATTGGATTTGTGCTGCTGGGAATCAGGGATTATGAAATGCGACGCCAGAAAGCAAAGGCAGAAGCTGAACGCCTCTCCGAACTCGATGCCGTCAAATCAAAACTCTACACCAATATTACCCACGAATTCCGGACGCCGCTGACCATCATTCTCGGCGTGACCGAGCAACTCAAAACGCAGGCTACAGAGGGCATGAAGTCGGGGCTTGATCTCGTCAAACGAAACGGCCAACAACTCCTTCATCTTGTCAACCAGATTCTGGACCTCTCTAAACTGGAGTCCGGCTTTTTAACATTTGACCAGAAACAAGGCAATGTGGTCAGCTACCTGCATTACCTCACGGAGTCGTTTCATTCTTTTGCCAAAGAAAAGAATATCAGAATCCGTTTCGTCACTGACACAGAGCTGATAAAAATGGACTTTGACCCACAGCGGCTTCAGCAGGTTGTGAGCAACCTGTTGTCCAATGCCATTAAGTTCACCCCTTCCGGCGGAACAGTGACGGTGATCGTGGAGCACCCCGGCAAGCAATTAAAACTATCAATCAGTGATACCGGCGCCGGCATTTCGAAGGATAAAATCCATAAAATATTTGACCGTTTTTACCAGGCTGACGATTCTACCACCCGCCAGGGAGGCGGCACGGGTATCGGGCTGGCGCTGACCCACGAGCTGGTGAATTTGATGGGAGGAAAAATTGATGTTTTTTCAGAACTGGGCGTTGGAACCAAGTTTGTGGTGACGCTACCAATAAATACAAGTAACAGCACCCCCCCGCTCGCCGGATTCAGCGCTTACGGATTGGAAGCAGTCGACAAAACTACGCAGCCCTCCAGACCTGTATCACCTGCCAGAAAAGTCCCTGCCAATGCACCATTGATCCTCATCATGGAAGACAATGAAGATGTTGCAACTTACATTGCTTCCTGCCTGGACTCGACCTACCGAATCATGATAGCAGCGAACGGACGCCAGGGCATCGACGTTGCGTTGGAACACATCCCCGACCTCATCGTCAGCGACGTGATGATGCCGGAAATGGACGGTTACGAAGTGTGCAACTTTTTGAAAAACGACGAACGCACCAATCACATCCCCATCATCCTCCTCACGGCTAAAGCCGATGAAACTTCCAAGCTTCAGGGGCTTAGCGGCGGAGCCGATGCCTACCTTTTCAAGCCTTTCAACCCGCAGGAGTTGCAGATACGCATCAGCAGATTGCTGGCGCTCCGCAAAAAATTACAGGCTCGATACCTGCAAATGGCCGGGCTCTCCAGCAACTACCTGGAGGAAAAAGAAAGATCCGGGGGAGAAACTACGGACGAAATTTTCATTAAAAAAGTCAGGGAAATAATAGAAGCCAATCTGGACAACAACCAGTTCTCCGTTCCGGATCTTATGACCGAGCTGGGCATGAGCCGCACGCAGCTTCACCGTAAAATAACCAGCATGACCGGGCACTCTGCCGCTCATTTCGTTCGCCTTGTCCGGCTGGCCAAGGCCAAACAACTGATGAAAAACGACGCCCTTTCCATCTCTGAAATTTCCTATCAAACCGGCTTTACCTCACCGGACTATTTCTCAAGGGTTTTTAAAAAAGAAACAGGTATGACGCCACGAGAATACCGGGAGAACAGCAGCGACCGTGAAGTATTTTAAAAATTGACAAGGTTGGATATTTAAGAAAAGTCATCTGGTTCACATACTAAAAGTCATTGCAATTTCCCTCCAATTTGACATATCATCTCCCATTGATATTCCGGTTGGTTTTCAGCGTAGCAGTACTCAAAACGGCCTGACGCACATATTGCGGGAGCCATTGGCATTTACGCTTGCCTAACCCATCACCCATCTTAGCCGCTCAAGCTCTGCCAAATTTGTAAGGACTAAGGCTAAAAACAAGCGAAACTTTCAGCATAGAAAGCCTATAGCGGAACAATTTTACAGCATTTTGGAACAAATGTGCAAAACCAGCCAGCTTCTCTCCTCTACCTTTCCGCCGCTATCAGGATATCTGAAGTCCTTTCTTTGATCAACTTCCCAAAACATCCAACCCAAGGAATCCCCTTTAAAAGCCGGCTAAATTTCTAAACCTTAAACACTCCGCCATGATGACAACTTTTACCTGTAAGTTCAACCTCTCCCGTTGCTCTTTTATTCACTTCCCTCCCATCAAACACATTTTTTTTACCTCATTTTTTATAGCGATAACCTTTGGGTTGCTATCTGCCCAGGGGCCGCTCGAGCCCGGCCGGTTGGCTGTTTACTTTGGTTATCCGAGTGCAGTCAATGGAGCCGGTGGCGACATTAACGCTGCCGCCGATGTTTTTGATGATTACGATGTGGTCATCCTGGGAGCCTGGCTGCACCTGCCTCAGTATGACCCTCAGGATCCCAACAGAAATAATGCTGTGTGGGACAATGGCTGTACCCAAAACGCCCATGAAGACCATGATAACACAACGGCAATCATCAATTTAGTGCCGCCCACCACAGCCATTTTCGGGTATGTTTCCCTGGGTGGAGAAAACACGGTACGGACCTGTCCGCCCAATGACCCCAACAAGGTTCCTGTACCGCTGTCCATGACAGAAATAGAAACGGCTGTTGACCAATGGGAAGCCATGGGTGTGGACGGCATTTTCCTTGATGAAGCGGGCTACGATTTCGGCACCGACCGTGAACGTCAGAACCAGGCTATCGACTACGTTCACTCAAAAGGGCTGCGTGTATTTATCAACGCCTACAATCCTGACGACCTCTTCAGTACGGAAGTAGTCGGTCAAGTCTATTTCGGAGCCGGAAACCTCGCCGGACAGACCTCCACGCTGGCCATGAACCCAAACGGCGTGGGGACTTCGCTTGCCTCCAATGACATTTTCATGCTCGAAAGCTTTCAGATAATTGCCGGCAATTACCTGGACCCCGGCTTTTGGGAAGACCTTGCCGACAAAGCAAAGTACTACCATGAACTGCACGGCACCGAGGTGGCTACCGTCACAACTATTTCTGACGTATTGCCCGCCGGTAATTGCAACGATCATTTCGATCAGGCAGCGTTTGATTACGCGTGGTGGAGTACCTTCATCCACGGCTTCGATTACATGGGATGGGGAGAACCAAATGCTTTTTCCGCATCCGGGCCCTGCGCTTCAGAACTTCCCTGGCGCAGTCCTCCGGTCACCGGCGGGTCAGGTACAGTTTTCACAGATGCAGAAGTCAGACACGATTTGAACATACATACCCGAAATACAGACGTTGGACAGATTGTGCTGAACACAAATGCACACACTGGTCAGTTCACCTTACTGCCAACCCCTCCACCCGACCCCGGGCCGGGCATTACCCCGCCCGCCGACATGGTAACCTGGTGGACCGGAGATGGGGACGCCACTGATTTAATTGGCTCTAACGACGGAAGCCTTGCACCGAAAAAATCCTGGTTTGCATCCGGCATGGTGGACGATGCTTTCAGTTTCGACGGCTTCAATGATTTTATACCGTTCGGCACCGGGCCTTCACTCACCGGCACGGGACCTTTCACCATCGATGCATGGATAAAAACCACTGATCCGGACGGTACAATTATTCAACAGCGGGACGCTACTCCGACCGGGTATGACGGCGAATATGCCATTTACCTAAGCGGGGGAAAAGTCTGCTGTTACACTTACGATGATGAGCATCCGTACACATTGGATTTGAATTTTTGCTCTAACCAGAGCGTCGATGACGGCGTTTTCCATCTCATTGCCCTGGTACGTGATGCGAATGGTACAGGAACCATCTACATCGACGGGGTGGCTGACAATTCTCAAACAGCCCCAATTACCAACCTGAAGCCTTTAGGTGTATTCCTTGGAGCCGATAAGCGGGACAATGCACTATTGTATAAAGGCATTATCGATGAAGTGGAAATTTTCACCCGTGACCTCAGCCAGGCGGAAATCCAGTCAATTTACAATGCAGGTCCGGCCGGCAAGGCTAAGAATGATGTAACGCCGCCAGCTGTAGTTTGCCAAAACATTACCGTATATCTGGATGAAAACGGAGTAGCCGGTATCCAACCTGCCGACATCGACGGCGGCACAACTGACGATAGCGGAAATTTCACCCTTGCAATAACAGCAGGCGAAACGAGCTTCGATTGTGCCGACGCAGCAGCATCTTTCACCGTTACACTTACCGCTACAGATGCGGTCGGGAATTCAGCCAGCTGTGATGCGGAAGTTACTGTCAACGACATTGACACGGACGGTGACGGAACGGCTGATTGCAACGACGGTTGTCCATTAGACCCAAACAAGATTACTGCCGGCATTTGCGGTTGCGGCGTTGCCGACACAGATTCTGACGGAGACGGAACGGCTGATTGCAACGATGGATGTCCGAACGATCCAGACAAAACTGATCCTGGAACTTGCGGTTGCGGCATAGCTGATACCGATTCTGACGGAGACGGAATAGCAGATTGCAACGATGGATGCCCGAACGACCCAGCAAAGACTGATCCGGGTATTTGCGGTTGCGGTACAGCCGACACCGATTCTGACGGAGACGGAACGGTTGATTGTAATGACGGATGCCCGAACGATCCAGACAAGACTGATCCGGGTATTTGCGGTTGCGGCGTAAGTGATGTTGACACGGACAATGACGGAATAGCAGATTGCAACGATGGTTGTCCAAACGATCCAAACAAAACTGAACCCGGAGTTTGCGGCTGCGGAAATCCTGAAACACCAATAACCTGGTATGCCGATTCGGACAATGACGACTTTGGCGATCCGGAAATTACCATCCAAGCCTGCATCGTACCACCAGGATTTGTAGCCAACAACACAGACTGCGATGACTTGGACGATACGGTCTATCCCGGTGCCCCGGAACTTTGCGACGGTGTAGATAACAATTGCAACGGTTTGATTGATACAGATGATCCGGAGTTCGAAGACAATACGCCGCCCACTATCACCTGTCCGGCAGATATTTTCGTCGACAACGATCCGGGAGTGTGCAGTGCTGTCGTGAGCTATAATGTCACCGGTAGCGACAACTGTCCTTCGCCAACACTGACGCAAACCGAAGGCTTTGCTTCCGGTTCAGCCTTCCCGGTGGGTACTACGGAAAATACCTGGGAGGTATCCGATGCTTCAGGTAACACCGCCACTTGCTCATTCAATATAACCGTGGAGAAAACCGGCGATCCCGATCTGTTATGGGCTTATACCATCATCGGTTTCAAAGATGTAAAGTTGAGGGAAAATACCGTGCTTAACGGTGGAGTGGGAATTGTTAACAACAACAAAAAGGTTAAACTGGAAAACAACTCAATGGTCACTGCGGCAAACACATTTGTGAAAGCCCCGGTTCTCGATCTGAACAGCGGTAGTCTGGTGACTACCTACATTGACGAACAGGTGGATGAAAACCTTTTACCTGCGTTTCAGGAAAACACTTCGCCCTGCAACAACAACATCATCATCCCGGACAACAGCGGTTTGGTTACGCTGGATGATGATTGCTACGGCAATATTGAAATTGGCAAAAACGTCAGCGTTACCTTCTCCGGCCACAATGTCGTTACAGCAAAAGAGCTGTTAGTAAAAGAAGGAGCAAGCGTGACTTTTGATCAACCTACTGAAATCCTGCTGGACAAAAAGCTCATTACAGAGAGCGATGTAACAATTGATGATGGCGGACTGATGGTCTGGATCTACGCCGAAAATCACGTGATCATTGAAAGAGGCAACGATATCTCAGCTAATATTTATTCTGAAAAGAATATCCTGGTGGAAACTGCCAGCACCAATGATCCGACCTACATGACAGGGTTATTCATCGCCGACAAAATTGACTCGAAAGATTTTGTTTTCTGGAACTGGAACCCTGATGCTTGCCCTGTCAACGGCGGAGGCCAGCAACTGCTTGCTCCTGATAGTGGTTTCAACACGGCTCCAATTTCCGGAAGCTTACAGCTTGAGCTGTATCCGAACCCGGCCGGCTATATGACAAATATCCGCTTGAAGGGAATCCAAGGAGGTGAACAACTGAGCATTACCAATCAGTTTGGCAGGATTGTCTGGACTGAGCAACTGGAAGCTGGTCAGCTCTCAATCGATTTAGACCTTACAAACAGGCGATTTGCCAGTGGCATTTACTTTGTAAGTGTCAGAAATGATGCCGGCGAGCAGGTCGTGAAACGGCTGGTCGTTACGGATTAAACTTTTTACAGAGACGGAGTTTTGCAGAGCCGTCGGGTAATTGAAATTGAGAAATTATCAGAAATTGGAAATTTAGTCCACATCTTTGATTTTCAAGTAGTTACTTAATTTCATAATATCGGTTAATTTTTCAATTTCAATTACCCAACGGCTCTGCTTTACGCTGTTTCATTTTCAAAAAACCAACTCACTCCGGCATCACCTGCTTTCCAGGTTGTTTTTGAGTTTTCCCAAAATATCCTGTGCCTGCTGCCTCACAATACTGCGAATGATGCCGGATGCCAGTTTGAAAACACCGTTCAGCTGAAAATCCAGTTGAATCTGCAGGGTGCTCACTACTTTTTGATCGGCCAAAATCAAATCAGCACGAATGGGAAAAACACTTTCCAGGGTTCTGGCAGAAAGTTGGCGATTATTGACCAAAGTGGTCACCTGGTAGGTGGTTTTCAGGCGACGGCCTGCGATCTGAGCTACCTCGATGTAGCGGCTGCCTTCCTGAATCGGCAAGGGATCCAGCATGATGACTTCCTCCAAAGCAGGGATGTAGTCTTTTCTGTTTTCGACGGCCAGGAGGTATTTAAAAATTTCCTCGACGGGAGCTTTTATTTCGATACTTTCTTGAACAGTCATATGGTAAATGATTGTTATTGCGATCTCACGTTTATGCATCCCCTTCCCACTACCGACCAAACTACGATATTTGAAGCAAAAAAAATTCTGTCAGCGTATGAAACACTGACAGAATTTATTTTTAAATAGAAGCGGTTGGTAAAAATGTAAGCCTTTCAACCATTGAAAAATCCTGGTTTGCAATTCGATATCCTGCTACTCATTTTTTTCAACCACAAAGCTTCGTGTCCGCATGCGATGACCTTCCACCTGAAGGGTGATATGATACATACCTGCCTTGAAGTTGTTAAGCTCAATTGAAATTGGCCCGTCAGGCAATGCGTCAAATTCCTGCTGATACATGGGCAGCCCAAGGTTATTAAAAATCTGAACAACAGCCCGTTTGCCTGCTAATTCCTTCAGCATTAGATTAACCTGTTCGCTTGCCGGATTAGGCCACAGGTTTAATTTTCCGAGATCCATGTAGAAGTCAATACGGACGACCTCGCTGTACATAGCATTACCATCCTCAAAAATCACCTTGATCCGGTAGAAATTGGATCCAAGGGTTGGATGTCCATCATAGTCAAAGTATTGCTTTAGCTGGGAGCCTCCGTATTTTCGTTCGACCTCGTAGAGTTCCTCAAAGTCAACGCCGTCTGAAGACCGCTCCACGACGAAGTGGCTGTTTTTGTATTCCGTATTGGTGACCCAAAGCAATTTCACCTGGTGTTCGCTCTTTGAAGCGATCAGGCCAAGGAAGTCGTTGGCCACTGGCAGCAAGTTTTGATTTCCTCCACTGCTCATACTGCAATATGGATTGGGGTTCCAGGTAGCGTATTCAGATTTGATTTTTTCACCTGAAATAAAAAGGCCGGCCATCAGATTCTGTGCATTGGATTTCCCTTTTGATTCAACTCCTTCCAGCGCATATACGTTGGCTGTAAAACTGGCGCCTTCCTGTATTTTGAATTCTTCCCCGACCCAGAACGTGACGGAATAGGGTCCGGAAGGGGCCACTGTGTTGCGCTTGTACAACTCTACATTCTTTTGTACCCGTACGCTGGTTGCTCCCTGAAAATAAATCGAAGCATCCTCCTTTGTCTTGATTTCTCTTGCGTAAAGCCCTGCAATACTTGAATGAACGACCAGCGTGGCGCCCTCCTTCAGCTCTATTTTCTTATAAATGCTGTCCGGACTGCTGATGACCACAGTTTGGTTTTCCTCTATAATCAAATCAAGGCTGGCGCCAGTGGTCAGATGGTTGGTCTTGAATAAAGGAAAATTCAAATTAGCAGGACCATAGGGCGGATTGTTTGGATACGGGTAAGAACTTCCTCCATTGATGGTACTGTTGTCAAGATCGATTTCCTCCGCTTTTACAAACCCGTTGATGGCAGAATTTTCCTCGATCTTTGCTTCTTCATCCTCATCTGTTACTCCCAGACCTCCATTGACCGTGCTATGTTTTAATTCAGCATCTTCTGTGCTGACCATCAGGTAATACGACAGCGTGGTGTACGGATTCATATTGGTAGTGAAGCTTTTAACGGTCGAACACCCCGATCCATCTGAAACTGTAACAGTGTAGGTCCCATTCGAAACGATTGTCGCAAGCTGGCCGGTTGTGCCGTTGCTCCAATTGAAATTAAACGGCGGAGTTAAACTGCCGGGATTCAGAACGTTTGCTTTCAGCATGCCCAGCCCGTAACATCCAAACGGCAGGGCGCCTGAAATAATAGAAACATCCGGCGCTGTAATGGTTACAGTGAAAAAGCAGGAATTACTGTTGCCATTTATGTCGGTCGCAGTGCAGGCAACGATGGTTTGGCCCACGTCGAAAAATGAACCGGAGGCCGGGTATGAGACTACGCTGCCGGGCGCTATCCCGCAATTATCGGAAACAACCGGCACCGGCCAGCTGATTGGCTGCGCCCCGCATTCTGTGATGTCAGGCGGGCAGGAAATTGTCGGGGCGATCTGATCAACGCCTTGTGGCACTGTAAACTGGGCAACATCACTGCATCCGTTGGCATCCGTGACAGTAAGGCTGTAAGTACCGGACATGAGGCTACTGAGGCTTGCAGAATTGCCATTATTACTCCAACTGTATTCGTAGGGTGCCTGACCCGCATTGACGGCCGTACTGATGCTGCCATCACTGCCGCCGGGACATAACGGAGCCTGCACAACCCCGGAAATTGAAAGTTGCGCCGTGCAGCAGCTTTGTACGGTCAACTCCCAGGGAAGTATGCGGACGCAACTTCCCTCATCGATTTTTACAAACAGATTGTAAACACCCGGCGAAAGCGCTGCAGAGGGGGTGAATTTGTTGGTATTTTGATTAAAATCTCCAGCTGGCACGCTTGCACTGACATCATTGAAAACACCCAGGATGTCAAAATCCAGCGGAATATTCAACCCAAACGCCGGGCTGATGATTTCGCAGTTGTAGGCAATGGTTGGAGAAATAATTATTTCCTGATTAACGACCAGCGGGACTGGATTCAACTGTGCATATTCCAAAATACCGCTATTGGTAAAAGTTCCCTGGTTATCATGGGCTTCATTCGAGTTAATGAAAAGCAATCCTGCATTGGCGAAGTTTCCGCTGCTACTGTTCACATACCTGTCCAACAGGTTGATTGTCGCACAGGTATTATTGGTAAATACAGCTTCATTCCACAAGCCAAAAACTCCGGCGTTGGAAATATTCAGCACCGATGAATTTGTAAAAGTGCCGCCTGACCGGTTCCGAACTCCGGACAATCCTGTATTTGCGATGTTAATGCTTCCGCTTTCATGGCTGAACTGGGCGCCTTTATTCCAAATTCCATATTCATTTACACTGCCTCCATTCATGCCGATATGAATATTAGCATTATTCGTAAATGAACTGTTGGAGACATTGTAAATACCGTCCAAAAGTACCCGGTCAATTCTGATATTGCCATTACCGCTGTTACTGAAAACGGCATAATTGAGTATTCCGGAACCTTTTACATTACCATCGTTCTGACCGATATACAGCGCTGCCGAGTTGATGAAATTACCGCCATCTGTGTTATACATGCCATCCACCACGGTGTTATCTATGTTGAGCGTTCCCTCGTTCAAAAAATCGGCTCTGTTCCAAATAGCGTATTGTCCGATATTATCCTCTCCATCATTCTGTCCAATATTGATGATTGCTGAGTTGGTGAAGACGCCTCCGTTATTGAAAATAGCATCCGTCCCTATCCCATCGAGATTGATAATCCCGTTGGTTGTATTACTGAAGTCTGATTTATTATAAATGCCCGAATTCGTTGTATTGCCGATGGAAAGAAAACCGTTGTTTTTATTTTCAAAAACCGCAGCGTTTCTGATTCCTCTGCCGGAAATATTCCCCTGGAACTTGCCTATACTGAGCAATGCCTCATTGGTGAAAACTCCGCCAACATTGTTGATGCCGGAACCAGAGGTGTTGTCAATTTTGACATTTCCGCCGGCGGCATTCATAAAGTTGGCGATATTGTAAATTCCTGTGGCAGCAATATTCCCGTCCAACTGTCCGATATTAAGGCTGCCTTCGTTGGTGAACGTGCCACCGGTAAAATTATACACCGCAAAATCTTCCGTATTATCGATGTTGATGGTGCCGTTGCCGGTATTGGTGAACAGGCTGGCATTGTAGATGCCATTATCTTTGATGTTATTAATGCCTGCACCCTGGCCAAGATTGACCGTCCCTTCGTTTTCAAAAGTCCCGCCGTCATTGAAAATGGCAGATAAAGTGGTGCTGGTGACATTCAGCGTTGCCAGATTTTCAAAAGTAGCGCCGCTCAGATTTCGAACACCTGACAATCCGGTATGGGCAATACTAATTGTTCCGTCATTGTTGTTGAACGAAGACGCCTGGTTCCAAATACCATAGTCCGCAATATTTCCGGCAGCCTGTCCGATGCTGATCGCCGCCGTGTTGGTGAACGAACTTCCATTCACATTGTAAATGCCGTCCAGGATTACGTTGTCAACTTTAATATGGCCGGCCCCGCCGTTGCCGAAAGTACCATAATTCAGGATGCCGGAACCTTTTATATTGCCGGCAGTTTGACCGATATTGAGCGGGCCTGTATTGTTAAATACGGCGCCGCCAAAGTTGTACATGCCGTCCACCTTGGTGTTGTCGATGTTCAGGGCGCCGCTGTTGTTGAATATCGCCAGGTTCCAGATGGCGTACTGCCCGATATTATCCACGCCTCCGTTTTGACCAAAATGAATCGTGGCAGCATTGTTAAATGTGCCGGATATATTTCGAATGGCATCTGATGCTACGTCGTCAATGTTGATGCTTGCATTGGAGGTATTGTTAAAGCTGGAGAAGTTAGCTATACCCACATCACTGGTGTTGGAGATGGTGAGGTTTGCGCTGTTTTTATTCTCAAATACGGCTGTATTTCTGATGCCCAGCCCGGTAATATTTCCCCCGTTTTGACCGACATGAATGGATGCCTCATTGGTGAAATTGCCGCTCAAGTGATAAATGGCATGATTGGCCGTATTGTCAACATTAATGATGCCGCCGTTCTGATTTTTGACAGTGGCGAGGTTATAAATCCCATAGCTGTTAATATTTCCTTCCAGCTTTCCAATATTAAGATTAGCCTCATTGGTGAACGTGCCACCGGTAAAATTATATACCGCAAAATCTTCTGTATTATCGATGTTGATAGTGCCGTTGCCGGTATTGGTGATGAGGCTGGCATTGTAGATGCCGTTGTCCCTGATATTATCAATGCCTGCACCCTGGCCAAGGTTGACCGTACCTGCGTTCTCAAATATCCCGTCATCATTGAAAATGGCGGATAAGGCAGTGTTGGTAATATTGAGCACCGCCTGGTTTTGAAAAGTAGCGCCGGTCAGGTTTCGAAGACCGGATAATCCGGTATGGGCTATACTAATCGTACCGTCATTATTATTGAAAGAAGACGCCTGGTTCCAAATGCCATAGTCCGCAATATTCCCGGCGGTCTGCCCGATGCTGATGGCCGCCGTATTGGTGAACGAACTGCCGTTGACATTGTAAATGCCGTCCAGGATGACGTTGTCAATTTTCACATGGCCTGAGCCGCTGTTGCTGAAAGTGCCATAGTTCAGAATGCCGGAGCCTTTTATATTGCCGGCAGTTTGCCCGATATACAGCGGGCCTGCATTGTTAAACTCGGCGCCGCCAAAGTTGTACATGCCATCCACTTTGGTGTTGTCCATGATCATGGTGCCGTTGTTGTTGAATACCGCCAGGTTCCAGATGGCATATTGCCCGATATTGTCAACGCCGCCGTTTTGACCAATATAAATCGTGGCGGCATTGGTAAAAGTGCCCGATATGTTGCGAATGGCATCAGAGCCTGTTTCGTCCACACTGATAACTGCATTGGAGGAATTACTAAAGGCAGACGTATTGAAAATGGCTACATCCGCAGTATTGCCAATAGTAAGGTTAGCATTGTTTTTATTTTCAAAAACCGATGTATTCCTAATGCCCAGCCCGGCAATGTTACCTCCATTTAGGCCAATGTTTATGGATGCTTCATTGATGAAATGACCGCTGAATTGAAAAATGGCATGACTTGTCGTATTATCAATTCGGATCTCACCGTTACCCCGGTTTAACAATTCATTTTCATTGTAAATACCAACCCCGTCAATGTTTGAAAGACTCTGCCCGATGTAGAGGACTGATTCATTGGTAAAAGTGCCGGCCGGGGAGTTATACAGGGCAAAGCTTCCCGTATTTCCCATGCTCATGTTTCCGGCAACCGTATTGCTGAAGTCTCCTAAATTATTGAGTCCGTAACTACCCGTATTTTCGATATTGATTTGGCCGGTGTTTTCAAAAAGCAGGGCGTTCGAAATCCCGTAGCGGGTGATATTTCCTCCGTTTTGACCAATGCTGATATTTCCTCCGTTTGAAAACGAACCGCTGGAAGTATTTCGAATGCCATCCACATTGACATTGTCAATATGGATCAGACCATTGCCTGCATTGGTAAAACTCTTGGCATTGTTGATGCCGTAGCGATTGACCCCGCCATTATTTCCAATATGTAAGGTAGCATCATTTGTAAACGAGGCATTTCCCGTGTTGTTAATGCCATCGCTGCTTGTGTTGTCGATGCTAATATTTCCGTCGCCCTCATTTGAAAAAACAGAGGTATTATAAACCCCGACGCCCTGAATGTTCCCTTCGAGCTGCCCGACATTCAAAATAGCGCTGTTAGTGAAGGCGCTTCCGCTGCCATTAAACAGGCCGTGGCTGGCCGTATTGTCAATATTAATGGTACCGCCATTCTCTACAGCCCCTCTGTTGTCGATCCCGTACACCGCAGCACCTTTGATGGTTATCACGCTGTTATTTTCCAAAAGCATGGAGGCGTTTTGCTCAATTGTCAACGATTTAGCTTCCGCATTCGTACCCGTTCGGAGAACCGGATGGTTGGCAGTTGCAGGAATAACCACGTCATTGCTGAGAGCAGGCACCATTCCTCCATCCCAGTTTGCTCCAACGGCCCAGCCTGAAGGATCTATCGCAGCGCCGCCTTTCCATTTGACAGTTTGAGACTGAAGAACTTGCAACCACGTAAAAGACAAAAGAAAATTTAGTAAAAGAAAGGATCGAATAGTAAAGTTAAGAGGGTTCATAGTTTGTTATGTTATAAGGAAAATAAAGATTCGTTCATCCAGGCCCGGACCTGCCAGGCTTAGCAAAAATTAATACCATCCTGTGATTGTCCGAGTGAAACCAGACAAAAACGCAAGGCGGGAATTTCGAAACTCAAGCTAAAAAGGCACAATACATTAGCTTGAGATTCTCAATTGCTTAAGGGTAAAACCAGTTGATACGTGAAGTGAAACCAGGATTCTAAGAAAAGGCTGAGTAGAATCGACAATCAAAAATAGAAAAAAAATTAAGAAAATAAGCCTGTTACGGCTGTTCTAAGACCATCCGGATAAAAAACTACAGCAGCGATTGTTTGTGGAAAGGAACGGCACGAACGGCGCCAATGGTTGTTTTTATAATTTCTTTCCAAGCAGATAAGCCTGCCGCAACAGCTCATCCAAATCCGCTTCCCCGAAATTACTCAGGACGATGGCCCCTGTTTTATCACCGGGATGAAAGGCCATCGTAGTCGAAACGCCCTGTTCGCCGCCATCGTGGCCCCACAAGCCAAGGTTGGAGTCCATCAGAAAAAAGTGAAGCCCCACCTGCCCGTCGATGCCCGGTATTTGCGGAGTTCTCATGGCCTGCACGGTAGCAGGCTTCAGCAGCTGGACATTGCCTGCCGAACCGCCCTGTGCCAGGGTATTGAGTAGCTTGAATAAATCTCTTGCCGTGGAGCGCAACCCGCCGTTCGGGTAGTCGGTAAAGGTGTAATGCTGGATGGGCTTGTGGCCGCCATTGGCCCAATCATAAGGAGTGGCGATGGGCTGGTTGATTTCATCCAGGCGCCAAAAAGTTTCGTTCATGCCGAGCAGTCCGAAGATGCGGGCCTTGCAGTACTCGTTGAAACCCATCCCCGAAATGGACTCTACCAACACCCCGATCAGGGCGCTGCCCACGTTGGAATATTCGTGCTGCGTACCCGGCTTGAAGTCGTGGAAATTATCACCGGCATCATAATACTGGCCACCCGGAACAAGGTAGTCTTCCAGAAAACCGGCCAGCGGCACAGGGCTGTCCTGTCCGTAATAATACTGGCCGTCGAGGGCGCTGCCATCGGCAATGCCGGAAGTGTGCGTAAGCAACATGCGGAAAGTGATGTCCGTACCCTCGTAACCGGGCACTTTCACCGCAAAGGACAGGTGGGCATTGATGGGGTCATCCAACTGAAAGTGCCCGTCTTCATAGAGTTGGAGCAGCGCCACACCGGTGACCACCTTGGAGACGGAAGCCAGCAAAAACAGATGGTCTGCCGTGAGAGCCGTCCCCTGTTCCAGGTTGGCCTCACCGAAAAGGCGCTCGTGCAGCACTTCCCCGTTGCGGAACACCAGCACCGACAGGGCGGGAATGTCCTGATCCTGCATCTCCCCCTGCACATATTCGTCAAACTCAGCTGTTGAACTGATGGAAGGGGCCTCATCCCGGCAGGCAGCCAGGAACAGCAACAACACTATTACAGACAGGTATGATTTGAGAAGATTCATGTTCGGTGGATTTAGCGTGAATGGATGAAGACCAAAACGAAAACATGGACGCTCGTGTTGTCCGCTGCCGCCTTTTGCACAGGATGCCTACCGGTCTTTTACTCAAAAAAAGCGGTTTGCGAAAATGCCCTGCTCTACCCAATTGAAAACCAGCCTACTCGCCTACTCGCCTGCATTAATCATCCCCTTTCAAAATCATGATTACAGGCGAGGATATGTTCGCAGGTTCTTTCTCAAGCAGAATATTCAGGAATAATTCTCGCTGAGAAGGCGCAGCTTCCGGCCAGATGACTAAATCCGTCTTTTCGGAAGTTTCCCGTATTATCTTTTCGGGGGATTCTTCATCTTTCCGATAAACTTCATAGGCATCGACATGGGCATTCACCAGGCTCAATTGATTTTCAATTGCCTTTTTCAACCGGGCCTCATTGGAGGAGTCACCTTCTTCTTCCGTAAAAAGCAGGACTTTTATGCTCGTTGGTTGGTAGGAGTGGAAGTTGTAGATGATCGTACCGAGTTCCGAGTTTATCTGGGACAAATCGTAAACAGGAATCAATAATTGGTCTAAAGCTGACAGCGGTTTTAAGGTAAGAATGAACCGGAGTTCTTCTTCTTCAATCACCTTTTTGATTTGTGACGCTACGTCATTGCTGAAAATTAATTCCGAGTCGAAGTCAATCTGTGCACCTTCCAGTTCCTTTTGAATATTGTCCAGCTTTTCCTCCCCTTCCTTTCCGAATTCTTCCTCCGACTGTTCCGAGTCGGTTTGTTCCGGTGTTTCTTTATACCCTATCAGCAACAATTCTGAAATAGGCATAGCTTCCAGAATGGCATGAGGCAAATCTTTCTTTTCCTGCGTAATATCGACGAGTATTAGGATACGGGGATGCAGCAGATCCACCACAATATGCGGCGGTTCGGGGGTCGATAAAGCAATGTTCTTTTTCCTCACAAATAAAAAATAATAAGCCGTAGCCAACAGTATAACCCCGCCACTCAGCAGGATGGAAGTCATCTGCATAAATCCCAACAAGATCAAACAACTGATGGCTCCGAACCCGGCCACGATTTTAGCAGCCGGAATGCGAAAAGTAGGCACATACCAGACAGGATTGGTTGCTCTGAGTTTCAATACCGACAAACATATACCGGCATAAATTATCAGATGTAAAAAAGAAGCTACCTCGGCAAATACCTCTAACCTGCTTCTGAACAACATAATGGCAATGGGCACAGCCACAAGAATCAGGGCGGTATGGGGTGTGCCGAATCGCTTATTGATTTTGCTGGCCTTGTGCGTGATTAATCCGTCTTTGCTTAAAGCGAAAACACTGCGTGAGGCACTGATCATAGATGCGTTGGCACTGGACAGCGCAGCGAGTAAACCTGCAAACACCAACACAATGGCTCCCCATTTCCCCAACATGGTCCGGGCAGCTTCAATGGTTGCGATTTCTCCGTATTTCTTTAATTCTTCATGCGGAAAGGTAGCGGCGCAAACGAACATGATAAATACATACAAACCCGTTGCAATCAACACACTCCAAATCAGGGCCCGGGGTAAATTCTTACCCGGTTGCTTTATTTCTGCGCCAATGTTTGCAATTTGAACAAAACCAAGATAGGAGGTAAATATCAGAGCAGTCGTCGTAAATATGGGCTTGATGCCTTTCGGGGCGAATTCTGAGAATGCAGTGGATTTATCTTCAAAACCAAAAAAATCAATAAGACCGTAAGAAAATATCAAGACCAGCATCATGGAAAGCGAAATGACCATGAAATTCTGGAAGCGGCCTGCCTTTTTTGTACCGGTGATGTTTAAAACCAAAAGCAACAAGGTGAAACCAAATGAAAAAAGTTGCGTGCCTTTGTTCCATTTTATGTTCAGTTCTTCAAGAAAGGTAAGCGCATATTCGCCAAAGCTCACGAGGTAAAAACCACAGGCAAATATCAACCCGACCCATTGAGCGATGCCGGTCAGCGTTCCCCAAAACCTGTCAAAAGACCTGGAAATAAAAAAATAGCCGCCTCCGCTCTGGGGCATCGCCGTAGCCAGCTCAGCGGTACAGGCTGCCACCGCAAGGGCTACGATACCGCCAATCAAAAAAGAAAGGACCGCAGCAAACCCAACGTACCCTCCCGCTATTCCGGGGAAAACAAAAATACCGGCGCCCAGCATCGCTCCCAATCCAATGGAAGCAGCCGGAACCAGCCCAATCGTTCGTTTTAATTTTCCCGGGTTCAAGTTTTTCAAATGTTTTTTATGCCTGCCTGATGACAGGTAGCAGCAGGTAAAGATGGAAATCAAAATTGAAAAGGGTCAAATAAACATACGAAAATCCAGCTTAAACACTCAATTACCTCTGCTTTCTGAAGGAGATGCCGGGATAGCCACGCATTTTCAGCCGCTCACAATTTTGCATAAATCCGGTCTACCAGTTCTCAGATAGTTTAAGCATCCGTTCATAGGAAACTCGAACAAGTATGCAGCATGACTTTAACCTTTTTCGACGCTAAATGGTATACGCCTTGTTCATAAGATCTATTCAGGTTCTTTTCAGGGTTTGCAGATTATTTTTACTCCATGATCAGTCTTTCCCACCATTGTTCATTTCCAATATTCATTTTGGCCAGGTAAACTCCAGCAGTAAGACTTTCCAAGCCGATTTCTGTGCGAAAACCGGAACCTTCCACCGAGAATGCGTCCAATTTAACCAAACGCCCGGTAAAGTCATAGAGTGACAATGTGGCATCACCGGTTTGTTTGGAATCAAAAATAAGTGTGACGCTGCTTTTAGCCGGATTCGGAAAAATAGTGAAATTGCTGCCATGTCGTCTCATATCCACATTTATGATCCGGGAATAGGTAAAAGAGCCGTCAAAATCCACCTGCTTAAGACGGTAGTAGTTTACCCCTGTCAAGGGGCGCCAGTCGGTAAAGGAATAAGTATGCTCTTCGTCCGTAGTACCCTGGCCGGAAAGGAAGGCAATTTGACGCCAGTTAACAGCATCCATGGAGCGTTCAATTTCAAAGCCGAGATTATTCATTTCTGAGGCAGTTTGCCAGGTCAGTTGGACGTTTTCCGCTTTTTGCAGGGCTTTGAAAGACACCAGTTCCACCGGCAAGGCTTGTAAACAGACAATTTCCACCGTGCCTGCGCTGCTGTTGGCCTCTTTGGCACCGCTGGTATTGGTCTGATTACTACCCGTGTTGCGTGAATTAGCTGCAACTGAACCTGAAGCACCAACCCCGCCTTTGTCGCCGCCACCACCACCGCCTCCATGACTTATGCTGCCGCCTCCGCCTCCCCCCATACCTTCAGCACCATTTCCGCAGCTTGTACAGGTCGAGCATTTCGTTCCGCCGGGGGAGAGACCTGATTTATCCACTTGTCCTCCTCCCGTCGCACAGGAACTGTTTGCGCCTGAAGAACTACAACCGCCGCCACCGCCAGCTCTTCCCCCGGAAGTAAGACCTCCGTCGCCGCATTCGGTCAGGGTAGCTAAACCACCTAAACCGGAACTGCCACCTCCACTTTGGTATCCACCTCTGCCAGCTGCTGCGATCAACAGGATGTTACCATTGGCACAATCTGATGGAAAGCCACAGTTTACAGCTCCGGATCCTCCGCCACCTCCGCTTCCTGTGTTACTGCTGCAGGTTGGTAAACAGGCAGCATCTTCACCTCGTCCACCTGCTATAGCCCGAATGGTCTCACCCGGTTGCATGACGAATTCGCCAATGATGGTTGCCCCCTCTCCACCTTGAGATTGATTAGGCGAGGACGTTGTATGGTACCCCGTACCCCCGCCTCCACCCTTGGCAGAAATACGCACGGTAACAGCACTACCGGTGTTGTTGGTGATAGTAGATGAATTCGGTCCGGTAATAGATAGAACAGTCTGGCCGTAGCAGGTAGTGAAACTCTGGCTATAGCCTGTACAGGCCAAAATGAGTGAAAACAGCAGCGCTGTTCCGATCGGTCGCAGGTAAATGCCGAACAGGCACACGCTGCAGTGCAGGGTAGCATATTTTCTCATAGATTCTACATTGTGTAAACGGTGATCAAAAAATTTATGGGGAGTCCTATTTTTTAGATGAATTTACAAATGGGGATATATCTTTCCACTCCTGCAAATAAACTCTGCCGGTTGCCTGAAATTAGTTCGATGAATGTAAAGGGGTAAAGGTGCTGTGATGAGGGAAAGAGCAACCGCCTATGATAAAAGATTCATTATCTGATTTTTAGATTCACTAAAAATCAATTGTATGTTCCTATTTGAAGTATTTCAACTGTAGAAAAGATTGTAAAAGTTGTGCCAAAACATGGAAAAGTGGCGTAAAAGATTATCCAGCCAGACCACAAAACCAACAGGGCAGCGACCTAACAATATGTTACAAATTTTCAATTTTCCAATTTCAAACTTTAGGCTACTGGTGTTCAGGTTCATTCAATCAAGGAGATTTTGTCTTAGAGAGTAAGTTTGTAAGCAGGGTGACCTGTCAACCCATTCATCTGTTTTAGCTATTAACCCGATACCGGAGGTGGATAAATATCCCTTCAGATGATCAAAGCGCCATCGGCAGTAACGAGCGCCTGGTTGGCAACATGGGCGGCAACGTGAAAACACCGGTCATACTTCCCACTCATTTTTCTGATTTCGTAAAACATCGAAGCCTTCACCGTCCGGTGTTGTTGAATAAATTGGTCGCCACGAAGGTATTCAAGTTGGATTGCATCACGGCTTATCGCCCCCGGGACGCAACTTTTTAAGCTCTTCGTAAGCTTTACGGGCCTCCGGATTTCCCTGTTCGGCAAGATCCTTAATATGAAAGAAAAAATAATCGGCTGTCACCAGCAATTTATTTTCTATTTCCAGTAGGCGGCGGTGGGTAATATCTCGCATATATTGCATGTAATGCAGCAGGCGGGCATAAAACTTCAGATCGCTGGATCCGGATGGAAGCCTGCCGGTGTCCATGAAAATACCGAGATCGATTTCCCAGTCAGTGGTCTGAAAGTAAGCTTCGTTGTCCTTTACTTCGAGTTGTTCCTTCAGAAAATCCTCCCGGCGTTCCTGCAGCGATGGCAGGATTTCCTCCATGCGGGCAGTCAGTTTTTTTTAGTTCGGCATTGATGATCTCGACGTCTTCCGGGTTCCGGCTTAAAAGCATTTTTCGATTCATATGGATAAAGATTGAGGTAAAGTATTTCCAGACTTATCATTGAAATCTTGAAAGGCCAGGGCATAAAAGGAATCCTGTTAACACCCGTCATTTACCTGTTCGGCCCTCTCTGTCAATTGCGCAACCAAATCCATGGCCTCGGCGACCACCAGATGCATGCTCTTGTCAAGCGATTTCAACATCCACGGTTTTGCACGCATTTTCAGACCCGGGAAATGATCACTCAGTAAATGGTAACCAATATCCTCCAGGCGGTCCTTTAAATAGGCATATTTATGAGCTTCCTTCAATGACTCCTCATCGTAGATCCGCCCCCTATTTTTTGCATGAATTTCGTAATGGTTATTATACCTCCCTGCTTTCTTGATTTTACGGTCGAAAGTCAGATTCTCGCTGATATCCACCCAGTCGTTCACATAAGATTCGAGCACGGGCGACCAGTCAATTCCCTCCATTTTCAGTGCTTCCACGATTTCCCGCTCTTTGGGCCTCACCGCTGTCAACTGCTCCCGGAGTTCTTCAATCCGACCGTAAATTTCGGGAAACTTCAAAGCCGCCTCGTCTACCAGGTCACTGAAATTAAGAAAATTATAGAATTCCTCCCCGTCACAGCTTCCTTTGTACCAGATCGTTACCTGGTTAAGCGGCGAGTCCAGCCACATGTGCACGATCTCTACGACTTCCACCTGCACGTGCTGTGTATTGTAAGGCTTTCTTTTCAGGCTCCGACGGTCTTTCAATATGCGGCGCCGGATGCCTTCCGGACTAAATTCACGTTCGGCCTCAAATTTCCTGTTCCCGTGCTCCAGATAGTACTCAAAACTGGCAGCTTCCGACGTGACATATAATTGAGCCATTGAAGATACATAAGTGATGAACCCGGCAAGTTCCCGTTGGTGTAATTCCTCCAGGGCAGGATAGGTACGCCAGACCTCCACCTGAAATGCCTGTGCAATGGCAACGCTGCTCATCGTTTCTATCGGCTCACTCATTAAAAAAGTTACCAAAGCGTCATGCATATCCTCAAAATCGTCACCGTCGGTGATCGCCTCTGCCCGCAAGGATGCCTCATCCATGCCCGGAGGCAGTGTGAACTCCTCCCAACCCTCCCGTTCGAAGTAAACGGTCATCAGGCGCTCCACTTCAAAACCTTCGTCTTCCATGGCCTCCAACAGTTGAAAGTTGACTTTTCCCCCATTGGCAACATACCATTGAAGTTGCTCGACATATTTGTACTCCGCAGGGGCATGCTCCTTGGAGTAATCCAAAAGGCTCTCCAAGTTGGCATGAACCCAATACGCCTGTTCTTTTGTCATCAGTCTTACATGGAATAAAGGGATGCTGAAAATTCCCTGCTCGTCCTTTGGCCGATTAACGACCGCAACACTGTCCAAACAAAAAATAGGGGATACTGCCGGACTCATACGTTTATTTTTTAGCTCCGCCGTATTGTTAATGGATGGGTTCTTTGCAAAGCAGCCATTCTCCGTTCACAGCACGACCTGCGCCTTGGTTAAGTCCGAAATGTAGGAGTTTTTTGAATATGTTGAATGCGGGGAAATTATTTTTTTTTCAGGAAAAATGACGTCCGTTGCACCATCCCTGACCTGACACTTGTACAGGATAAAAAGCGAACCGGGGGCAGCCCGGTCGAGCGAGTGAATAACTGCTTATTCAGCCGGCCATCTCTATCAATTTGTGAATGGTATTCAGATTTCTACCTGTCATGCTGACGCCCGGAATGGCTTTGCTCAGCTTAGCGGCCATTTTGGAACGGCCGATCCCATCCGGAGCATACAGGTAAAATACTTTTCCGATCAACCGGTAGTCTTCAGAAGCAGCTTTCAGCGAATCCAGCAGTTCATGATCCAGTGATGTCGGGTCATTCTCCAAAAAGAAAAAATGAACGGCTTTCCCTCCATCGCCGGGGAACGGATTATTGGCTGCTGCTTTTTTAAGGTCAGCTCCACTTAACAAAAAAACATCCGGCTTGAAGCCGAATTGCTTTTCCATCAAAGGCCCGATCAATGCTGCAGGTTCTCCGGCGCTTTGAAACACCACATTACCGCTTTGAATATAGGTCTTGACCTGCTCAAAACCAGTCGCTTCGAGCAACTTCACCAGTTCTTTCATCGGGACGATGTTGTGTCCACCCACATTGATGCCTCGGAGTAATGCGATCCAGGTATTCATTCGAAGTTTTTTTCTTAATGTTTTAATTCAGCAAAGTTAGGCGGAATTATGCTCCCGACTCGTTGTTCCGGTTTTTTATGGGTAATTGCATTTTGATTGAAAGGTAATTATTAATCCATGCTCTGACCGGCAATCAGGAATCCATCAATTTATCAGGTGTACTGGCAGGTATGTACTGGCTTCGTTTCATCCCTCAAGAAGGGACGAGGGTACAAAAGCTATTAAAGATAAGATGAACTTTTAGGTAGTCAGCGATACGATTGCTGCAGCAATCGTATCGCTGACTACCTCAGGGAAGACTAAGGGCCTGCGGGAAAATTGCACCTGTCATTTCCTCATGCAGCCTCTTCTCATTGATGATTGATAACGCAGAATTTTAATACCCGGCTGTTATTTCCACCTTCATCCATTATGTGTAGCAAATATATCCCCGACTGGAATCCCCCGGTTTCTATGGTTTGTTCCTGTTCGGTGCCGGCAAGGTACAGTTTCCGCATGAGCATGCCATCCTTCCTATAGATTCGGAGGATTTTATTCAAGGTTGTGGTTTGCTCAAACCGGAGTTGGAAATTGCCTGACGTCACAGGCTGAGGATAGATATACACATTTGGCTCATCTGCCGAGACCTGAAAAGGGACAACAGGAGAATAACTGCAACTGCCATCTGGGTCACACAGTTTCAAGCGGTAATATTGAAGACCTGACAGCAAGGGACGATGCACAAACTCATAGTCATAGTTCCCGGCTGCCAGTCCGTTCCCGGCTATCGAGGCAATGGTTTCGAAAGAAACGCCGTTGCGGCTATGCTCGATTTCAAAGTAATTACCGTTGACCTCTGAGGCAGTTCTCCACAGGAGATAACAGTCTTTTCCTTCTGCTCTGGCTACGAAGAATAACAATTCTACGGGGAGCAACATGCAGGCAGTTTCAATTTCCGCCCTGGAGTTACATCCAGAAGAATTACTGATCACATTGGCAGGATTAGAAGGGGTGGATAAATAAGCGCAGATGCTGGCAACCTCGCAATAAGATAAATCCGGATTGGCCGAAAGATTCAGATTTGAAATGGAAGAAGGAGCTATATTATCCAGACCGGAAAGACTGGAAAGCACGGAATTACTGTAAATCGAAATAAGCCCACCGGCAGAATTGAGTCCCGACAACCCATTGATATCTGACAACACAGGATTGTTATCGACCCGAAGGGTGAAGCCTACTGATTCCAGTGCCTCTATCCCATCGAGGCTGGTAAGAGACACGTTGGATGAAACAGTGAATGCTGCCGCCACGGAATTCAAATTGCTCAGCCCGGTAAGATTTTCCAGCATGGCATTGTTAGTGATGCCAAGCCCGCCTCCAACCGACATGATACTGCCCAGGCCATTAAGATTTGTCAATGCGCTGTTATTGTCAACCAACAGGCTCCCGCCGGTGCCGGTGATGCCGCCTAAGCCAACGAGACTGGCCAGCACAGAATTATTATAAATATCAAGTCCTCCGATGGAGGATGCAATGTTTCCAAGTCCGGATAGACTGGTCAGCATAGGGTTATCATGAATTTTCAAATTGCCGGAAAGCGTCGTCAGCTGTGTCAATCCATTCACTTGTTTTATGTCAGTGCCGGAAATATCAATGGAAAAAAGCATCGATGTACAACCTGGATAAGCCCCTGGAAATGCATCGAGTTGAGCCTGGGTGGAAAATGACAGGGAACCGGTGGGACACTGTGCCCTGGCATCGATACCGCAAAAAGCAATGTGAAATACAATGAGGAGTAACAGGGTGAAGATCATTTTCATTTTCATTTTTCAGGTATTAAATGTGAGTTGTAGCTGTCAAAAATTTTAATGATGCTGTTGATTCAATCAATTATTCTGCTGGTGCATGATAGTAATGAAAGTTACACCGCTGACACAAGTTTACTCTCCACCAACCGGCGCCTTTCTCTGCATACAGGAACGGACGCCGATGAGACAGAAGATACTTTGATCTGTGGAGTTCTTTTGATGCTACTTCATAGCATTGTCGTTTTTCAGATAAAGACTTTGGGGCAGAGGGGCCGGTTCATCCAAGTTTGAAACAAATTTCAATATCCCTGTGAATAACTTTCCACCATTTCATAAAGTTTCAGCTCAAATCTCTTGAACCGCAATTCCGGAACAGGGATAGAGGATAAAACATGCGTATGTGAATAATCGGCCTTATCCGGAATAATCTCATGCTGTATGCAAATTTCAAAAGGGCCTTTTTCTTCACCGATTCTTCCGGCTTTCATGTAGTAAACTCCATCCAGATAAAAAACTTTTCCGATCTGTTCGGCTGAAAATTCAAGTTCACAGGAAAAAACCGGTTTCTGCCCTGTTCTCGAAGTAATACTTGCTTTTTTAATGATGCCCATGACATTTTTTGGTTGTGAAAATGGATAGTGATTTATGGAAATGTGTTGAATTCAGCGTTTGCGGTTATAATCCTGCATGCTTGCGTATGATAAAACCATTGTATGTCCTGAGCAGGCCGGTTTGCGAGTAGGCCAGTAGGCAAGCAGATTTTTTGAGGGGCATCCTTGCTCAAAGCAATCGTATCGCCGGCTGCTATTTTGACGACAGGATACTAGTACAGGATGACATCCTTATGAAACAGCGAACCGGTCAAATTCCGGCACGAGCGGCGTCCTGCGCCAGCTGCTTCCTCCGTCTTATCAAAACCTTGTATCAGCTCTGTTTTTTCAAACCCTGTCAATCAGTCTGTGAGAAAAAATTAATCATCTCTGATGAATCCCCTTACGCTCCCCCTACCCCACCCCCAGATAAATAAGCGCAAACCCCACCAACGCCGCCAGCGGCAGCAAGCTGAAATACAGCGCCGTCCGGTACCGTTTTTTAGCAAAAAAGATCCAGGAGAGCACCTGGCCGGCGAGAAGGAACAGCGGCAGGGAAACAACGGCCGTGAACATCAGCCGGGGGGCTGTTTCTTCCGTGGAGCCGGGGGCGTCGAAGATCATCGGGGACATCATCACCGCCAGGGCGGCGGGTATCAGGCAAAGGAGTAACAGTATGTTGAGCAGGATTACCAGTGTTTTCATATTCAAAAGGTTCAGGTGAAGGACGGATTGTCAGCGGCACAAGATATGACGGTTTTCCGATGGTTTGCTGCTTCCGGCGATGCTATTTTTAATGGTATTTACCTGACAGGATTCAGGTTTTTGCAGGATAAAAAATTTGCTTGACAACAGTTAAGGAAACGACTTATTCCTCTCCCACAGATTTCACAGAGGTACGCAGATCAATGTTTGATTTTCCCTCAATAAAATCTGCGGTCATCAGCGAAATCTGCGGGAGAATTATTAAAAAACTTATTCACACCACTCCCCACCTAATGTTAAAAATTTTTACCCCACCACCTCATTTTGTAAACATATTTTACAAAAAAAACAATAAAAACAGGCGAAAGTGCGCTTATCAAACTTTTTTGTAAAAAGCCATTACGTAAAAGTGGTCTTCCGCAGCAAAAAAGTGGTCTTCCGCAGCAACGAAGTTGTTTTCCACGGCATCGAAGTTGTTCTCCACGGCATCGAAGTTGTCTTCCGCAGCAACGAAGTTGGCTTGCACGACCTCGAAGTTGTTCTCCACGGCATCGAAGTTGGCTTCCGCAGCTTCGAAGTTGGCTTGCACGGCGCCGAAGTTGTTCTCCACGACCTCAATGATAAAATCCTTTACACAAAAGTTGGCTGCGCACGCATCGACTTGGTCTTCACAACGTAAAAAGTTGGCGTCGCATGGCTCGAAGTTGTCTGCGCAAGCATCGAAGTTGGCGTCGCACAGCTCGATCTGGTCTTCACGCCGTAAAAAGTCGGCTTCATGCCGTGCGAAGTGGTCTGCGCATGGCTCGACTTTACCTTCACGAAGTAAAAAGTTATCGTCACATTGTGCGAAGTGGTCTGCGCACGCATCGACTTTGCCTTCCGGTTTCAACAAGTTGCCTTAACTTTTTAAGGACTGCCCGGCGGGTTGCCGCAAGGGGTGGCGGGTGTCATTAGAATCTGATTACAATATCGATATGTCCCCGGACTTCCGCCACTTTTCTTAAGCATTTTTGTTTTTTTGTGTTGGAATGATGTAAACTTTTTCCGTCTTCCGGCCGGGATGGTTTCATCAAATTTTGAAGTGATTATCTATCATTTATCAGGCATTGTAAAATATTAGCACCATGAGGGTTCTCAATAAAGTGAAATGGATTTTAGGCATTTTTCTGGTTTTTTTTCTGATCGTAGCAACGAACCTGATCGACAGGGATAGTTTTATCAGGGTGAAAAACTCGATCGTTACCATTTATGAAGACCGGCTTATCGCACAGGGTTTGATTCTGGAACTTTCGAACCTGATCCGTGAGAAGGAGTTGGCGATCGCCGTGTCCGATGCTGCATTTTTTGAGCAAAGAAACAAGGCCGTCAACAGTGAAATAGAGGTTTTGATATCCAGGTTTGCATCTACCCGCCTCACCGACCAGGAAAATAATGTTTTTAACCGGCTTCAGGCCAACCTGAAGGGTTTAAACAACCTGGAAAACTCGCCCGGGCTGATGCAACCGGACAACCGCAATAACTACAAAGTGCAAATCGGACTGATCGTGCAAAATCTGAGAGAGCTTTCGGACATACAGATCGAGGAGGGACGACACCAGACTATGCTGGGTAAGGAAGCAGTTAAAACGGTGGAATTATACACGAGACTGGAAATATATCTGCTGATTTTTCTGGCCGTACTTGTGCAGGTACTTATCATCTACACCCCAAAGCAGGAGGTATTTTCCGGAAAGAAGGATTGACAGGGGCTTACCACGGCAACTGAGCGCTGTTACTGCCGTTTAGCGCAGGAAAAATTTCCCGGTCACGAGCTTTCCTCCGCCAGCCGCTTCAGTTCGTTGAGTTTTACCAGACATTCCACGGGCGTCATGGTGTTCACTTCCATGTCGAGCAGAATTTCCTTGATTTTTCCGACACTGGGGTCGAAGGTTTCGAAGATGCTGAGCTGGTATTGCACCGGGTTGATGTCTTTCGTGCCGGCTTTTTTCACTTTCAGTCCATTGTCGCCTGATTCATCGGGTGCTTCGATGTGTTTTTCTTCGAGTTGGGCGAGGATTTCGTTGGCCCGTTCGAGAATACTGCGGGGCATGCCGGCCATTTTCGCCACGTGGATACCGAAACTGTGCTGACTGCCGCCGGGCACGAGTTTGCGAAGAAAAATCACCTTCTGTCCGACTTCCCGCACGGCGACGTTGAAGTTTTTGATGCGGGAAAACTTGTTGGCCAGCTCGTTCAGTTCGTGGTAATGCGTGGCAAAGAGGGTTTTGGGCCGCAGGTTGTTGTGGTTGTGCAGGTATTCGGCGATGGACCAGGCGATGGAAATGCCGTCGTAGGTGCTCGTGCCCCTTCCGATCTCGTCGAGCAGGATGAGGCTGCGGTCGGAGATGTTGTTCATGATGCTGGCCGTTTCGTTCATCTCCACCATGAAAGTACTTTCGCCTCCGGCAATGTTATCCGACGCCCCCACCCTTGTGAACACCTTGTCGATCAGCCCCAGCGTGGCGCTTTGGGCCGGTACGAAGCTGCCCATTTGTGCCATCAGGCAGATGAGGGCGGTCTGCCGCAGCAAAGCGGACTTACCCGACATGTTCGGGCCGGTGATCACGATGATCTGCTGCTCTTCATTGTCGAGGAAAACGTCGTTCGGCACGTAACTTTCGCCCAGCGGGAGGTGCTGTTCGATCACCGGGTGGCGGCCGTTTCTGATGTCGATGCCGAAGCTGTTGTCGAGCAGCGGACGGGTGTAATTATTCTTTTCGGCGACTTTCGCAAACGAGAGCAGGCAGTCGAGCCGGGCCACCAGTGCAGCGTTATGCTGCACGGGTTGTATGTAATCGGCCATCGTCAGCACGAGCTGGTTGTACAGCTGTTCTTCCAGTTCCTGGATGCGTTCTTCGGCGCCGAGGATCTTCGTTTCCAGCTTTTTCAGGTCGTCGGTAATGTAGCGTTCGCAGTTGGTCAGCGTCTGCTTGCGCACCCAGGTGTCGGGCACGAGGCCTTTACCTTTGTGTTTGTTGGTCACTTCGAGGTAATAGCCGAAGACATTGTTGAAACCGATTTTCAGGTTGTCGATGCCGGTGCGTTCCGCTTCCACTTTCTGGATTTGCAGCAGCAATTCCTGGGCGTTTTTCACGGTGCTTCGCAAATCGTCGAGCTCTTCGTGAAAACCGTCGGCAATCACGCCGCCTTTATTCACCATGGCGGGCGGGTCCGCCACGATCTGTCGTTTGATTTCCGCCTGCAACGACTTGCACGGGTTGAGGCCGTCGCCCAGTTTTTCGAGATAGCCACTGCCCGACGAAGCCAGCAGTATTTTCAACGGTTCGGTAGCTTCGAGCGCTTTGCGCAACTGCACGACTTCCCGTGGTTGAATCTTCCCCAGCGGCACACGGGAGATCAGCCGTTCGAGATCGCCCATCTGCCGCATGTACGTTTCGGCTTCCGTTGCGATGGGGCTGTTTTTTAAAAAGAAAGTCACCACCTCGTGGCGGTTTTCGATTTCGGGCAGCGAGGTAAGGGGCAGCACCACCCATTTTTTCATCAGGCGCCCGCCCATGGGAGTGGTGGTTTGGTCGAGAATGGAGATCAGCGGTGCGCCGCCGTCCTGCTGGCTGTAGATCAATTCGAGGTTACGGATGGTGAAACGGTCGAGCCAGACGTACTTGTCCTGGTGAATGCGGCTGATGCCGTTGATATGTTTCAGGTTGCGGTTTTCCGTGGTGGCGAGGTAGTGCAGCACGGCGCCGGCTGCGATTTGCGCCAGCTCCAGGCTTTCGATACCGAAGCCTTTCAGAGAAGCCACTTCGAAATGTTCGATCAGTTTGTCACGGGTGAAATCCGTCGTGAAGATCCATTCGTCGAGCGAGTAGGTGTAAAAGCGGTCGCCGAAGTTTTGATCGAAATCCTTCGCCCTGCTTTTGGCAAACAGCACTTCCGAAGGCTGAAAGCTCTGCAAGAGTTTATCGACATAGGTCACATCGCCCTCCGACACCAGAAATTCGCCGGTGGAAATATCGAGGAAGGCGACCCCTGCCTTTTCTTTTTTACCGAAAGCCACGGCGGCGAGGAAGTTATTCGACTTGTGATCGAGCAGTTTTTCATCGGTGGTGACGCCCGGCGTGACGACTTCGGTGACGCCCCGTTTCACAATTTTCTTTTCGGGCGAGGGTTTTTCCAGCTGTTCGCAAATCGCCACCCGAAAGCCTGCACGCACGAGCCGGGGCAGGTACAAATCCATGGAATGATGGGGGAAACCGGCGAGTTCGATGTCGCTGCCGCCGTTATTCCGGCTGGTGAGCACGATACCGAGGGCTTTGGAGGCTTTCACGGCATCTTCGGCAAATGTTTCATAAAAATCACCGACCCGAAACAGCAGGATAGCGTCCGGGTGCTTGGATTTCATTTTAAAATACTGCTGCATCAACGGCGTCACTTTCGCCGTTTTCTCTTTTTTCGTTCCTCCTGCGATGGTTTGACTCTTTCTTGCCAAGGTGGGTTTGTTTTTTTGGCAAAGATAGGAATTGACAATGAGAGAATGAGACAATGAGAGAATGAGAGAATGAGACAATGAGAGAATGGAAGCACGGCAGGCACCCTCTCACTTTCTCACATCTCTCACTCTCTCACATCTCTCACATCTCTCACTCTCTCACTCCCTCTCCATAAACCGCTGCACGATCGGACTGTGCCTTGCTATCTCTCTTTTAGTCACGCCTCTGTTAAAAGCACTTTTCAAAACTTTGCGGGCTTCGTCCGTTTTTTTCTCTTTCAGCAAATTCTCCACCTGAATGGCGATCAGTTTCGGATTATCCGGCGAAAGCTCCAGTCCTTTCGTCACGATGCGCTCGGTTTGTCTGGTATCACCCAGTTGGCGGGAAGCATCAGCGGCGGTGATCAGGTCACGGCGGGTCAGGTTGCGGGAAGGTTTGGCGTCGGTTTGTTTGACTACATTTTCCAGGCGTTTGATTTTCAGATTGGTTGTTTCGAGTTTTTGCTGCACTTCGGCGGCCCTTTCAGGATTTGTTTCCACAAATTTTTCAAAATCGGCCTTTGCAGGATAAAGCTGCTCCGACTCTTCAAAAGCTGTTCCCCTTGCCAGCAGCATATCCGGATCGGTGGGTCTTTTTTCCAGTGCAGCTGAAAGATCTTCGATGGCGCCCAGGTTATCCCCGGCGTCCATGCGCAGAATGGCCCGGTTGTTCAGGCCCAGCCAGTAGTCGGGATGGGTAGCGAGCAGCGTATCGAGCGAAGCCAGCGCCTTTTGCGGTTCACTTCTGGCGAGGTAGGCATCGGCGAGCATCATATTTTTCATCAGAACGGCGGAGGAATCCTTTACGGCGGCATTTTCAAAAGCCGTGAGCGCAGCCTCTTTATTCCCGGTCTGATCGGCGAACAGTCCGAGCGCCATCAGGACGGCTGCTTCGATATCTTCCGTCAGTTCGCCTTCGGAGGTGATGATGGATAAAACTTTGTCGGAAGCAATCTGCTTTTCGCCCTGCCACTTCAGCCTGGCGAACTGAAGCGTATCGGTTTTACCTAAATATTTGTACCGGGTTTTGATGACGTTAACATCACGGCCCTTTTCCGCCCGTCCCCAGATGACCATTCCGGCCTTGTTGCGCCGCCCGATGACATCGGCGTCGGGGTAGTTCAGCAGGACATCCGGTTTAAACTCCCGACACAATTCCACCTTCGTATCGAGCCGCAGCCGTTGGCTCATGTCCTCCAGCCGTTCAAGGATGAGGCCTTCCACCTGAATCGGATCGCCGCCGGGACGGAAGAACGGCAGCAGCAAAATATTCAGGGTGGACTCCGGGAAGCTGACAATGCATTCGTTTTTCTGAGCCGTCACGGTGCCGTTCCCGCCGTCATTTGCCGCCCACGGATTTTTAAAAACCAGCACCAGCACAATCACACTCAGCACGAGCGTCGGCAAGCCCAGCAAGAAGAGCAGCCGGTGCGACTGATAAACCGATTGCCAGGCAGCCGGACGGGAGGTGAGTGCTTCGGGTTGGAGGTTATCGTTTTCGATGTAATCCAGCAAGTTTAGCAGGCTATCGCTTACCTGGTTGTAGCTCAACTTCGCATTGTCGAAACTAATGACGGCCTTCTCCTCGTCCCGCTTCACCTTATTATATTGATACGAAAGCCTCACCGCCTCCCGGTACAGTATTTTGTAGCGTTTATCTTTTTTTAAAAACGCTTCCACCAGGTCAATCGCCTTCCCGGTTTCCGCATCCGAAATCAGCTCTCTGGCCTGTTCGACTAATGATTGTTGATTCATTTCGCTTTCAATTTTAAGCTAAAGTAGGGAATGCCGCTCAATCGGAATAAGATTTTAAGCAAACTCAGAGGTTGTGCATTGAACATAATCTTTGGTAATTTTGCCGACGCCAATGCGGGAAAGCCGCCGGCGGTTTTGTTAAAACTGCACTTTTGCCGTCGGTAGGCCGTTTACTCAAAAAAATCTTACATGACACAGCGTTTTATCCATTTAAAACATTCGCTCCTCTTTGCCAGCCTGCTGATTTTCAGCACGCTCACCGCTCAGAAATACAGCAACGAATTCCTTTCCATCGGCATTGGCGCCAAAGCCCAGGCTCTCGGTAATGCCGTGGTAGCATCTGTCGACGACGTGACGGCAGGCTACTGGAACCCCGCCGGCCTCGCCAACCTCGGCCCCGACAACGGCCTGCAGATCGGCGCCATGCACTCCGAGTGGTTCGCCGGCGTCGGCAAATTTGATTATCTCGGCTTCACCCTGCCCTTCTCCAACAGCGACCGGCGGATCGGCCTTTCACTGATTCGCTTTGGCATCGACGACATCCCGAATACGCTCAGCCTCTACGAAGACGACGGTACCGTGAATTATGACAACATCGTTTCGTTTTCAGCTGCTGACTACGCTTTCATCACCAGCTACGCCCAGCGCCTGAAAGCGAAGGAAGGCCGTGAATTGCTCATTGGCGCCAATTTCAAAGTCGTCAGGCGGGTCATCGGCTCGTTTGCCAACTCCTGGGGTTTCGGCGTTGACCTCGGCGCTCAGTATGCCGTCGGCAGGCTGCGCATCGGCGCCACGGCCCGTGACATTACCACTACTTTCAACGCCTGGCATGTTACTTTCACGGAAAAGGAAAAAGACGTGCTGCTGGCCACCGGCAACGAACTGCCGGACATCAACTCGCTCGAAATCACCAAGCCGCAGCTGCTCCTCGGCGCTGCCTATACTTTTGATATTAAAAAATTCAGCTTCACTCCCGAATTCAACCTGCTCGCCACCACGGACGGCCGTCGGAACACCCTCGTCTCGGGTGACCCCGTAAGTGTGGATCCAAGTCTTGGCATGGAAGTGAATTACAACAGTTTCCTGTTTTTGCGGGCGGGCATCAGCCAGTTTCAAAAAGAAAAGAATTTCGACGGCAGCGATTACTACATTTCACGACCGGCACTGGGTATCGGTTTGCAGCTCTACAGCCTGCGGGTCGATTATGCCTATACCAACTTAGGCGACGGTCAAAACCGGTATTCGCACGTCATTTCACTTCAGCTCGACCTGAAACCCAAAAAGCAGGGCTAATCCAACCGGCGATGAAAGCGAAGCAGGTGCTTCGGAATGGCTTCGTTGTAGATTTCAAGGATGAGGGCCCGCTTTTGACGGGCATCGTTGGGAAAAAGAATTTTGATGGGATTGTGCACGTAGCCATTGTCCTCAAACATCAGTATCTGCCGGTTCCGGGTCGAAAGGCGAAACATTTTCAACTCTTCCACATCTGCCGGCAGGGGCAGGTGACCAAAACCTTCCTCAGCCAGAAACTGCCGCACCATGTCGTAACTATGCGCCAGCGTAGCGCCGGCAAAGATGGTTCGATACACGTAGCCATCACTCGTGCCGCCCAGATAATCACTGCCCTCCGGAGGAAACTCGTCTTTCAAAGCCATCTTTATTATTTTTTTCGGACCGCAAAAGTACGCTTGTCTGCCTTTTTTCAAACTAATTGTTGGAAATGTTTTTGTGAAAAATTTCAGGCTTTATTTTTGTAAAAAGTTAACTTTACCGCCATCACCTTTCATAGATAAGTTCATTTCCCTGGAACTGGTAAATGAATCTTGTGCTAACCCATTTTAAACGCTACTCAATATGATGAACGAAAGAATTCATTCAATCATGACGAAAGATGTCGTCACTGTAAAGCCAGAAGATTCTTTGGAAGTCGTCAAGGAATTACTCTTCGAAAAACACTTCCACCACCTGCCAGTTACGGAAAACGGAAAGCTTGTCGGAATCATTACCTCCTGGGATCTTATCAAATCCAACATGCGGTTTGAAGAATACGGAAACGTCAAAGTAAAGGACTTGATGACGAAAAAAGTCGCAACACTCGGACCGAACGAATTAATTGGAGCCGCCGCCATGATTTTCCTGCGCCACCTGTTTCACGGCCTGCCTATCGTTGATGACGACGGCCACCTCATCGGCATCATCACTACGCATGACATCCTGAAATATGAATACAACCGGGAATATCCTGACGATCTGTTTGTGAAGGAAACGCACTGGATTGAAGGGTAAACAGTCCGGCAGACTGAAAAGCTTGTTTTACTTGATACTTTCTCCGGCAAAAAACTTGTCAACCGGGTTTTTCAATGCCGGTCAAGGCGCTTCGAAGTTTCAATCGTAGCAGCCACTGTGCCGAGCGGCAATGCAAACAAAAATCCGACGAAGGAGAATAGCATCAGCAGAAATACCACTCCGTTTCCGATAGCAAGACCTCGGTTTTGCTTCACGAAACGGACGCTGTCCCGGTAGCGAAAGTGCCGTTCGAGCGTGTAGTCCATGTTGCCAAATCCAACGTAGTAGGCTTGTAACAGGAAAATAAGCGCCGTAGTAAAAATTGAAAAGACGGGAATTAATCCCAGTACGAGAAGGAACAACGTGAGCAGCAATTCCCGCAGAATGTTGCGAAGCGCAATTCGAAGACCACGCAAAATATCAGATATCACCTGGCGGAGGGACAACTTTGTTCCTCCGTTGCTGTTTCCGGCCAGCTGGTTCTCCACTTTTTCCGATAAAATGCTCATGAACGGAGCCAACAGCACCATGATGAGTTGTTTAAAAATAATCAACCCCGCAAAAAGTACCAGCAGGCCGCCAAATACCTGTGCTACGGTCTCCGCCACTCCCCTGCCCCAATCCCATCGCCACAGGTCGTCAATCAGGCCGCCGATTTCATCCGAGAATCCCCAGGCTGCGCCAAACACGGCCATGCCGATTAACACACAAAATACGCCGGGAAGAATGATGTAACCCCACATTCTGAATCTGGAAACGTGCCGGATGGCTGCAGGGTAAGAACTGATGCCGTCGAGAAAATCTTTAATCATGGCTCTTGCTTCTGTTTTCAAACATACGGGGATGAAAAGATGGGATCAAAATTAACGCCTGTGCCAGAATATCAAAGCAGTCTTTCTACTGACGCCGGTCTTCTTTCGACCGTTGCCGGAATAAAAAAAGGCGGCTGGGAACCCAGACCGCCACTTTATTTTTAGTTCGCTGTCGCTTTTCGCTTTCTCCTGGTTTTGAACATTTCCACCACTTCTTTTTCTTTCAAAAAGTTCAAATCCTGGAAAGTTGTGGATACAAATTTCTTGATATCCTGGTAATCCTTTCCACGCTTGTCGGTGTAACGCCGCAGCAGGCGTTTGATGTATCGCATGGACAGGTCCTTGACATCCTGATTGAATTGCTGGTTTGCAAAAATGTTGATGTAAACCGTATAAATTTTAGACAACTCGAACAACTCGTGGTAGTCGCCTACTTCGAGGTTATTCAACAAGCGGGCGAAGTAATGATAAATCGTCATCCGGACGCACTCATTGATAGTCGAAAGCCCTTCATGACGGTTGTAAAAAGCCTTCACTGCCTCCATTGCCTCTTCATTCATGTAACCGACGCTATGCACAACGTCCATGAGCTTGTAGTACTCGGTGATATCGTCTTTCACAGATTTATCAACAACGGCAGAAACACGGGCATCGGCAGCGGCATCGAGGTCCACCCGTTTGCTTTCGTGCATTTCAAGAATGATTTTGAGCCACTGCTCTGTAAAATCAGCGTGTACTTTCCGGGTTTGATTGAATTGCTTGGAAAGATGTTTCTGGTCATTTTCATCCAAAGGGAAGAAGTTGGCGTAAATACCCAGAATTTGCAGATGCTCGTCGTGGCCCTGGAAATCCTTGTTTTCGATAAAGTCCTTCAGGAAAGGGAGCAGGCTGACGTTGTTCAGGTTCTTTTCAACCCGGTAAACCAGAAAATCCTTGAGCGATGACCACATCACTTTCAACTCGCCTAAATTTTTAGGAAACTCACCGGTCATGTAGTTAAAATGAAGGAATTGCTTTTTGTAAATCTGGTAGCCGCTGATACGACCTTCCAGGGTGCGGTATTTATCAAGCTTCTGACTCTGAAGGAAATAGCGGATGCGCTTATTCTCGATCGGCGTGATGAGGTTTGTAATCCAGATATCGCTGCTGAGTGCAAAACCGATCTGGATACTCTGGCCGATGCGCTTTTTCAGAATTTCAAAGTTTGGAGAATTGCAGATCGCCATCAGCACGTCCTTGAAGTGATCCTGCGGGCGCACGTATTTGTATTGGTCGTTCAGCTCGCCCCTCAATACGGAATAGCCCAGAATACGGGGTAAAAACATGCCCTCAAAATCGTCCTGCATAATCCGCTGATCCAGTGAAACCAATTGCAGTGGATTTTCAGCTGCGACCCGGTTGTAAAGTTCTTCAATGGCCGGCTCGAAGCGTTCTTTCATTTGCTCATAATAGGTCTCCTCCTCTTCGGAAAGGTAATAGGCCAGTTCGTCCGATTCCTGGATATTGCCGGAAATGACTTCCAGTTCGTCGAGGTAAGCTTTGTCAAGTGGTAACATGATGTCGTTATTTGAAAAGAACCTGGCTGAGCACTTAAGCCCGGCCAGGTTCTTCTTGAAAATGATTTGTCTGAATAAGGGTGGCAAAGATAGCTTTTGCCTGACACAAATCAAAACCAACAGCCTTTAGATTTTTTAAATGAGTGTAAGATATTTCTGAAAATGTTACCCGCCGGTAAAATCCCTGAAAACCGCACAGATGATTCCTGCCGCCACCGCAGCATTGAGCGACTCTGCCCCGCCGGTTTTTCCTTTCGGAATGGAAATACGATGATTGAGAAACGGCTGCAAAGTATCTGAAATCCCTCTACTTTCATTGCCGATGACGATGACGGCCCGTTCTTCCAGATCCGCTTCAAAAACAGGCGCACCGTCCAGTACAGTCCCGTAAACGGCGAGGTCTGGAAGTGCCTGCCTGAGTTCCGAAAACTCAATCGGCATACATTTCACCCGAAGGAAAGCGCCCATCGAAGCCTGTATTACTTTCGGATTAAACAGCTCCACACTTTCAGGCGAGCAAAAAACCCAGGGGATACCGAACCAGTCGGCGATGCGGAGAATAGTGCCCAGGTTGCCGGGGTCCCGAATATCTTCAAGGTAGAGGCTCAGGCCTTGTCCTACAGCGTTTGCATCAAATTGGATGGATGGTTCTTTCACCACCAGCAACACCTGGTTGGGCGTTGAAAGCAACGATATTTTTTTGAGTTCTTCCGGTGCTATTACGGTCAATGCATCGTTTCTGCCGACCAGAATTCCGCTGTTGGCATCGACCCACTCCGGCAAGGCATAGATTCCCTCTACTTCCAGTTCGTTGCCGGAAAGTACCTCTTGGGCTATTTTGGTTCCTTCCACGATGAAATTGTGATACTTTTGGCGGAATTTCCGAAGGTGAAGGGATTTAATAAATTTTAACTGACTGTTGGACAATTTCATCTTTGCAGGATGGTTTTTGTTAAAAAACGGCTTGACCTGTTTGTCAAGCGGTTGAAAGGTACATTTTCCCGAAACCGAGCTATAAAACGACAGTGATGCGGGCATTTGCATTTTACAATAAACTGAAAACAATAAACACCGGCTACCGGACAGACTGGCGTCAACTCAGGAAGATGTTAGCGGCCGGGCGCCTGTTCAACTGGTGCTTGCCGGCCATCGCTGTCTTGCTGCTCCCCCTGATTCAAAGCTGCAACACGACCCGCTTTCTCGATTCCGAGAAAAATGAAAAATACCTTGTTAAAAATGTGATCGTTATTGAAAAAAATGCGAACGGCAAGGTAAAAAATCGCTCCAATCTTTCCAATGAGCTGACAAAACTATACAAGCAACGGCCCAACCGGAAATTTTTTGGCGTGCCCCGTCAGTACTACTATTTCACGGCGCAGGACACCGTCGGAAAATCCAAATTCGGCAAAACATTCAGCCGGTTTCAGGCGAAGTCGCTGGCAGAAGAACCGGTACTGCTCGATTCAGCCATCGCAGCGGAGACGGCAGACGCCATGACTTTTTACCTTCAAAACCGGGGTTATTTTTTTGCTGAAACGGAGCACCAGATTTCCACCAATAAAAAAGAAACCAAAGCCACGGTAACCTACTACGTGCAGCCGGGAAAACAATTTAAGATTGACAAAATTCAATTCGTCAGCCGTGATACTGCCATTCAGCGCACCCTGCGGGAAATTTCAAACGAATCGCTGCTTAAGCCCGGCAACCCCATCGACGTCAGGTTGTACGACCAGGAAGTGGCAAGAATTACCCGCTACCTCCGCAACAACGGCTATGCTTATTTTTATCCGCAATACATCACCAACCTGGAAGCCACCGACAGCTCGAATGTGGAACATACCGTCAGCCTGAAGCTGGAGGTACTGACACCCACCGGCAAGGAAAAACACCAGAAATATAACTTCGGCAACATTTACGTTTACCCTGATTTTGATCCGGCATCTTTTACCAGAAGTAAGCCGGACACACTGATACAGGGCGTATTTTTCGCCACCGGCGGCAAACCATTCAGCATCAAGCCCCGCACGCTTGTCAACTCCATTTATTTTAAAACAGGCCAGACTTTCAGTCAGGAAAAAGTGGACAATTCGGAGCGGCAGTTGGGCGCTCTCGGCGTTTTCCGGCCGCTGATCATCACTTATGAAGAAGACACACTGAACCCGGGCGTGCTCAATTTTTACGTACCGCTCACACCGACCAAAAAATGGGAAATTGGCGCAGACTTCGACCTGAACACCACAGAGCGCAAAGGAATTGTCGGCAACCGGAACCTGATCGGTCTGACCTTTAGCCCCTCGCTCAGAAACCGGAATTTCCTGAAAGGAGCCGAACTGCTGATCGGAAACGTGGATTTCGGGATTGAACTTGCGCCCTTCAGCGGCCGTCAGGATATCGTTAATGCGTTGGACTTCCGATTACAAACGGACCTCTACTTCCCTCGCTTCGTCGACTATTTTAAGTTGTGGAAAGGCTTGCGCAAATTGCATGTGGTTGCCCCTGATTTTTATGAAAGCCTGCGCCAGAAAGCGACAAGCCGTTTGTCACTTGGCTACAATTCGCTCATTCTGTTGAATAACTACAAACTGAAGTTTGTCAATATGTCCTACGGATACGAGATCCCCGTATCCCCCAACCACCGGGTTTTCCTCAATCATTTTGGCGTGGACCTGGTCATTCCGGAAATTGAGCCGAACTCCCGTTTCGATACGTTGCTGAACAATATCCCCTCCTTGAGGAACAGCTTCAGCAAACAATTTATCACCGGCCTCGTGCTCAGGGATTTGAACTTCATTTACACAACTGCCCCCCGCACAACGGGCTCCTCCTGGTATTTCAGAAGCTACTTTGATGTCTCCGGACTTGAAATCATGGGCGCCAACTCGCTCTACAATGCAATTTTCAATAAATCGGAAACCTTCGATTTTTTCAATGTCGAGTTTTCACACTACACAAAACTGGAGCTCGACGGCCGCCATTCATGGCACTTCGGCCCCCAGCGCTCGCTGGTCGCACGGCTCAACACCGGCATTGCAATGCCGTATTACCGTTCAGAAGAAGTGCCGTATGTCAAACAGTTTTACGTTGGCGGCCCCTACAGCATCCGTGGCTGGTACGCCCGTGAACTTGGCCCTGGGCTCTACGTCGACCCCATCACGCAGGATGCACGCAACCGGCCGCTGTTTTATCAGTCGGGTAATTTTAAGCTGGAGTTCAACCTTGAATACCGGTTTTTCATGATGCGTCCGCTAGGCTTGTTCAACCTCTACGGCGCTTTGTTTCTCGACGGCGGCAACGTCTGGACCCTGAAGGAAGACGATGCACGCCCCGGCGCTCACCTCGCCTGGAACCGACGGGTAGATGATAGCGGCATTATTACGCAGGATTTGTTTTTGAAAGAAATGGCGCTGGCAAGCGGCTTTGGGACCCGCTGGGATTTCACCTACTTTATCCTTCGCCTTGACCTGGGAACCCCCGTCCGCAACAATTTCCCGGACCCTTCCCGCAACCAGCGCTACTGGACTGATTTTTCAAAATGGCAATTGCGGGATATCCGGTATCAACTTGCGCTTGGCTATCCTTTCTAAGCTCCATTCACTCGTATTTCTTTGGTTAAATTTCTGCACTTAGCGGCAATTAACCTAAACTTAATATTCCACTAACCAGTGGTTTATATCCTCTCCCGTCTTTTGCAGTCGAATTCAAAATTGACCCTGTACAGGCTATCAAATAAAAGAAAACTCATAATCACCAATCAAAAGATTTATTAATGAAACTTTTAAAGCAATTTCTATTTCTGACGCTTTTGGCAACGACTGTTATGTTCACTGCATGTGGCGACGACGATACACCGACTCCTTCCACTGACCTCATTGACGTGACCGGCACAGTAACTGATGACGCCGGCGCAGCCGTAGCAGACGTTACTGTTTCTTCAGTAGCTAACAGCTCAAAAACTACCACTACAGGTGCAGACGGCACTTTTTCACTGAACGGTGTTCCTAAAAATGACATGATCAAGTTTGAAAAGGCAGGTTACGAAACCAAAGAAGTTGCTGCCGCAGCAACGCTGAATACGACACTGAGCCGTGGCCCCGGCGCTCTCTTTGCAAGTTACTTCACTTCAGCGGGTAACTCCGTTGTTGACCCTGCTTTTGCCTCCGGCACCATTCAGCCGGGCGGAAACCTCGGTGCGCTGAGCACTTACCCGGCAACGTTTTTCACCAATGTGAATTACAAAGGTGCCGTTAATCCAACCGGTACCGCCTGGTACGCCGGCTGGTCTTTTTACGACAACCTCATCAGCGGACAAACCACTTCCGACCCTATTTCACTTGGAACTATTGAAGTTTGGGACGATGCCAAAATGAGCGCTGCCGGTAACACTGTTAACTGGACGGCTGACAAAACTTACGTTCTGGACGGTTTTGTATTTGTAAACGACGGCCAGACTTTGAACATCGCTGAAGGAACAGTCATCCAGGGTAAGCCGGGTGAAAACGTGGCTGCTTCCGCACTCATCATTGCCCGTGGCGGTAAGATTAACGCCAACGGCTCTGCTTCCAAGCCGATTATCTTCACATTTGAAGGTGACACCGGCGGAACAGACGCTACTACCCGCGGCCAGTGGGGTGGCCTGATCATTCTCGGAAAAGCCGGCCTGAACTCTACTCCTGGCACCACACAGATCGAGGGTATCCCAACCAACGAGCCAAGAGGTAACTACGGCGGAACGGACAATGCTGACAACTCAGGTACTCTGCGCTACGTCTCGATCCGCCACGGCGGTACCAACATTGGTGCAGACAACGAAATCAATGGTCTGACGCTTGGTGGCGTAGGTTCAGGAACTACCATCGAGTACGTTGAAGTTATTGGTAACAAAGACGACGGTATCGAGTGGTTTGGCGGCACTGTCAATGCAAAATACCTGATCGCTGCCTACTGTGCCGACGACGCCCTTGATTACGACGAGGGATACCGTGGCAACAACCAGTTTGTCATCGTTCACCAGGATCCTGCAGCTGATGCAGCTGACCGTGGCGGTGAGCACGATGGCGGTACTACCCCTGAAACCGGCACACCTTACGCAACCCCGGTTTTCTACAATGTAACTTCAATTGGTAACTCAGGCAGCCGTGCCATCACTTTCCGTGACAACGCAGGCGGCGAATACCACAACAGCATTTTTGTGGGTTACAACCGTGGCATCGACATCGAGGACCTCATAGGTCAGGACCAGGACACCTACAAGCAGTGGAAAGATGGTAACCTGAAATTGGAGAACAACGTGTTTTTCAATATCAAAGCAGGTAACACCGGTGCTGACATTTTTAAAATCTCCAACTAATCGAAAGCAATACCATTTGCTTTTATTATAAAAAAGGCGCTGAGACGATGGTCCCGGCGCCTTTTTCAATTAAGCGTACCGTAGTCTTCAACCCTCAAAATTTAACCTAAAGTTCATATTGCATTCATTTGCTGTTAATTCGTAAACCGGACTTTTGCATCGAATTTTAACAAGCAAAAATTTTACAAAAACAATGAGAAAGTTATTTCTTTCAATCTTTGGCCTGTTAGCAGGCTCATCTCTTCTTTTTGCTCAACAAGGTACCATCTCCGGTAAAGTCATTGAAGCCTCCTCAGGTTTCGAAGTTATTGGCGGTACCGTACTTGTAGTCGAGACCGGATCAGGAAACGTGACGGACCTCGACGGAACCTATCAAATCAAAATTGCTCCGGGTACTTATTCGCTCGAATTCTCTTACGTGGGATTCGCTACGCAAAGAATCACGGACGTGGTAGTAACTGCCAATCAGGTAACCAAAATTGATGCTGCCCTGGCCGACCAGGCTGCTCAACTTGACCTTGGCATCACCGTTACGGCAAAAGCTGCCCGTGACAACGTGGTCGCTCTGCTGGCACTCCAGCAAAAAGCTCCGGTTGTGCTCGATGGCATTTCTTCTGCTCAAATTTCCCAGACAGGCGACAACGATGTAGCCTCTGCCGTTCGCCGTGTAACCGGTGTTACCGTGGAAGGCGGCAAATACGTTTACGTTCGTGGCCTTGGCGACCGTTACAGCAAAACCACCATGAACGGTGGTGAAATTCCCGGCCTCGACCCTAACCGGAACACGGTTCAAATGGACTTGTTCCCGACCAACCTGATTGATAACATCCTTGTTTACAAGACTTTTTCGCCTAACCTGCCCGGTGATTTCTCCGGCGGTTACGTAGATATCACCACGAAAGATTTCCCGGATCAGCTCACCATCAGTGCTTCTGCTTCTCTGGGTTACAATACGCAGGCAACTTTTAACGATCAATTCCTCAGCTACAAAGGCGGCAAGACCGACTGGCTGGGCATGGATGACGGTACCCGTGCCGTTCCGGATGTAGCTGTTCTGAACAGAGGTAACTTTCCGGAGTATTCACAGTCACTGAAGGATGGCAACAATGCCACCCAACTGGCTAACCTGACTAATTCATTCGACAATAACTGGCAACTCACCAACGAGAAGCCGTTCATGAATCAGAACTACAGCCTTTCTTTTGGCAATCAGAAAACACTGTTCGGCAAGCCGCTGGGCTTCATCGGCGCTCTTACTTATCAGCGCAACTTCAGCAGCTACACCGATGGCGCAAATAATATTTACGAACTCAAAGGCAACGTTGCCAATACAGAATCGCTCGCTCCACAATTGGTGCTTAACGAAAGCAGAAGCGACGACGAAGTACTCTGGGGCGCCATGCTGAGCAGCACGCTGAAACTCACTTCCAATCACAAAATCGGCGTGATGGCTATGCACAATCAGGGCGCACAGCAAACTGCCCGCTATGCTGAAGGTGTGAAATTTGTCGATGATCCGGATGAAATTTACCAGACCCGCACCTGGGATTACCTGGAACGCAGCCTGAGCACGGTACAGTTGAATGGCAAACACGTATTCGCCGGCGCTAACAACCTGTCTGTCAACTGGTTGTCTTCTTACTCACTCTCTGAGCAGGACAACCCTGACGTGCGCTTTTTCACGAACCGCTACATTCCAGAAGACGACCGCTACCGCCTGAAGCCTTCCAGCGACCCGGTTCCATCCCGCTTCTACCGGAACATGAACCAGTATAACCTGGATAACAAACTCGATATCGCTCTCCCTTTCAACCAGTGGAGCGGATTGAAGTCTGAACTGAAAGCAGGTTTATCTTACACCATTCGTGACCGTGAATTCCGGGAGAATCGCTTCAACTTCAACAGCCAGAGCTTCACTTTCCCTGATGGCAATACTTTGGATTACTTCCAGGATGCTAACCTCATCCAGGCAAACAATGAAGGTATCGTGAACCCGAACGGTGTTTACGTTTCTGATAACTACGATCCTAAGAACAGCTACGACGCTAATCAGACAGTTGCTGCCGGTTACCTCATGGCTGAGTTGCCGATTACTTCCCGCCTGCGTGCGGTCACTGGTTTAAGGGTGGAAAAAACCACCATCAACCTGTTGACTTACGATACGGATATCACTTTGGTGAAATATCCGTTCCTGAACGGTCAGGACAACCTGCTCGACAACGTGGACCTGCTGCCTTCGCTGAACCTCAACTATGAGATGAGCGAAACCATGAAGCTTCGTTTGGCCTACAACAAAACCCTGGCAAGACCTTCTTTCCGGGAATTGGCGCCCTTCGCTGCCTTCGATGTGGCCGGTGGTTTCATCACCGTTGGTAACCCTGACCTGAAGCGTACGCTGGTTGATAACGTGGACCTGCGCTGGGAAATCTTCCCGAAATCCGGCGAAATGGTTTCCGTCAGTGCATTTTACAAAAACTTCACGAACCCGATCGAGCGTACCTTCAACCCTGAAGCCGGTAACACCGAGCTGACCTGGAGAAACGTGGATCAGGCTTCGCTGGTTGGTACGGAAATCGAATTCCGTAAAAACCTCGGAACCTTTACCCCGCTGCTCAACCCGTTCAGCGTAGGCGCCAACTTCGCTTACATCGTTTCAAGAACCGAAATCGACCCCATGGAAATGGAGTTGATCCGTGCAGACGATCCGAATGCTAAAAACACCCGTGAAATGTTCGGTCAGGCGCCATACGTGGCCAACTTCCTGCTGTCTTTCAAAAACCAGCGTGGAACGCAGGCCAATGCCTCTTTCAATGTGGTGGGCGAGCGCATCAGCCTCATTTCCGTCGGTGCAACGCCTGATTACTACCAGCAGCCGATGCCGATGCTCAACTTCAACATCTCTCAGGAGATCGCAAACGGACTGACAGTTAAACTTTCAGCAAACAACCTGCTGAACTCAGAATACCGGGAAATCGCCACCTACAAAGGTCAGGAGTATCCCATCATCAGCTATCTGACAGGAAGAACTTTCTCCTTCGGTTTAAGCTACAATCTTGCTAACTGATCGAAAAGTTTTTGCTGTTAAAATTCAAAATGGACTGCTGTCACCAGCGGTCCATTTTCTTTTTGGTCAAACCTCTCACCATTCCCTTGCAGCTGACAAAAATCAAACTTTCGCCTTACCAAAAGTCATTTCATTTTTATAAAAAAATGGTTTGATTGGGAAGTCCCGGATACTAAGCCCAAAACTGCATTTTGTTCCCACCGCTGTTGCTCACTTCACCCGAAGTACTTTACCAAAATCCTGACCATCATGAAAAATATTCTCGCTAAATCCGGCCATTTTACCCTGAAAGGGTTGGGCCTGATCTTCCTGTTTTTCCTCTTTAGCGGCCTGGACTGCACGGATGAAGGGGATTACCTGTATTGTACAACATCTGCTCCCAATGAGGCAAAATGGCCGGGCGAACTCTTTGGTTTTACCTGGGAAAGCAACATCAATTCTTCGACAAATTTTTTCAGGCTTTCCACGGGAGATCACGCAAACATCTGTCCTACCAAGCCTGTGACTTTAACCGCAAAAGTGGTGGCAAAAGACAATGTGGTAAACCCTCCGCCCTACTACATCAGGGTTTACTGGGAAACAGACCTGGGGTGGCTTAAATGGAAAAGCTGGACTCCGTTAAAACGTCAATCAAACCTGGATAATATTTGGGAAGCAACCGTACCGCTCGGTAAACTGGTTAAGAATTTCGACAAAGACCAGCCCGCCAATCTCCGTTGTTGGATTCTGATGGCCTTCCCCTCTATTGATAATACCGAACAGGGCGACTTAATCTGGCTGAACAATGAATTTGTGTCCATGGAGGTTAAAGCCGACCTGGTTTTGTATGAAGACAGAGACCCGTAAGGAGCTATCTTAAGACTTAAAAAAATGAACCCATCATGAAAAAGATATTTCCAACCATCGTATTCCTGCTGTTTGCCGGCGCTGTGTTTTCGCAGGATTATATTTATAAAAAAGACGGCTCCGACATCGCTGCAAAAGTCGTCGAAATCACACAGGACCTTATAAAATACAAGCAATTTGACTTCCAGGACGGCCCGGTTTACAGCGTAAAAATCTCGGAGGTAAACATGATCGCCTACGAGGGTGGCCGCAGAGAGCGGTTTAATCAACCCGTCGAAACACCTCTCTCCCCTGCCGCTGTTTTACCTGAAGATATTGAAACATCGGCCGCCCCGCCGGCCGCTGATATTCAGACAAATATGGATTCAACGGAAGCAAACGAAGTACCGGAATTAACCTCCGCCAATGCTCCGGAAAAACTTTCACCCGAACCTAAAAACGCCGCATTCCGCATCGGCATTACCGCAGACATCAATGCAGCTACCCGCATCGCCGACTACAAGGTAGGCGCAAATCCACCCGATAACAGCTACCGCCTGGCCCCTTCTGCCGGATTTACCTTCGACCTCAGAATCTGGAGAAAATTTTACCTGCAATCTTCCCTGCTCTACAAAGGAAAAGGCGACCGCATCGACATGGGATTATGGACGGAGGAATTTAGCTTCCCGGAAGTCGGCTCCGCTGTCTGGGAAGTGCAGGCTGACGGGTTTACCACCACCACGCTCCACTACGCCGAGCTTTCCATGATGCCGGTTTTTGGTATCGGTGACGATGATATCCAGTTTCAATTCGGAGCTGGCGGTTACGTGGCATACGGTCTCGCAGGCAAGGAAAAACGGGACTACACCATTACCTATTACCTTGATTATGAACTGGATAGCGAAGAGATCGTGAAGGAAGAAAAAACCGTTAAGTTCGTCGGATTGATCCAATCGGAAGACAACCCCGATGAAATTTATCTGAAAAGTGTGGACTACGGGCTCCTGTTTTACGCAGGCTTCAGGTTGTCAGATATCAACCTCGGCGCTTATCTGGCCAAGGGTTACCAGCAACTTGAGCAGGATAAGGACAACCTTTTTGTCACGGAAACTCCGGTTGTTACTTCCAAAACTTTTACCTGGACCTTGGCGATGACTTACTTTTTTTAGGTAAATCCATTTGCCATTTTTAAGATACGCAGGATTTGCCCCCGGCAAAACAAGGCCGGTAAGTCTGATAAATCTTCTGATGAAACCAGGTAACCCGGCGAAATTCGTCATGCGCCCGCCCATCGTTTTACATTAATTTCCTACCTTTAGGCTTCGAGTTATCATTCCCATTTCACAGGAGACTACCCGGTAACATACTTGAAGTAATTTTTGTAAAAACTGATCCGTTTTATGAAAAAGCCCGGATGAGGCACTCTGTGTTGTTGGCTGCCGATGGTTAGCATCTTGCTCCCGATACCCAACGGCAAAATGCCGGCATCCAACCTCCTAACGCTATGGTAATGAAGCAAACAAACATAAACCCGACCGTTCTACTCCTTGCACTAAGCTTACTTGTAAACACTACACAGGCGCAGTTCAACGTAAAAATTACCGTCAACAGCGGCACTTCAACGACCACCTGCACCGATCCGATCAGCTCACCCGACCCTGCCTGGAGCATCAATATTGCCAATCAGGGTTGGGTGACTTATCCTTCCAGCGGCTCCTGCTACACCAATTTTCCGAATACACAGTTCGATCAGACTTTTCAGTGTGTTTCCCAAATTCCGCCATCGATCCAGGTTTGTTTCCGGGCATTTGAAAACGATGCCAGCATTCTCAGTCCTTGCTCGCCAGTGACAAGTTGCCTCGCTGAAATGTGCATGGACGTACCCGTACCGCCACAGGGGAGCCAGAATTTTACCCTTCAGCTTCCCAACGGCTTGCCGTCCGGCGGCTCCGCCAACCTGACCATTGCCACCAGCGGCCTGCCGGGCGGCCTGAACGATGGCATTTGCGATGCCTTCGACATTGGCGTAATGTTACCGGGGACCACGGTGGGCGATGCGGACACCAGCGTTTTCAACAACTACTGCGCCACCAATATCGGAGACCCGGATCCCGGCACTTTCGGCAATTTCTGGGTAAACAATCAGGGCGTTTGGTTCAAATTTACCACCAGCGCCAACCCCGCCGCTCAGATCAGTATCACTGCTAAAAACGACCCTTCCAATTTCGGAGACTCCATCAATTTGCAGGTAGGTATATTCACCTCTTCAGATAATACCTGCACCGGCACCTTCAGTTTTATTGCCCAAAATCACAACCCCGCCGACTGGGATGAATTCGTTCAACTCAATTGTCCAAAGCCCAACACCACCTACTTTATCCTGGTGGACGGTGTGTCAGATACACCCGATCAGGTGGATGGCTATTTCGGCATTGAAATCACGGAATCAGATATCTTACCTGCCCCGGAATACCGTTGCGAAGCGGAAGCTTTGGGCGTCGTCCCTCTGGGCGGGCAGGTTTCAACCAATGGCATGCGCACCAATCGCTGTTCTTCCAACTCAAATGCGGCGCCGGCCACGGCCTTTGGCGTGCAGAAGTCTGTCTGGTTTTCTTTCGTGGCGCCCCCGACCGGGCATGTCCTCATCACAGGAATCAGCGATTCGGTTGTTGATCCGATTGGCATTCAACTGGCAGCCTATCGTTCTTCTGACGACTCCTGCTCGGGTGTTTTTACTGAAATAGGTAGTCAATACTCCGCTTCCAGCAATGATCAAACGCTCGAACTGCACTGCCTCGACCCCGGCAGGCTTTATTTCATCCAGGTGGACGGCGCCATCAGCGACCTGAACATCGGAAACTTCTCGCTTGCCGTGGAGGATGCAGGCGATGAAACCCCCGTTACCAATCAAATAGTTCTGCTTTGTGACGGTGAAACTTTGACGGTCGGAAACAACGTGTACTCCGCTACTGGCAATTATAGCGACACCCTTTCCCTGCCCGGCGGTTGCGATAGCATCGTGAATTCCGCTGTAACCCTGCTTACTCCAATTCAAATTAATTTAAATATTGACAACCAGGGCATTGGAGTAGGTAATACCAACGGACAGGTGTCCGTTTCACCCACTGGTGGCACGGGAAATTACACCGTTAACTGGTCGGACGGACAGTCCGGCGCTACCGCCAACAACCTCGTTGGCGGCGACAACTACTGCGTGACGATCACGGATTCGAATTCCTGTGCGCAGGATACCTGTTTTGAAATGCCGTACTACATTCATTTTGTTCCCAAAATAGAAACCGATACGCTGAACTGCTACGGCGACACGGACGGCTACATACGCCTGACGGCCAACGGCGGCGTTCCGCCCTATCAGTTTTCATGGCAAAATGCCGGCAATACCCTGAACGGCACCGGCGCCGTCACCGCTGACGGACAATTCGTGGACATCGACAACCTGCCGGCCGGAGCCTATTCTTTTCAAATGTCAGATGTACTGTTCGACACCACTTTTACCATTCAGGTGATCGAACCGCAGCCGCTAACTGTTTCCAGCACCGATGTGACGGACGCCAGCTGCTTCAGCACCTGCGATGGCAGCATCATGGTCAGCATCAGCGGGGGTACGGGGGCTTACCAGTATCTCTGGTCCGGCGGCGAAGTGAACCCGATGATTTCCGGCGCATGTGCTGGTAATTACCAGCTCACCGTCACCGATTCAAAAGGCTGCACGGCTGCCTTTGATTTCACCATCGGCCAACCGGCTGAATTTATTGCTACCGCAACACAGGTACAGGCCGTCTCCTGTTTTCAGGGGAGTGACGGACAGGCGACTGTGAGCACAAACGGCACGCCCATCGATTACCTTTGGAATAATGGTGAAATCACGCAAAACGTAAGCAATCTCCCCGGCGGTAGCTACTCCGTGACGGTGACAAATACAGACGGCTGCACGGCCGTCGCCGATGTAAATATTGATACTCCCGCAGCTCCCGTCGCCGTCAGCATCACCACCGAGAGCAACGTGCTTTGCTACGGCGATAACAATGGCAGCCTGAAGGCTCAGGTCACCGGCCCGGGCGCTGTTTTCAGCTATGCATGGAGTAACGGCAGCATGCAAGAGATAGCCACCGGCCTTGGCGCCGGAAGTTACACCGTCACTGTGACAAATGAGAAAGGTTGCGAAGCGACTGCCAGCTACCTGCTCGATGAGCCGTCTGAAATTTTGGTGGAAGTTTCAACCAATGCTCTCACTTGCTTCGATGCGCCGGATGCAGGCGTAATTACCGTGGAACAAATCAGCGGCGGCGTAGAGCCCTACCTGTTTTCGAATGACGGCATCAATTTTTCAGCATCAACCGCCATCAGCGGCTACACGGCAGGCACGCAGACATTTTATGTAAAAGATGCAGGCGGTTGTATCCGGGAGTTTTCGGCAACCATTGAAGGCCCTAAGGAAATTCTGGTGGAACTGGACGAAGACATGGTCATCGATTTAGGTGAAACCATCACGCTGGGCGCTTACGTCAATTTGCCGGACCTGAGCTACGCATGGTCGCCGGCCGAATACCTTTCCTGCGCCGATTGCCTGTCGCCGGAAGCTTTACCGGTGCGCCCGCAGTTGTTCACGCTTACCGTGACGGATGATTTTGGCTGTACGGCCTCTGCTGATATTTTTATCGATGTCATCAAGAAAAGAAAGGTGTACGTGCCGAATGCTTTCAGCCCGAATGCAGACGGATTTAATGATGAGTTCATTCCTTTTGGCGGCAAAGATGTGCGCCTGATCCGTGATTTCAAGGTATTTGACCGGCAGGGCAACCTTGTGTTCAGCGCCACAAATTTTGAACCTTCCGACATCAGCAACGGCTGGAACGGCACCTTCAAAGGCAAAATGATGCAACCCGGCGTGTTCGTCTGGTTTGCCAAAGTCGAGTTTATCGACGACGAAGTGGAAGTTTTCAAAGGAGATGTGACGCTCTTGCGTTAAAAAGCCTGTCTAATCTCCTTTTTTCAGCCAAAAACCCTTTGTAATCGGGCAAGAATATTCCAAACAGGTGTGCGGAAAGTGCAAAGGCATTCAGAATATTCCAAACGGGATTGCGAAAACCGCACAGGCGTTTGGAATATTCCAAACAGGTGTGCGGAAATCGCACAGGCGTTCGGAATATTCCAAACGGGTGTGCGGAAATTGCACAAGCGTTCAGAATATTCCAAACGGGATTGCGAAAACCGCACAGGCGTTTGGAATATTCCAACCAATTTTGATGTTTTCGGGCTGAGATTTTAACGAAATCCGGGATGGCGCATAACTTGCATTCAGGGGCTCCCCTGAAAAAGTGCTCATCATTTCACCCGCTTCAACCTTCTCGACCCGACTTCCACGGCCCGCCAGTTGCTCAGCAGGCTTTCCGTATGGGCACGATTGGCAACAGAAACGGCGTAGGTGTAGATCTTTCCTTTTGTCACATCCTTATCTTCGATGATTACCTTGTTGTTGTCTGTCAAATGCACTGTTGTCAGGATGTTATTTGGATTGTTGTAATCGCCGGGCAGGCGATCTTCGAAGCGGTAAACGATGAGGTAAGATGCCGCAGGATGTTTGTCCTTCACGGTACATTCGAAGGTGATGGCGCCATCCTTCAGCTTTGGCTTACCGATGGAGGGCGGAGCGGGAACCGGCAATTTCAGGTGAGGCATTTCCGGCAACAGGGCCGGTGTTTTAAAATAATGATTGCGCAGCGAGTCCGTCACGCCCAGCGGGTTTTTTGCCAGTGAATTAGTGTTGTAAAAAATGCTCCCCTGCACTGTGGGCGACTGGCGGTTCATACGGATTTGCTTTGGAATCTCACCGGGCCGTCTCCAGGCTTCTTCCGGGTTGTTGTTCACTTTGTAGATGGCCTGACCGATGTACAAATGGCGCTCGAAAGAGTTGCGCTCCCACCATTTCAATAACACCTCATAGTCAGCGACCGTAAAGCCGATGTTCCAGTATAGCTGCGGCACCACGTAATCAATCCAGCCTTTTTCGAGCCAGCCCCGCACGTCAGCGTAGAGATCGTCATAGGTATTGATACCGGCACGGGTGGCCGAGCCGAGCTGGGGGTCTTTGCTGATGTTCCGCCAAACGCCGAAGGGACTGATGCCAAACTTCACGTGCGGCGCTACCAGTTTGATCATCTGTGAAACCTGGGCAATCATCAGGTCGATGTTTTGACGGCGCCAATCATCGATGCTGAAAAACCCGAAGCCGTAGGTTTTAAAATCCTTGCTGTCAGGGAATACTTCCCCGGCAGCCGGATACGGGTAAAAATAGTCGTCGTAATGAATGGCATCCACATCGTATTCCATCACAATTTCCATGACCACTTCGGTGATGTAGTTGCGGACATCCGGCAAGGCAGGGTTGAAGTACATTTTACCGCCATAGCTCAGAAACCACTCCGGATGGTGCTTATAAGGGTGCATATCCGACAGGTTGACGGTGCTGGTATCCATCGAAGCACGGTAGGGATTGAGCCATGCGTGAAACTCCATGTTACGCTTGTGGGTCTCTTCGATCATGAATCGCATGGGGTCGAAAGCCTCGTCGATGGCCTGCCCCTGCTTGCCGCTGAGGTATTTTGACCAGGGTGAAATTTTACTCAGGTAAAACGCATCGCCCGCAGGCCGCACCTGTGCAATGACGGCGTTGAAACCTACCTCGTGCAGAAAGTCCAATGTTTTCAACCATTCTTCTGCGAAGCGCTCTTTGCTGAGGCCCTGTGTGGACGGGAAATCAATATTGGCGACCGTCGCTACCCACGCTCCCCGGAACTCTCGTTTCGGTGGAATTTCCTGTGAAAAAACGGAAGGATGAATGGCAATAACAGCAACGGAAATGACGAGTAAAATGCGGCAGGCTTTTCTCATGGGTAATAGACCTTGTGTTTTGATGAACGGAAAAGCCGGAGCCATTTTTCTCCCCGATGGATTGTCAGTCAATCCAATCAGGTAATATACTCGAAGAAAAGTGGTTTGCGAGAAAGTCTGACTTTAAACAATTGAAAATCAGTCCTTTTGCCTACTTGCCTACTCGCAAACTTGCCTACTCCGGGTATAAATACCCTCCTGCCTTTCAATTCTTACAATTTGTTATCGCCGTAAAGTTATCAAAAATGAAATGGGACAGCAATACCTCGTATTTATTGCTATCCCATTTTTAAACGGCCTAAGGTCCGAATGTTACTCAGGCACGATTCAACAGCACGATGGATGCTGTCACCACCTTTTCGCCCTGCCGGATGCTGAGCAACAACGTACCTGGCGATGCGTCATTAAGGTTGATCTCACGATTATAATAACCATCAAAACTTTTCAGATTTTCCTGAAAAACTGCCTTCCCGTTAATGTCGCTGATCATTACCGTAGTCGGAACGGCTTCTCCCCGGAATTTAACGTTCAGCATTCCGTAAGTCGGGTTGGGGAAAGCGTTCAGTTCTTCCAGTTGCAGTGTATTTTCAATCTGCTCGACGGGTTGCGGTTCGGGTTGTACCTCCTCGGTTACAGCTTCTTCGACCGGCTCTTCCGTCTGCCCGGGGCAGCTTTTGAATCTTGATTCGATATCGATCGGGTAACCATCCCGAAGAATGGTAAAGGTAAATGCTTCGCCGGGCTTGTGCTTGTCCCGTTCTGTAACCAGCTCGTGGTGGGAATTCACAGGGATGGCATCGATGGCGATGATGCGGTCACCTTTTCTTAAACCGGCAGTTTCGGCAGGCCATTCGCCATCTTTTACGATGCCGGAGACACCAACGCCTTCCAGACCTTCGCCGTAGCTACCAACGTACACGCCGTAGAATACTTTGCAGGGGTCTCTTTCGGCTCTTGCGGAGTGGCTGATCTGGTATCTGTAGCTGTTGCTGTTAGCTTTAGGAGAAGAAAGCGTTACCTGTGCTACCTTCGCTTCGCCGTTTCGGAGAAAATCAATATTGACCACGTCATCCGGCTGGTACTTTGCCAGTTCCCGGCGCAGATCGCTGTTGGTGCGGATGGCGTTTCCGTTGATGCTGGTCATCACGTCATCGGTCTGCAAACCGGCAGCTTTTGCTCCGGAACCATCAACGACACCGGTAATTTTCACCCCGTTTTCACCGGAAGCAGGGTAAACGCCCAGAAAGGTTTTCTTATCGTTCTCTCTTTGTACATCTATTTCTGCATGATCCCGGAGGATGATTTTCAGTTCTTCCATGTCATTGTACTGATCAGCCGCAGCATCGCCATGCCTTTTGGCATTACGCATGAAGAAAATCATCTCTTCCTCGGTTGCCGTAGTCTTATCTTTTTCATCGGTTATGATGACGATTTCCGACTTGCCGGATTCGTCCTGCAGGTTGAGTTTGTCAAAGTAAGCACGGGCATCCTGCCCTTTTTCAAGGCTTTTCTTTTTGACGGTAACGGTGCCATCATCGTGCTTTGTTTTCTGGATAATGATGACGTGCCCGCTTTCATTGGAAGGTGTGGTTTGTTGTGCCTTTACTAACGTACTGCCGGAGAACAGCAAAAAAGCCAACAAACAAAGTGCGGAGGGAAAAAGTCTTTTCATTTTCGAGTGATTTTGAGTGAAGTAATATGTTCGCTTGCGGAAAGCAACCCGAACAAAGTAGGAACGATGCCAACGACAAAAAAGTAACAGCAGCGTTGCATTCAGTCTACAAAATGAGAAAGATTTTCCTGTAATGCCAGTAAAAACAGGGTAAATATTTTGAAAATACCGGCTTACAAACAGTTTTTACCGGCATTTTTCAGTTTTTGAAAAATAAATTCACGGCGTTATCACCATCACTTTACCCTCGAAAACACGGTTCTTTTTGCCTTCAAAGCCAACGATCGTGTACAGCCCGGATGACAGCTCGCACAGGTTCAGGTAAGCAGTTTTATCCGTGAATGTCAACTCATGCGTACAAACCAGACGGCCGTCGGAAGCGTAAATCCGGATGGGTATCTGCCCCTCCACTTCAAATGTTAACTGCACGCCGCAGCTGGCGGGGTTGGGGTAAATACCCATCTTGTAAGGCTCTTGCGGCACGGGTGTTTTCGTGAAATATTGCTGCGCAAAAGCAAAGGCTTCCACGCCGATTTTCTCCCCGATCAAACGGCCGGGTATGTCGTCGAAGGGCGGGTGAATACCTCCCCAGATCCTCGACAGGCTGCACTGGTCGGAAGCGTCACGGTAGGTAGCCCATTGCAGGGTCAGGTCAACGCTGGGGCCGTCCTCGAAGACGAGAAACTGGTTTTTTTCACAAAAAAACTCTCCCATGCCGCCGGGAAAGTAAGCATCGCCCGTGAGGGCCGTCAACACCTCTGCGGCCGCCCGGCTATAAGTGGAATGCCCGGAAACATAGCCGCCGAAAGGCGGTGTGACGAAGCTGGGCCTTTGAAAAGACCACCATTCTTTGGCCCTGATCCAACCCACGCCCGCAACATCGGTACCGGGGTTGTTGACGAAGTTGGGGCCTTTCCAGGCCAGTATTTTGATGTCGCCGATGTATCGTCCGTTGAGTCCTTGCAGGGTGTCGCCCGGCTGAATGATTTCAACATAACCGGGAATAAGTTCCAGACCGCCGGGATGGTAGTTGGGCAGGTTCGGGTCGCTGCTTTGCCCCAGTTCTGCCATGCCACGGAGAGCCGTCACCGGGCGGGAAGAATCGTACCAGCCTTTGATGCCCCAGGCCGCAATGGCCACATCGTGCATGGCGCCGCCGAGGATGAAGTAGGCTTTTACGTCCCATTCCAGGTCGTCCAGTACGGGGCCCTGACCCTGCATTTTCTTTTCGAGCATGGGGTGGTCGTTGACGTAATTGAGGATGGAAAACCAATGCCCGGGCGGCGTTTCGGAGTCGGGGCCATCGGCCCAGAACTCTGCCAATACCCTGGCGTAATCTCCCCTTGGCACGATCTGCGGCTGGTAAGACTCCCCGGTCGCAGGGTTAAGCGGATGGCCGCTGCTGATGTCTCCGCCTTCGAACAGGTTGTAAAAATCCCGCAGGCCCTCCACGGTTTGCGGGTAGTCCTGAATGTTGCCGATGGAAGCCGGGGAAATGTCCCACAGCACCCCGTCGGAGGGGTCGAGTTGGGAGGACCAGACCGCTACCAATTCGTGGCCCCATTTGTAGTCTTCCGTAGGTCCGGTGGTGGTGGTAAGTTCCCATTGCGGCGGCGGCCCGGGGTCGTGGTACACCCAATAGTCGAAGCCGTCCCGGTTGTAAATGCTGGCATCTTCCGGTTGGAGGGAGAAGGGCAACACCTGCCCCCATTCCGGGCTGAGGGACAGCTGCGTATTGCCAGCTATGGGATTGCCACTTTGGTCGATGATCTGCGCCAGCTGCAAAGGTTGCCAGCGGTTCAGGTCGTGTACGGAAATGTTGCCGGGGATGGCGACCACCAGCGGCGGATTAACGGGGGTGTAATGAAGGTTTTGATAGCCGCCGGCTTCATTCGAGCCGTCTTGCAGGCCGTAGGCGATGAGTTGCTGCGCAATGTAGTTGCCCAGTTCCGCCGGTCCGCATTTGAAATTGATGGAAGCATTGTGACGGTCGTAGCCGAGCGAATCCATGAGGAAATCAATGTGCGCCAGAAAAGGGACCCTTCCCGGCGACTCCGCAAAGCGGTGTTTCAACAACCTGTAAACAGCATGGCTGATGGCTTCTTCCTGTGCCTCCCTCACGTTGGCGGGCGGCGGCGTGCCGGAGAACGGGGCGCTGAAACCGTGGACCGTTTTACCCAGCAAATAGGTGTCGGCATGGTCCGTATAAACCGCCCAGGCATCGTACATGGCCACACTGGTGTGAAACAGGTTCCTCGCATGCACGGTGGGCCTTGCGAAGTCGCCCCGGATGCCCGTCAGCACAGCTTCGTTCCAGCGGCGGGCGATGGAATGTTGCGCCTTTACGGCGTTGATGAAAAAAAGGAGGACAAGGGAAAGGGCGACGGTTTTTTTCATGATGTCGTTAGTTCAGGTGAGGATTGGGAGGGCTTGCACATCTGACCTTTAATTGAAATTGAGAAATTAATCGATATTATGAAATCAGATAGTAGCTTGAAAATCAAAGCGAAAGTGTTAATTTCTAATTTCTAATAATTTCACAATTTCAATTAAGCTCAGGAGCGTCCATAAACAACACACCCCACAACCGCCCCTCACCAGGACATAACGCTAAAACCATCAAAAAAGCTGGTTTTTACACCATAATAATAACCCGCTGGTACAAGTCACCTCCCCCTGGATCCATCTGCCACTAATACAAAACATCCCCCGCTACTCCGCACCAGCCAAGGGCAATTTTGCCGGAAATTACAAGCATACTGCAAAGAATTGCAACAAATGCGCAACGTCCTTTGAGTTTAAGCGATACGATTGCTGCGAGCAATCGTATCGCTGGATTGAAGACATGATGCTTTTACAGCATAAAATACTTATGAAACAGCGAACCCGGACACAGCCTGACATAAGCAGCGTCCAGCGCCAGCGGATCAAAACTCCACCCGCCACCTCAAATTAATCCGCCGTCCGGTCAAATAATTAGGAATAGCGAATTGCTGGTTGAAAATGGTTTTGATCCAGGTCCTCGACGCCTCGTTTTGCACTTGCATCAGGTTGAAAATCTCGAGGCTGAGCCAGGAAGCCCTGGTGAAACGCAGCGGGTGTTTCGGCTTTTCAGCACGGCGGATTTCATCCCATATTTTCAATGAAAAACCGATATCCACCCGGTGGTAGGGTTTGAAGCGGTAAGTGTTGCGGTACTCCCGGTTGTTGTCCCGCAAGCCGTAAGGCAGGCCCGTGCCGATGAACAGGCTGAGGTTCATTTTAAAATTCTCGTTCTTCGGCAGGTAATCCTGGAAGAAAATGGACATGGTGAGGAATTGGTCGGTCGGACGAGGGACATAATCCACCGGCACACCCTCCGTGCTGCCAACTTCCCGCTCCAGATGCTGCACGCCGTCGAGTTTTTCACGGGCCTGAAGCAGCGATAAATTTATCCACGACTCCACGCCTGGCACGAACTCGCCGTTCAGGCGCAGGTCGAGGCCGGTAACGTAGCCGGTAGCGTCGTTCTCGCCGTAGTAGCGAATGCGCACGTTGTCGATCTCGTAGGACACGACGTCCCACAGCTTTTTATAGTAGGCCTCCATGATGAGTCGGAACTTCGTGGGGCTGAGTTTGCCCATGAAGAAATCGTAGGTGAAACCACCCACCACGTGAGCCGACTTCTGCGATCTGACGTCGGGATTTACCACGCCCTCCAGGTTGCGAAGCTCCCGGTAAAACGGCGGTTGGAAGTACAAGCCGGCGGCCAGCCTCCACGAGATATCCCGTTTGCCGTGCAGGGGTTTGTATAAAAACTGGGCCCGTGGCGTTACGAAAAATTCCTCGTTCAAATCCCAGTATGCTGCCCGTACCCCTGCGGAGAGTTTCAACTCACCGACGCTGTCACGGCGCCAGGTGTAAGTGTCCTGCAGGTAGGCGCTGAGGCGGTTGGAGGTCAGTTTGTTTTGGGTTTTTAAAACGGAAAACAGCAACAATTGCGTGGTGTCGTAACGCAACGAATACCCGGCACTGTCCAGCCGTTCCCACTCATTGATGCGGTCTTCGATGTCTTCCCGCTGGTACTTAAGACTCCATTGGAGGAAGTGGCTTTTGGTAGGTTCGTTGTTGGTTGTTTGTTGTTCGTTGTTGGTTGGGGCTGTGTTTTGAAACTCGATGCCGCCTTTCACCTCAGCGTTGGTCACCTGGGCATCGAGGAAGTTGCGGACGTACTGGTGCTGGGTGCCGGCGCCCAGTTCGGCAATCACTTCACCGAAGTCGTCGCTGCCGAGGTCGCTTTCGATCTGGCGAAGGCTGTAGCGGCCGATGATGTCGAAGCGCTCGTTTTCATCGCTGCGGTAGGTCGAGGCGAGGAATTTCACGAAGAGCGGATTCTTCTCCCGGTCAGGCAGGTAGGTAAGTGAAACGCCGCCCATCTGGGTGGTGAAATCATCCCGCTCCTGGCCTTCGAAGACGGAGAAAAGTTCGAGGGCAAAATTAATGAGTCCGAACGCCGTGCTGCGGGACTGCGGCACGAAGTAAAACGTACTACGGTTGTAATTGCCGATGAGGCCGATTTGCCAGTCCCGGTTGAGGTCGTAAGTGAGGTAGGCCTGCACGTCGGCGAAGTCGGGGTTGTACTCACCTGCCACGTCGAGGGTGCCGAGCAGGTAGCGGGTGGTTTTGTAGCGGGCGCCCACGAGGTAGCGGAGTTTTTTGTACTTGTCGGCGCCGGGTTGGAAGCTGCCTTCGAGGTGGGCCGTACCGCCGAGGAGACTGGCGGAGGCGCTGCCGCCAAACTTTTCGGGGCGCTTGTAGCGGATGTCCAGTACGCTGGACTGCTTGTCGCCGTAGCGGGCTTCGAAGCCGCCGGAGGAGAAGGTCAGGTTTTGGATCAAATCGATGTTGGGAAAAGTCAAACCCTCCTGCTGCCCGGCCCGGATGAGCTGCGGGCGGTAGATTTCAAAATCGTTGACGTACACGAGGTTTTCATCGTAATTCCCGCCCCGCACGTTGTACTGGCTGGTCAGTTCGCCGCCGGAGCCACTGCTGGCGCCGAGGGCAATGTGCGGCAGTACGCTTTCGAGGTTGCCCGTGGTGGTGGGCAACAGTTTCATTTCCGTTAAATCTTCCCGGATCATACCGCCCTGCTCAATGCGGCTTTCCCTGACGACGACCTCCACGTTGGCGTCGTTGGGCGGCATGGACACGTCGATGCGCTGGCGGGCATTGGCCGGCAGTGGCTCGATGTCAACGGTGGTTTCCTTGAAACCAATGCGGCTGAACACGAGGATAATGCGCTGATTGGCAGGCACTTCGAGCTGCCATTTGCCATCCAGACCTGACTCGGAGGCGGTAGAGGTATTTTTTATGTAAACAGTTACCAGTTCGACGGGCTGTTCGGAGAGAATGTCTTTGACGGTGCCGTAAAGCTGGGCTTTCTGGTCCTGGGCAGAGAGCGTGAGCGAACCGAAAATGAGTAAAAAAGTAAGCAGGTGATATTTCATAAAAAGATTTGGCTGATAAAAGATCCGGGCAAATGTACGGGTAAAACGGAAAAGGGTTCGGGTCAGCGTGAATTGAATTCGAGCCTGAATTACCGGCTGACAGTTTGGTGACAATTGTCACAGGTCATGCTGATTAAGCTCATCTTTTGCACTGTTTCAGCCTGATACATTTGACCCTGATAATGAAATGAACGGAAAAATCCATTTCACCATTTACACAAATCCTGAATTATGAGGAATTTAAAATTCATCACATCTGCAGCCCTGGCAGGCCTTTTACTTGTCTTTGCGGGCGGCTGTCAGTACGAAGAAATCATCCCGGAAATGCCTGACCCAGGTGTACAGGTCAGTTTTGCAGTTGATATTGTTCCAATTTTCAATCAGAGCTGTAACGCATCCGGGTGTCACTCAAACGGAGGCATCAAGCCCAACCTGACAGCTGACAATGCCTATGAGGCACTCACCACCGGAAACTACCTTGATACGATCACTCCGGAAAACAGCCTGCTTTATCAGTGGATGTTGGGCAACAAAGGCGCACCGATGCCGATTTCAGGACCCAATCCTACCTACAACGCCAAGGTGCTGCTCTGGATTCAGCAGGGTGCACAAAATAATTAACCGAATCACTTTAAAATTCTTCCGATGAAAAATCATATTCCAACGCTCGTCCGGTTCTTATTAGGCGCATTCCTCCTGCTGGCTATCAGCAATGTTTCCCTCGCACAGGACGAAGAAGCGGACACCAAAGACTTGCGTCCGGTCAAAAATATGTTTGAAAGTATCTGGTTGATTGATAACCAGACGGCCGTTGTACCCTACAAGGGTACGTTCGAATGGGACTTTCAGCACCGGTTCGGCGTCATGAATAATGGCTACGAGGATTTTTTCGGTCTCTACGCTCCGGCAAATATTCGCATAGGATTCAATTATGTTCCTGTTGAAAAACTGATGGTAGGCTTTGGCGTGACAAGACTTCCCTACACCTGGGATGTCAGTGCAAAATACGCCATCCTGCAGCAGGCCCGTATGGGCGGCTCGCCGGTGAACCTGACTTACTACGTAAATGCGGCTTACGACGCCAGACGGGGAAGCGAGCTCCTGCTCAACAACAACGGTAACCGAATCTCTTACTTCCACCAGTTGATGGTTGCCCGCAAACTGACAGATAATTTCTCCATGCAGGTAGCCGGAAGCGTTACGCACTTTAATGCTGTGAGGGCGACCAGAGACAGTGGCGGCGAGGTTTTAAAAGAATTTAACAATGACCACATCAACGTATCAGTGGCAGCACGCTACCGCGTAGGCGCATGGGTGAACCTGATCGCCAATTTCGATCAGCCCATCACGAAGCATGATCAGGTTGATCCGCAACCCAACATCGCATTCGGTGTGGAAATGACTTCCAGCGGCCACCAGTTTCAGGTCTTTCTGGGCAATTATTACAACATTCTGCCTCAGCAGAATACGCTTTTTAACAAGAATAAATTTGGCGATGGCGACATCCTGATCGGCTTCAACATTACCCGTCTGTGGAATTTATGATTCAACCTGATTTTTTAAACCTTAATCACTTTAGAAAATGAGCAACTCAAAAAAAGACAATCCATCCCGCAGGAAATTCTTTTCCCTGGCTCTTTTGGGCGGCGCAAGTTTAATTGCCAGCGAAGCCACTGCTCAAACAACTCCGGAGAGCGGTGAAAAAGTAAAAATGCTGACGCCAGACGGCAAACTGGTGGAAGTTGACAAAAGTGTTTTGGAACAATCCACAACGCACAAAAAAGCAAGCAATCAAGATATTTTAAACTGGACAAAAACAGTGAAGTAGGTAACTAGGCGGGTAGGCAGGCCGGTTAAGCTGCCGCCTACCTGCCTACCCGCCTACTGGCCTACTCAAAATCATATCATGCAGAATTCAGATAAAAATTCAGACAAAAATCGCCGGGACTTTCTTAAACTGGGTGCACTCGGCGCTGCTGCTGCCGCATGCGGCAGTATGCTTTGCTCCTCTTGCGGTGGTGCGCCTGAAGAAGGTGAAAAAGTCAAGCTTCTCTCTCCCGACGGAAAACTCGTAGAGGTGGATTCCAAACACCTCAAACATGTTCACCACTTGATAGGGGTTTCCGGTGAAGAGGCCCGTAAGGGGATTCCCGGTCGCAAGTTCGTGATGGTCATCGATTTGGCCCGTTGCAAAAATGCCCGTAAATGTATTACTGCCTGCCAGAAGATGCACCACATACCGGAAGACAAAGAATGGCTCCAGGTGAAGCTGATGCGAGACAACCCCGAATCAGCGCCATACTGGTTTCCAAAAACCTGCTTCCACTGCGACAACCCTCCCTGCGTGAAGGTATGTCCGGTAAATGCGACGTTTAAGCGGCAAGATGGCCTCGTGCTCATCGACAATGAACGTTGTGTCGGATGTAAGTTTTGCATGGCTGCATGCCCCTATTCCACCCGTGTTTTCAACTGGGCTGAACCCGAATTACCCAATGAGTTTGAAGATATCCAATACTCTCCTGAGACCAGCTTCCCGAGCAAAGTGGGCACCGTGGAAAAATGCGACTTCTGTCCAGATATGGCCCGCCAGGGTCTGCTGCCTGACTGTGTGACGGCCTGCCCCAATGGTGTATTCTATTTCGGCGACGAAAACGAGGATGTCGTTTCAAATGGAGAGGAAACCGTGCGTTTCAGCCAGCTTCTCAAAGACAGGTCAGGCTACCGCTACATGGAAGACCTCGGCACCAAGCCAAGGGTTTGGTACCTGCCTCCTACAGACCGGATCTTCCCGGTCGAGCGTGGACTGGACGACCTTCCTGACAATATCAAAGATCGTTTTAAAGACGTCATGTAAAATGCATTTAGCTGTTGGCTGTTGGCTGTTGGCTCTAAGGCCCAGCTAAAAGCCAACGGCTGATTGCCAACAGCTAACAAATATGAAAGCATCAATAGCAGTAAAAGAGCGGTTGAAAAATTTTGCTCCGCAAATTGAGAGAATCAGCACCATGACAAAAGTCTGGATCGGGCTTCTGGTCCTGGTTATTATCATAGGCTGTGTGGCGCTGTACCAGCAAATAGTCTATGGTCACGTTGTAACAGGTATGCGGGATCACGTGATCTGGGGGCTTTTCATCGCTAATTTTATTTTCTTTATCGGCATCAGCTATGCCGGCGCCATTCTGTCAGGGACTCTTTACGTTTTCAATGTGCCCTGGCGCAGGCCCATTGTTCGCATTGCCGGATTACTGACCATCGCTGCCGCCTTTATCGGCCCGATATTTATTTTGCTTTGTGTTGGGCGTTTTGACCGGCTACACTACCTGTTTATTTATGCCCGCCTGCAATCACCGATCATCTGGGACGTAATGGCGATAACCACTTACCTCGTGGGCGCCATTTTATATCTGTACCTCACGCTGATCCGTGACTTTTCCATTTACGGTGATGCAGATTTTTTGAAAATACCCGAATGGAAAAGGAAGCTTTATAAAAAACTTTCACTGGGGTACAATGGTAAACCCGAGCAGCGCTCACAACTTAAAAATGCAACCCGGACGCTGGCCCTGGTAATGATACCGCTGGTCATCATTATTTCCTCCGTTCTGTCCTGGATCTTCGGGATGACCCTTCGGCCCGGCTGGCACAGTTCCATTTTCGGCCCCTACTTCGTTATTGCTTCCATTCTGACCGGGGTGGGTGTCATCATTATTTTAATGTGGACATTCAGACAACGTTACAAACTGGACAACTACCTGACAGACAAGCACTTTAAATACATGGGCTATATCATGTTGGTACTGTCGGGCATCTACGGATACTTCAGTTTTTCGGAATACCTGACCGGCTGGTATGTCTCTGAAAAATGGGATGCGGAGGTACTCGAAAAGCTTTTCAGTTTCCATGAATATGGCTGGTGGTTTCTGTTTTCAAACATCTTCGCCGTTGTATTGCCTATCATAGTGGCGGTCATACCAAAACTCAGAAAGCCCGGCCCTATCACATTTGCCGCAGCTTTCATGGTGTTGGCCATGTGGGTGAAAAGATATTTGATTGTAATTCCTACACTGGAAACACCGCTGGTGCCGATGCAGGATACCAGAGAAGCCTGGATTCACTATACGGCAACATGGCAGGAATGGGCTTTGACGGCCACCGGTCTTGCTACCTTGATTTTGATTTACATCGTCTTCTCAAAATTTGTCACCATCGTACCGGTCTCCGACTACATTGACGACGAAGCTGAAAAAGTCGAAGCTCCGGCAACCGACAGTAAAACCGCTGTACCGGAGGCAAACGTGAGTTGAATCGACCCTGTCACCAATGATAGACTTTCATCGAAATTGAGACATGGGGACTTTGCTAAGCAATTGATTTTCAGCAATCCCGATATTTCAAGTTTCGCAACAATCTCTACACTTTGACATTTAAAAATAACAGCCATGCTGAATCATAAAATAAAACTGATGGTGGGTATTTTCGGTAAAATGATGCCGATCCTGCTACTCATACTTTGGATGGCACCTACCAACTCTCTTTTCGCCCAAAACGAACCCGCCGAAGAGGAAGCCACTGAGGAAACTGAAGAGGAAGAAGTACCGGAAAAAATTGGCTCACGGGTAAGTCTGAGTATTACCCAACTGCCAGGAGATTCCGTTGAACTGACCGGAACGCTCAGGGCCAAGATTGATGGCGTCTGGAATAAAATCGATCGCGGGACATTGCAATTCTTTGCCGTAGGCGACGAAGACGAAACACTACTAGGAGAAGCAATCACCAACCCGGCAGGTAACGCTTCGGTGATCGCCAGTATCAAAGGGATACCTCTCAACAGCGAAGGCTACCAAACTTTTGCAGCCCGCTTTGCAGGCGATGACCAACTGGAAGAAAGCGACGATGAAGTAGGTGTCCTGAAAGCGTTGATGACATTGACACCCGTGAAAGGCGACAGTACTTATACCATCTTCATAAAAGCGATGGCTCCAACCCCGGACGGAGATGTGCCTTTGATGGATGCAGAAGTTGCTGTATTTATCAAGCGCATGGTCGGCAGGCTGAAAGTAGGAGAAGGCATGACCGATGAAAACGGAGAGGCTGAAATCGAATTTCCGACCGACCTGTCAGGCGATGATCATGGAAACCTTTTCATCACCGCCAGAATCGAAGAGTTTGAGGAATACGGCAACCTTGCTGCTACTACGGTACAGCCCTGGGGTAAACCTATTTCATCCGTCATTGAGGAATTACCGAGAGCATTATGGAGTCCTCACCCACCAGCCTGGATGGTTCTTACATTCTTTGTGCTGATGGGCACCGTTTGGGGAACATATGCAGCGATAGTCTTGAAGCTTAATCAGATAAAAAAAGCTGGCAAAACCGCCTGACATTTAAATGACATTTATCAGTCGGCAGACTGCCTTATGTTATCGAACCAGGATCAGATTGACTGTTATTTTGCAATAGAAAATTAAACCTCATCACATCATTAAAATCGTTTAGACATGAAATCCAAGATTTTTTCAGCTTTCATTTTCATCCTTGCAGCTATCATCGGAATGGCCTTTGTTAATCCAGATCAGCAAACCAAGCCATGGCCGGTTCCTGACAAGTACAAAAAAATGGAAAACCCTGTGAAGTTTAACAAGTCTGCAGCTTCTGCGCTTTGGACAAAGCATTGTAAATCCTGCCACGGTAAAGAGGGCATGGGTGATGGACCAAAAGCTGCCCAGTTGGACACTCCTTCCGGCGACTTCACCACTTCCGCTTTCCAAAAACAGAGCGACGGTTCTTTGTTCTACAAAACTATAGAAGGAAGGGACGATATGCCAGGTTTTAAAAAGAAAATACCGGATGACGAAGATATTTGGCAACTGGTTCACTACATGAGAACGTTTAAATAACTGCAGTTTATTACTTTAGTCAATCGACAATCCCGACCTTAGGAAAATCTTTTGGCGACCAGTATTACTTCAGACTTACGCCTTGAAAGTTTAGCTACTTTCAAGGCGTTTTTTATTGGTTTCAATTGACCCCGGCCTTTACCGCCTGGAATTTCCGGTTTTCAGCTGCCAATCTCCCTACGACTCCCAATAAAACACCATTGCTACTTGCTCCTTTTATGATTTTTCTATCGAATATTCCATGATTTGTATTTTTTTATCCGGTGACAAATATCATCTGCAAAATATTGTACCAATGTTAAATTTGACACCTATAAGAAGTACATGTTTATACAAGAAAACAGAAAATAAGCAATCTTTTTAAAAGCCTGATTATCAATTAATTGCATGAATACTTAACCCGCCAACCAGTTTTCTTTAAGGTAGAATATAAAATCTCTTTCAGGGAGAAAAAGTATAGGATTTTTCATCCATAAAATCTGAACTTATGTCACAGAATAACAACGAAGAAAACAATGGTCGCAGAAAGTTCATAGAAAAGGGGCTTCTTGCCGGCGCCCTCTCTGCCGCAACCCTTGCTACCGCTTGCTTTAAGCAGGATGGAGTGGAAGAAACAGGAGAAAAAGTAAAATTGCTGTCGCCTGACGGGGAAATTGTAGAGATTGATTCAGGTTATGTAAAGCCTATTCCTGATGATATGATTGCTTATTCAAATAATATCAGACAAGGAATACCCGGCAGGAAATTCGTTATGGTAATCGACCTTTCCCGCTGCAAGAATTTGCGAAAATGCCATGATGCCTGCGAAAAAATCCACTTCCTCCCTCCTGATAAAGAATGGTTGAAAGTACTCAAGATGCAGGACAATGAAGGCGCTTCTCCTTATTGGCAACCCACCAACTGTTTTCACTGCGACCGACCGCCATGTGTAAAAGTCTGTCCGGTTAATGCCACTTTCAAAAGAACAGACGGAGTTGTCTTTATCGATACAGAACGATGCATAGGTTGCAGGTTTTGCATGGTTGCCTGTCCTTACGGCGCCAGGTCTTTCAATTGGAATGAACCTAACATTCCGGAGGAAATCTACACCCAGCACCACCACTCACCTGAGTCGATCATACCCAGAATCGGCACCGTTTCGAAATGTGATTTTTGCCCGGACATGGCCAGAAAGGGAGAACTGCCCCACTGTGTGACCGCTTGCCCGAACGGGGTATATTACTTCGGTGATGAAAATGAAGATGCCGTCACAAATGGTTCCGAAACGCTCAAGTTGAGTGAATTGCTCACTGACCGTGCAGCATACAGATACATGGAAGAACTGGGCCTCGAACCACGTGTATATTACCTTCCACCAGTAAATCGACTCTTTCCTTTTGAAGATGATGAGTATTCTAAAAATTATGGCACGTTGATAAATCCAGCAGAATAAAAATACTGGCTCTTTGGGTAGTTCCAACTAATTTGTCAATGTACCAAAATGATTAAACGTCATGGCAAACCATTCAACACAACCTGCTTTGTCCCGGTTTGATGAAGAATTAAAATCAATCAGCAATGATCTTTTACCAAGGCCTTTTGGGCGAAAGGGTAAGATTTGGACCTGGCTGCTATTGATCATAACCGCAATTGGTATTTTCTTCTATATTCAGCAATTAAAAGACGGACTTATTGTAACTGCCCTGAGGGATTATACACCTTGGGGCATTTATATTTCCAATTTCGTTTTCTTCGTTGCCATCAGCCTTGTCGGATCACTGATCAGTGCCATCCTGAAGCTAACAGGCGCTTCCTGGCGTACACCTATGACGAGGATTTCGGAAATCATAGCTGTAGCAGCCATTATTTTCGCTGCCATTACGATCACCATAGATATGGGCCGGCCGGACCGGTTTTTAAATCTTTTCTTTCATGGCAGAATGCAGTCCCCGATTATCTGGGACGTAATTGTCATCACTACCTACCTGATTCTCAGCTTGTTATTTCTTTACATACCAATGATTCCGGACCTGGCCTACATGAGAGACAATTTTAAAAACGTCCCGAAATGGCAGCAAAAGCTCTATCGGAAATTGGCAATCAACTGGAAAAATTCCCCAGGACAAAAAGACAGGATGAAGCAAATTATTTTAATCCTGTCTGTCATGATTATTCCGGTAGCATTCGGAATTCACACCGTCACTTCCTGGCTCTTTGCAGCCACCCTTAGGCCGGGTTGGGATAGCACAAACTTTGGTCCTTATTTTATTTCCGGAGCTTTTGTGGTAGGGGCGGGAGGTGTGATCGTAGCCATGTATGTATTCTGGAAGTATCTGGATATGAAAAAATATTTTACGGATGCCCATTTTGATAAAATGGGTAAGCTGCTGGTCTTATTATCCCTGGTGTATTTTTATTTCAATATCAATGAATATTTTATTCCGGCTTATAAGTTGAAAGGCATAGACAGTGCACACCTTCAGGAGCTTTTCGTCGGATCTTATGCCTGGTTATTCTGGTCAACACAATTGATCGGCATGATCATACCAATCATTGTTCTATTGTTCAAGAAAGGAAGAAAACCTTTCCCCATGTTCATTATGTCCTTATTCGTTATAGTAGGCGCCTGGACCAAGCGTTTCCTGATTGTGGTTCCAACATTAAACCACCCATATATCCCCATACAACGTGTTCCGGAAGAATGGCTCCATTATATTCCGACTATACCCGAATGGTTCATCACCATAGGTACATTGACCGGAGCCTTGCTGATCATTACACTTTTTGTGAGGTTATTTCCGGTTGTTCCGATTGTGGAAACTGCTGAAGAACACGTATCGCATGAGGAAGAGGACAAGTAAAGCTTTAACACTTTCCTGAACCAGAAAGCGCTGATAATCTAATAGTTAGATGTAAGCAGCACAGAAAACGCCTGCTGTATTTCTTACTAAAAAGTTAGAAAAATGAATATCAATATTTCAAAAATCCGTCATACCCTATGGGTAATGCTGACACTGGCAATGGTCTGCGGTAGCACATCAACAGCTTTTAACCAGGAGGATGATAGCCCTCCGGAAAAAAACAGAGCAAGGCTAACCCTCAGTTACTACAACATTAATAATACTACTCAAAAACTGGCAGCAACCGTTAAAACCAGGGTCGAGGGATTTTACACTCCCGTCAGTGATGTTGAGATTCAATTTTACCGTAATGAGGTTTCGGAGGAAAATCTGCTTGGAACCACGGCAACCGGCATCAATGGTGAAGCTATACTCGAATTTAAGCCGGATTCAGATACTGCACTATTAACAACATTCATAGCTGTTCTCGAAAACAACCCTGAGTTGGAAGATACGGAGGAGGAAATTGAAATCAAAAAAGGAATCCTGAATATGGAAACCGAAGAAGCAGATTCGGTAAGAACGATCCGCATTTTTGTAGGCGAACCAGATAGCGAAGGAAATATCACGCCTATCTCAGATGTAGAAGTCAGGGCCTATGTAAAACGCCTTTTCGGACTGATGGCTGTAACCGAGGAGGCTGAATATACTGATGAAGAAGGGTATCTTGAGGCGGAATTTCCTTATGACATACCCGGGGATGTTAATGGGAATCTCACCATCGTCGCCAGGGTGATTGACAACGACGAACTTGGCTATCTGGAGTTCAATAAAACCATTGCCTGGGGAGTTCCCAACACAATCGACCGTGAAAAATTAACCAAAGAGTTGTGGCTTTCCCATTCCAACGTTCCCAACATTTTGCTCATTCTCACTAATATTTTGCTGCTCGGCATCTTCGGACTCATTGGCTATGTCATCTATCAATTATTTAATATTTCGAAACTGGGCTTATCAAATTGAAAAAGAAGGAAGATTGGAAGGGGTCCAACCAATGGACATTTTTTAAATTAAAAGTTTCACCTCTGGAAAGTGCCGATTGAAAAATTGAGCTAAATAAAAAAAGGGAAAGCATGTGACTTCCCGTGGTTAATAAGTCAAAAATGTGCAAACAGACTGAAAACTCTCTCTTAATAATAGCAGAAAGTAGAAGCCAACTTTGAATCAAGAAAGTGCTTAAATGACTATTTCTTTCCTAATTCACTAAAATTGCTAATGATGAAAAACAGGATTTTTTCAATGTTTATTCTTTGCGCAGCTGGTATAATCGCATTCGCTTTTACCATGCCTGATCAATCCAAACCATGGCCTGTACCAGACAAGTACAAGAAAATGGAGAACCCGGTAAAATATGACAAAGCAGCTGCATCTGCGCTTTGGTCAAAACACTGCAAATCTTGCCACGGCAAGGACGGGGTTGGTGATGGGCCAAAAGCCGCACAATTGGATACGCCTGCAGGCGACTTTACCGTTTCTTCTTTCCAAAAGCAAAGTGATGGTGCTTTGTATTACAAAGTTTTGGAAGGCCGGGATGACATGCCTTCTTTCAAAAAGAAAATTCCGGATAGTGAGGACCTGTGGCAACTGGTTCACTTCATGAGAACTTTTAAATAATTTCACCAATCATTCAAAGAAAACGCCGTGGGAGCTGCTCAGCTCCTGCGGCGTTTTTATTTATTACCCCCTGCCCTCAAGTGATAAAGCTCACTTAGGCTGCTGATAAAACTCACTTTGAAAAGCTGCCGATGCTGGTATTCTTGTTGTCTGAAATCAAACTTTATTAATCATCTAACAACTCACGAATACCTCTCGCAATGGCAGCAAATCACACCAACCGTCTCCAATCAAATCATGGAGAATCACACACTAACGGCAGCCGGGGATTCAAACGGGTAAGCTACCTGCTCTGGCTATTAATCCTGTCCGGCCTCGTAGCTCAAAACAGTGAAGTTTTTCTTCAAAAAAATGGTGCATCAGAATGGGTGAGCCTGGCAGCAGGGTTTACGGTACTCGCAGTCTTTGGGGTGCTTTTTTTCAAACCCGTTTACAAAATCATCGATACGCCGCACTTTGCTATCTCCAGCTTGCTGGTGATAGCCGTTGGCACTGCACTGGGCACATTCGTTTCCCAAACTGTGCCTTACGAAGTTTTCACCGAGCGTTACGGAGAAACAGGAAGTGCAGTCCTTCGCTTCTTCCAACTTGACGATGTTTTTCACAGCTGGTGGTACGTGTCGTTGTACGCCGCATTGGGACTTAGCCTGGTGAAAATTAGTCTGAAGAAAAAACTGAGCCGGGAAAACATCGGTTTCCACCTGGCCCACCTCTCCCCTATCATTATACTTTTTGGTTTTTGGGTGGATTATTTTTACGGCTTCCGGGGCATCATTCAATTGGAAGAAGGACAAGCCAAAAACGTCGTTCAGGTGTACGACGGCCACACCAATTATCTGAAAGACAGCACGGAACTACCTTTCAGCATCCAACTCGACAAATTTCAATTCGAAAGACACGACCCTGACTACCGCCTTCAAATCTGGCGCATGGAACAGGAAGCCCATGCCCAGGAAATTTCCCTACACGAAAATCAAAAACCTGCAAAGCCGGAGATTCTCGCTTCGTTTCCGCTGGAATTGATGAAACCCCGCAAAATATATGGAACGGACATTCGCTTCCGGCTCACGGATTTCTATCCGGATTTCACTTTCGAATACACCTACCCTGACAATATCGATACCATCGAAGCACGGGACCCCGGGATTCAACTGGAGTTGAAAACGGACTTTGGTGACGCAGCATTGCAATTGCGTGCCAATCAGCCTGGCAGGGATAAAATCGCAGATGAAGGTATCGTAGGCGCCTGGATGGAATTTTACTGGGAATTGCCTGCCGAGTTGGTTGCGGGGCTGAACAAACAGCCTGTCGACAAAAAATTGGCAGAAGTGAACCGGGTAATTTTTGCAGGAAACGAACGCAGGATTTACTTTCTCATTGATAAAAAACTGACTGTAGAACCGCTGGAACCCGGCAAGTTTTACCCCATCGAAAGCAAGGAGGGCGCCGGTTTTACCATTTTCCACTTGTTCCCGGATGCAGCACATCTGCAGGCGATTCCAACCACGAAAAGCGAAGAGCTGAACAACCCTGTCGCCATGGTCGAGATTTGGAACAAAACGATACCCGGCTCCAAACAGGCCTACCTCTACCCCGGCAACGCCGAGCGAAGGAGCGGGAGTTTTGAAATCCCCGGCACCCCTTATTTCCTGGCGCTGGAGTCGTTCAAAGACATGGAAACCAAGTTTTTCAAAAGCGACCTGACCGTTTTGGATAAAAATGGCGAAGCCGTACACCAGCAATACGTGAAAGTAAACGAGCCCATGCTGTACAATGGTTACCGTTTTTACCAAACAGACTACGACCCGAATCGGCCCACCTACTCAGGCATCGGCGTGAGCCATGAGCCGGGACTTTACGTGATTTACTTTGGATTCTTTATAATGGTCGCAGGTATTGCGCAGATGTTTTACGGTAAAACACGCAAGCAGGAAGTTTAGCTTAACCACATAGCGCCGGCTTATTGAAATTGAGAAATTTTAGAAATTGGAAATTTGATCTACCGCTTTGATTTTCAAGTAGTTACTTAATTTCTTAATGTCAGTTAATTTCTCAATTTCAATGAGCCAGCGCTACTTTCAATAAAAAAAGCCATGTTCGAAAGTTTCTATTATACCTCCATGTTGTTCAAGGTCACTTTTGTGCTTTACCTGGTCGCATTGCTGGCCTATTTCGTTGGCACCTTTGCAAAAGGTAAAATATTCGGCACCATCGCTATTTCACTGTTTGGCATTGCCTTCCTCAGTTGCACCGTTCTCATCGTTGACCGTTGGATCGAGGCAGGTCGGCCGCCGTTTAAAACGTTTTTCGAATCGCTGATTTTTGCGGTCTGGACGATCTCGCTGGTCAGCATCATTGCGGAGCAAAAATTCAAAGTACGGTTGGTAGGTTTGCTTTCAGCCTTGAGTATTGCTGGAATATTCCTCTATGCCCTGACCAAACGGGACGTGGAAATCATTGCCCTGCCACCCGCTTTGCAGACGTGGATGTTCATCCCTCACGTCATTTCCTACTTTCTGGCTTATGGGGCGCTGTTTGTGGCGGGTATTGGCGCTGTGTTATTTTTGGTTTTCCCGAAGGGCATGGCGTCGCACCACACGTTGGGAGAACAATCGAGGATCGACTTCAGCGTATTTACCTACCAGATTGCGAAGCTTGGATTTCTGTTTCTAACAGCAGGTTTACTGCTCGGCGCCTGGTGGGGCCAGAGCGCCTGGTCGAACTACTGGGGCTGGGACCCGAAGGAAAACTGGGCCTTGATTACCTGGCTGATCTTTGCTGCCTACCTGCATTTCAGAAATATCAAATCGATGGACCAAAAGAAACTTTCCTGGGTCGTTATCATCGGCGTTGCAGCTATTATTTTCACTTACCTGGGTATGGATTATCTGCCTACTGCCAACGACAGTATGCACGTTTACTCAAATGGTTGAAACCGACTAATTTCATAATAAGCTAATAATCAACACATTAAAAACCAATTGTTTTTCCCTTTCAATAGACACAGAGGAGCATCGGACAAGATGCTCCTTCTTCTTTTTACCACCACAAATTCCCGGATTTTACGCCCTGACAATATTGTGACATTTATCACCCTTCCCCATGACTTAGGTCATGAACGTACTTTGAAAAACACCTGACCTTCGTTTTGACAAAAGAATGACACAGTTCACATTGATCGAATGACTTCACTAAATTTTTAACTAAAATCCGTCACCAATGAGAGTCAAGATTTCATTTCTCTGGTTACTCAGTTTAGCGCTCGTATTTGCTCTCGCTTCTTGTGAAGGCGATGCTGGCGATATTGGTCCTGCCGGCCCTGCTGGCCCTACCGGCCCCGCCGGCCCCGCTGGCCCCGCAGGTGGAGACCTCGCTCAAAACTGTATTGATTGCCACGGCAATAACCAACTCATTACCGCAAAATTGTTCCAGTGGGAACACTCAACGCACGCAACGGGTGGTCACTATGAAAGAAATGCCACCAGCTGCGCAATTTGCCACACCAGCCAGGGCTTCCTCGAAAGAGCTGCCACAGGTGCTCAGCAAACAGCTGCTGCTATTGAGAATCCACTGCCACAAAACTGCTACACCTGCCACAAAATCCACACCACGTACACGGCTGATGACTGGGCTTCAACCCAGCCCAATCCGGTAACATTCTGGGTTGGAGGCGAAACCAAAGATTTGGGTAAAGCAAACATCTGTATCAGCTGCCACCAGGCACGTGTACCATCTCCGGCACTGCCTGATGCTTCCACGGGAGGATCTATTACCGTCACCAACAAACGTTATGGACCACACCATGGTGCACAGGGCATGATGCTTACCGGCGCAGGCGCTTACAGAGTGGGAACCGGCTACGAAAACTCTTCGCACACTACATTAGTCACAAATGGCTGTGTTACTTGTCACATGGCAACCGCCCAGGGTACTGCCTCAGGTGGTCACACCTTCAATGTAGCCGATGAAAGCGGCCGCATCAACACAGCAGGATGTGTCGCTTGTCACTCTGATGCTGCCGCACTCAACACTAAGATTAATGACACACAGGCTGAAATTGCTGATCTGCTTCAACAACTTGAAACCAAGTTGATCGAAAAAGGCATCCTCAATCCTAACGATCTGCCTTATGCTGCGGCAAGCAGTAGTAACCCGCTTGTATTAACTGAACACCAGGCAGGTGCTTTGTGGAACTATCAATACGTACGAGAAGATCAAAGTATGGGCATCCACAACTACAAGCTTGCGAAGAAGCTTTTGCAAAACTCCCTCGCAGCTTTGAACTAACATCCAAACTGCCATGAACGCAAATATGTGCTAAGCACATCTTGACAAACTCATGGAACTTTTGCGAATGCCAATCAGAAAAGGTGGAATCTTCTTGAGCCCACCTTTTCTTTTAAAAACAACTGCTCCCACACTTAGCGAACACTTTTTAAAAGCGATAAATCAATAAAATTTCTTTTTTATGAAACGAACAATTCAAACCGTGTTACTGGCTGCTATCTGGACAACTCTCCTGATGCTGGGTAGTTTATCGCTTCAGGCTCAGGATGAAGATACCCAGCCGGAAAAAGATACCCGGCCAGTAAGAAATCTGTTCGAAAGTATTTGGCTGATCGATAACCAAACTGCCGTTGTCCCAATCAAAGGAACATTGGAAATGGATATTCAGCACCGCTTCGGTGCCGTAAACGACAATAAATTTCATGACCTCTACGGATTATTTGCCGCCTCAAATATCCGTCTCGGATTTAATTATGTGCCGATTGATAAACTACAGGTAGGCTTCGGTTTTACGAAAGAAAAACTGCTATGGGATTTCAACGCCAAATACGCCATTTTTCAGCAAGGCCGTGAAGGTGGTTCGCCAGTCAGTGTTACCTATTTTGTCAACATGGGCATTGATACCAGGCTGGAAAAGCAATATAAATTTGATGAAACAGTTGACCGGTTCACTTACTTCCATCAGTTGATGATAGCCCGGAAGATAACGGATGACTTCTCGCTACAGGCGTCCGGCAGTCTTTCCTGGTTCAACTTCAGAGAACTTAACTACGATGCAGAGGGAACTCCCCTTGGCAGAGATGGTAACCGGCATTTTAACGTGGCATTTCTTGGCCGGTACAAAGTTACCCCTACCCTTGGTTTGATTGCCAACGTTGACTTACCGATCACTGACCAGGAGTTCATTGATGAAAAGCCCAATATCAGCTTCGGGGTCGAAATGGTATCCAGTTCTCACGCATTTCAGATCTTCCTCGGAAGATACAAAAGCCTCGTACCGCAATACAATAACATGCTCAATCAGAACAGTGATTTCATGATTGGTTTCAACATGACCAGACTTTGGAATTTCTGAGTGTAAAATGTTAGATTTAGCTTCATACTTATTAAGGTATCGCCCACTTTGAATTTTCGTGATTTGTGGGCCAAAGCCGGCAGGGGCTTCAACCTGCCGGCTTTAATTTTGAACATAGCTCCCCTCCAGTAAATGCGGCATTGCCAATCATCTGATTTTTCAGTTTTTTTCAGTTTTCCCTTCTAATTAACTCAACTGACAAAAGTCAGTATAGCCGATTTTAATTTTGATAACAAACATTTTACAAGATTATTGATTCAAAAACGCCTGATTTCTTAAAATAAATTTCCTGTTAGTGACTTTTATCACTCCTTCCCCTGATTAAGCTCAATTTCCAGGCTTCTGCCCCGCCCTACTTTTGTAATATCAAAAAAAGAATAGAAAATGAAAAATTTAACCATCCTCCTCACATTAATCACTTGTAGTTTAATACTAAATGCACAGGACGATTTTAAGGTCGTCAACAGTAAAATTGAAATGGCCGGAACATCTACTCTTCACGACTGGACGGCTGACGTTACCAAAGCTTATGGCTCAGGAAAACTGAGTATGACCGCCGGCGAACTGACCGGCATCGATGCGCTCGCTATCACGATGGATGCAAAATCCATCAAAAGTGAAAAAGGTTCTACGATGGATAACAACATCTACAAAACCTTGAAAGCTTCCAAATACCCGAGCATCAACTTTACACTGACAAAGGTGAATTCGCTGACCAAAAGAGGCAGCAGCTACGAGATCAAAGCCGATGGCAAACTGACCATCGCAGGTACTACGAAAACGATTTCACTCCTGGTCACAGGCCAGGAAAGCGGGGGAAACATCATCCTCAAAGGCTCGAAGACCCTGAAAATGACGGACTACAACCTGGAACCTCCCGTCATGTTCCTGGGCACTTTGAAAACTGCCGATGATGTAACCATCAAATTTGAAACCACCCTTTCCAAATCAAATCAGATCCGTTAATCAATCATATTTTAAAAACACTCCTTTCACAATTAAATAATCGAAAAATGAAAAAATCACTGTTGCTAATCGTATCCATGGCTTTTGCCATCTTATTTACCTCACAACTTAACGCACAAAACGACCTCCCGAACTTCCGTCCTTACGACCAGCGTGGCGTGAATGTGTTTGAAACACCTAAGGATAACAACACCTCCGAAGAAGGCCTCAAAGTCAAAGTCGGTGGTAACTTTACCCAGCAATTTCAGGCACTCAGCCACGAAACCAAGGCTGTAAGCATCGACACTGACGGCGACGGTAAGATCGACATCAACAACGACCTGATCGGATTGTCCAATGGCTTTAACCTGGCCACTGCCAACCTGAACATCGATGCCTTGCTGATGGACGGTGTGAGACTGAACCTCGTCACTTACCTTTCTTCCAGGCACCACCCGGAAACATGGGTAAAAGGCGGTTACCTGCAATTTGACAAGCTTCCTTTCCTCAACAGCTCTTTCGCTGACAAGGCAATGGAAAATATTACTATCAAGGCAGGTCACATGGAAATCAACTACGGCGACGCCCACTACCGCAGAAGCGATAACGGTGCTACACTTTACAACCCTTTCGTTGAAAACTACATCCTCGATGCGTTCACAACTGAAATCGGTGCGGAAGTGATCTACCAGAAAAACGGCATCATCGCAGTAGGTTCTGTTACCGGCGGTGAAATCAAAGGCGACGTGCTCGAACAGCCAGCTTTGAATCCTGACGGTCCGGACAACCTGAATACCAAAGCTCCATCACTCATTGGTAAACTGGGCTACGACAAGCAGATCAACGACGACCTGAGAGTACGGGTAACAGGCTCTGCTTACTACACTGCCAGCTCCAAGAGCAATACGCTCTACGGTGGCGACCGTACCGGCTCACGTTACTACCTCGTTATGGAAAATACCGATGCCAAGACTGACACCAAGTTTACCTCCGGCCGTTACAACCCGGGCTTCAGAGACAAAGTGGCTTCCTTCATGGGTAACGTTTTCCTGAAATACAAAGGCGTTGAATTCTTCGGAACTTACGAAAATGCCAACGGACGTGGCTCCAACGAGAGCGAAATGAGAAACGCCACACAATTGGCCGGTGACCTGATCTTCCGCTTCGGTAAAAACGAAAACTTCTACGTCGGTGGCCGTTACAACACCCTGACCGCAGAAGTCGGAGGCAACGCAGACGATGTTACGATCAACCGGGTAGCAGGTTCTGCAGGCTGGTTCATCAACCAATACATCCTCGTGAAACTGGAATACGTCAACCAGGAGTACAAAGATTTCGCCCAGACAAGCATCCTGAATGGTGGTAAATTCAACGGTGTAATGTTTGAAGCGGCAATTGGCTTCTAAGAATAACTTAGAGATGGAATTTTAATGCAGAAAAGCTCCGGTTCGTCACATGGATGAACTGGAGCTTTTTACAACTCAGCAGGCGAGTTTGCGAGTAGACTCAAAGAGACAGACTGATTTTCAATTGATTAATCCCGGCATTTTCGCAAACCACTTTTTTCTGGATATCATCAGTCAACACTAAATAATTTCACCATGACACAACAGCCGTCTTTCATGAAATATTTGCAAATTGTAATCCTCAGCGCAATAGTTACGCTGACAATGAACGCACAACCCAGCATTCTAATGGTGAAAAAGAGTGCAGATCGTAATTTCCGTATCAGCCGGAACAGTTCCCTCAAACTCGAAGGCCAAACCAACATCAATGGTTTTACCTGCGACTGTAATGAGGTGTTTCAGCCCCAGTCTCTTTCCTTCGAAGTGCGGGATGCCAGCGGACTGATTGCTAATTTCAAAGAAACCAGCCTCAATATTTCCGTAAAAAACCTCGACTGCGGTAACAAACTGATGAATAAGGATTTACAAAAAGCGCTGAATGCCGAAACCCACCCTTTCATCTCCATCGAGTTGCTGCAAATCAAACAGGATCATTGCAACAGGTTGACCGAAATGAAAGACTGGATCAAAGTTAAAGCCCTCATTCGCCTCAACATCAACGGATGCAACCAGGACTACTGGCTCGACATTACCACCAAAAAACTGGCTGATAACCGCTTCCGTTTCATCGGCAGCAAAAAGTTCTACATGAGTAGTTTTGGCGTCACGCCTCCAACTGCAATGATGGGTATGGTGAAAGTGGAAGACGAAATCAAGATCAACCTCGATCTGGAAATTGCGGTCGATTAAAAACTAATGAACCGGGACTCACTCAATCATGATTTTCTTCACCCGGACTTCTTGCTTGTTTTTAAAAACCAAAAAATAGACGCCTCCGCCCAGGCCGGCCACCTCAAGACTTCCGGATTCCTCCACCCGAAAAGTTTTGACAATCTGCCCTGTAAGGTTCAAGAGCTCAACTTTCGTGTTTTTCAGACTGCCATCCGATTCAAAATAAATCCTGTCTTTTGCTGGATTCGGCCATACAGATAATTGATTTTCAGCCACTTCTCTCACTTTTACCGGCATTTCATAAAAAACGGAATCCATCACCCCCACGCTCAGATTCCAATACGTCCCGCTGCCGGAAGTTTCCAGTTTGAGGGTTCTGACGAGGTAGGTCAGCATACCTTCCTCCGGTATTTCATCCTTAAAATATGGGGCAAGAATGGGCCCATTGTGCAGCAACATAAACTCACCGGTGGACGCATTGAGTCGGTAAACCCGATAACCTGCCACAGCCTCATTTTGCGGTGCTGACCAGGTCAGTTCCACGGCGTTGGGTGTTGTTTGAAGGGATAAATTTTCAGGAGGTTTCACCGGATGCAGACGGAGAGTTGGGTCGCCCATCAGGGCAGTATGAACGAGCTGCGGGCCGGGATAGTAGTCGGCTTCCGTCGAATTCTGGGTGCGCAGCAGACTCAAGCCAATCGGTTCCCCCATCGCCATGTGGTGAAAGGTGAAAGGCGGATTGCCTGCCCAACAGCTCGTCAGCGTCCAGCCGGGCGAGGCGAGCGGCGCACGGAGGAAGTTGTTGGTGTTGTCCCAGTCACCGAACTGACTGCCCAGCAGCATGGTAAAAATATTCTTCAACGTATCTTTTGCAAAATCCTGGGTCGAGCCGATGCCGTTGGCGCTGGTGTGCGTGCCGCTGCCGCAGCCGTAAGACCAGAGGTAGCTCTCATTTTTCATCGTTGAAAAATAGTCGAGCGCCTCCACATTTTCATGATGAAACATGGGCGCAAAATTCCTCCAGCCACTCGCAGCAGGGCTGGCCAAAACGATGTTCAGGTTGTCGTCGACAAGGGCACGGCGCTCCACGTTCCGCCGGCCTGTTTTAAAAAGGTGAGCTTTGTTCAGGTAGCGTCGGGTGAGTTCCACGTCGCTCAGCCCGAAGGCCGGCATGTCATACAAATCCACCCGCCCGACAGCCAACTCAACGACCGAAGGAATGGCCGACTGGTCAAATTTACCATCGCCAGGCACGTTGTGGTTGTAGCTGAACTGGGCCGTCGTGTTCGTCACCGTTTCATCCGTCCATTCGCCGTCCACATCGCCGTAATAAACATCGGCCGGCCAGGCGCCCCAGTGGTTTTCAACGTGGCCGTCCGGGTAAATACTGCCGGAATACGGCACCGGTATGTGCCCGAGCAGGTACAACATTTTCAGATCCGGTGTTTCGTCGTACACATTGACAATCAAAGACTTAACCGCAGTCGCTGCTTCATTTCGATTCACTTCCCTGCGAATAACTTTCCAGCCATCGCCGGTCAGGTCCTGCTCCAGTTGCTCGATTTCAGCAGCCAACGGCAACGAGTAAACATCATCCACCAACAGTAAAATTGAGCCACGCTGCTCGACCGCAGGAAGTTGCATTCCGGCAAGGATGTAGCCATACTTTGGCCGCTCATCCAGCAGGGCGCCGGGCGGGCCGGAGGAGGCCAGTTCTTCACCTTTTGCATTCGTTAGTGTCCAGCGGGAGTTGTTGACCTGCATGTCAGGGCGGATAGTGATGACGAGCTGTTCGGTAGCATTTCCGTTGTCGCAAACGGTGAAAGTGTCACTTTTTTCAAAGCCAAAATTACTGCCCCCGGCCACCGTTTCACCGCACACCTGCACGATGTACCAGCCAAAACCGAAGTTGCAGCAGATACCATCGCCGTAGATATTTTTAAAAGTGAAAGTTAGCGTAGCGCCGGACGGCACTTCCACGGTATCCACGATGTTTTCGAATTCCTTTTTAAAAAAAGCATACTCATACGGCACGCCAACTGCCACGTTTGCATCGGAAAATTCAGTTGCACCCCAGGGCAATGAAGCAATAGGAACACCCCAGCCAGATTCGTCCGGCGTTTTTCTGTAAATGGTATAGCCCCCGTCCGACCAATCCCATTCCCAGGCAAAGTCGAATTTCGGAGGATTTTCCTGTGCAACAGCCGACACCTGGACGGAGCGGTTGAGCGGGTCCTGCGCTGCTGTTTCACCAGAAAAAATAAAAAAGAGTAAAACCAGCGGCCAGAGCACTGTGCAAGGCCGGAGCATTGAGTTGTTCATAAATTATTTCAGTAAAAATAAACGTGTGTAACTTTTACTCCCGCCTGTTGTAGCCCTGTAAGCTGGGCGCCCGACACGGCAAGCGTTACTACAAAGTCCTCATTATCAAAGGTGTAAAGTGTAAATGCCTTATCTTTGAAAGGCAGCAGCCGCTCATCTGCCACTTTTACCCGGTTCATTTTTCCGGAGAGATCAATTTTGGGTAAATCTTCCACGAGACCAACGCCTGTCACTTTCAGCAGCGCTTCTTTCATGGTCCAGAACCGGTAAAAGTCCAGGTGATTGAAAACCCGGTCGCACTCTTTGGAAGAAAAATAATGCCCGGCAAGATCCCAGTACTCAAAGTTTCGGTTGATTTTCTCGATGTCGACCCCGATTTCCCGTCGTGCAAAATCAAAGGCCAATGCGACCAGGTTGCCGGAGTTGGACAAGTTAAATGGCAGGACGCTGCCGTAGTCAGCCAAGCGGGGTTTACCATATTGCCCTTCCTCTACAACCAGGTTGTCAGGCGCAACGCCCAACACCTCCGAGGTCATTTTACGGAGCATGCCCCTTCCTGCAAGGTAAACCTTGCGGTCTTTCATGAACCGGAACCGGGCTGCCTTGCGCAATTCCGCAGGAGACAGCAGTTTTCCCAACTCAAAAATCAATTCGTTCGGCAGTTTCGCCACGTCAAAAAGTAGCAGACGGACTCCTGCCAGGCTAGGGTCGTTCCTCAAGTCGACCAGCTGAATAGCCTCCTCTGTGAAATGCTTCATGTTTGTTCAAAATTTTGGGTTATGTATAGTGTTTGTAATACTCCAGTTTCAGGTTTTTGGGTGTGGTTTCTTCCTGATCAACGATGGGCAACTATAGCGCTGCCCATCCCCGCTTCTTCGAGCCGCTCTTCGAGTATCTGCGCTATCTCCTTCCCGTTCGGCTCGTCGAAAAGCGTCAGGTGATTTCCGCCAACCGGATGCACTTTTACCCCCTGCAAAGCAAAACGCCCCCAGCCATACTCCTCCGGATCATCGAGGTAAAACATCTGCTCGGTTGCTTTAAACAAATCCACCTGAATATCAAGCGGTTGCAACGTATAATGCTCGTAAGCCTCCATGCTTTTTTCATAAACTTCGCTCCCAAAAGGCAGGTATCCCTCCTGCACTTCATTGGTCGAATTGTTGCGGTAAGCGACTCTGAATCTACCTTTTTGCTGCTGAAAACTCATCTTCAGCACGTGCTTTTTGTATTCCAGCGCAGCGACCGGATCTTTTAACATCAGCGAGAGGTTAAAGCCTGTTTTCTTCAATTTTTTCATCCAACTGCCTCCTGCACCTTCGCCTGCCCAATCGTATTTTGCTACAGCATCGAACAGCGACAAGAGCGGCACCTCCTGGCCCATTCCTTTCAGCTGACTCGCCATTTCCCAGGCTATCAGACCGCCAAGCGAGTAGCCGGCCAGGCAGTACGGGCCATTCGGATTTTGAATTTTTATTTCCCGGATGTAGTGCGCCGCCATGTCTTCGATGCGATCGAACGGCTCCTCCCCATCGTTGAGACCTTTGGCCTGCAAGGCAAAAATCGGCTGATCCTCTCCAAGGTATTTCACCAGGTTTTGATAAAAAAGCACATGCAATCCGCCGCCGTGCACGAGGTACAGCGGGGGCTTGCTACCGGTTTCCCGGATGGGTATCAGGGAGCTGAATTGGCGGAACCCAGCAGCATTTTGCTGCCCGTTTGCCCTTGTTTTTCTTTTGAAACCATTCAGCCGGACGGAGAGCTTTTCCACGGTTGGATTTTGAAGCAGCGTTGCCAGGGGTAATTTTACCCCGGTCTCCTGTTGGATTTTTGACATCATCTGTACCGCAGCCAGTGAGTGTCCGCCGAGCTCAAAAAAGTCGTCCTTCCGGCTCACTTTTTCCACGCCCAGCAGGTCGCTCCAAACTTCTGCCAGCAGCTTTTCACCCGGAGTTTCCGGAGCTTCGAACTGTGTGGACGAAAGTTTAGACAGGTCTGGACGGGGCAGCGCTTTCCGGTCCACTTTAAGAGAGGAATTCAAAGGCAATTCATCCATTTTAATAAAAATGGACGGGATCATGTAGCCGGGGAGTTTAGCCTGAAGGTAAGATTTCAGCTGATCGGAATCAGTGACTGCCGGCTCTCCATTCCAAACGATGTAAGCGACCAGGCGCTGATGGTTTTCACCATCCGAAAACACTGAAACTGCCGCATTTTCCACAGCTGGAAACTGCCTGATCGCTTCTTCGATCTCACCCAACTCGACCCGGTAACCCCTGATTTTTACCTGGTCGTCGATACGGCCCAGAAACTCGATCTCGCCGGTAGGGAGGTAGCGGACAAGGTCGCCGGTTTTGTAAAGGGATGAGGGATGAGGAATGAGGGAAGAGGGATGGGACAAGATGAATTTTTCCGCCGTCAATTCCGGCCGGTTCAGATAACCTTCCGCAACGCCTTTGCCGCCGATGTAAAGTTCGCCGGGAACCCCGATGGGAACTGGCTCTCCGTTTTTATCCAAAATCCACATTTCCGTATTGGCAATCGGCGATCCAATCGCCGCAAACTCGCCTGGGCAGGCTTCCAGATGTTCATTTGAAATCCGCTGGTAAGTTGCGTAGATCGCCGTCTCCGTCGGTCCGTAGCCGTTCCAGACCGCCTTACAACGAGCCGCCATTTCAGCAGCCAGATCTTTCGGAAAGCCCTCGCCGCCAGCCACCGCCGTCAGGTTTTCATCGCCCTGCCAGCCGGCCAGCATCAGAATTTTCCAGGTCGTTGGGGTGGCTTGCATGACCGTCGGTCGGTGAAATTCCAGGGATTCCCGCAGGGCAAAACCATCCTTTCTGGTTTCTTCCCCGGCGAGCAGGAGCGTTGCACCTCTCATCAATGTCAAAAAATAATCCGGAATGGACATGTCGAAGGACATGGAAGAGACAGAAAAAACAGTATCTTTTTCAGTAATTTTCAAATGCCAGTCAATCGCAAAAAGCGTATTCACCGCATTTTCATGGCGGATGACAACTCCCTTCGGCTTCCCGGTAGATCCGGATGTGTAAATCACGTAAGCCGGGTGGTGACTGGTGATTGCCTGCCCGGATGACCCGGTCAGACGGGGTGTTTGGTGATTGGTGACTGGTGAGGGCCTGTTGCAAAGATCCAGGCTGTCCACGAAAAGGATTTCCCCCTGAAAAACAGGCAGACTTCCCATCACCTCGCTGTGGGTCAGGAGGAAGCTGCAACCGGCATCCTCTAGGGTGAAACGGATGCGCTCCTGCGGGTTGCGGGGATCGACCGGTACGTAAGCGCCGCCCGCTTTCAGGATGGCGTAGATGCTCACGATCATCTCCGTTGACCGCTCCATGCAAAGGCCGGCGAATGCACCGGGTTGTAGTCCTTTTTCCCGTAAAATCCCTGCGAGTACATTGGCCCGGCTATTTAACTCAGCATAGGTAAGTGTTTGATTTTCAAATAAAACTGCCAATTTATCCGGTGTTCTTTCAACCTGTGCCTCGAACATTTCATGCAGGCAGTGGTGGAGTGGAAATTCTGCCTTTTCACCCTGACCAAATCTGGCCAATTGCTTTGTCTCAAAATCTGGAAAAAGGGGCAAACGGGCAATGGGCGTCTCCAACTCCTCCACGATGCCGTGCAAAAATCTTTCAAACTCAGCCAGCCGCAGCCGGATGGTTTCCCGCCGAAAAAGGTCCGTGTTGAAATTCCATTCAAAATCAACGCCCTCGCCAAGCGGTTTTAAATTTATAAATGTGTCAAATGTCTCGTATTGCCTTGGGATAGCCCTTGTCGAGGCTTTCAAACCTCCAAACTCCAAGTCGTCCAACGGGCTGTCGAGATTGAAAGCGACGCTGACGAGCGTATTGCGGCTGGCATTGCGTTCAATTTTCAGCTTTTTCACCAAAGCTCCAAACGTATACTGCTGGTGATCAAAAGCATCGAGCACCTGTCGCCGTACCGTTTTCAAAAATTCACTGATCGTACTGCTCCCGTCCACTTTCGAGCGCACTGGCAGCAGGCTGATAGCGTGGGCAACGAGGTTGGCATTGCCGGGCAGATTGTGCCCTGCCGCTGCAATGCCCACCACGAAATCATCCTGTCCGCTGATGCGGTTAAGGTAAGCCTCGTAAGCTGCCAGCATGAAAATGTAGAATGTGGAGCCTTGCTTCGCTGCCGCTTTGCGGAGTGTTTTTACGAATGCAGGATTGAGTGAAATTTTCTCCACTGCCCCGCTGAATGATTTTACCGGCGGGCGAGGGAAATCAGTGGGCAGATCGAGGACAGGGACACCATCGGCAAACTGGCTCAGCCAGTAATTTTCGTTTTTTTGAAAAACACCCCTCTCGCCCCCCTCAGGAAAGGTTGTAAGAGTTGCTTGTTCGGTAGCGAATTGACTGAGTTGTTTTGGTTCGGGAAGGTTTACTAAACTTTCAAAGTTTAGTAAACCCGATGCGTACATCTCTCCAAGTTCTCTCGTCAAAATGCCTAGCGACCATCCATCGCAGATGATGTGGTGAACGTTGATGAAAACGAGTTGCACCTGCCCCTTCAGCCGAACGATTTTAAAGCGAACGAGCGGGCCGTTTTGCAGATCGAAGAGGTGTTCAGCCTCCTCGTCGTGCAGTAATTTCAGCTCAGCTTCCTGATCATGCGAACTGCTCAAATCCACGAACGGAATTTCAATTTCCAGCTCCGATAAAATCGTCTGCGTTTCACCATTTTCGTTAAAAACGGTGCGCAGCGCCTCGTGTCGGTCCACCAGCGATTGGAGGGCCAGTCTCATTTTTTCAAGGTCAAACTCCCCTTCCAGCCTGATTTCTGTGGCGATGTTGTACGCTTTCGAAGCCTCCGGTGAAAGATGGTTGGAGAGGAAAATTTCCTGTTGGCCTTCGGTCAATGGTACTTCGCTCCGGCCCTGGCCCCGGCCCCTGATCCCTAAAGGGGAACCACACGGGGAAATGACTGCTGAACCTGGACGAAGTGGTTCCCATTTAGGGGTCAGGGGCTGGGGTTGGGTCTGCGATAAAACGATCACATTCAAATCCTCCCCTTCCCACGGCTCCATCAGCCCGGCCTCGAACATGTCGTTGATGGCCAACTCGAATGCCTCGTAAGTTTTTTCAAAATCCGCCTCTGTGTGCGCCGTGCTGATGAAACAGGGCCGCTCCCGAACGTTCACGCCACGGGCTCGCAGGTAATAGTTGAACAAACGGGTCAGCGGGCTACTGTCCGCATTTTTGATCATAAAAAATGAGGCGCAGGACTGGATCATCAGCGGCGCTTTTGTCCGCAGAAAAATCTCCCGGATTCGTTCGGCGAAGCGGGCAGTTTTTTCATTCAAATCCTCCTGCATGGCCGGACCCAAGCGCTCGATTTCACACAAAGCCGCATGAGCCGCCGCCACGCTGATTGGATTTTTAATAAAAGTGCTGGCGAAATAGGTGATCACGCCATCGGGTGAGCTGTCGTCGCCGTAGTTCCACTGGCCGCCGTCGAAGGCGTCCATGAATTTCGCCTTGCCGGCCACGGCTGCGAGCGGCAAACCGCCGGAGATGCTTTTGCCGTAGGCACAAATGTCAGCCTCCACGCCAAACCACGCCTGTGCGCCCCCCTGGTGCAGCCGGAAGCCATTGATGATTTCATCAAAAATCAATGCAACGCCATGATTTTCAGTCATTTGCCGGATGGCACGAATGAGTTCCGGGTGCTGCCAGTGAGGGTTTTGCGCCTGCACAGGTTCGATGACGACGGCTGCCAGCTCATGGATGTGTTTTTCCAGTTTTTGCAAAACACCGGGGTCATCGTAGTCGAGCACCAGGGTGTTTTCCACCAAAAAATTCGGTACGCCGGGCGAGTTGGGCAGCGTTTTGTTTTCACCATTAAAATCGACACCCCGCACCAGAAACTGGTCGATCATACCGTGGTAGTCCGTGTCGAAAACGGCGATTTTTTCCCGTCCGGTTGCTGTACGGGCGGCTCGCACAGCGCCGAGTACAGCTTCCGTGCCGGTGTTCGCCAGCGTGGCCCGGTCGAATCTGGTCAGTTCGCAGATGATGCGGGCCACGTCCGTCGCTTCGGGTGGCAGCAGGTCAATCGAATTACCACGCTTGAGGGCTGCGGCCACCGCATCTTCCACAAAATCAGGCATGTGGCCGAACAGCGCAACGCCATAGCTCATCACGTAGTCGATGTATTCGTTGCCGTCCACGTCCCAAATCTTCGAGCCTTTCGAGCGCTCATGGGCGATCTGGTAACAGATCTCCTTCCATAACTTGCTAAATCCGGTCACGCTGCGGGGGTCGGCGTACCATTGGCGGTGGCGCTGGGCAAGGTCCTTCGATTTTTGGGTCATGGCGGCGTATCGCTCCATGAAATTTTCCAAGGCCTGGCGTTGCTGTTCGGTCAGGTTGCCGGTGTCGATTTTTTTGTAGCTGTTGAGTTTGGCAGTGACGCCTTTGGTTTTAGAGTTTGGGGAATTGGGGAGTTGGGGAATTGGGGAATTAGGTTCAGGGGAAGCCTGAGTTCTGTCAGCACTTGAAGTACTGACTGGACTTGCCGCCGGGCTTGCCTGTAAAATGGCCAACTGTTGCTGCATGATCTGCAGTTGTTGCTGGATAATATTCCGGATCTCAGCTGGCACGCTGTGGTCCGTTGCAAGTTCAGGCAAACTTTGAAAAGTTGCTGGGGCTGCCTCACGGGCCTGCTCACCTTCTGTGCTAATATTTTGATTTTCAACGGTTTTTGAAACAATTGGCCGGGGCTGAAATTCTGTCTCCGGCAACACCTCATCCACATGGGCAGCCAGTGCCGAGATGGTCGGCGTATTTTCAAAAAGCATCCTGAAACTCAGGCTGAGCTTGAATTTTTGATTAAACCGAATGACCGCCTGGCTGAGGAAAAGGCTGTCAAAACCAAGTTCGAGAAAAGTCGCCTGCTCGTCCATTGTATCGGGTTTCAGGCCACTGAGTTCGTGGAGGGTTTGTTTGATTTCATCTGCCAGCAGGGGCAGGCGGGATTGCGTTTTCGTCATAGCTTCAGTAGTTGCGCCGGGCGCCATTCCGGCGGTGGTTTGGGTAGCGTTTTCACCGGAAAGTTCAGGCTGGGAATCGCTTTTCAATTCGCCCTGGGGCAGTGCCGAATCATTTTTCACACCACCGGGCACGGCCTCTGAAGTGCGGGGAGCGATAAAATATTTCCGCTTTTCAAAGGGGTAAGTTGGCAACGGAATACGGTTGCGGTTTTGGTTTTCATAAAATGCCCGCCAGTCCACCTCTACCCCGTTTATCCAGAGTTTTCCGAGCGTTTTTAAAATAAATTCTACGTCGTTGCACACTTCTTTCGGATGGCGGACAGAGGCCAGCGCCAACGTATCGCTGCCGGCACCACCAAGAGTGGGAACGGCCCGGACAAACGTGCTTAACGTCTGACCGGGTCCCACTTCGAGGAAGATACGTTTCTTGTTTAATGATGAATGATGAATGATGAATGATGAATCACCCCTCATTTCCATTAAGGTTTTCAGGCCATCGGCAAAACGGACGGGCAGGCGGAGGTGCCGCAGCCAGTAATCCACCGAAGTGGCCTCTTCCGGTGTCATCCAGGTGCCGGTGACGTTGGAGATGATGGGGATTTTGGGCGGGTGCAGGGCTACCGTTTCCAGGTATTTTCTGAATTCGGGTAATATCGGATCTACTTGCGGCGAATGCGCAGCCACGTTGATGTGGATTTTGGAGGAATCGATGCCATCGGCTGCCAGGCGCTGCTCCAGCCGTTCGATGGCCTGCGCTGTGCCGCTGACCACAAGGTTGTCCGTTTTATTGATGACGGAAATCGTGTGATCCTCATCGAGGTAATGACGGAGTTTATTTTCCGGTAAGCCCACGCTGAGCATGCTGCCCTTGCCGTCAAGCGACTCGAACAACCGCCCACGCACGGCGACCAGCCCAAGTGCATCGTCGAGGCTCATCACGCCGGCCATGCAGGCAGCGGTGTACTCGCCCATCGAATGACCGATCAGCTCGGCAGGCTGGATGCCCCAATGCTGCCAGAGTTTGGCCAGGGCGTATTCGATGGTGAACAGGGCGGGCAGGGCGATGCCGGGACTGGTGATTGGTGATTGGTGACTGGTGATTGGGTGGGACGGGAAAACAATTTCACCAATGTTTACCTGGTATTTTTTTTCTAAAATTTCAAAACACGCATCCACCTGTTTTTTGAAAAATGTATTCGTTTCGTACAGGTCACGGGCCATGCCGACGTACTGCGCACCGCCGCCGGGGAACATGAAAACAATGGGGGCGGCGTGGAAATCGCAATTGCCTTTTATTTGGTTTGAGGAGTTTGATTTGTTTGAGGGGTTTGAGGTGAGAATCGCTCTTCTTTTTGAAAAATGCGGCCTGCCAACGGCGAGGGTCCAGGCAGCATCGGTGAGGTTGGTTTCGGGGTGTTTTTTCATAAAGTCGAGCAGACGGGCGGTCGATTTTTCCAGTGCCTGTTCCGTTTTCGCTGACTGGACCAGCAACACTGCAGGACTGCAAACTGCCAACGGCCGATAACCAACTTCCAACGGCGCTTCTTCCAAAATGATATGCGCATTCGTGCCGCCGAGGCCGAAGGTACTCACGCCAGCCCGTCTCGGCGTTTCGCTGCGTTTCCACTCCCGTAGTTTATCATTCACAAAAAACGGCGAGTTGACGAAGTCAATCTGTGGGTTGGGCGACTCGAAATGCATGGTCGGCGGGATTTGCTCAAAATGAAGTGACAATGCCGTTTTGATCACACCCACGATGCCTGCCCCGGCATCGAGGTGACCGATGTTGGTTTTTACGGAACCGATAGGACAGGAATGAGGGATGAGGGATGAGGAATGGTTTGACCCGCCGTTCATTCCTCGTCCCTCATCCCTCATCCCTGACATAAGCCCCTGAATTTCAATCGGATCACCGATGAAAGTGCCGGTGCCGTGCGTTTCGATGTAGCCTATTTGGTCCGGGGTCAGCCCTGCTTTTCTGAGCGCTTTTTTGATGACGGCAGCCTGTCCCTCGGCGCTGGGAGCGGTTATTCCCGTTTTGTCGGCGCCGTCGTTGTTGACCGCTGAGGATTTGATGACGGCCCAGACGTGGTCGCCGTCTTGGGTGGCCCGGTCGAGTTTTTTCAGCACCAGCATGGCCATGCCGTGGCCCTGTACCATGCCGTTCGCATTTTCGTCAAATGCCCTGCAAACGCCATCTGCTGAGAGCGGCCCACCTTCGACATGCTCGTAGCCACCGAGTACGGGCGCCTGTACCCGGCCACCCCCAACGATGACCATGTCGCTGTCGCCGGAGAGCAGACTTTGGCAGGCCAAATGGATCGCCACGCCGCCGGTCGAGCAGGCCGTCTGCACATTGACGGCGGGGCCACGCAAGTTAAGTTTGTAAGCCACCCGGCTGATGCTGAAGGTACTGTCAGATGCCAGCATTTCCTGATACCAGCCACCGGATTTTTCGAGTAATTCTTTGTTTGTCAGCAGGTTGTTGGTGAAATAGGTGTTCCGGGCCACGCCGCCGAAAATGCCGATATCGCCATTGAAACAGTAAGGATTATAGCCTGAAGATTCGAGTGCTTCGTAGGCTGTTTCGAGAAAAATACGGTGCTGTGGGTCTGTCATTTCGGCCTCTTTCGGGTGGTAGCCGAAGAAGGTGGCGTCGAAGGCGTAGGGATCGGAGAGGGCATACGTCCTGCGGACTTTTTTTGAAGGATTGGGGGATTGAAGGATTGAAGGATTGAAGCCTTCGGAGCGCAGGTCGGCTTCGGTGATCTGGCGGCTGACGTCTTTGGCTTCGACGAGGTTTTGCCAGAATTCCTCGATGGTATCGGCACCGGGCAGGCGGCAGGCCATGCCGATGATGGCGATGTCGTTTGATGGTTTGATGGTTTGATGGTTTGATGGTTTTGTGTCCGCACTTTCTTCATTCTTTGGAAATTGATACCCAAAGGTTTGTGCAACCTGCCAGGTTTCATTACATAGGAAATTATCGTTCAAGACGTCCTTCCAGTCTTCGGCTTTTTTCGAGTCGATTTTTTGCTTTTTGTCAAAATGGGTGTCGCCCATCGAGCGACTGTTTTCGTAGATGCCGCCAGTCATTTTCTGATCCAGATCACTGTACGGATCGAGCAGATTTTCGTGAAACGGGATGCCGAGCGTATCACACATTTTCCGCATGACCGGCTCAGGGTTTTTCACCAAATCCTCGTACACGATGCGGAATTGCCGGTTGGCGGGTACTTTTTTCAATAATTCCAGCGTGTTGCGATGGCTGTGCAGCCAGACGAGTTCGCCGAGCTGCTGTGGCGAAAAGTTGTGTTCGTTGAGGTAGAGCACCTGGTCCATGTGGTATTTTTCAAATGACCGGACCATGCTGTATGGGTGGCGCACGAGATGGATGAAACGGGCATTTGGGAAGTCAGCGAGGGCTTTTTCCAGGGCCAGCGGATCGAGGGCGTAGCTTGGGGATTTGTCAACGATTGTTTTTTCACCTACCCAATTTTGAAGTTCTGAAAACATTTCACGGGTGGTCATTCCCTGCTCTTCGTAGCGGTGCAGCAGCAGTTTGGCCTCGTCAGCATCGAGGTTTTTCAGTTCCATGACGGCTCGGATGAGGCCTTCCGTCCAGAGGGAAAATTTACCGGTGTAGGCGACAGCCCGGTCGGCAAGTGTTTCAAAATGAAGCAGTTGCAGCTCGTTGCAGGAAAATAAATCCGGATGCCCGGCAAGCATGACCCGTAAGAGTGTGGTGCCAGAGCGTGGCGGAGCGAGGATAAAAATGGGGGGATGGTGATTGGTGATTGGTGATTGGTGATTGGATGCGCCAGCAAGGTGATTTGGGAGGCATTTGGGGAAGTTAGCAATGTCGTCCGGGCTTAGGTTTACTAAACTTTGAAAGTTTAGTAAACCTGTGTCCGTAAAATCTTGGGAGCGGCCACATTGTGCCGCTCCCGTCACAGGATTACAAGCAGACCTTGAAGGTGTTCCAGGTGCTGCAGTTGTATAATTCTTTTCAAAAAAGGCGGAAAAAGCTGCCACCGTCGGGTAGTCGAAAATGGTGGTAATGAAAATGGAGGCGCCACTGAGGTCCATCATTTCACCGATGAATTTGGCGGCGAGGATGGAGTTGCCACCCAACTCGAAAAACTTGTCTTGCCGGCCTACCGGCCTCACCTCCAGCAGTCGTTCCCATTTTTCAGCGATTAATTTTTCGAGTTCGGTTTCCGGAGCTTCAAAAAGTTGACCCAGTTCCGGCCGCTCGCCGGCAGGTTCGGGAAGGGCTTTCCGGTCGAATTTGCCGTTGGTGGTGAGGGGCATTTTTTCCAAAAAAACAAAGTGCGAGGGCAGCATGTACTCTGGCAAGCGAGGTTCGAGAAAGCTTCGCAATTCACTGACGGACAATGTTTTACCCTCATTCAAAGTCAGGTAAGCAACCAAGCGCTGGTTGTTGACCTCCTCCCGGTTTTTTAACAAAACCACCGTCTCCTTCACGGCAGGGTGGTTACCGGTGACGGTTTCGATTTCACCCAACTCGACCCGGAAGCCCCGGTATTTTACCTGAAAATCGGAGCGGCCGAGAAATTCGATGTTGCCGTCGGGGAGAAAGCGGGCGAGGTCGCCGGTTTTGTATAATGATGAATGATGAATGCTGAATGATGAATGATTGAGGTGCGGGGGGAGCGAAATAAATTTTTCGGCAGTCAGTTCGGGGCGGTTCCAGTAGCCATGGCCAACGACGGGTTTGGCGCCGCCGATGTAGATTTCGCCTACTTCGCCCGCAGAAACTTCCCGCATATTTTCATCCAAAATGAAAATCTCGTAGTTTTTGATGGGGATGCCAATGGGCACTTTAGGTTCGTTGAAGCCTTTCGGAAATTTATAAAAAGTGCAGTTCACGGTTGCCTCGGTAGGGCCGTAGAGGTTGTAGAGCTGGCAACCGGGCAGCAGTTTTTCGTGTTTTTGGGCAAGCGAGGTTGGGCAGACTTCGCCGGAGACGTTGACGAGGCGGAGAGATTGCAGTTTTTCTGCCGGCGCCTGTTCGAGCAGCAGCGTGTACGGCGAAGGCAGGGACATGCTGTGAGTAACCTGGTGTCTGAAAATAATTTCTGCCAATTTAGCAGGGTCTTTTTCGTCGCCTTGTTTGGGTAAAACGAGCGTGGCGCCCTGCAGCAGCGTCCAGAAAATGGTGAGCACGCTCACGTCGAAACTAATGGACACCGTCAGGATCATTTTTTCGATGGGCTCCGGAGCGATGGCCTGCTGTCCTTCGAGTTGGTTGACGACATTTTCGTGGGTAATCATGCACCCTTTTGGCTTGCCGGTGGAGCCGGAGGTGTAGATCATGTAGGCGTGCTGCGAAGGATTGGAGGATTGAAGGATTGGAGGGTTGGAGGATTGAGGCAGGGGGTGATCGAGGCAAATGAGTCTGGCATTGGTTTCGGGTAGTTTTTTTAAAAGAGAAGTTTGGGTCAAAATGACTTTGGCCTGTGAATCTTCAAGCATGAAGGCCATGCGCTCAGCGGGGTAATTGACATCGATGGGAACGTAGGCGCCACCGGCTTTCAGGATGGCGAAGATGGCGACGATCATTTCAAAAGAACGGTCGAGGTAAATGGCAACGAAGTCTTCAGGGTTGACGCCAAGCTGCAGGAGTTGACGGGCAAGTACTTCCGAGCGCTCATCCAATTCGGCAAAGGTCATGGAAGCTTCGCCGGCGATGAGCGCCACTGCCTCAGGGGCTGACGCTGCTACCTGCCTGAAGATATCTTGCAGACACTTGCCGGAAGGAAAAGTGATGGATTTCGATACGTGTTTGATGTTGTTCATAGTGATTGCCTTAGGCGCAGACGTTAGCCAGCCTGACAAGGATTAAAACCGTCAGAATGAGGGGGGGAGGAAAAATATCTGAAACTTCTGTTTGAGTGAAGACCAGAATACGAAACCAGTTTGGAGGTACAATTTTCTGATTGTATCGCCTGCCGGTGGGTAGATACCCGAGATAAAATAAAGGGGGAGAATACTAAGGGCTACAAAAATACGAGAAAAATTGCTGGGGCACAACCGCTTTGCCTTAGTTTTACGAATTCTTTTGTGACACCCTTTGCTCACACGCTATGGCCTGATTGTTGAAATTTAACAAATCAAACCGCCAATGACTCTGCTGAATACAAAATCAGACGAGTCTACAACTATCTTCCAGATGATACTTTATCGGAAAATACTGATAATCAAGCCCATAGTTATTTTCTTCATTTTGTTCGGTGAAGCTGTCACTACCTTCGGCCAAACGATTGATTTCAATCAGGTCGTAACGCCTGAGGGCCAGCGACCTATCAGTTTTGAAGACTACCTCGTTCAGCTTGCGTGGCTTAACAATCCGCAAACGCAAATCCTGGCTTTTGAAAAAATGAAGGCACAAAAAGAAGTCGATCTGCAAAGAATGGACTGGATGAATGATGTGAAATTTAACTTCAACATCAACGAAGTAAGCCTTGCCAATGTCCTGCAGCCAAACCAGGATAACCTGGTGCTGTACCCGCTTTACCAGTTTTCCACCGGTGTGAGCCTGGGTAGTTTTACGACCAACAAAAAGAAACGGGAAATTGAGGAGATGGATGTGAAAATTTCAGAAATGGAAGGTAACCAGCACAAGCTGAGAATCAGGGCAGAGACGCTGGCCCGGTACAGAAAACTGCTGCTCTCCATCGAAACGCTCAAGGTACGAGCTAAGGCAGAAGAGGACTCCCGCAACATTTACAACCTGTCTCAGCAACGATTTAAAAATGCCGAACTCGACCTTGAGGATCTCCTGCGGGCTTCCGAGGCTTACAACAATGCACAGGAAAAACGCTTGGCAGCCGAGACCGATATCGAGCTTTCCAAATTGTCGCTGGAAGAAATCATCGGGGTGAAATGGGAGGTGGCGAAGCGGTACGAGGAGCGGCTGAAGAAATAAACTACCGACTGCTAAGATCTTCTGGCAATTCCAGGATACCGTCCTTCATCAACCTGTCCAGGTATTCCTTCGCACCTGTTTTATTTAAATGCTGGTAATCGCCAAAGCCGTCGACACCGGAAATAGAGTTGGAATAGTCGTGTACCGGTAGCCCGGTTGATTTTTCGATCGCCATTTTCAGCGCCGGCAGGTTGCCGATTTTTTGCGCAAAGGGTGGAAAATAAGGATTCACCACCAGTTCCACCCGCACGCCTTTTTGCCGGGCAAATTCTACTACTGCTGCCAGACTTTCCAGCATTTCAGGGGTGAAATCGTAATCAAAAACGCCTTGATTTTCCACGTCTTTCTGAAGGCTGGGTGAAATGACCCGGTCGAGCAGCCAATCCTCATCTGATTTTTTCAGATAATAGAAAGCCCGTTGAAATACCTCGCTGTTGTAGCGGTAAAGATGAGTGACTTTTCCCGCGTAATAATCGTTGGGGAAACTGTCCCGCATTAAATCCGATAGTCGCTCAGAGTAGGGTGTGTAACAGTTGAAGCCGGTCAGCAGGCGACGGTCCATGCGCTGGTCGAGCAGAGTAACGTCCAGTACGAGTACTTTTGGCGGTTCGTGGCGGTCAAGATGGTCTTTGATCAACGCTGCTGCCAAGTCCATGGGCATGCCGTTGTAGCTGAGATTGAAGGTGGAAACGCCCGTCTTTTCCTCAATGTAAGGCTGGTAAAAAATCAAGCCCCTTGAATTGCCGGCGAACAGCAGGTCGCAGTCAGCATTATTGCGGTATAGCCGGGAGTAGCGGAACTCGCTGTTTTCAACAACACTGCCCAGCACCCAACCGCCCAAACGGTCGCCTAAAAAGACTAAAACAAGAACAGCAATGACCCAGATGATATTTTTCATTTTATAAAATTGCTCAATACCCGGATGGTTGGATTGCTGGTTTGTCATTTAAGATGTAATTATTTAACCATTCAGCCATTTAACCATCCGTTTCTCAAAACTGAAAATAAATAAACGCATTGCTGCCGAACGTGCCAAAAAACGAGATCAGCCACAGCAATACTGCAAAAGAGGCGACCCGGAAAACAGGGCTGCGCTGCACCACCCCACCCCACTGAATTTTCAAATCCGTCACCTCTACTGCCAACAACATGGCAATTAACAAAACGCCTTTCATCACCATGAATTTATTCATCACGCTTACGAAATTAAAACCTTCAAAGCTGAGCATATTCGTAAGCACATCTGTAGCGATACTGAAATCAGGGCTGCGGAAAAACACCCATGCCAGACAGGTAAAAGCATACACCAACGCAATATTGACACCTGTTTTCAACGCTTTCGGGAAATGAAGCAGGTCCATTATTTTACCAAAAGTTTTACCCCAAAGCCGCTGCACCACCAGGTACATTCCATGTAAAAAACCCCAGAACACAAAGGTCCAGTTAGCGCCGTGCCACAGGCCGCCGAGCAGCATGGTGAGCATGAGATTGCGATAGGTTTTAACCACACCATCCCGATTGCCTCCAAGCGGTATGTAGAGGTAATCCCGCAACCAGCTTGACAAGGAAATATGCCAACGGGTCCAAAATTCGCTGAAATTTTGAGAGAAATACGGTGTCCGGAAATTTTCCGGAAACCTGAAACCGAGAATCCTTGCCGAACCAATCGCAATATCGGAGTAGCCGCTGAAGTCGCAGTAAATTTGAAAAGAGTAGAAAACGACTGCAATCCAGAGGTTGATGGACGTGAAGGCCATAGGCTCCGCCCAGCACTGGTCAACAAAGGGCGCAAGCGAATCCGCTATGGCTACTTTTTTAAAAAAGCCCCAAAGGACCTGCGCCATGCCTGAACTGAACCGATCCCAATCCCATGAGCGGTCATTTTTAAATTGGGGTAAAAAATCGCTGGCCCGCACGATCGGCCCGGCCACAAGCTGCGGCCAGAACGCCACAAAGGTTGCGAAGCGCCAGAAATCCGGCTCTGGCTCCAGCTGCCTGCGATAAATGTCAATGGTGTACGACATACTCTGGAAGGTGTAAAACGAGATGCCGACGGGAAGTATAATATTCAGTGTGTGCACCGAGGGATCAAGGCCAAAACCCTGCAACATGGTCACGAACGAGTCGGTAAAAAAGTTGAAATATTTGAAAAAACCTAGAAAGCCTAGGTTTAGGATCATGCTAAGCACGATCAGGCGCTTGCGTTTCGGCTCCTCATCTTCCTGCGCCATTTTTTGCCCCAGGATGAAATCCACCATCGTCGAAATGGCAATGAGCGAGAGGAAGCGCCAGTCCCACCAACCATAAAACAGGTAGCTGCCGGCCAGCGACCAGAACAGGCGTGCCCTGCCTTTCAGGGAAAAATAGACCGGCAGGAATATGGCCGCAAAAATGAGAAATGTGAGACTGTTGAAAATCATTTTTCAAGTAGGCGAGTAAGCCTGCAGGCGAGTAGGCGAGTAAGCACGAAATTGCGCCTACTGGCCTACTGGCCTACCGGCCTACTTCATTTTTAATCGCTTCTGTCCACTTCAAATACGCCGCTCCGTTCAGATGGATGCCGTCGGAGGTGTAAGCAGCATCCAAATTTCCGTCCAAATCGAGCAGCAGGGGGTATAAATCAATAAATATCAAGCCTTTTTTTGCGGCCAGTTTACGGATATCCTCGTTGAGGGTGCGAATATCGTCATTGTCCACCGGAGTAGGGCTGACGATGTTGTTGACGGGGAGTATGCTCTGGAGGTAGAGTTTTGTCTGTGGGGATTTTGCCAAAATAGCCTCGACGAGGCGTTCGTACTTGGGAAAAACCTTAGAAGGGGGGTAAAATGCCAGGTCATTCACGCCAGCCATCAAAAAGATTTTTGAAGGCCGGTTTTTCAAAACCTCATCCAGCCTGGCACTTATACCGTCACAGTGGTCACCGGGTATGCCCCGGTTGAGGATGTTGGGGTTGTTCAGCATTTCCGCCCATTCATTGCCGGCAGTCAGGCTGTTCCCCAGGAACACAATGGCTCCCTCTTTGGGTGTTAACATTTCAAACAGGTTTTTGCGATGAAAATAGGATTTCTCGATGCCCCGGTTATTGATTTTTGACCAAAGGTTGCGCCAGCCACCGTAACGGTGAAGTGCAAAAAGACCGGCCAAAATAAACAGTAGATTCAAAACCAGGGAGGCATATAACAAGGACGATTTCGTCATATTTGAAAGCAGTTTCTCTAAGTTCGGTTTTTGATGCCAATAACGGTTCGATTGCACATAGATGCTTAAATCACTTTTTCATATTCAAACGACTACTTCAGCACCTCATCGATGCTCACACTCCTCGAATGCTCCGTGTGCTTGAAATTCTTGTTTGGGTTTCCCATTTTCATCAAACCTTTCAACTGCCGAAGGATGAAAGACGGCATGGCCAACACAGCGCTCCATACAGCTTTCGGCGCCCGACTGAGGTACAGCGTCCAGAAAATGGTTCCCACAAAAAGCAGGATGGAAATAGCCAAAGCCAGCGAAACCCAGGGTTGAAAAAACAAGCCCAAACCGGCCAGCGCCGCCGCCGTGAACAACATGATAAACATCGGCGGTGCAATGGTGACGAGGCCAAACAACCACTGGTTCCAGCTAAAATTCAACAGGCCCCGGCGCAGGATGCCCAGCGAATTGGGGATATTTTGAAAATAAGAAAACAGCCAGCGGCTCCGCTGCGTCTCGACCGCACCGGCTGAAGTCACTTTTTCGTCATAACAAATGGCATCCCAGGCATAAGCGATTATAGTGTTTTTTCGAAGCAAAAAATTCTGTAAAATTTTATCCTCCTGGAGCATCTTTTTCCATTGGTGCTTGCCCTGTTCAATCTCCGGGCTGGCAAGGTAAGCCTTGTAAAGCTCCGCCTCCACGGCCATACCGCTGCCGGAAATCACCGCCGAGGAACCGTTCCGATACGGCGCCACCCGGTCGATGTAATTTTTGTAAAACTCTCCCAGGGCATCGGCGCAGGCCATGACGGTATCCAGATTTTTTGCCGTCCGCTGTCCCTGGATGGCTGAGAAACCGGCGTTTGCGTATCGGTTTATTTCAGTTAAAAAATCGGGATGCGCCAGGTTGTCCGCATCAAAAACGGTAATGTACTCATGGGGCCTGACAAAGTTTTCGATACCGTGGATGATAGATTTGGCTTTCAGATTCAGGGGTTCTTCCGGACGAAGGAGGGTCAGTTTTTCATGTTCGATATCCCAGGATGAAACATCGCAGGCATCGGCAACGAGGTAAATATGATGATTTGAATGACGCTGACGCAGGAGTGAATGGACGAGGCCTTTGGCAATGTCCACGTTTTTATAGGCAGTGATGATGTTGCCAAAGTCGAAACTCCTTGACTCGGCCGGCGCTTTTAGTTTTTCTTTTGAAAAAAGTGAGAAGAAAACGTTGAGCGTTGGCAAAACCAAAAAGAAAATCAGAATGCCCGATACCGTGATGTAGAGGTAACTCAGAATTTCCATTGTGTTTGTTCAGTGTTTGGCAAAGGTATGAATTGTGTTGTTGTTGAGATTTTACAAAGTTTCCAAATATTGTAAAACCTGACAGCAAAGAAAAAGTAAGGGGGGTAGAGCCTGGAATTATATCTTATCGCCTGACAAGCAGGCAAGTTTGATTAAAAGTAGGGGGGGTAGAGCAAGGTCTTTTCTTTGTTCTTCAGGGTTTTCGGCATAGACTTCCCGGCTTTGCAGCACGGGAAAGTCCAGCGAAAAAAGTAAGGGGGGTAGAGTCTGGTCATATCTTGTGGCTATTCGGGGTCAAAAAATCTAACATCTTATTTCGTCAATCTGTAATCAGGTAGCCTTTTAGGATGTAAGATTTCTGATTGACGAATTTTGATCTTTGATTTTAAAAGTAAGGGGGGTAGAGTCTGGTCATATCTTTGGCTATTCAGGGTCAATAAAATCAAAAATCTTACTTCGTCAATCTTCAATCAGGTAGCCTTTTAGGACGAAAGATTACTGATTGACGGGTTTTGACCTTTGATTTTAAAAGTAAGGGGGGTAGAGTCTGGTCATATCTTTGGCTATTCAGGGTCAATAAAAAATCAAAAATCTTACTTCGTTAATCTTCAATCAGGTAGTCAAAGCAGATTTTTGATGCTTGATTAACGAGTTTTGATCTTTGATTTTTAAAGTAAGGGGGGTAGAGTCTGGTCGTATCTTTTTGCTGGAAAAATTCCAGTGTATTGATTTGAAAAATGCTTTGAAATTCGCCCACTCACCTTTTAGCAGGTACATCAGCGAATTTTTCGGGATGGTGAATAAAAACAGGAACACACAAAACATTCTCCACTGTATCACCGACCGGTTGCGCCGCATGAACAACAAGCGATTCCGGTTAAGATAGTAGGTTTTCAATGTGCTGATTTTACCTACGGTGTAACTTTCTTTGTGGTACACTTTAGCCTGGGGTTCTACCCAGATTTCATAGCCCGCCCGCCGGATTTGCTCGCACCAGTCAAGCTCCTCGTAGTAGAGGAAGAAATCTTCGGGCATCAAACCCACTTTTTCTATTACTTCTCTGGTGACCATCATTGCTGCGCCATGGGCGTAGGCTGTTGGTTTTGCTGTTTGAAACTGTCCGTTGTCAATCTCTCTCTCACCGAGAGTGCGGTTCCGGGCAGTCAGCGGATGGACATGAGTCGTACCGAGGTACTGAATCATATCCGGCTCACTGCCCGGTCTTGCGTTATGGTAACAAATTTTCGGACTTGCGATGCCGATTCCGGAATTAGTGCTGAACAGCTTCAGGAGTGATTCTATCGCTCCATTCGTAAGCTCAGCGTCGTTGTTGAGGAAGAACAAGAAGCCGCCTTTACTTGCCTTGATGCCAAGGTTATTGCCACCGGCGAAGCCAAGGTTTTTTTCGCTTCGAATAAATACGCATTCCGGGTAGTGTTTTCTCAGGTAGCTTTCCGGGTTCTCAGACGAAGCGTTATCCACAACAATCACCTCAATGTCTTTGTAATCCACCTTGCGGATGGATTCCAGCAATTCACAGGTTACATCCAGCGAATTGTAATTGATCGTGATGATAGAAACCATAAATTGTAGTTGGAACAGCGTTTCAGATTCAGGCATGCAGTGTTGCATTCATCCTCCAAAATCCATTTATACGTTTTCGTCTTGAATAATTGCAAATGGTGTTTTAAGTATAATTTTCATGTCGTACCAGAAGGAGTGTTTATCTGCATAAGTTACGTCAAGACCAATACGCTCCTCGCTGGACATATCGTTTTTGCCTCTTTTGGTCACTTGCCAAAGTCCGGTCAGGCCAGCCGGTGCAAGGAAGCGTTTTGCCCAAATATCTCTTGTCAACAACTCCGCTTCATATACAGGGAGTGGCCTGTTACCTACGATTGACATGTCACCTTTCAAAATATTAAATAACTGAGGAAGTTCATCGATGCTTGTTTTCCTGATGATTCTTCCGACTTTGGTTACCCGCGGGTCATTGTTGAATTTTTTGAAAAGACCTCCGCCGGGGCTGTTGTTGTATTGATTCAAGTGATTGAGGTCTTTGAGTCTGTTATCGGCGTCACGATACATAGATCGGAACTTAAGGAAATCAAAAACCCTGTAGCCTGTACCTACCCGCTTTGACCGATAGATGACAGGACCGGGGGATTCCAGTTTTATCAAAAGAGCAACCAGCAAAAGAAGCGGGCTGATCATGATTAAAACAAAGGATGCAAACAGCATGTCGAAGGCCCGCTTGGTAGGAGAGAAAAATGTTGGGAACTTCTCAATTTCATTGTTATGACTTGCCTCTATCTCCTGTTTGAAAGCTGTGAGGAATTCGATGCGTTGATGTAAAACTTCCCATTGAACAGGTACATCGTAATAGTCGTCGAAACCAAGGTGCAGGGCCTGAAGCTTATGGTTGAGCCCATCCCGGTTCATGGCGATCAAAGGAAGGTATTTGAGTTGCGGGTGATTTTTCAGGTTACTGAGCAGCAGAAACTTTTCCTCCTCCAAAAAAGCAAATTCACAAATTATTGCTGAGGGAAGGCTTGAGATATCTTGTTTTTCAATCGCTGCCTCCAACCATCGGAAAGCGACGAAGGAGTTTTCAAATTCCTTAATTCTAAATCCTTGCTCAATCCCTGAGTAGTTGATGAGGCATTCACTGAATGAGCCGTCAAAGCCCAAAACAATGATCTCATCACGTTCCATTGATCCCGAAAATAAAGGTAAAGCTGGGTTCATAGTGCCGTTTTTTTGTTACCGTGTTTGTAGATTTCTGTTTCCAGTCCGTATAATATGGTTTGATGAAAGGGGGTTGCACCTTTTAATTTAGTACTGCCCGAGCATTGTATTGGAGCAGAGCAGTTTCAATTTTCTCTCTAAGTTTTATAGGATTAAATGGTTTGGTGAGGTAATCGTAAATACCCCAACGAAGACAATTTTTGATATCCTCCTCACCATCATTGCCAGAAACAACAATGACAGGAATGTCTCTGAAAAAACCACTTTGCCGAATGTTTTTAAGGAAATCAGTTCCGCTCAGGCGGGGCATACTCATATCGAGCAGAATCAGGTCGGGGAGGTTGCCGTGTACCAGCCAGGCCATGCCTTCCATCCCATCTTTTTTTGTAACTACCTCGTAGCTTTTACTAAGCATTGTTCCCAGGAGAAATCGAATACTGTCGTGATCTTCAATGATTAATATTTTCTTTTTAGAAATATTCATTGTAGTGTTTGTTTTGGTAAATTGTCAAAAAGTGTTTGTCAAAATCCTTTGATAAAAGAATACACAGCAGGGTGAAGTTATGACCGAGGGAGAAACTAACTGGAGACGTACTAAATGCTGTTGTTATAAAACAACGAACTCAGATGTCATTTAATGAAGTGGGAGAGTTTTTCAAAAATACAACCTGCCGGTTAAGGGATAATGTAATTACGGGGAGTAACTGTCAACTTTTAAGATGTCTGAATTAACGACGGGACAAATTTAAACCAGTTTATTGGGAAATGAAACTATCGGTCAAAACGAAAACTTGTCACAAATTTAGTAAAAAATTTAAAAAATAAAAAGCTATTGGTTGTGAATTTTATATAGTTTTCAACTTTTTAAAAACTTTTTGTATATTAATTATAGCTAAATCCAACCCTTTTTTCCAGTCACATAAAATTACATTTTGGGTAAAAATTTATGCCCTAACACTGCATTTACTGCCCGACCTCCCGGTTTTCTCCGAATAATATGATTTAGACGGGAGGGCAGTTAGCAGGTAACAACTATCTGAAGTTTCTTTAAAGTTTAGTTTGACCTAATTCGAGAATTTTTTTAAATTCTAATGGTTCTAGTGACATGACAGAAAGCCTTCCTATTCGGACAAGTGCAATATTTTGAAGTGAATCCTCTGCTTTCACTTCCTGAAGGCTCACTGGTTTTGAGAGTGGCTTTACCGGCACTAATTCTACTACCGACCAATCGCCTTTTTCGGCTGTCGGGTCAGGATAATGCTCTTTGTCAACCTTACTGATGCCTACAACTTCTTTGTCGTTGACGCTGTGATAAAAAAGTACGAGATCACCTTTTTTCATCAGTCTCAGGTTGTTACGGGCTGCATAGTTGCGAACACCGTCCCACATTGTACGACCCTCTTTTTGCAAGTCCTGAAAACTGTACTCGCCGGGTTCTGATTTTACAAGCCAATAATTCATAAAGGTAAAGTGTTTGATTAAAGCGGTTTAAGGTTTTAAAACCTGATTTTTTTAAATAAATCCCATACAACAACACCGATGGAAACGGCGATATTCAGTGAATGTTTAGTTCCAAACTGAGGAATTTCCAAACAACCATCCACAACCTCCATCGCCTCATCGCTGACGCCTCCTACTTCGTTACCGAAGATCAGCGCATATTTTTCCCCTGGTTCAAATTGAAAGTTTTGCAACTCCACTGCTCCTTCAGCCTGCTCAACCGCCAGCACCGTCCAGCCCTCTTTTTTCAATTTTTCAATGGCCTCCAGCGGTGTGGAAAAATGGGCCCAGGAAATGGTATCGGTAGCTCCCAGTGCTGTTTTTAAAATTTCACGGTGTGGGGGTGTAGCTGTGATGCCACAGAGATAAATTTGCGTGATGGCAAAAGCGTCGGCAGTCCGGAAAGCGGAACCTACATTGAGTGCCGAACGCACGTTGTCCATCACCAGTGTTAGTGGCGTCTTTTCTTTTGATTCAAAATCCGCCGGCGACAGTCTGCCCAATTCTTCCATGCTTAATTTTCGCATTCTTTGTCAGGATTTTTATATAAAATGATGCTAACACCTCTTCGCTCCTGCCTGAAAACCTCCGGCCAGCGCCTTTCCAGTTCATCGATTTCCTCATCTGCAAAATCGTTCATAATATTCGAATAAAGAATGTAGCAATTCGCAGCAAGGTCTTTTGGAATAAAGCCCTCTCCCACCCCATTCAGTTCCACATTCTCACGTGGGCCGATATTGGGAAATGCCGTTCCCACCTTATTATAAGGAATAGCAGCATTTTGAATAAAATCCTGCGCTTGCTGTTGCAGGCTGTACCATGGCAAGTGCGCCAGCGTACTATCCCAGCCTTGCGATATTTTTTTTGGGTAAACCCAAAGGTTGCCGGTCAGCAAACCGGCCACAGCAAGCAGGTAAAAAAACTTCGGGAACGCAGCCGGGGATTCATGTTGCTCTTTTGGAAAAGAAATCGAAAGCAGGTAAAAGGTCAGAAAATTTAACGATAAAAAAACCGGCAAAAGATAACGATGGGCAAGCAGTCCTTTGTGCAAAAGCTGTGATGGGACCAGCGCAATGAAGAGGACAAAAAATAACATCACAAGTTGCCACCCGATATGATGGCAATTGAACCGGGGAAGCTTCCAACGTTTGTTTTTTAAAAGAATAAAAGCAACCCCTGCCAACGCAACCCAGACAAACACCCGCCCAAAATCAAGCATCCTCCAGCCAAGTACAGCGACATTTTTGATAAAACCCTGCAAATCGACTCGTTCGAAGCTGGGCGCCCAGACAGAGTTTTCATGGTAGCCGATCCAGCCGGTTTGCTGCCAGTGATAAAAGAGGAACCCGGCGCTTACAATCCCACCCGGCAGGAAAGGTAAGACTTTTTGAATGGCGTTTTTAAAATCCAATTTTTCACTCATCAGCCAGGAAAACAGGTACAGCGCAACCCCGATCATCATCCCACGCATACTGATAAGTCCAAGTCCAATGACTGCCAGGACAAGCCATCCCTTTTTTTGTTCCCACACGGCCCACAGCCCCATCAGAAAAAAGCAGGCCAGCGGCACGTCAGGGCTGACCAGGACGCTCTGCCCTGCCAGTACCGGATCGGAGAAACACAGCAGGACCAACCAGGGAGCCTGGCGTTTGCCTGCAATTTTTTCGCCTGTTTTAAATAGAAAAAAGACAAGCCCCAAAAGAAACGGAAACATGGCGAAGTGGCTCACTGTCAGCGTTTTACCGAACAGCTTCCACATTGCGGCAAGATACATGCCGAAGGCAGGCGGATGCCCACTGTCGATGACTTCCGGCAGGAGTAGTGACTGAAAGTTGGTGTCATAGTAAAAGTGAGCATGCTTGGACGCAAGCTGCACCGTATCCCAGAAAAAGGGGTGGTTGCGCACCAAAAAGGTGCCTGCCAAAACCGCCAAATAAAATGGTATTTGCCTCAACATTACTTCAAACAAGCCTTCACAAACCCGACAAACAACGGATGTGGGTTTTCAACCGTGCTCTTAAGCTCAGGGTGAAACTGCACCCCGACAAACCACGGATGATCTTTCAACTCGACAATTTCAACGAGATTATTGTCAGGGTTGGTACCGGTTGCCATTAATCCGTTTTTCTCCATTTGTTCGAGATATTCGTTGTTGAATTCGTAGCGGTGGCGGTGGCGCTCGCTGATTTTTAACGAACGGTAAGCCTTGTGTGCAAGCGAGCTTTTTTTCACATCACAGGCGTAAGCTCCCAGTCGCATGGTGCCACCTTTTTTGGTAATTTTTTTCTGGTCCGGCATCAGGTCGATGACCGGGTGTTCGGCCTTGCGGTTAACTTCGGTGGACTCAGCACCGGGAAGATTAAGTACGTGCTTGGCAAACTCCACAACGGCACATTGCATACCCAGACAGATGCCGAAAAACGGAAGCTTGTTTTCCCTCGCATAGCGAATGGCATTGATTTTACCATCAATTCCACGCTCTCCGAAACCGGGCGCAACGAGAATTCCGTCAAAATCACCGAGTTTCTTGGCTACGTCTTCAGCCGATCCGGTGAGGGTTTCCGAATGAACCGGTACGACGTTGACACGGCATTCGTTCACGGCCCCGGCGTGGATGAATGCTTCGAAAATAGATTTGTAAGCATCCTGCAATTCATGGTATTTGCCAATGAGGCCAATTCTCACGGCATGTACCGGATTTTTTAGCCTGCCAAGAAACGCCTTCCATGCACTCAAATCAGGCTCCTTCCGGTCAGGCAAACGCAGTTTTACCATCACGGTGGTATCCAGTTTTTCCTTTGCCATGAGCAAAGGCACGTCATAAATTGTTTCAGCGTCAATAGCTTCTACCACCGAACCGACATCCACATTGCAAAACAATGCTAGTTTGCGCCGAATATCCATGTTGATCGGATATTCCGTACGACAAACGAGCACGTCAGGCTGAATGCCGGCACTGAGCAATTCTTTCACGGAGTGCTGAGTAGGCTTGGTTTTCAACTCCTTGGCGGCGCTGAGGTACGGGATGAGCGTGAGGTGAATGACGAGGCAATTATCACGCCCCAGCTCCCAGCAAAGTTGCCGGAGTGCCTCAAGGTAGGGCAACGACTCAATGTCGCCCACCGTGCCACCCAGCTCGGTGAAAACGATATCGTATTGTGGATTAGCGCCAAGCAATTGAACCCGACGTTTAATTTCGTCAGTAATGTGCGGAACGACTTGAACAGTTTTACCCAAATAATCGCCTGCACGCTCCTTATTTATAACGGTTTGGTAAATTCTACCGGTCGTGACGTTGTTGGCTTGCGAAGTTGGCGTATTTAAAAAACGCTCGTAATGACCAAGGTCGAGATCGGTTTCAGCACCGTCGTCGGTGACGTAGCACTCTCCATGCTCGTAGGGGTTGAGCGTTCCGGGATCGACATTAATGTATGGGTCGAATTTTTGGATGGTGACAGAAAAGCCCCTTGCCTGAAGGAGTTTGGCGAGGGATGCAGAAATGATGCCCTTACCCAACGATGAAGTTACGCCGCCCGTAACAAATATGTACTTAGCCATTGATTGATTGATAAATGATGATGAATAAATGATGAATAGTAATCGGGCTATTCTTCATTTTGTTACGGGGCGCAAAGGTAGGAAAAAGGCCAACGGCGGACGGTGGCCAGCGGACGATTTTTTCCACAAAGTTTTTAACGGGGCTTCCAGATCACTTCTTCCGCCCCTGCATCATGACCGATTTTTCTGGATAAAACAAACAGGTAGTCGGAAAGGCGGTTGAGGTATTGCAGCACCATTGGCTCCACCTTTTCATCGTGATTCAATGCAACGACCAACCGCTCAGCACGGCGGCAAACGCAGCGGGCTACGTGGCAAAAAGAGACCGAGGGATGCCCACCGGGCAGAATGAAATTTTTTAATGCCGGCAACTGTGCCTCCATGCTGTCTATTTCACTTTCAAGCACCTGAATGTCAGCCTGGGTGATATCTGGCGGTGTTAAATTTTTAGCAGGATCGCTGGCAAGGTTGGCGCCTACGGCAAAAAGACGGTCCTGAACATCCTTCAAAATCTGGCGGAGATGTTCATCTTTTAGAGAATCCCGCACCACACCGATGTAGGAATTCAACTCATCGACCGTACCGTATGACTCAATACGAAGATGGCTTTTGGACAAGCGGCGGCCTCCGAAGAGACCCGTTTCACCGGCGTCGCCGGTTTTTGTGTATATTTTAAAGGCCATGTTTTTGGAAATTGGGATTGGCGATCGGGAAAATATTCAATTACTGATACCCAACAACCAATACCATGTGTTACGCCGAGACTAACACTTTTGCAGGATTTGGGTTCACCTCATCGGAAGAAACCAGTCCGTCGATGAGCCGGACAACCCGATGGGCGTACTCAGCAATATCGGGTTCGTGTGTGACAAGCACGATAGTGTTACCGGCATCGTGAATTTGCTCAAAAAGTCCAATGATCTCGTAAGAAGTTTTGGAGTCAAGGTTTCCCGTGGGCTCATCTGCCAGAATGATACTCGGATCATTTACGAGCGCTCGGGCCACCGCAACACGCTGCCGTTGTCCACCGGAAAGCTCATTGGGTTTGTGATCCATCCGGTCAGCCAACCCCACGGCTTCCAGCACGTGGCGGGCTTTGTCCTGGCGCTCAGCTTTGCTCATGCCGGCGTAAACGAGCGGCAAAGCCACATTGTCGAGTGCCGACAGACGGGGCAGCAGGTTAAAAGTTTGAAAGACAAACCCGATCTCCTTGTTCCGAACTTCTGCCAGTTCTCCATCGTCCATTGTACTGACGTTTATCCCGTTTAAAATGTAATCGCCGGAAGTGGGTGTGTCCAGGCAGCCGATAAGGTTCATCAGCGTGGATTTTCCTGAACCGGATGGCCCCATCAGCGCCACATATTCGTTTTTTGAAATATCCAGGTCAACGCCCTGGAGGGCGTTCACTACGTTGGCGCCCATGTAGTAGATTTTCTTGAGATTACGAACGGAAATAATGGATTGCATAATTGATGGTTGCTGGCTGAAGGTCAGTTGCTAACCATGTCATTCTCAACTGTCCAGCCATAAATTTACATGACTTTCGGAACCTTGAAATAGCGCTCGTCTTTATCGGGCGCATTGGCAAGTGCCGCTTCCTGGCTCACCTGGTATTTGATTTCATCCTCCCGAAGCGTATTTTCCACATCGTTGATGTAAACAAGCGGCTCAACGTTAGAGGTATCAAGCTGCTCCAGCTTTTCCACCATGGCGAGGATTTTATTCAAATCACCGGTAAGTTGTGATCTTTCATCTTCTGAAAGTTCCAGGCGAGCTAAAGTTTCAAGTTTTAAAATTAGTGATCTATCTACCTGCATAATGACTTTTTAGATGACTGGTTACGTTTTTTAGAGGTAAAAGTTTTTTGACGGCTCCTTGCTGCCAGCTGTTTTTGTGAAACAACAAAATGAACATTCCGGCTTTTCGGCCATTAATCAAGCTCGTTTTTTCTATTTTCGTGCCCGAAAATGTAAACCTAGCCTTGATGGATATTTCAAAAATCAAACATATTGCAATTGCCGGAAACATCGGCGCAGGCAAAACTACGCTTTGTGAAAAACTTTCCCGCCATTTTGGATGGGAATCACATTTCGAAAGCACGGACGACAACCCCTACCTCGCTGATTTCTACCACGACATGCAGCGCTGGTCGTTTAATCTTCAAATCTATTTTTTAAACAATCGATACCAGCAAGTACTCAACATCCTGCAAGGTGACCGGACAGTCATTCAGGATCGCACTATCTATGAAGATGCCTACATATTTGCGCCTAACCTTCATGACATGGGCCTGATGACAACCCGTGATTTTGAAAATTACTTTAGCCTTTTCAAAACCATGTCCTCACAAATCCAGTCACCTGACCTGCTCATTTACCTGAGGGCCAGCGTTTCCACGCTTGTCTCTCACATCCAGGCAAGGGGCAGAGACTACGAAGGCACCATGAGCCTCGACTACCTGAAGCGACTCAACCAGCGCTACGAGCAATTCATTGCCGACTACACGGAAGGCAAGCTACTTATTATCAATTCTGATGAAGTGGATTTTCAGAACAATCCGGAAGATCTCGGCAAGGTCGTGAACCTGGTACAAGCCGAGTTGCACGGGTTGTTTTAAAGGCATAAAATGCTTACCTTTTCATGGCGTTTTTACGGTACAACAGGCGGAGGAGCATCAGATTCGCCAGAGAAAAACTCCTGAATGAAACCCGGGAAATAATTTCCCAAATCAGAACCGTAAACTACGGCTGCAGCAACGGCAAGATGCAGCGTTACCGCTACCCAAAAGGCAAATGCCCGCCGGCTGCGGGCTGCTTTTTCAAATTTCCTGTTAGTCATCATGTCGTCTGAGTTTTGGTTATTTTGAAAAACGAAGACGACCAATTCTTATTTTCCACAGCTGCCTATTAGCGTATTTTTTAATATTTCTTTCTTAATTTTTAAAATTACTGAAACAAACTCCCCCTGCCATGACAACAATAGAACAACTTTCCGGCTCTTTTCAGGACTTTTTCAACGGCGACCCATGGTTCGGCGATAATTACACCAAAATTATTTCAGACATCACGCCAGAAGAAGCCCTTTCCCTCCCCGGCAACCAGCACTCCATCGCCCGCATACTCTGGCACATGGTCAAATGGCGGAAAGCACTTGCCGAAAGGCTGCTCGGCAACCTCGACTTTCGGGCAGATGTTGCTGATGAGGATAATTGGCGGGATATTTCATCACTCAACCACTCCAGTTGGGATGAAGCAAAAAAACAATTCGAAGCACTTCAGAGAGTGATCGTTTCTGAAATGCGAAAACGCAATGATGTTTTCCTCGACAAGGAGTTTTTACCCGGAAAAACCTTTCGCTGGCTGAGTATGGGCGTCATCCAGCACGATATTTATCATCTTGGTCAAATCGCATTTTTAAAATCCCTGCTACGGAAAAGCTGAAATTAGAACCGGGAAATTACCCGGCACCTGGCAAGTCAATTTCCTGGCTTGTAGCCTGTTTTGCATCAGCTGTTATAGTGAATCTCGCTCAAACAAATCCCGCATTTGACCCAAACTGAAAAGCTCCTGCCGACAAGCCGGCAGGAGCTCTAATAAAAGGAATCTGAAATTCACTTAATAATTTGGCGCAAAGCAGTTATGCGACTGATTTCCCTTTGCTGACGGCCAACGAGTATATGACTAAGCCAAAGCCAATTTTGTTGATAGCATCGCCGATGTTGTAGATGATATCCAGGCTCTTTGGATTCAATACTCCGCTCAACCAACCGGAACCTTCAATTGACATGTACCCGATCGGGTAGATCGCCCAGCCTACCAACACGAACCATCCCAATGCACTGAATGCAGATTGCAGCGCAGGATCGTTGGAGTTGTTGGCCAGCTTTTTGGCGCTTCCCAACCAGATTTCATAAAGGATACCTACGTAACCGATTGTAGAGATGAAACCCCACAGTGGCGAGGAATCACGGAAAACCGTTTCGCCCAGATAACCTGCCACGAGCATCCAGACAGAATAAAAGATCATCTTCCAAAGCAGGCTCTGCTTGGCGCCAAAAGCTTTGAGAATCAGATAAAACTCAACACACATGAGCGGCACTGTCAAAATCCAGTCGATGTAACGAAACTCCGTTGGCGAGGTGCCGTTGACGATCCAAAAGTCCCTCATGTAGAAATAGTGTACCGCTGCAATAAAAGTAATAAGGCCGGAAACCAACAGGGATGTGCGCCATTTGCCATCCTGGTTCCACATTTCAATAAAGAAAAATACAGATGCGGCCATCATCGCCATTGAGCCGATGAAAAAGGTGAAACCTACGTAATCACCTGGTTGTAACACCGCAAGTAACATAGTTTGGAAGTTGGTTAGAAACTCCATGTTTAAATTGTTTTTTTTAGTTAGAAATAAGTGTTTAATAAAATCAATCTATCGTTTCAATTAATTGATTTTCAATTTTTTACATACAAAGTCAAAGTGCCTCACGCTCCTGTTCCAATACCGGGCTCCCGACTTTGTAAAGCCACTCCATCAGGAATGCGTGCGGAACCGTAATCACTGAGACGAACAGAAACAAGACTCCCAGATTTTGCCCTTCGTCGAAGTAGTCACCAAGAAAAAAGTAGAGCAGACCCAACCCTGCGAATGCAACGATTGAAAGCGGAATGGCGGCAAGCAGGTAATTTTTGATTCCAAAACCCGGACGAATACTCCGCAAAACTGATATCTGATCCAGCATGGAACCCAAAGAATGCCACAAAACGAAATAGACTCCAAACCCCACCAGCAAAGGCGTGGTGAAAAACAGCAGCATGAGCAGTAGAAAATTTCGCATTTCTCGAACAAAAACCTGCTTGCTGATAACTCCCTGATGATGCAAGTGAAGCATGTTGGCTGTACAACCAAACAGTAGCAAGAATATGAGCGCCGCCCTGAATGTATCGTTAATGAAAGGACGCATACCTGTCATTTCAAGCACGATAGTAGATGCCTGATCAAAATGCAGCAGAACGGGTATTCCAATCACGGCTGCCCCCCAGAGGAACATGGTTAACCTCTCAGAAAATTTATCGGAGAAATGAATATGAGGCCAATTTGACTGGCCAAAATGATAAGCTGACAAAATGAGAAAAAGCAAAAATGCCACGATTGGCATCAACCACCAGAGCATCAGGTAAGCCACAATCAATACTAGGTAACTGGTGAAAAAACGCCAGACTTGAAAAGCACCACCCCTGATGGATGAAAGCTGTCGGAAAAGCAGGTAATCGGAAGCTCCGTGCGGCACTCCGGCCAGTATCAAAACGACTCCGAACAGTACCAAATACATTTCTGTCCATTGTTTCGGAATCGCAAGGCCGCTTAAAATTGCCAATACTGTCAATCCAATAGCCAACTTGTGTACTGTAAAATGACGTATTTGAGCTTCCATCTCCTTGATTCATACTTAGGAATGACAGATTGAAAATGATTGCTTTTCACTGCTGTCAGCCCGTTTTGATATTGCGTTGATGAATGTAACTAGGAGACAATCGTCAATTTTTTTTGTTTATGTTTATATCATTTTTTATTAAACAAAATTGAATTTTTAATAAAATTGATGAATTTTAAAATAGAACAAAATTCAAAACAAGCTGCAAAAAGTCCGGAAATGACTAATAAAACTTGTTTCTAACTGATAAAATCATAAATAAAGTAGAATTTTATTCTGATTTCTACAAAATTATTCAATCATCTAAACATAAAGTATTTTCAATAATTACTGAATAATCAATTTTAAATACTACCCCTACTGAATGAGCTCTTGCGCAGGCAGAAGTAGCAACGAACCAGCTGCCACAGTTTTTGCCCAAAGGAACAAGAGCCAAATAAAAAAGGGCCTAACAGCTTGCACTGCCAGGCCCTTTCAGGATAAAACTTACCGATTGGCTTAATCCAGCTTCAACACGTCCAGGAAAGCCTTTTGCGGCACTTCCACCGAGCCAATCTGGCGCATCTTTTTCTTTCCCTTCTTCTGCTTTTCGAGCAGTTTTCGCTTACGTGAAATATCACCGCCGTAACATTTAGCCGTCACATCTTTTCGCATGGCAGAAATCGTTTCACGGGCAATGATCTTGGCGCCAATGGCAGCCTGAATGGCGATAACAAATTGCTGCTTAGGTAGTAACTCTTTCAGCTTTTCACAAATACGGCGACCGAAAGCGTACGCCTTGTCACGGTGTACGAGGGCCGACAAAGCATCCACGCTCTCAGCGTTCAGCTTGATATCTACTTTCACCAGGTCAGACTCCCGGTATCCGATCGGGTGGTAGTCGAAAGAAGCGTAACCTCTGGAGATGGATTTGAGGCGATCGTAAAAATCGAAGACAATTTCAGCCAGCGGAAGCTCGAATGTGATCTCTACCCGGCTTGGAGTCAGGTAATTCTGATTTTTAAATATCCCACGTTTTTCAAGGCAAAGCGTCATGATCGAACCGATGTACTCTGGCTTGGTGATCATTTGCGCATTGATGTAGGGTTCCTCGACCGCTTTGAGGTGAGTCGGATCTGGGAAGTCAGCAGGAGTTCTCAGGTTCACCGTAACACCTCCCGTTGTGTGAGCGATGTATGATACGTTTGGAATCGTGGTAATAACTTCCATGTCGAACTCCCGTGAAAGCCGCTCCTGAATGATTTCAAGGTGTAGCATTCCGAGAAACCCACAACGAAAACCAAAGCCCAACGCTGCGGACGACTCAGGCTCAAAAGTAAGCGAGCTATCGTTCAATTGAAGCTTCTCGAGGCTGTCCCGAAGATCTTCAAAGTCCTCATTTTCAATAGGATAGATACCCGCAAAAACCATGGGCTTCACGTCTTCGAAACCGTGAATCGCCTCCTCACAGGGCCGGTTTACATGCGTGATGGTATCCCCGACTTTGATTTCTTTCGATACCTTTATTCCGGTGATGATGTAACCTACATCACCCGCTTTCATCTCCTGCCGTGGCATCATTTCCATTTGAAGGATGCCAATTTCATCAGCTCCGTACTCTTTTCCGGTATAGTAAAAACGAACATTGTCGCCCTTGCGAAGGGTACCGTTCATTATTTTATAATACGCAATGACTCCCCGGAAAGGATTAAAAACCGAGTCAAAAATCAAAGCCTGCAATGGCGCCTCCGGATCACCTTTCGGAGCAGGAATCCGGTTGACAATCGACTCGAGAAGTTCCGGAACGCCTTCCCCTGTTTTCCCACTTGTAGTAACTACGTCTTCCAGGTTGCAGCCGATTAAATCCACGATTTGCTCCATCGTTTCATCGATCATGGCATTGGGCATGTCAATTTTATTGATGACCGGAATGATTTCAAGATCGTGCTCGATTGCCAGGTAGAGGTTGGAGATCGTCTGGGCCTGAATTCCCTGGGTTGCATCCACCAGCAGCAATGCACCTTCGCAAGCTGCAATGGAACGGCTCACTTCGTAGGAAAAGTCAACGTGGCCGGGCGTGTCAATGAGGTTGAGCGTGTATTCCTGGCCGTCCACAGGTGACTTGTACTTCATCTGAATGGCGTGGCTCTTGATGGTAATTCCACGCTCACGCTCCAGATCCATGCTGTCTAGGGCCTGGGCTTTCATATCTCTTGCAGAAATTGTACTGGTCACCTCCAAAAGGCGATCGGAGAGGGTACTTTTCCCATGATCAATATGAGCGATAACGCAAAAATTGCGGATGTTTTTCATGAAAAATCTTTATTCGTAATTTCTTGTCCTAGTGTTCGGTCGGACTATGTTGATGATTGATAGCAGGGTCGCTTTCAAAGGAACAACAAAATCATCCGGAGGTTCTCAGTTTGGGGCCGCAAATATACGGGAAAAAAGAGTGGGTAGTTGCCATTCCTGATGATGCACGGGAATTTTACGTTGAAATGGCAAGGTTGAATGAGGCTTTGCCAGTAAACGCATTTTTAAAAATAAAAACGGATAGAGAGGTAACCTTATAAAATAGGCTTATTTTTCAAGAAGTAGGACCAATGCGGGCTTTATTTCTCTTGAATCCGGGCTTTTTAATCTCAACTCAAAAATCAGCCTACCCCAGGCAGAATTTTGTGTCCTTCCTGCCGTTTAGCATTATGTTCTGAAATATGCCAAACCTAACGACATGAAACTTAAGTTCACATTTTCAATCTTCCTGCTTGTTTTTTTCACCCAACTCTTTGCCCAGTCTGAAGCTGAAAAGCGCACCCTCCTTCAAAGCGCTGAAGTGTATTTCGATTTTGGTAAACACGACCTCAGACCCGAAGCGGATGCTACGCTTCTTTCAATTGCTCAGGCAGTAAGCGGACTTGAAAATTTTGAAATAAAAATCACTGCCCATACCGACTCCATAGGCACGCTGAAAAATAACCTGGCACTCTCACAGCGCCGGGCTGATGCTGTAAAAAATTACCTGATCACCCAGGGCCTGCCGCCTGAAAAATTCACTGTCTCATTTTTTGGTGAAACAAAGCCTGCCGCCGAAAACACCTCAGACCAGGGTCGTCAACTCAACCGCCGGGCTAACATCGAAATTTTACAATCTACTCCCATGGTGACCATCGAAGGAACCGTGCTGGATGAAAAAACCGGGCAACCCCTCATTGCCGATGTCGTTTTTCACACCAAAGACAGCCGTGACTCCATCCGGACTGACGCATCCGGTTATTTTAAAAAAACATACTCGCCGGAAACGGTCGTCGGACTGGATGCATTCGCAGAATGTTATTTCATGAAATCGGAAATGCTGAAAGCTGCTCCGGGCATGCAGCCGGTGAAACTGGCGCTGAAAAAAGCCGTCGCCGGGGAAAAGGTCGACATCGACAACCTGTACTATGTAGGAGGACAGCCGGTGCTGCTGGAAAAATCGAAGCCCGAACTGCCCAAAATCCTCCGGTTTATGCAACTCAGCCCGAAGATGAAAATCGAAGTTGCCGGTCACGTCAACTTCCCAAACCGCCCTCCCGTCGTCGAGGAAAGTTTTGAGTACAAACTATCTGTGGCAAGGGCAAAAATGGTGTATGAATTCCTGTTAAAAAATGGAATTGAAGAAGATCGCATCAGCTTCAAAGGCTACGGGAACTGGGAAATGCGCTTCCCTAACGCTATTTCCGAGCAGCAACAGGCTCAGAACCGGCGGGTTGAAATCAGGGTATTGGAGAACGGTTGCAATTAATTTATTCCGGGTACTCCAACCTGATGTGGTGTATGCTGCGCAACATTTTTTTAAAAATAGTTCGGCACGTCTCCAGATCGCTGAAGGTGAAATTTGATTTTGAAAGCTGACCTTTTTCAATTTTCCCGTTGATGATCTTGTCCACCAGCTCATCGATGTCTTTTCCCGTCGGATCCTTTAAGGTGCGGGCTGTCGCCTCCACCGAATCTGCCAGCATGACGATGGTCTCGCATTTCGTCTGAGGCTTGGGCCCCGGGTAGGTGAATTTGGATGGATCAACCTCCACGCCGGGGTTTTCCTGCAGATAGGTTTTATAAAAATACTCCACCTTGGTGGTTCCGTGGTGAGTCGTGATGAAACGGGTAATCACCTTCGGCAACCGGTGCTTTTTAGCCAACCTTTCGCCTTCGGTAACGTGTGAAATGATGATAGCCGCACTTTCAAGATGGCTGATATCGCTGTGCGGGCTGGCTCCGGACTGGTTTTCAACAAAATACTCCGGGTTGAGCATTTTACCGATATCGTGATACAGTGCACCGGTGCGCACGAGCAGCGGGTTGGCGCCGATTTCGTTGGCAGCAGCCTCAGCAAGGTTGCCGACCTGAAGCGAGTGCTGGAATGTGCCAGGCGCCTTCATCGCCAGTTCCCGCAGCAGCGGCCGGTTCATGTCTGCAAGCTCAACCAACGAAATGGAGGAGGTAAATCCAAAAAAGCGCTCCATCAGCGGAATGAGCGGAAAGGCCATGAGCGTAAGCGTTCCGTTGAGCACCAGCCAACCGTAGATGGACCAGTCGAGTTGCATGAAGTCACCTTCCTCGATGATGTCAAGCCCAAGCAGCGAGAGTGAATAAGACAGAAAAATAAAAAGTACGGAAGTAAAAAATTTTGACCAATACCTGGCATCAGCAATCGCCAGCACTGCCACCACGCCGGCCACTATTTGCGTGTAAATGAACTGATACCCTTCCGCTGTGAGAAATCCGGCAATCAACACCACCACCACATGGGTAAAAAACGCCAGCCGGTAGGTAAAAAAATGCCGAACGACCACCGGCACGATGCAAAACGGGATGACGTAAACGCTGAGTACTTCCGTTTTTTCAACAAGGTAAGTCAGGTAGCTGAAGACCACCATCCACAGCATGACAAAGGTCAGGTAATTCCAATGCTGAAGGATTTCCTTGCGATAGGCGTTGACGTACATCATAAAAGTGCCGAGAATCAGGCCCGTTAATAAAACGTAACCAACGTAAACGACCAGCGAAGATTTCTGTGAAATGACATCCGTCTCAAATTTCTCCCGGTAACTTACCAGTTTTTCATACACGTCTTCGGTTACGACGTTGCCTTTTTTTACAATCAATTCACCCTGGCGGACCACGCCTTTCGTGGTGGCAATATTCGAAAGCGCCTGCTCTCTGAGCTGTTCCGTTTGTTCGGCATCGTAAAGAATATTGGGAGCAATGGCATCATTCAGTGCAATGGAAAGCACTGTGGGAAAAGGCTTAGAGCGGCGGGCAATAGAATCAGCCAGCACCTGCCGGGCATTGTCGACAGTAAAAAAAGCAGGTAACGTCCGCTTCGTACTCACATTTCCCTGGAGTACATTAATCACGAAATCCTCTCCCTTGCCCTGATGCTCAGGCGCCAGTTTAATGACTCCACGGGCATAGATATTTTTCAAAAAAGAAGTTCCAAAGTCTGTGTATTGCCTGATCGAACTCCGGACAGAATCGGGCAGGGAAAGCAGGTAGGTTTTATTCTGTTCAATCGCAGCTTCGAAATCCTTTATTTTAGCATCGGCAAGGCCAGGGTTCAGCCGATAGTAGGGCGAGAACTCCCTGGAAAGACGGCTTCGGTCTTCCATGATTTCTTCATTCGGCTTTTTGATGGCAAAATCAAAAGGCGCCGTCAAATCTTCATACCGCCAGCTTAGCCCTTTTTGAAATTCGTACTTGAATTTCACATTGCTGGGGTACAGCAAACTGATCAGAATAACCACACCCGCCACCATAGCATACCTGAGCAGGCGTTCGGCATTGGAAAGTGATGTATAATTTTTCTCTGGCATCGAGCTTTAAAATTTCGCAAGCGGAAATTGCCTCACTGGTTTTGAAAATACTGAGGGGTGAAGATAGCAGTTGTTAACGAAAGAGACTTTTGTAAGTTCGGCACCAATTACAATATCCAGCAAACTTTCGCTTACTTTGTTGGAAAATCTGCAGCCTCGACCGCCTATGCCTTCACAATCCATTGAAGCAATCATCAGTCGGCTGGAAGCAATTGTCGCTTCAGCTGCTGAAACCGGCGACCCGCTAGGCATCTTCGCCCACGTTTATCTTGGTGTAACCCGGCTCGTAAAAATTGGTATTTCCGAAGGTCGGTTTGAAAACGGGCCCCGCATGGAGCGACTCGATGTCATCTTTGCCAACCGGTATCTTGACGCTTTCGATTGCCACCAACAAAATTTACCCTGCACCAATGCCTGGAAAACTGCCTTCGATGCCGCACCCCGCCATGACCTCATCACGCTACAACACCTGCTCATTGGAATGAATGCACACATTAACCTGGATCTCGGAATCGCCGCCGCCGAAGCTGTAACACCGGAGGAACTCCCTGCGCTGGAAGGTGATTTTTTCATCATCAACCACCTGCTTACAGAGCAGATTGAAATGATGCAGGAAAAGCTCAACAAGGTCTCGCCGCTCCTTTTTTTACTGGATTTACTGGGCAAAAAATCAGATGAAAAATTTGCAGAGTTCAGCCTGAAAAAAGCACGTGCACACGCCTGGATCGTTGCGCAGCGACTCTCAAAACTCTCCCCTGCCGAAAAAGATGCTGTCATCGCCGAACTGGACGAGTATGTCGCCGTTTTGAACCGGCTCATTACCGAACCGGGATTTATCACATCCGCAATAGTCAGGCTTGTGAAATGGTTTGAAACCAAAGATGTGAAAAAAATCATCGCATCGCTGAGCTAAACTCAGCCTTTCCGGCTATCCAAGATTTCATTGTAAACCTGTAAAATGCCCGCCGCCGTTTTTTCCTTCGTAAATTTTTTCAACGAATTGAATGCGTTTTCCACCAACTCCTGGCGTAATTCGTCGTCTTTCAGCATCAACTCAACCTGGTAACCCAGTTCCCTTTCATCGCCCACTGGTGCAACTAACCCCGTCACTTCGTCCACCACGACCTCGGTTACTCCGCCTGCAATGGTAGCTACCACCGGCACCCGGCAGGCAAAGGCTTCCAGTGTTGCCACACCAATCCCTTCGGTTCTGCTGGTGAAAAGCAGCAGGTCAGCTCCTCGTAACAGTTTTGGCACATCGGTGCGGAAACCCGTAAACACAAAATGTTCCGCCAAGCTTTTTTCTTTGATATAACGGCGGATCGCCTGCTCTTCTCCCCCATCGCCGCCGATGATGAAAAACCTGGCTTTCATGCCCCTTTCCAGTAAAAATTCAGCCGTATTGACGAAGGTGAAATAATCTTTGTGCGGAGCAATTGCCGCCACATTGACAATGACGTAGTGGTCGTCGGGAACTTTGTAATTTTTGCGAAGCAGGTTTTCAAAAGGCACAACACCAGCCGGTTGGCCTTCATCTGTCAACCCGAACCTGGCAAAATCAATCCCGCTGTGAACAACCGTGAGCTTCGAAGGGTCCTTCAGGCTGGGGGCGGTGATTTCCTCAATCCCCTGCGAGGTGCAAATGATACGCCTGACTGCCGGATGATTGTATTTCCATTTTGAAAAAATATTCCTCCCGACCGGAAAATCTACCCGCCGGTGAACGACCAGCGGCGTGCGGTTGCCAAACAGCGCCGAGATTACAGCAAAAGTATGGGCGTGAGAATCGTGGGTGTGTAAAATGTCAACTTCCAACTTTCTGCACAAATCCTTCACCCATCTGCCTACTGTCGGGTCAACTGAGAAACGCTTGCGGTAAGTAAAAACCCCAAATCCTTCCTTCCTGCAGAACGCCTCCATCTCTGAACCTTCTACGCAGCATATCCATTGACGAACACCTGCCTTTCGCAGTTCAGCTGCCAGATAGGCGAGCTGCTGTTCACCTCCCCGCCAAGTGAGTGCTGAAGAGAGATGCAGGAGGCGTATTTCCGAAGTTTTTTTACTCATGAAAAAAAAATTCAAAAACTGGTAACGCTTTTCTTTTCTGTCTGATAAATGGTCAAACACACTAAAAAATACCAACAGTTGCAAATCGCAGGCAGCTTAAGTTTCAAACTTCAAACGCCTGAAATTTTCAACCCTGTCCTGAAGGACGTCATTCCTGGCAGGAGTCATTTTCAAAACCGCTTATTCAACCCTTGGCAACCAAATGTAGGATTAACCCGCAGGAAACCAAACTTACACCACCCTGCACATTCCACCTGAAGAGTTACCCAATTTTTTTATCCAAATTTTTTAACAAAGGGAAGCATCCCTTCCCAATTTTTCAATGCCGCCGGGGTAAAGGCGGGTGGGCATGCCATGCAGATCGTGCACTCCAACCTTTGTTAAGGCGCCAAAAAACCTTTTTTTTATGAAACGTTTAAATTTCACTTACCAAACCCGATTGTTTTTTCTGGCAATCCTCTTTTCCACGGCCTTCGCTGCCAACGCTCAGCAACGGGAGTCTCTTCAACCCCAAAAATCCATTCAGGCTCCACTCCCAACCAACATCGTTTCGCCGTTTACGGTGAGCAGTGAGAAAAGTGAATTTAACCCGGTTGTCAAAGAAGCGACCTACCTGAAACTGGACGTGGCCAACCTGAAAGCTGCCATGAAAAAATCACCCAGGGAAATGGTTTTCCAGATCCCGCAAAAGAACGGAGACAAACTCGAACTTTTGCTGGAAAGACAGGAAATTCTATCCCACGATTTTGAAGTTACTGATCAAAAAGGTAACGTAACTCCTTTTGACCCCGGCACTTTTTACACCGGGCAAGTCCTCGAACGGTACGCCAAGCAAACCTCCATCGCTTCGCTCAGCATCGCCGGTGACGAGATCATGGCCATGATGAACATCGGCGGTAAAAATTACGTGCTTGGAGCCGTTCGTAACAACGAAGGTAAAAAAACCACCGATTACGTTTTTTACAATGATGAAAACCTTCAGATTCCCAACACTTACGAGTGCGGCACTGAAACCAGCCTTCATCAACTCGACAACCCCATGACTGCTGGCCAGGCCAAAAGTGGCACTGCCAAAAATATCGTGCGGGTGCAGTTCGAGGCGGATTATCAGATGTACCAGGATTTCGGCAACAGCATTTCAAACACAGCCAACTACGTAACCGGCCTTTTCAACATGGTCGCCACGATTTACCATCAGGAAGGTATCGTTACGCAGATTTCAAAAATCGTAGTCTGGAATTCGGCGGACCCCTACGGCATCAGTTCCTCCGTTGGCTCCGGCGCAGTGTTGAACAAATTCCGGGACCGGAAAAACATCACCGGCATCACCGGCGACCTCGCTCACCTGCTATCCACCAAACCGGTTGGACACGGTGGTATCGCCTGGGTGGATGTGCTGTGTTTCCCCACCATTGGTTACCGGACAGCTTACAGCAACATTTCAACTACTTACAACAATTTCCCGCTGTACTCCTGGACCATCGACGTGGTGACGCATGAAATGGGCCACAACCTTGGCTCGCCGCACACCCACGATTGTTCCTGGGGCACTGCCGGAAACCAGGCGCTCGACAATTGTGCAGCACCTTCCGGCGGTTGTGCAGCCGGTCCGGCACCAACCAACGGCGGCACCATCATGAGCTATTGCCACCTGACTTCTGCTGGTAAAAACTTCAACCTCGGCTTTGGCACACAGCCCGGTAATTTGATCAGAAACAAAGTGGCCGCTGCCACCTGTCTGCCGAAGGCATTCCTCAACTGTACGAGCGCACAACCAATTTACTGCGGCGTACCTGTAAACGGAACGACTGTCGGCGGCACCAACAACGTGAATACTTACGGCTGCAACAGCTGGCTGCAAAGCGGCCCGGAGAAGGTTTTCTTTCTGCAAACCACCGAGCCGGGAACCATCACCGCCAGCCTCTCCAATCTCTCCGCTGACCTGGACGTCATTATTCTTGATGCCTGCAGCGAGAGCAACTGCCTTGCCGAAGGCAACAACACCGCCACTGTCGCCAATGCAAGCCCCGGACAGTATTTTATCGTTGTGGATGGCTACCAGGGCGCAGCGGGCAGTTTCACACTCACGGTCAATTGTAGCGGCGTGTGCTACACGACAGGTTTGACCAATTACGAATTTATTCAGGCTGTGAATATCGGCACGATCAGCAACAATTCCGGGAACAATTACGGCTACGCAGATTTTACCAGCCTGAGCACTCCGCTCCACCGTGGCGGCTCGGCTGACGTGGCGCTGACGCCTGGTTTTATCAGCAGCAGTTGGGGCGAGTACTGGAGAATCTGGATCGACCTGAACCATGACGACGACTTCAACGACAACGGCGAGTTGGTTTTTGAAACCCCAACCTCTTCCAGTACAACCGTGAACAGCGTGATGAATATTCCTGCCTGGGCACAGCTGGGCCCAACGAGAATGCGTGTAGCCATGCGTTTTGGATCAAAACCTACAGCCTGCGGCACCTTCTCCGGCGAAGTGGAGGACTACACCGTTGATATTCAGGAATTCTGCCCGTCCATTGGCAATTCGAAGTACGAATTCATACGCAAAGTTGAAATCGGTACACTGGCAAATGCCTCCGGCAATAACGGCGGCTACGGTGACTACACTGCCCTGGGTCCACTCGACCTGATCGAAGGGGATACCATTCCTGTCAAACTGACGCCGGGTTTCAGCGGTGCAGGTTACAACGAACGGTGGGTAATCTGGATTGACCTGAATCAGAACTTCCATTTTGAGGTGACGGAACTGGTCTTCAGCGGCGGCCCGTCCGACCTGCCAGTGAGCGGTAACTTCATCGTACCCTCCTCAGGAATTCCCGGACAGACCCGCATGCGGGTGACGATGTTCTACGGTTCGGGCCCCGGCAGTTGCAGCTATGCTTTTTGGGGTGAAACGGAGGACTACACCGTCAACATCGCACCGTTCTGCCCGTCAGCAGGTAATTCGACTTACGAGTTCATCAAAACCGTCGGGCTTGGCGACCTTCTGAACGATTCCGGCAATGACGGAGGCTACGCCGACTTCACCGACCTGACTGCCGTCCTCGACAAAAGCGAACCGGTGGCAGTAGCCCTCGTACCTGGTTTTGCGGAAGCGAAATACAACGAAGTATGGAGAATCTGGATTGATTTCAACAAGAACAAAATATTTGAAACCGAAGAGCAGGTGTTCCAGGCCGGCCCCAGCAGCGAGATGGTATTCGGCGCCTTCAACCTGCCAGAAAGCATTGCCGAAGGCGAATATGGTTGCCGGGTATCCATGCGCTACGGGGTTGCGCCCGAACCTTGCGGCAACTTTGCCTGGGGCGAGGTGGAAGATTACACCGTAAAAGTTATTGGTGGCGCAAACATGGGAGGCTTGACGACCGGACGCAGCGACAACGGCACGCCATCCGTGGCATCGACTACCGGAGCGAACGAACTCAGCCTGTTCCCCAACCCAGTCAGGGACGTCCTGAACATCACCTGGGGCGGCGTACAGCCGGTTGCAGGGCAGGTTGTGGGATTGACAGGACAAACAGTTTTTTCTTTTGATGAAACCAGCGTTCCGTCACAGATTGACCTGAACAGCCTGCCTTCCGGCCTCTACCTTTTACACGTGATCACTACTGACCAGCAAGCCATAACAAAACGGTTTGTCAAAGCGGAGTAACTCGGGGGTATACCGCATTTGAAACCGGCCTGCCCTTCGGGGCAGGTTTTTCAAAAGGAAAAATTTGGTTGAATAGATATTGTTTTCATTTGGACTAGTTGGCAGCTGCATTTCTTTGAGGGAAGTGCGGCTGTTTTTAATTTTGAGCTGGAATGCTTTCTGAAAATCAATCAGTAATTTTAGACCAGTGCAATGAGGGCAGTCAGAAAAGTTGGTTACATTTTATGTGGTATTCTCTGCCTGAAGCTGGCAATTGTGACATTAGCCCTCTCCAATATATTCAAAACGCACTACGTCTTTCCCGTCCACTGCTTTTTTTGAAAGAAAGTTATCAAGCGGCCGTACCCACATTTTCCCCTCTCCGTACTGTGGAATGTAAACGACCATTTCTTCCTGCGTTTCAGAATGAAAGGCGGTGCCGATGACCTTGTACAAATTGCCTTTGAAATGTCGGTAAAGTCCGGGCTTTAGCATGTTCTGTGTTGTTAATTTTTGGAGCGAAGATGGGTTATTTTTTGAAAACAGCAGGACAGGAAAGGCCAAGGTTTTAACAAAAAAGAACTGGGGAAAACGGGCATTACCTAGCATGGAAATAAAAAATGCAGACTTGCTTTTCGTCAAACAAGCCTGCATTCACAGTAATGAGACGCTGTCAGGCAAAAACACCACCCTTTTCAAGTCCGGCCACCTGGGGAGAATCCTTTCCTCCCAGCGGTTCGAACCTGGCGGTGAAATGCCGCAGGAAAGGCGGCTCATAAGTGATGCGGAAGCCTTTGGCAAGGTGCCTTTCCTTTTTCAGTTCCCGGAAAGTTTCAATCACGTAATCGATGTGGCTTTGCGTGTACACCCGGCGGGGAATAGCCAGCCGGACCAGTTCCATCTCCGCAGGAATGAGTTGCCCCTGCTCGTCGTATTTTCCGAACATCACCGAGCCGATTTCGCAACTGCGAATGCCGGCCTTGAGGTAAAGTTCACAAACCAGGGATTGCCCCGGAAATTCGTGCGGCGGAATGTGCGGGTAAAACGACCGGGCGTCCACATACACCGCATGCCCGCCAATGGGCTTGATGACCGGAATGCCCATGGCGTCGAGGTGATTGCCAAGGTAGGCCGTGCTTTTAATCCGGTAATCGAGGTAATCTTCGTCAAATACCTCCTCCAGACCCTGCGCAATAGCTTCCATGTCTCTGCCAGAAAGCCCGCCGTAAGTCGAGTACCCTTCCGTAATGATGAGCACCGTGCGGCAACTGATGGCCAGGTCGAGGTCTTTCAGCGCCAGGAAGCCTCCCATGTTGACGAGTGCGTCTTTTTTGGCGCTCATGATGCAGCCATCGGCAAGGCCGAACATCTCCTGCGCAATTTGACGGTAAGTTTTGTCTTCGTAACCTGCTTCGTGGTCCCGGATGTACCAGCTGTTCTCAGCGATGCGGCAGGCATCGAGGATGAACAGGATGCTGTGTTTTTTACAAATTTCAGCAACTGCCCGGGCATTGGCCATACTCACAGGCTGGCCGCCGCCGCTGTTGTTTGTCACCGTAAGAATTACTGCTGCAACGTTTTTAGGCCCATAGTTTTCAATGGTACGAAGCAGGGCTTTGGTGTCAAGGTTACCTTTGAAAGGATGAATCACTTCCGGGTGTTTCCCTTCCTCGATAGGAAGGTCAATGGCTTTGGCCCCGGTGAATTCAATATTAGCACGGGTCGTATCAAAGTGGGTATTGCTGATGAACACCTTCCCCGCACCCCCGATGCGGGAATACAGCAAGTGCTCAGCCGCCCGCCCCTGGTGAGTTGGCAAAATGTAAGTGTAGCCGGTAAGGTCTTTGATGGTATTTTCCATTCTCTGCCAGCTGGAAGCGCCGGCGTAGCTTTCATCGCCCCGCATGATGCCGGCCCATTGTTCGGAACTCATAGCCGAGGTACCGCTGTCGGTCAGCAGATCAATGATGACTTCGTTGGAATGGAGCAGGAAAGGGTTGTAATTGGCGTTTTTTAAAAAAACTTGTCGTTCCTCTTCTGTGGTAAGTTTGATTTGTTCGACCACTTTGATGCGGAAGGGCTCAATTGTGACTTTATGATGCATAATGTCAGCTTTAATTTGGTTAGTAAAATCAGCCCCCTTACAAAGCAAAACTTTGACACGGGGCTGTTAACAATGTTTATACTCAAAAAATTACGCTTGTCTACATTTTCGAGTCGGCACGCCGCTGTGTTTTACGCTCTTCCGCTTACTTTCTGCGCTGCGCAAATGGCGGACGAACCACCCACTCGGCTGCAGCCTGTTTTCTGAAAATAACCCACCAGTAAAAAAAGGCTGCAACGATAATTTGCAACACCCACACCGTCCAGTGCGGCACGGATGCCCTTAAGTCAAACAGCATCCCGTCGCCGGGAAACAGACCGTAACCAATCAGCGCAGGCAAACGGTACCAGTAATAACATGCTACTGCCGAAGCAGCAAAAAGGCTGTTCAGCAGGCTGTGGTACTGTTTTGCCAAAGCATAATAGCGCACAGCCAGATAAACCCCCAGCGAAACAGCAAGGCCCTGCCACGGATAGGCAAAGGAAATTGCGATTTCACTCCACCCCACGCTACTCCCATAATCAGGAACATGGAACCACCCCCAGATAAATCCAGGCAGTCCGCCGGTCAGCAGGCAGGTGGAAATCCGGTGCGACTTCCGCATGTTCGCCTTGGCGGGGCTCATGGCCGGAGTGGAGTCGGGGCAGGGGATCACGCAACTGGCGCATTGCGTGCAATGGGCGTTGGGTGTGGTAAAGAGCACATTTTCGCCGTACATTTTTTCGACCGGATGAACCGGACACAAACCCGAACACCACCCACTTTTCCAATCAAACAAACAACCCGCAACGAAAGCAGCCAAAGCAGTGGCAGCCAGTAATGCCGCTGTAGCAGGTCCGTTGGTATCAAAGATCAAATGCCGCAGAGGCACTATCAAAAACAAGAGACAAACGCCAGCCAGATGCAATCTCCCCTGCCATTTCAGGTTCAGTCTCCGGCGTTTTGAAATGCCGAGATGGCGTGGCAACAACGATACGGAGCCCAGCGGGCACACGTTTCTCCAAACTCCGGTTGCCAGCACAAACAAGGCCGGCGCAACGGGTATCAACACATTCCAGAAGGCATGTATTCCTGTTTCAGGGAAGAAAATCAGCGCAGCGAAAATACCCGCACCGATAATAAAAACCACAACCTGAACTACTCGCCACAGGCGTAGCCACGTACCGGTCAACGCCTTACCCGTCTCATGTTCAATGTGAAAAGTTCTATTCATGGGAGATCTTTTGATGAAAAACTGGTGAGCCTTCGAATATCGATTACTATCAAACAACAGGCCACGCATTTTCATCATCGTTCTCAAATGTTCAAACACGGAGTTCCCGTCCAACTGTTTTTTAAGTCACTCATCACCGGCTGTTGCTTCTGTGCGATGTGTCCAGCCCATTAAAACAGAGCATTTTTAAAATACAGTTATCCTGAAATTCGCACAAACTTAGGAAAGGGCATTTACCGGAAAGTTGATGGATGTTAGCATTCTGGGGTGAGAAAAATCACCGGCAGACAGGTTAGATTATTTCATTATTTCAAATTTACCTGCCAGCTGGTACTAAAGCTTGACAGGATGGTCTTACCTTTGCATTGTAATTTTTACAATAAGAAATTACAAACATTTTTAAAGCACTCACCAACAGCGTAACCAGCCAAACTTTTCTCCAAATCTTATCTATCTGAACTTTGCACGATGCGGCATGGTGCAAATGAATTTTCTGCCAGGTAACCACTTGCAAAAAATTTACCAGCATCTGATTTTCTGTTTTCAGAAAAACGCCACACGTAAAAAAGTACAGCCAACGGGCGGCTTAGAGCCCGCCTGAAATTAATTAGCCAACCAAACTTTTTTCAAAGGTTTTCACACAGCTGACGTGAAGGTGGTCTGCCTTTTCGGCCTTTCCCGGAAGTGGTGGTCCAATCCTGCAGTCAGCTATATCGGATCTTTACTTTAACCAAAAACGAGTCCCATGACACGAGTGTTACTCTGCTTTATGGTGTCCATGCTATGCGCTGCCACCAATCTTTCGGCCCAGGATACAATTCCGCCTGTCTTGAATTGCCCTGGTAACCTAAGCTACAATTTGAATCCCGGCGAATGCGAACGACAGGTTTTTTTCAATGTATTCGCAACGGACAACGACCCAAACTGCACGCCTAACATTTCACAAACGGATGGTACAGGTTACACCTCGGGCAGCACCTACCCGATCGGAACGGTAACACTGTCTTTCCAGGCGACGGATTGTTCGGGCAACACCTCTTCCTGTGCGTTCGACATTACGATTGTTGAATACACGCCGCCGTCACCGGGATTGGTGTGCGACGACCTGCTGGACATATCGCTGCCTGCCACCTGCGAAATGTTCCTGACGCCTCCCATGGTGTTGGAAGGCTTCTACGGCTGCTACGATGATTTCACCGTAGATGTTGAAAACACGGGCAGCAACTACATCGGCTACTACTACGTGGGCGAAACAATTTCTTACACTGTAACAAATACCGAGACCGGCATGTCCTGCTGGGGCGAGGCGCTGATTGAAGACAAGGTTGGCCCGCTCATCACGGATTGCGATTCCGTGACATTGAATTGTTTGCAGGACGTGCGCCCGGTTTCAGAGGGCGGCGACGTGCCGGATCCTGCTTTCTCTGACTGCGTCGATTTTACCGTGGTCTACCTGGATATGTTTACCAACGGCGACTGCAACGATCCGTACACTCAAATCATCATGCGGATGTGGACGGCGACGGACGAACTTGGCAACGTCAGTCATTGCAATCAAATCATCACCGTCGAGCGGATTTCACTGACGACTATGACGCCGGATTGCCCCGCAAGTTTTACTGTAGAATGTACCCCTGGTGAAACACCTGATTTTAGTCCTGAGGTGACGGGGTATCCGTTTGATACCATCAATGGTGAGATACTGGAAATCACCGGTAACGCCTACGCTTTCTGCGATGTGACGGCGTCTTACACGGATCAAGTCATCGACAAATGCGGCCCCAGTTTCCGCATCATCAGAACCTGGTCGGTGATGGACTGGTGCCAGCCCTTTGTTCAGGGAACAAACCCCTGGACTTGTTCTCAGGTCATTTTTTACAATGACACCACGCCCCCCGTTATTACAGGCCCTGGCAACCTGACGGCAAGCGCCAACCTCCCGGGTTGCCGTGCCAGACCCATCATTCCGGCCTCCTCGATTGTCGATTGCTCCGGCTACACCGTGTCCATTCAGACGCCTGTCGGACCAATTCTCGGCAACGGCGGTCAGGTACCGGCGCCCGGCCTTGCTTTCGGCCAACATACGCTGACGGTAAAAGCTACGGACGAATGTGGCAATTCATCCTCATACAGTTTTACCGTCAATGTGGTGGACAACACCAAGCCAACTCCCATCTGCGACTCCCACACCACCGTAGCCCTCAACGATCAGGGGTATGGTTTTGCGCAAGCGCAAACTTTTGACGATGGAAGTACGGATAACTGTTGTATCAGTAATTTTAAGGTGAAGCGCCTCACCGATAATTGTGGCATTCCGGAAAATCTGGTCTTCGACAACTACGTGGAATTCTGCTGCTCTGACGTAGGCGCATTGGTGCCTGTTGTGTTGCGGGTCTATGACTGCCACGGCAACTTCAACGAATGCACAGTCTCCGTGGAGGTACAGGACCAAGCGGGTCCTTCCATCACTTGTCCACCCAACGCAACATTGCTTTGCGGCCAGGATTACAACGATCCGGCGCTCGTAGGTGAAGTGGTCACTGACCCGACAGCACAAGGGCCCCTCGATGGACTTGCTTTGGACAATTGCGGCGGTTCGCTCGTCATCACCACCTCGGATGAAGGTGACGTGGCCTGTGGTTCCGGTCTGATTTACCGCACTTGGGCAGCTACTGATGTTGCCGGACAACTGTCGTTTTGTGTGCAGGAAATTACAGTGCAAAACAACAATCCTTTCACTGGTACGAGCATTGATTTCCCGGATGATGTAATTGTGTACGGCTGTAACGCCAACACCTCGCCGGACAGTACAGGACAGCCTATCCTGCCTCCGCCCAACGGCTGCTACACGTTGGTAGTAGGCCACACGGACCTGGTGCTGACTTCTTCCCCTGACGCATGCCGGAAGATTTTACGGACATGGTCGGTTATTGACTGGTGCCAGTACGATCCGAATAATCCGACAGGTCCAGGCCGCTGGGATTCAGTGCAAACGATTAAAATCATCGACCAGTCAGCGCCCGTTTTTACTTCTTGCCTGAACCGTACGTTCTGCAATTTTAAAAACGACTGCTCTGACCTGGCACCCGACCTCTCGGTTTCAGCTTCTGACAACTGCACGGCAACTTCCCAGATTTACTACACCTGGACGGTGGACCTTTACAATGATGGGGCTGCCGATCCCGGTTATGTCACCAGCGGTAGTGGTCAAAACACGACCAACAACTACCCCATCGGTACGCACCGGATCAACTACTCTGCTTTTGACGGTTGTGGAAATATCGGCTATTGCAACTTCCTTTTCACCATTGAAGATTGTAAAAAGCCAACCGTTTTCTGCAAAAGCATCAATGTCGAGCTGATGCAAACAGGCATGGTGCCGGTAAATATCCTGCAACTGGAAGAAGGCTCCAGCAGCGACAACTGTACTGCCCGCCCTGATCTGAAGTTTTCCTTCTCTCCTGACACAGACGACACCGTCAGGATTTTCACCTGCGACGACATCGGCACTGTCACCGTTCAGGTCTGGGCGACTGACGAGGCGGGGAATCAGGATTTCTGCTCCGTCCCGCTGGGCATTCAGGATAACATGAACGCCTGCGGCGGAACGCCACTCATTGCCATGGCAGGAACCATTGAGAATGAAGAAAACGAAGGCGTGGAAAAAGTAAAAGTGGAACTCAACGGCAACATGACCAGCCAGACTTTTACCAACCAGCATGGCAGCTATCAATTCGCTAACCTGCCGATGGGGTACGACTACACCGTTTCGCCCTACCTCGACGAGGAGCCGCTCAACGGCGTTACCACTTACGACCTGATGCTGCTGCATCGCCACGTACTTGGCATCCAACTGCTTGACTCGCCTTTCAAAATTATTGCCGGCGACGTCAACCACAGCGAAGTGCTGACAGTCTCCGACGTTGTGGATTTGCGAAAGCTGATTCTTTTCATGGTATTGGAATTTCCCAACAATACCTCCTGGCGGTTCGTGGATAAAAACTACAGCTTCCCGAACCCGTCAGACCCATTCGCTGAGCCATTCCCGGAAGTTTGCAGCCTGAACAATTTGACTACAGGAAGCCCGCAGCCGAATTTTACGGCGATAAAAGTTGGCGACTTGAACGGTTCTGCTTCAGTTAACCTCACGGGAACCGGCAGCGAAGATCGCAATGCCGGAGACGAATTGATTTTCACCCTTGCTGACCGTAAGTTGAAGGCCGGCGAAACCGTAACGCTTGATTTCACAGCTAACCTGGAAAGCAGGATTGCCTGGCAGTTTACGCTCAATTTTGATCAGCAGGCGCTGACATTTGAAAAGCTGGTTCCCGGGAAGAATACTTCTCTCGAAAACTTTGGCCTGAGCCTGTTAAATGAAGGCGCCATCACCACCAGCTGGCATCAGTTGGCCGTTGCGAAGGCGGAAGGCAGCAGCCCGCAATTCAGCCTGACTTTCACAGCCAAAACGGATGGTAACCTGAGCGAAATGATCAGCCTGAACTCCCGTTTCACCAAAGCCGAAGCTTATGAAGCGGATGGTACAAGCCAGCCGGTTTCACTTCATTTCACCGATGAAAATGGTGGAACGGTGGCTGCGGACCGGTTCGAACTCTATCAAAACGTACCGAACCCGTTCAACAGCGCTACGGTCATAGGTTTCCAGTTACCGGAGGCATCGGCTGCTTCACTGACCATTTTTGACCTGTCGGGAAAAATGGTGAAGGAAATCAGGGGCGAGTTTTCGAAAGGTTACCACGAGATCAGCGTTGACAAAAACAGCTTGCCAAATCGTGGCGTGTTTTACTATCGCCTCGAAACGCCGGGAAATACAGCGACGAAAAAGATGATGATGTTTTAGAATGATAAACTATGAACTGATGCCCGGTTTATCGTTCATCATTCATAGTTTATAGTTAGACAAAGACTTAGTAACTCGGTTTTTGGGATTGGTCTCCTCTCCGGTTCGCCGGGGAGGGGCTTTTTTTTTCAGGGGAAGCCCAACCCTGTTTTTTCAAAATGCTTAACTTGCAGAAAAATCATTTCCGTCATGACAATGACCGCTGCAGAAATAGAAGTTTATGACCCGGTTCAGGTTGCGCTTGAAATCGGAGGGGAGGTCATTTTTAAGGATTTTCCGAAAAAAGACTTTGAGAAACTGTGTACCCTCTACCCGGAGTACCGGATCGAGCGGGACAAAAACGGCACTACAAAAATTATGGCACCGGTAAAAGGAATGGGCGGTTTCCGGGAAGGAGACCTTGTTTATCACGTAACTCATTGGAGCAAAACCCATGGAAAAGGAAAAGTGTCAAGCCCATCTGGCGGCTTCGACCTGCCCGATGGCTCCGTCAAAAGCCCCGACGTTGCCTGGGTTAGCGGTGAAAAACTTAGCTCCCTCGACCCCAAAAAAGCAGAGGAAAAATTCCTGCCCATCGTGCCCGACTTCATTGCTGAAATCCGCTCCAAAACGGACGACCTCGATAAACTGAAAGAAAAAATGCAGAACGTCTGGATCGCCAACGGCGTCCGCCTTGCCTGGCTCATCGATCCTTACGAAGAAACCGCTTACGTTTATCGCCTCAATGGTAGCCGGGATACAGTGAAAGGATTTGACAAAAAACTGGACGGTGAGGACGTCCTGCCCGGCTTCGAGCTTGACCTTTCCGAATTTAAACTTTTTGGGAAAGACTGATGAATTTATTGAAATTGAGAAATTAATAGAAATTGGAAATTAAGTAACTGCTTAATAACCAATGCCGTAACTTAAATTTTCAATTTCTATTAATTTCTCAATTTCAATAAACGGGGGTTACCCTACTCCTCCTCATCAGCACCACCGCCGCTCACCGGTTCCGTCGCTTTGTAAACCAGTTTCGAGCAATTTTCTTTTGTAAAAATCTCCTGCGCCAGCCGCTGAATATCCTCGACCGTCACTTTGCGGTATTTCTCTCCCTCTTCGTTAATCATCTTCGCATCACCTATGAGCTCGAAAAAAGCAAGGTTGATGGCTTTGTTCAAAACGTTGGCCTCGGAGAACTCCAGAGCGCTTTCCGATTTGTTGATCAACTTCTCCAGCTCCCGGGGTGAAATGCATTCGTTTTTCAAAATATCCAGCTCAGCCCAGATGGCTGCCTCCGCTGCTTCCAGCGACACATCTTCCGAGGGTTTTCCTTCGATAATCAACAGGCCCGGATCAATGCTCGCCGTGATGTAGCAGTCAATGTGCGAGAACAGTTTTTTTTCCTTCAACAACCGGCGGTAGAGGCGGGAGGACGGGCCATTGCCCAGCACATCGGAGAGCAAATCCACGCCGTGAAAATCCTGGTCGGCACGGGCACAGGTGTGAAAAGCAATGTAAAGCGCATCCACCGGCACCTTTCCTTCGGCCAGTTTTTCATGAACCACCGTCTGTTTCGGCTCTGCGGGAATCTGCCGTGCCGGCACGTCGCCGGCGGGGATGTCGCCGAACCATTTTTCCACCAGGGCTTGAACCTGCTCATTCTTCACATTGCCTGCCACCACGAGGATAGCATTGTTGGGACGGTAAAATTTGAAGAAAAAATTCTTGACATCATCCAGCGTGGCATCTTCCACGTGCTTGGGAATTTTGCCGATGGTCGGCCATTGGTAAGGATGAACCTGGTATGCAAGTTCGGAAATGTGATGCCAGACATCGCCGTAAGGTTCGTTCAGGCAGGTTTCTTTGAACTCTTCTACGACTACCTTGCGCTGTACTTCCAGTGATTTTTCACTGAAATTAAGGCTGAGCATCCGGTCGCTTTCCAGCCAGAGCGCCACTTCGAGATTTTCCGCCGGGAGCACGTCGTAGAAATTGGTGATATCGTTGTTGGTGAAGGCGTTGTTTTCGCCGCCTGCCAACTGGATGGGATCGTCGAAATCGGGGATGTTGGCCGAGCCGCCAAACATCAGATGCTCAAAAAGGTGAGCGAAGCCGGTCTTTTCCGGCGATTCGTCTTTGCTGCCGACGTTGTAGAGGACATTAACGGCCACCATCGGCGTGCTGTCATCTTCATGGACGATGACTCTCAGGCCGTTATTTAAAGTAAATCTTGAAAATTTAATCACAAGCTTGCTATGGTTGAGAGAGGTTGAGAAGAGTTGAGAGGAGTTTATAAACTATCTAAACCCTCTCAACTCTTCTCAACCTTTTCAAAAAAGGCTGCAAATATAAAAATACCCGCCGCCCTGACGCCAAAAAGTAACACCCATGCATCTTTCTGGTTGAACTAAAATTTGAAGCTATGAAAATTAATCACACTTCCAGGATGGAGCGGCTGCGCTCCATCAATCTGCGCATCGGTTACGCCGTTGCCATTTTTCTTGCCGTCGTGGCGTTCAATTGGACCACAGAGCGCCCACTACTCCCGGACTTTGAAAGCGAGTACCCACTGGACGAAGCCGAGGTGAAAATTACCCGCACGACCCAACCTACGCCCGCCTCAAAGCCGCCGCCTTCCAGTTTCAACGTTGCCAACAAAATCGTGGAAGTGCCGGATGTCGTGTTTTCGACAGCGCCTGTTTCCATTCCGGTTGACCCGACTCTTACCGCAGAACCACCGGCCATTTTTTCTGAGCCAGTCACCGAACCACCTGTCAAGGCTGTTTTACCCAAACCAAAAGAGCCGGAGGCCGCTCCCATTTTCAAAATCGTGGAGGAAATGCCTCGGTTTCCCGGCTGCGAAGACGCTGTTTTAACCAAAAAAGAAAAACAAGATTGCGCCACCAGCCAGCTGCTCCAGTTTTTAAGTCAAAACATCCGCTACCCGTCCATTGCAAGAGAAAACGGCATAAAGGGCACCGTTGTTATTCGCTTCGTCGTGGAGCAGGACGGAAGTATTTCCAATGCAGAAGTCGTGCGGGAGATCGGCGGTGGCTGTGGCGCTGAGGCGTTGCGGGTGGTGAATTCCATGCCACAGTGGCGACCCGGCATGCAGCAAGGCCGGGCAGTGCGGGTGCAGTTCAATTTGCCGGTGAATTTCAGGTTGGATTGAGGTGGGTTTTCAGTAAAGCTTCCGTCCATACTTTTTCTTCTTTTGAAAATGCTGGTAGCGGTGGCTCGGAGCGGTAGTTCAGGTTCAGGGAATGTTGGTAAAAACTTTCTTCGTAAACCAGATTCAGTGCTCCGCCCAAATCCAAGATAGCATCGGGATCAACAGGTTTGAGAGGAACCGGGACCACAGGCAGCGGATTTTTTACCGTCATCGTCCAATACTGCTGTTCCCGGCTGTTCCATCTGGCCAAACGCACCACATACTGTGCATCGGCCAGACGTGGGTCGTTAAACGGCCTTTTTCCCCGCCGCAGCAGGTCGATTTCGAGCAAGTGGACTTTATTCGAATAAAAATCGAGGCATTTCTGCCGGTAAGGTTCAAGCCCGGGTGCCCTTTTGTTGACGGGCGAAAGAATTTCAACGGCCGTCACCAACTCATTGTTTTCCACTTCCCGGATTTCAATAAAAGGAATCGGAACTTCGATCACCGGATGGCTGGTAGCGGTAAAAGCAGGAGGTGTCAATTTGGAGGAAGAGCCATAGGCAACAGCAGGTTCTTCGACCTTGCCTGACCGGAGATTAAGCAACTCGACATCGGGATAAAATATGCCCAAATCCTCATCTGGCGCAGTGTCTTTGACGATGTATTTGTTGACCCTGGCCGTGTATCGGGGAGAGATTTGCGGTAGCAGCAGACGTTTGATGGCATTGGCAAGGCTGCTGTGCAGGTCGGGCCATTCTGCGCCTTCGAGGTATGGGTCCATTCCGGGAAATGGTGATGGCATGGTTGATTTTTTTCAAAAATAAAAAGCTACCTGCACTTTTCAAATTCCGCATTCAAGTCAACCAATTCCATTCCCCAAATACCGAAACGCCAGCATCGTCATATCATCATGGGTGGGAGCACCATTGACAAATGCTTCCACCCGTGCCTCCATCTCATGCACCAGTGAGCGCATGGAAGACTGGTCGAGGCTGTTCAGGGAACTTTCTATCCGGTCGGTTCCGAAGGCCATTTGGTAGGGATCAAAGGCTTCGGGCAATCCATCAGTGTACAGGAAAATAGTGTCGCCGGGCTCCATTTTTAACAGCGCCACTTCGAATGTCGCATCGTCCACAACACCGACAATCGGCCCGTTGGGTGTGTTCAGCATTTTGAAACTTTCATCTCCCAGGGCAATAAACGGCGGGTTGTGCCCACCATTGACGTACTGCAGGATGCCGGTGTTGACGTTCAGGATGCCTGCCCACAAACTGACGAACATCATGTCGTCGTTCTTTTTCACCAGCATATTATTCAGTGCGGGTAACACATCTTCAAATTTCGGGTAGTTGCTGACCATGAGTCGCAGCATGGTAAAAGTTCGCATCATGAAAAGGGCGGCCGGCATTCCTTTCCCGGTAGCGTCTCCGATGGCAAAGTAAATGTGCTCCTGGTCGAGGGCCAATGCATCGAAAAAATCGCCGCCCACCTCACGGGCCTGTTTCATGTAAGCGTAAACTTCGATTTCGGGACGGCTGGGAAATAAATTGGTTCCGTCCGGGACGATATTGGCCTGTATTTTACCGGCAGTTTCAAGGTCTTTTTCCAACTGCTTGTATTTGAGTTGTTCCTCGATTTCCTTGATCAATGCCTGGTTGTTCCGATGCAGGCGTTCTGCCATCATGCTCAACAGGTTTTTGACACCCTGCCGGCTTACCGCCAGGTGGCTCCAAAACATATCTTCCGCAATGACCAAAACCCGGCTCACGGTGTGAGCAACCGCCTTGGCCGAGGTAGGTCTTCCGATTACGAGGGACATTTCTCCGAGAAATTCGCCGGGTTGGATGGGAATGGAAACCTGAGTGCCATCTTTCCCGATGATGACCCTGATTTCTCCATCAATCAAAAGAAACAGGCAGTGATTTTCTTTTCCGTAATGGATAAGGGTTTCGCCTGGCTGCAATTCCCTGACTTCGCTTTGATCAATGATAAAGTCTATCAGCTCTTTCGAAAATCCCCGGAAGAGTTCATGCTGAGCAATGATTTTGGCTATGGAAGAAGCTGATACCATCATGGGGTAAAAATACATTTTTCATCCATCCTTTAACCCCTTGTTCTTGCTTTTATCTCAATTCGTTTTCTGTCATTTCCCTACCTTAGCGAGCTAACGAAAAATCCTGTTTTATGAAAAAGATTGCATACACTCTCACACTACTTATGTTGCTCTGCAACATCCACATTTTTTCACAAAAAGATGATGCCGCCAAAGCGGCAACCATGGAAATCGAACCGGCGCCGTCCGTCACGAAACACTCGCTGCGGTTGGCCAGTGGTAAAACGATCAACTACACGGCCACCACAGGCTACACTGTTTTAAAAACAGAAGACGGCGAACCCCGTGCGAAAATCTTCTCCGTCGCCTACACGCTGGACGGCGTAACCGACCCGGCCAACCGGACGATCACCTTCGCCTTCAACGGCGGGCCCGGCTCTTCCTCCGTCTGGCTGCACATGGGCGCATTGGGGCCGAAACGCATCGTGATGACGGACGAGGGCGGCGCCACTCCCCCACCCTACAAAGTCGTGGACAATGAATACTCCTGGCTCGAATACACCGACCTGGTTTTCATCGATCCCGTGATGACGGGCTACAGCCGCCCGGCGAAGGGCGTGGATAAAAAGGAATTCACCGGTTACGAAGAAGACCTGGAGTCGGTGGGCGAATTCATCCGGCTCTACACCAGCCGCAACGGACGCTGGAATTCGCCGAAATTCCTGGCTGGTGAAAGCTACGGCACCACCCGTGCCTGCGGACTTTCGGGTCACTTGCAGGATCGCTACGGGCTGTACCTCAACGGGCTGGTGCTCATTTCACACATCACCAACTTCCAGACGGCACGGTTTCAGATTGGCAACGACCTGCCTTACCCGCTGTTTCTGCCGACCTACGCCGCCACGGCATGGTATCACAAAAAACTGTCGCCGGAGTACAGTGATTTGAAAAAACTACTGGCTGAAGTTGAGACTTTCGCCATGAGCGAATACACCCTGGCGCTGATGAAAGGTGACCGGCTAACGGAGGATGAGCGCAAGGGCATTGCCCAAAAACTGGCTCGCTACACCGGCCTTTCCGAGGATTTTGTGCTGCGGGCAAACCTGCGCCCGGTCATCCACAATTTCACCAAAGAACTGCGCCGGGACGAGGGTCTGACGGTAGGCCGCCTGGACAGCCGCTTCACCGGCTCGGATTACAACGGGATTGGCGACAGCTATGAGTTTGACCCCAGCTACAACAAAGCCATTTACGGACCGTACACAATGGCCATCAATGACCATCTGAAGCGTTCGCTCAATTACTCCAATGATATTCCATATGAAATCCTGACCGGGCGGGTACGGCCCTGGAACTACGACAACGTGCAGAACGAATACCTCAATGTTGCAGAAACGCTGCGGCAGGCCATGCACAAAAACCCATACCTGAAAGTGCTGGTCTGCAACGGTTACTACGACCTGGCGACGCCCTACTTTGCAACGCAATACACGTTCGACCACATGTTTCTGGATGAAAAACTGAAAGGAAATATTTCGATGAAATACTACGAGGCCGGGCACATGATGTATATCCACAAGCCTTCGCTGGAGATAATGTCAAATGACGTGAAGGAATTTTATGGGAAAAGCCTGAAATAAAAAAAACACCTGGGAAACATTGGGCGAGCTTTTTCAATTGACAAAAGTGGAGAAATATGGTTTTAGGAGTTGATTATTTCCCAGGTGTATTCAAAAATTGGAGTTTCAGGGTAGTCCTGTAATGGGGTTTTGGTAAATCATTTGGCCATTCGGTTTTACAGGATACTGAGGTAACTTACTAAACTGCTCTCATTTGGCAATTTGCATTTTTGGTTTTCCAGGGTTTCGTTTTTTGGACAATGCTGCAAGGATTAAACAAGGGGATATCTACTTCAAAAATTTGCAGCTGTTAAATTTTAATTTTTCAGGAATCTTTAGATGGTCACCCTCGTCAGAGTGAACTTAAAACGTCAGAGAGCGCATTTTCTGTTTTGAGGTAATAAGCTGGATAAACTGACAATGCAAAGATCGACATAGTTTTACGGCCAAACAATCCAACAAAAGTTGGATTTTTCAACTCAAAATGGATGATCGTATCCCCCATCCGGGGGATAAACAGGGGGAAGAAAGCATAAAACAGAGAAATTTAAAAAGGAAAGCAACTTTTCAGAACTGTTTTTCCTGTAGGTTTAAATAAAATGAGACTTGTGTTCCTCTATTGCTCGTCTTAAATCGGGTCTCCCCCTGAATGTCAAGCATCCGGGCTTGCATATTCAAAAGCCCGTTGCCGGTTGATGCCAGCAAAAGTTGGGGGTCAAACCCTTTTCCATTGTCTTTGACAGAAATCAGCAAGACTCCTTCTTCTATGGAAAAGTCTACTGCGACTTTTGTTGCTTCAGCATGTTTCAGCGTGTTGTTCAACGCTTCTTTGAAGGCAAGAAATAAGGTTCTCCGGTATTCACCGCTGATCATAAAATCAGGAATGTGTTCAGGGATGCTTACGTGATAATCAATTCCTGCATTGTCCAAAAGTTCGAGTGCATATTGATTCATGTAAGAAATCAGGCTGGCCAACGAGTCGTTGCTGGAGTTTACAGTCCAAATCACTTCCCGGATTTTACCGGAAAGCTCCCTTGACGCAGAGTTAATTTTTGACAAATCGGTTTTCAGCTCCTCCTTCGTATCTTTATAGCCGGCAATCTCCGTTAGTAAGCTTAGGGCAGAAAGCCCTGACCCCAGATCGTCGTGCACGTCTCTGGCTATGCGTTGCCGTTCAGATTCTAAGGCCCGGCGTTTTTCTGCCTCTCTTTGCTCAGTTTCCATCCGTTTGTTTCGCCGGTACTGAACGTATGCCATACCAAGTGCCAGAATAGCGAGACCTACCAATACATAAAACATGGGAGTTTGGGTGAATGGCGGTTCAATAACAAGGGCTATGCTTTGAATATTGCTCCAAATCCCGTCGGAATTCGATGCCATAATACTGAAAGTGTAGCTTCCCGGAGGTATTCTGGCGTAACGGGCAAAATTATCTACGCCTGCTTCTACCCAATCCGGATCGTAGCCTTCCATTTTATACCTGAATTTTGTAGATAAAGGCTGACTATACTCCAGAGCCGCAAAATTGAATGACAACGTATTTCTCTGAAAATCAAGTCTCAGGCTTTTTATTTCTGAAGGATTTACAGCTCCTGTCAAATCACAAACCAGGCTTGAGTCCTCCTGGTCATTGATCAGTATTTGTGTGATAGCGGGATGTGCCGGCACGCTTATCGGCTTAATTTTGTCAGGATAAAACGCCGTGATGCCGTCAGTCGAACCGAACATCAATTGCCCGTCTTTCCGCTTTACAACGGCAAAAGCATTAAACTGCAAAGCAGAAACCCCATCCGTTATGCCGTAATTATTAAAACTTATCCTTCGGGGATCAAAGGAAGATATCCCTCTTCCGGTTCCAATCCATATCTTGCCTTCATTATCGGTCAACAAAGAATAATTAACAGATGAGGCAAGACCATCTTTCTCATTGTAAAGCGTATAATCAAATTTGCCATTGTTCAGGGTCAGGTGTGCAAGCCCGAAACTATTGGCAACCCAGATAGATGGATCGCCGGGCCGCTCGGCAAATGATGTAGATCTCCCCTGAAGGGGTATCTTTTGAAAAACCCTGAAATCTTGGTTAGGCTCCATAACCCACAGCTCAGTCAGTGATGCGCAGGCAAATAATCGTCCATTACTGTCTTCCCAAAGGGATACAAACGTAAATTTTCGATCAACCTGCTTTATTTCCTCAACGTAAAATTTATTCCCGGGCAGCTCTTTTAATTCAAACAAACCACCTTTATAAGCTGAAAGAATGATCTTTCCGTTTCGCAACTGACAGCCATCCAGATAGACTTCTGTAAGCTCTGGCACAGCGATTAGTTTTTCCTTATCGGGAAGCCAAACAGAAATTCCTGAATAGCCCAAAACCCATATCCTTTTTTTAGAATCCCTGAAAAATTTTACAATATTGGTAAGTTGCCCCTCAGGTGCCGGATTATCTGTTTTTTCAACAAATCTGTATGCTTGTTTTTCTACATTATATATGGTTATTCCTTTTAAATTAGTACCGCTCCATATTTGCCCGTTTTCGTCTTCTATCATCGTCCTGACATCAAAACTAAGCCGTCCTTTCAGGGTGGAATCTCCCGGTTTAATGATTTTGAATTTTTGTTTATCAGGATGAAAAAAATCAACGCCAAGATTATCAAAACTAACCCAAACTCCCCCATCTGAATCTACAAATATTGCATCAGGATCATTGTTCGACAAACTGTTCGGATTAGTTGGAGAAGCTGAATATTGTTCGACAAATCGCTTCTCCGACACACTGAAAACCATTAACCCCTTTCCCTTTATCGGGGCTAATATTTTATCTTTATTCAACCAGGCTATCGAAGCACATAGCTCTGACTTTACCGATTCAGAGGTATGAAAAAACTGCAACTTGTCTTGATGAGGCTGATAAAGTGCAAGCCCGGAAGTAGTTGCCAGCCATATATTATCGCCGTCAGGAAGTGCTTTTCTGATCAATGCCGGTTGTGCGGAATCTTCGCCAAGTTTGAATGCAGAACCGGTCATTTCACCATCTTCATAGTCCACCATAAATATGCCGGGAGTTCGAAATCCCAGATATAAAGCCTGTTTTATAACTCCGTTTGAATCCGTAACCGCTGTCACTCTGAGTACATCCTGCTTAAAACTATGCTTGTAAATAAACTTCTTGGTGGGAATATGAAAATGGTACAACCACTTTGAATCGACTATGACCCACAAATTCTCATTATCATCCAGGTGAAATATATAGAAGAACTGAAGATTTACGCCGTTCTCCGCTTTCGGAACATAATGATAAAATTTATCCTGCTTACGGTCATAATAGTTCAGACCTTCAAATGTGGCAAACCATAAATTACGGTCCTTCGTTTCAACGATATCGCCCTGAACTATCTGACCGAAGACAGAGGTGGAGTCCTCGGGGTCGTACCTGTAAACCTTTACCTGCTTTCCGTCATAACGATTAAGCCCGTCTAGAGAGCTAAGCCAAATGAAACCCTTTGAATCTTTATAGAGAAAATGATTGGTGCCCTGCGAAAGCCCTTCTTCCGCAGTCAAATGGTGAAAATAGGGGCCTGTGTTCTGCGCAGGCAGAACAACCGCAAATAAGAAAAACAGTACAACGCAAAAGATTTTTCTTCCTGGCATAGCTTACTCCTGACAATAAGGTGGACAAGGCAGCGAGGCACTTTGAAATTGCTTTGAACTGCTTGGATTTCCGTCCGTACCCAATTCCGCAATCACTAACCTATTTAAAGTACCATTATCAGAACCCTCCCCTTCGAAGAAAAGAACCACCTGAGAACTTGTCACTGTATTTAAAAAATTGATCAAATCAGTTTTGTTAAGTTCTACAACAGGTAAATCCGGATCACTCAGGGTAGTTGCTGATAATCTAATGCTGTTAACCTTTTTTGGTGAGGCCATATTACTTGAGGTTTAAGTTTTGGCCAAATGTAGCGCTAATTCCTTACAGGTTTACATCCCCCTTTTGTTGGATTTTTATCTAATTCTTCATAAAAAGATTGCGAATAGCACCCTTCTTTTCTTTATTTGTGCTGCCTTTTACAAAAATGCCAAATAAAACTATTATGAACGTTATCCAGATTTCAATTATTGAGGATGTTGATGAGTATCGAAATGCTCTTCAGATCATGTTGAATGCCACCCCGGGATTCAACTGTGATCACACTTACCCTAACGGCGAAACTGCCATCAGGGCCATCCCCGCACATCAGCCGGACATTGTTCTGGTCGATATTAACCTGCCTGGCATAAGCGGTATTCAGGTGATGGAACGTTTGAAAAAAGATTACCCTAAGATCCAGTATATGGTACTCACCGTATTTGAAGATGACGACAAAATTTTCAATGCCCTCTCAGCCGGAGCAAGCGGTTATCTGCTCAAAAGCACACCTCCCGGAAAAATTATGGAAGCTATACGGGAACTGCACGACGGAGGCTCTCCCATGAGTGCCCAGATTGCACGAAAAGTAGTAGCCTCTTTCCGCCAGCCCACCAAGGAAATCGCCAATCCCTATGAGCAAATGCTGACGCTGCGGGAGAAAGAAGTCCTTGAACTGCTCTCCAAAGGAAAGCTCTACAAGCAAATTGCCGTGGAACTTGCCGTCTCGCTCGAAACCGTGAAATCTCACTGCCACAATATCTACGAAAAACTGCACGTCACTACCAAAATGGAAGCCATTAATAAGGTTTTCCCCAGAGGGTAATTTGCAATTGAATTGTTCATTTTTGTTGAAACCCCGTCAAACTTTCTCAAATTTGCCGGTAAATTCGAGTGTTTGCGTGTTTGTGTGTTTGGGTGTTTGTGAAGATTGAATGTCAATCACTTACTGCCTGCGCAACTCGCCTGACCGCCGGACAGAAAATCTCTGTACCGGTCCGTAAAATCAACAAAATGAACCGCCCTGACTTTTCTAAAATTAAATTTGATGAAAACGCTGCCAGCAGCTTGCAGCAGGCAGCCAGCAACCAACAGGATCACACACATCTCACAGCAGAAAAGATAGAAATACCTTCCCGTTTTTCACCTCAACTTTTTGAGCATCAGCAATTTGTTGCAGGCATCCCGCCCTACCTCGGCGGCCCCTACAGCACGATGTATGCTACCCGCCCGTGGACGATCAGGCAATATGCCGGCTTTTCCACAGCCAGGGAAAGCAACGCATTTTACCGCCGAAACCTGGCGCAGGGTCAAAAAGGGCTCTCCGTCGCTTTCGACCTGGCCACGCACCGGGGCTACGACAGCGACCACCCACGGGTAAGCGGCGATGTAGGGATGGCCGGCGTTGCCATCGATTCGGTGGAGGATATGAAAATCCTTTTCGATCAGATTCCGCTGAGCGAAATGTCCGTATCCATGACCATGAACGGGGCCGTCATTCCGGTCATGGCGTTTTACATTGTAGCTGCGGAGGAGCAGGGTGTAACGCCGGAGCAGTTGAGCGGAACCATCCAGAATGACATTTTGAAAGAATTTATGGTGCGCAATACCTTCATCTACCCTCCACAGTCCAGCATGCGCATCGTGGGCGATATTTTCAAATACACTGCGGCGCATATGCCCAAGTTCAACTCGATCAGTGTCAGCGGCTACCACATGCACGAAGCCGGGGCGCCCGCCGATATCGAACTTGCCTATACCCTGGCTGACGGACTGGAGTATCTCCGAACCGGCATTGCCGCCGGATTGGATGTGGATGACTTCGCTCCCCGGATTTCCTTTTTCTGGGCCATCGGCATGAATCATTTTATGGAAATCGCCAAACTGCGGGCAGGGCGTTTGTTGTGGTCAAAAATTGTGAAACAATTCAACCCGAAAAACAAAAAATCCATGGCCCTGCGCACCCACTGCCAGACCAGCGGATGGAGCCTTACAGAACAAGACCCCTTTAACAACGTAGCCCGTACCTGCATCGAGGCCATGTCGGCTGTACTGGGAGGCACGCAGTCATTGCACACCAATTCGCTGGACGAAGCCATCGCACTGCCCACCGATTTTTCAGCAAAAATTGCCCGTGACACGCAGCTTTTTATTCAAAAAGAAACCGGCGTCACCAAAGTCGTCGATCCCTGGGCGGGCAGCTATTATGTTGAATATTTAACCAAAAAACTGGCGGAACGGGCCTGGGCCCTCATCCAAGAAGTGGAAGAACTCGGCGGCATGGCCAAAGCCATCGAAAAAGGCCTGCCCAAAATGCGCATCGAAGAAGCCGCCGCCCGCAAACAGGCCCGCATCGACAGCGGACAGGACAGAATCGTCGGCGTGAATATTTTTCAGGTAGATGAAGCCACAGAACTCGACATTTTAAAAGTTGAAAACTCCGTGGTGAGGGACGAGCAAATTGCCCGTTTGAAAAAAATAAAGGCCGAACGCAACGAGGCAGCCGTCCGGCAATCTCTGGAAATATTGTACCAAACAGCCCAATCGGGCAACAGCAACCTCCTCGCCGCAGCCGTGGAAGCGGCCCGCCACCGTGCTACCCTCGGCGAAATCAGCGACGCCATGGAGCGGGCTTTCGGGCGCTACACGCCCACCACACATTCCATCACGGGCGTTTATTCAAGTGAAATCAACATGGACGAAAGCTTCGAAAAAGCCCGCCGCATGGCCGACGAATTCGCAGAAGCAGAAGGCCGTCGCCCCCGCATCATGGTGGCAAAACTCGGCCAGGACGGTCACGACCGTGGCGCCAAGATCATTGCTACCGGCTTTGCCGACCTCGGCTTCGACGTGGACATTGGCCCGCTTTTCCAAACGCCTGCTGAAGCAGCCAGACAAGCTGCCGAAAACGATGTTCACGTGCTGGGAATCAGCTCGCTGGCAGCCGGCCACCGAACGCTCGTACCTGAGACGATTGCTGAATTGGAGCAATTGGGCAGGGGCGACATTTTCGTCGTCGTCGGAGGTGTGATTCCGGTGCAGGACTATGATTTTCTGTATAAAAAAGGCGTAACTGCGGTATTCGGACCGGGAACGAAACTGGCAAATGCCGCCATCACTATTTTGGAAAAGTTGCAACACGCTTGAATATGTCCGGCAGTTGCTGCTTTTTATTTCAACAATTTCAATTGTTCTAAAAATGCCTTGCGATAGCTCCTGCCGATCGGGAGCTGTTCATTACCGACTTTCAGGTTGTTATCGGAAAGTTGGAGCGCATCAATCTTTGAGAGGTTGACAAAGTAGCTGCGGTGTATGCGTACGAAACTGGAATCCGGCAATTTCTCGCTCAGGGTCGTCATGGTGATCCGCAGCATGAATTTCCTTCCCTCGGTATGTAAAATCACATAATTACGGGCAGATTCTATATAAAGAATCTTCTTGACAGGCACCTTCTCAAGATGACTGTCTTTTTTAATGAAAAAGGAGTCCTTGAGTAAGAATCCTTCATCGTTCGCATCGCCAACGGGGACTTTCTGGCCAGCCAGGCTTCGTAGCGCCAGTTCTATCGAGCTGCGCAAGGTTAATTTTTCCACGGGCTTCACCAAAAAGCCGACAGCGTGCATATCCCGTGCTTTTTCGTAATAATCCTGCCGGGCGTGGGAGGTAATGAACAACACCGGAATTTTCAAATTCTGGATCTCGGTAATGACTTCCAGCCCGTTAAGCGAGCCCTTTATGTCGATATCCATGAGGATGATGTCGGGTTGTTCCTCCTGTATCAATGACAAAACTTCTTCCGAGTCATCCAGTACTTTTTGCACGACATAACCTATTTCCTCCACCAGCATGGACAGCTCGATGGCAAAAGAAATATCGTCTTCTACAATCAATACCTGAAGGTTTAGCATGCAATATTCTTTTTCTGAAAAGGGTAAGGGTTTTCAACATCTCTTCCTCCTTTGCTTTCACGATTCAATATTGACGGCTTTTTTTTTAACAAGCAAAAAAAAGATTTCCTTCTGCGCAGTTTCATAAAAAAAATAAACTCGCAGCAGGAACAACTCCCACTCAGCTATGGCTCCTTTTTCTTTGCAGGAATTTTAGGAAAGATAATGGATACTGTGGTGCCCCGGCCCGGAGTACTTTCGACCATCAGTTCTCCGCCATGTTTCTCCATTAAATCTTTTACCAGCGTCAAACCCAAACCGCTGCCGCTTTCTCCATTCGTTCCACGGGTTCCGTTCAGGCGAAGATCGAACATTCTTTCGAGGCGTTCGGGCGAAATCCCCACGCCGGTATCTTTAACCTTGATGACCAGAGAACCTGCCTTTTCCCTGGCGGACACTTCTACCCTGCCTTCTTTTTCTGTGAACTTGACAGCATTGTCCAGCAGATTGCGCAAGCCGGTGGCAAGCGCCCGCTGATCGGCAAAGACTTCCATATCGGGAGGGATAGACTGAATCAATTGTATGCCCTTGTCCGCTGCTTTTTGTTCGAAAAAGCTACAGGCATGCTTTACCTCGAGGTTCAATGGAAGCGGGTGAGGATTAAAGACCTGAAGTTTGCCCTGGCCCAAGGACCAGTCAAGCAGGTTGTCAAGTAGATGATTAAGCGTTTGGGCGTTGGACTCGATGTTGCTGCCCAGTTTTTCCAGCAGGCCGTACTCTCCTTTTTTGATCAGGTAGTTTACTTTTTGGGCAATGCCACGGAACGACAGCGCAGGGCTGCGCAGATCGTGGGCGATGATGGCGAACAGCCGGTCTTTGGTAGCATTGAGTGATTCCAGCTCTGCTTTTTTTGCTTCGATGATGGCAGTGCGCCGGGCCACTTCGGTTTCAAGTCTTACTTTATCCCGGCGAAGATTGTAAGTGCGGAGTTTCACCCAACCAAAAATAAGCAACGCAAGGCCGGCCGTACACAACGCAATAAACCACGTTCGCAGGTAAAAAGGAGCAACGACAAACAAAGGCAGGCTAATTTCACTCGACGACCATTGGCCGTTACTTCCCTGTGCCCTGATGCGCAGGGAATATTTCCCGTAAGGCAGGCGGCTGATGTTGAGCAGGTTAGACTTTTGGTAGTTCCAGTCTTTGCTGAATCCCACTATTTTCCAGGCGTAATTCGTATTGTTCGGTCCGGTGTAATCCAGCAGGGCAAATCGCAATTCGGAGGAGGCATCTTCAGGCTTTAGCATGATTCGACCATTCTGCAGGAGCTGCACCGTTTGATCCTCCCACTTGCCGGTGCTACTGTTGAGCGACCTGAAATCCGTGATCAGCAGTGGCAGGTCGTAGTTTTTTTCGAAAATAAAACTATCCGGATGAAATGAAATTACCCCGCTCAAGCCGCCAAAAAAGAGCGTACCGTCTTCGGAGCGGTAATACGACAAAAAGTTGAACTCATCGTGTGGCAGTCCATCTCTGACATGAAGGGTATTGACAACGTATGTGCTTTTATCAAAGCGCATCAATCCATAGTCGCTCGACATCCAGAACTGGCCGTTTTGATCTTCATAAATGCAGTGGATGGTATTATTGGAAAGGCCTTGTTCTGTGGTGAACGACTGAAATTCATTTTTCTTCCGGTCCCAGCGTACCAGTCCGCTTTCCTTGGTTCCCAGCCAGAAGATCCTGTCTGCGTCTTCATAAATATAATAAATGTGAAGGTCCGGCAATCCGTCTTTTTCCGAGAACTTTTGTATGACGTCTGTCTTATCATTCATCAGAAACAGGCCCTGACTGGTGGCCATCCATAACCCTTCCCTGTTTCTGTAAAAATGCCGGAAGTAACTCGTCTCTAACTCCGGATAATCCTCGGCATTGAAGCGCTTCAGTACGTTTTCCACGGGATCCAGATAGCTCAACCCAGTGTTCATGCCTACCCAGATTCTGCCGGTAATTTTATCATGAAACGGCAGCAACATATGCTCATGGCGCTCAAAATCCGGCACTTTGTACCGGTCTGTTTTCAGGGTTAACAGGTTTGTTTTTAACAGGATACCTCCTTCCGTTCCGATCCATAAATTCCCTGCATCGTCGGTGGCAAAAGCCATATTATTGTACTCACCCGTCATCCCCCCCTCAACTTTATTCGATTGAAGATCAATCTTCCGGTCGCCAAGGTAGGTATTAACCAACAGCTGGTTTCCTATTTTCAGGATGCCTCTGCAACTATGTCCCGGCAGCCAGGTCTGAAACTCTCTTGGTCGGAGAACTATTTTAAAGATACCATTATTGGTAGTTGCCCAGATAACACGGTCGCCTTGTATGAACAAGTCGTTGATGTTGATTATTTTCAGGGTATGATCTTCGTCTTTCAACTGGTAAACAGCTTGTATTTCACCCCCGGCATTAAAATTTACGATCAAATTACCACCATACAGCCAGCCCTCGCCGTCTCCGGTCAGAACGATATCGTATTTTTTTACTGCATTAAAAGGAACACCGTTTGAATAATGAAGCTTGACAGCCTCAGGCGGAAGTCCGGATCTTATTAAAATCGGGTAAGGTTTATGATCTTCGTCGGGTAAATATTTTTCCCAATTATTCGTCATCACACGGCTCCCGTCGTCCGAACAAGACAGACTCTTGACGGCGTAGGGCAACTTCAGCTCATCGATCCATCTTCCGTCTCTGCTGAATTGTATCAACTTATCATTGCGGGAAATAAAATAGCCGTTTTGTTTTTCACATACACGAAAAGCGACCTTGCTGGTCTCCATGCCGGAAAAGAATTTGCGGAACTTCCCGTCGTACCGGTAAATATCCCCTTCGAAGGTGACAATCCAGACAGTCAGCTTATCCGCCAAAGGCGGCATGATCGAATAAATATCTTCTGCCTTAAAAGGAGCCTCACCCGCAAATTTTTCATCAAAAGCCTGAATGACGCCTGTCTGCGTATCGAGTATTTTTAAGCCCTTTCCGCCGTATAGCTTGCGGGGGTAAAACCAAATATTACCTTTAACATCGGGATAGATATTGGCAATGTGCCCGGCTTCCAGATCCAGCATTTTCCGGGTCCATATTTTAAAATCATACCCATCGTAGCTGGCAATGGCTTCCCGTAAGCCAAACCACATCAACCCCCTGGCATCCCGAACGATTTCATAAGCTTCTGCTCCCGGCAAACCATCCTCCTGCGTCAGGTGCGTGATTCGCACCGGATTGTCCTGTGCTTGCAGCCCGACGGTGGTCATCAAACAGATGAATATTGCGAAAAAATATTGGATGCTGATTTTATCCATGTTTCTGATAAAAAAATTGCCGGGCTAAACCGGCGACCAGGGGAATTACAGCGTTTATCAATTTTTAATGCAGCTGCCAAAGGTGACGATCCCAATTTAATTAAACAAATTTACAATTCAATGAACAACTGCCGCCTTCACCTTGCCGTAAATTTTTAAACGGATTAATTTTTAACAGAAAAATTACGCACCGATGACTAACGAAGATTTTGCCCGTCTTTTACCGGTTGATTTTCAATTATTTAAAACGAGTAATTTTCGCAATTTCAGTTCTTTCAAGTCTTTCCCTCCTCAAAATAATCTCAGCACTCTCCTTCTAAAATACCCCACAGTTTAAGCAAGCGTTTAGCGCAGCGGGTACAATCTGCCGGCTATCTTTGATAATCGCTCCTACCCGCCGGCATGTCTTTTCTTTGAATAAAACTTCTGCTTTTTGTTGTATTGATTTTTTACTGAAATGCTTCTGGCGCAGGATGGTTTACGCACGTTAAAAACGTGCTGAATAGAAGGCTAAAGTTCAGAATCTTTAGCCAGCAGGCAGGGGAAAGACTTAAACCGGCGGAGAGTATATGCATACTTTTAAAATATTGGTCTGTAAGCCTGCTTGCTTGCAGACCTTTTTTTTGGGTAAAACGGAAGATGAAATCTGATTTGCGCCCCCTTTTCATCGCGTAGGGAACTGTTCCGTCAAAAACGCCCCCTTTTCATCCCGTAAGGACCCGTTCCGTCATGAGGGCCGTCCCTTTTTTCATCCTGTAAGGATCCGTTCCGTCATGAGGGCTGCCGTGCATGATTTCCCTCATGACGGAACAGTTCCCTGCGGGATGAAAAGGGGGCGTATTACATCTGTGGAAATCTGTGGGTAAATAATATTTTAGGTCTCGACTTCTTGCTTTGATTTTCAGGAGAAAAGAATAGATTTACATAGACGTTTCATTGATTTTGAGAAATCGAAAATTAAAAAAGTAAATCAACACACGTCTTTGTTTCTCCTCGGAGGTCCGTCCACGGCAAGTTTGTCAGGTAAAACGGGACTTCCCTTTTGCCGTGGACGGATCTCCAAAGAGAAACAAAGAGGCGCTACTATTATTACATCCATGCCTACCATCCAACCCATCCTCACCACCAACGCTCCCGCCCCCGGCGGACACTATTCGCAAGCCATCGTCCACAACGGCACCGTGTACGTCGCCGGGCAACTGGCCATCGACAAGGACGGAAAGAAACACTCCGACGCCTCCGTCGAAGCGCAAACGGAAATGGTGTTTCAGAATATTGAAGCCATTCTGCAAGCCGCCGGCAGCGACCTCGGCCACGTGTTGTCCGTCACCATTTTCATTTCAAAAATTGAATATTGGGGAAAAATCAACGACATATATTCCCGCATCTTCGGCGATCACAAACCGGCACGGGCTATCGTTCCGGTACCTGAGCTTCATTTCGGGCTGGCGCTCGAAGTGCAATTGATTGCCGCTGTGAAATAATCACTTCTGCGGGTTTAGTCAAAACGATACAATGCCCCCACATTCACGCCATATAAATTATAGCGCTGTGAAATTCCATAACTGCTTTCAGTAAAACTCTCCGGAAAATGCCGCATGAACGGCGAGATCGTGAGTTCGATATTTTCATTGATCAAATACCCTGCTGACAGGCCGAAATAATAGCTCAAGCCTACGTTTGATTTAAAAATATCCGTGTCGGAAAGGTCTTCGAAAGCATCTTTGGCAGCCAGGAAGCGGCCGCTTGTTGTCAGGTTCAGGTTAGCGAATACCCCCGCCTGAACACCCACGGAGAAATCACGGCCTTCGTAGCGGTAATCCGCCAAAACGGGTATTTCCACCATCCGGTATTTATTGTAATACTCTTTTTTATAAGTCGTCGTACGTTCCAGCGGCACGTCGCCGTAGTATGGCACCGTGTCATTGTTGATCGTGATGATGTAGTACTGAATGCCGTAAGTCGTGTCCACCGTGGTGACGGAAGTATTGTAACGGAAGCGCTCATTGATTTGCGTGTAATTCACCCCGGAAGTCAGCCCAAGCCCGGAGGAATGGCGCACCGTCAGCCGCAAACCTGCCTGAATGGCTTCGAGTGTTCGCTCCGATCTTTTTCTCAGGTCAAATAATTCCAGTTGCGTAGAGTCTGCATTCAATTGCCGCTCAACGAAACTGATGCTGCCCTGCACGCCGGCGGAAAAGCGGAAGGTATTGCGGCGCATGGGAGGAGCTTCGTCCAGTGATGCAGCTAACGGCAATGTTTTTAAATCAGGCAATTTCGCTGGTGTTAAGGTCAACAGGGAAATTGGCAGTTCCGGCAATTCATTCAAGCTGGAAGTTTGAATAATTTGCCCGGCGGTTGGCTCAGCCAAAGTATTCAAATCAGGATTTCTGAAATCTTTAAGATTTCGGAAATCTGATTGCCCGGCATTTTTTAAGTTTGATTCAAAGGCAACAGCAGTTTGCGATTGGTTCTGCGGTGGTAAGGACTGCGTTTTTTCATTTAAAAACGGTTGCGTCCGGGCGGCTATACCGGAAGATTGCACAACAGCAGATGGAGCGTCGTTCTCGCCGGAAAATTCAGCGGTCGTGTTTTTATTTGCTTCTTGTTGAAATACCTGCACGGGTAACTCAACCGCTCTGTTGTACGTTTCATTTTTTGACACCGCCACCGGCGTTTCGGGGAGGATTTTCTCTGCCACGGCAGTTTCATTTTGATAAAAATACGTCAACGCACTGCCTGCCAGCACCAAGCCTGTCAGCCAAAACCAGAGAAAAAATCCCCTGCGACTTTTTCGCCGGTTGATCACATCCACCTTCGGCTCGATGGCTGCCCAGATTTCATCGGCATCCACTTCGGAACGATGGCCCGAGAGGGCTTTTCTGATTTTATTTTCTATCGACTGCCACTTCATAGCGACTCCTGTTTTTTAAATGAAAAAGTTTGTCCTGCAACATTTTACGTGCCCTGGCCAACTGCGAGCGGGAAGTGCTTTCGCTGATGCCCAGCAGTTCCCCAATCTCCCGGTGATCGTAACCTTCCACAGCGAAGAGATTGAAAACGGCCCGGTAGCCCGGCGGCAATTCCAGCACCAGCACCATGATTTCATCCGCCCCCATGTTTTGGTAGATTTCCGGTTCCAAAACTTCTTCGTCCGGTATTTCCTCCGGCTGCGATTCCTGGCGGAAACAACTCCGTTCCAGCCATTGCAACGAGCGGCGAACAGCAATTCTTCGCATCCATGCTTCGAAGGAGCCCGTCGGCTCGTATTTTCCGATGTTTTCAAAAATGCGGATGAAAGTTTCCTGGAGGATATCTTTCGCCATGGCCTCGTCACGGGCATACCTCCGGCACACGGAGAGCAGCATACCTGCGTAGCGTTTCACCAGCAGATACTGGCTTGCTTTTACGCCGTTCCGGCAATCTTGTATGAGTTTTTTTTCTGTCAAGAACGGGATTTTGAAATATGGAAATTGGAAACTGCCTTTTGAGGCAATTCCCAACTTCCGGTTAAGTCGGCTGATTCTATTAAAAACTCCGTATGATGTTGAAGCTTCCGGTTATGGTTACGTCTGCCGGCGGTTGAACGCCGTAGTTCGTCAGGATTCCGCTAAAATTCCCGATGATGGGCTCGCCGGTATTGCCGAATTCGGTAATTTCAAAGTTGTCAAATTGCTGACCTTCAAAAATCCAGTTGTTGGCAGGGTCGAACCAGTACAGAATATTGTGTCCGGTGCCGCTGTAATCGCCGACAGCTTGTCCGAATATTTCCAAAAAGACAGACCCTTGATTACTCGGATTGTAATAGCTGATTTCAAATCCAATGGACAAGGAGTCCGTCACAACAGCCGGTGTATAAATTGCCGTCACTCCGTTTACCGTAACTTCAATAAAGTTCTGCAACTGCACATCGCAGGCTTCAATATTGCCCACATCGAAGGTGCCGTTCGCCGGAGAAACAACCGGGTCGCTCTGCACGAGATTGTCGAAGTCGATCCCGACCACCGTCACATCCGAGGTATTGGCGCAACTGGTAAACATCACTTCGAAAGTATTCCCGCTAACATATTCGTACACCGTGTAGCCGTCGAAGTCGAAAGTTACCAGCCCGTTCGCCACGGGATCGCCGTTGCAATCCACCAGCGTACCGGTGATGGTGGTTGAATTCAATACCGAAGGCGGCACGACAATTTCACCCAAATCAACCGGACCGGGCAGCGGGTATGGTCCGATGGGCGTGGAATACAATACTTCGCCACAGATGCCGATGACTTCCAGCAGCAGGTCATAATCCGCCGGAATCAAACCGCTGATAATACCCAGGTCACAGGTTTGGCCGGTGCCGTAGAGCGAAGTTCCGGGCTGGCGGATCACTACTTTATAGTTTTCCAGCGGCGTACCGTTCTCGTCCACGAAAGTGGCGGTAAATTCAACCAAAGGATCCTTGAAATCGTGGTTCCAGTAAGAAAAGTGTGTCACTTCGGCTACATAGAAGCCATTTTCCAGTTTGGAGACGCCTTCTTCAGCCCACATGCCGAAGGATTCGTTGTAAGACCAGAGCGGAATTTCAGCGGGAGCACTGCCGAGAATGCTTGCAGGCACCGGCGTTTTGATCGTGGCAGTTTCTCCTTTTAAAATATTGAGCTTCTCGCCGCTGTCGCTTTGCAATTCAGCGACCAGCATGCCGTAGGTGCGCATCACCACTTCCTCACCTTCTAGGCTCACGCCGTGCAGGTTGCCGGGCATTTGATCCATCGTGCGCAGGTCGGTGGGGTCGAGCCATTTGGCCGCAACTCTTACGATGCCGTTGTAGGGCGTGCCGTCCGCTTTTTGGATGCTGTTGGGTGGGAAAGTAATGGTAGCGCCGCCGTTGGCGTTGACAATTCCACCGCTTCCGGCTTCGAAGGAATGTGCGAACAGGCGCTTGTTCAATTGGATTTTCACCCGGTTTTCAGCGTTTTCTGTAGCCATGAAACGGCGGCTGCCGGGAAAAAAGCCGGGCTTTTCAATTCTCACCAGGGTTCCACGGGCGTTGAGTTCCACATTTTTAAAAAAGAAATGGCCGTAGGCATCGGTAGTCGTGTTCAGGTTGCCGAGGCGGACACTGGCGCCTTCCACCGGCTCGCCTGCCTCATCGATGACGAAGCCGGTGAGCGAGCCGTCGACCGGTTTGACGATGGGTTGCCATTGTTTTAAAATTTCCGGGACGTAGGGTGTTTCGGTCACCGACACTTCGTCGATGTCTTTCCGGCAGGCAGTGAACGCCAGGGCGATCAGCAGGGAAAGGATTCCTAATTTTTTCATCGTATTCAAGGTTTTATTTTTTCAAAATGGATGATTTGTGCTTCGCAAACAACAGATCTGTGTTCCGCTTACGGGTATTAAATCGGAGAGAAGGGGGATTCGCTGCATGGGGGGATATTTTTTTTTAAAAAGCCTTCCAGGATGTTTCTTTCTGCAAAGAATGCAATGACAATTATCAATATTCGTCCAGCTGCCAATTTTGACGAATTATGCTTATTTTTAGCCATACCATCCACCAATCACTAAATCATGACGTTACAAGATTTAAATAAGCAGATAGCACTCGAATTGGTAGATACCATTTTCAACAGGAAGAGGCTCGATCGCATCGATCAGTTTTACGCCCAGAATCTTGTGGATCATAGTCTGCCGGAGGGCTTGCCGCCCGGTATCGAAGGAAAGAAAGCGCACATCGCCGCCTTTATCAAAGCTTTTCCGGATATCGAGGTCCACTACAGGTATCAAATTGCGGAGCACGACATTGTCGCCGGGTATTACACCATGACAGGCACACACCAGGGTTCCCTGGGCGAAATTCCCGTCACTGGAAAGAAAATCAACATTTCCGGCGCTGATTTTCTGCGTTTTGAAAACGGCAAGGTCGCCGAACACCGCAACGTGATCAATGATCTTGACTTAATGAAACAATTGGGCATTATTCCGGAGGATTACCTCGTGGAAAAGGTTTAGCCATTTTCAAGGACTGTGTCTACACCGGCACTCAGAAAGCTCCATTGCAAACGCAGCTGATCAGCCACAGGCATGGCTGAAACACCTGCTGCTGCGGCCGCCAGCCGCACCTCCTCGTCTGTCATTTCACCTGACTCCAGCTGCCGGGTCCACCGGCTCATTGTCAAACTCCAGCGATCGAAAGCCGGATTGGGCCAGCTAAGGTCTTTTTCCTTTTGCGGTAAAATGAAAAGCGGCATTTCCGTCACCAGTGTCAGACAATCACCGCCAAGGCTGCGAACGCTTTCCATCGAACTGGGGTGAAATTTGGCGGCAGTGACCGGATCGCCGAGATCAAGGAAATGCCGTTTCATCGCTTCCGAATCAGGACGGGTGCAAAAGCCCTCGCCGATGCGGTAAAATCCCTTCTCCCCTCCCCTGTCGATGTCGAAGAGCGGGTAACCCAGTTCCGCCGTCCTTTCCCTGCACTGTTGCTGGATCGAATCCGAACGTTCCTGCCATCCCTGCTCGATCAAATACCAGGCACCGAACGACCATCCCATGCCGTGCAGCGATGCGTGCAGGTGAAACGGCGCTTCAGCCGCCTGCCAGCATTCGTAAACAAATTGATTTTCCGGGCGCAACGCCCCAGCTTTACCCTCGATGGGAAAACCGTACTCAAGATCATCGCCGGGTAGTTCACGGACCCGGTAACGGAGGTATGCGGGCAGGTCATACATTTCATCGTCATTGGAATACCAGCGCAAGTTAAGCGCTTCGCCGTCCGGATTGACGTGAGGAACAAGGTACCAGGTAAAATTTTCCAGCAAAGCGTGCCCCGGTGGAAGCGCATCAAGGAATGCGGATAACTTGCGGAGCAATCTTGGCCCGGTGGGTTCGTCAGCGTGGCAGCCGGCAATGAGACTGACACGGAAGTCGCCCCGCCCGAAGCGGTAGGCAGGCAGTGGGCGGCCCTGGCGGGATCGTCCGAGTCGCCAGGGAGCGGGTAGAGAAGCAGGGGCGCTTAGTATTTCAGGAAGACAGGCGTCAAGAAGTTTGTAGATCATCGGTAAAAACGGATAGTAAGGTTAAATCAATTGCAGGATAAAAAACCCCGAACATTCAGTTTGTAATAAACATAGCCATAATCGACTGATCCGGAAAACAGGGTAAAATAAAAAATATGGGTACGTCTATTTGATCAAATGCTACGCCGTATGCAACTTTTACCATGGCAGTTTTAGAAAATACCACACCGTTTCCAACTTTTGGTATTGCAGTTTTAAAAAATAGCATGCCTCAAACAACGTTGACGATGGCGAATTTAAAAATATCCATGCCGGTAAAATTTTAGCTTCTATTTATTTTCTTTGTCCTCAACTTGACGATGGTAAACTCGCCAAACATCAAGCCTCATTTTTTACCAAAAAAACAATCATGAAAAATCTGATTTGCGCCCTCCTCCTGCTTGTCATTCTGCCCGCAGCTGTTTATTCACAGGTAAGAATACCTAAAACTACTCCGGGCAATAGTACATCGGAGCCTCAGGAACCTTTTCTGTATCTCTTCGATGGAACCCTGCTGCGGGAAGGAGAATTTACGGGAGACAAGGGATTGTTCACAGATCGTTTCTATTACAGTGACGGCAGCAGGATTCAAAACACAGACATCAAATTTTACCAGGATGAAAATTTGAACTATTATGGTAACTACCGTAGCGAAGCAGATAAAAAATACAACACCTACAACTTTGCACTGCGAAAAGAGAAAGGCACCTTCAGCCTTTACGCAAGCCTGACCTCCTCCCCAGTCCCCGGCGGAGTAAGCATGACCTACTTCTATGCCAGAGGCTTTGAAGACCTGAAACCACTCAATTATCTTAACTTAAAAGAAGACCTCGGCGTATTTCCCAACAACAAACATCCTGAGGAGGAAAAGGCCATATTGGGATTGATTGAAAAAGGCCAGACAAGAAAAAGAAACAAAAGAATCTCCCTGTTCTCCGGCCTTGCTGTATTTTCAACAGGGTTGGTCATTGCTGCTATTGCCGAAAAAAATAGTACATCTCAGTTATATGGCGTTACGGACCCGAAAAGCCAAAAACTACAACGAACCGGTATCCTGATTTCCACGGCAGGCCTGGGGGGCATGATCACTTCTCTTGTAATTCCCAAGCCGGAGAAGGCTTACATTAAGGCCTTGAAGCATTACAACAGGTTTTATTGAAGCCCGCCTGCCTCATCTATAATTTTGCAAAGCGTTCAGGCGGCGTTTTTCCAGTTGTACCAAGTTCAAGCAAGTGTTAGCGAAGCGGCACTGCGGCGTAATCCTCCAAGGTTAAACATTACAGCAACCTAATACCCATTTGTAAAAATCAATGGAAGATTCCTCACCTGATAAATCACGTAGTTCTTGGGCGAGCAGGCATTCATCGTATCCGGTTCCTTTCCTCATCAGCGTGTATTTTTCAACGTAATGAAAAAGCACTTCCAGAAAACAGCTGCCGTCTTTTGCTACATTGAAAAGAATGGTGCTGTCGTCTTCATCGAGGCAAAATACTTCACAGGTGTCACGATGGATTACTAATTTTTCAACCTCAACTTCTGCAAAAGCCACAAATTCATGAATGGTTACCGGTGTTTTATAAAAAGTGAAAGGTGTTAAGACAAACCCGGACAAGTCGTAATTAAACAGTAAACCTAAAAACTTATCCTTGTATTGATTTGAGGAAATCCTTTTCTGCCCCAGATGGTAGGATTGTATTTCATTTTGAACCACTTCAAACGGAAGGGAAAACTTTTCGTATTCCCCAATGCCGGGACATAACTGGGATACGGATTTAATAAAATTTTCAGCAGTCATGTGAATTGCATTTTTTGCGAGCTATAGTTCTGACTTCTCCCCTACTCAATCTCCTCCTCATTCCTCGCCGCCCTGATCGCCCCGTTGATTCGCTCAAAAAAGGCAGGCGTCGGGTTTTGACACAAATACAACTGGTCGCCGTGCTGGCGGGAGAGCGGCATGTCGAGTTCCCAGACCTTTTCGATGTGTTCAAAAAAGCCGGGCATGTCGTCGCCGAGTTCGTCGTTGACGTAGAGCAGCGTTTTGAAATCGGGCGGCAGCGAATCGGGCAGCCAGTAGCGGTACGTATCGCTGAAGCTGAACACCAGCGGCAGGTCGTATTTTTTACCGAAATGTTCGATGGCGCCGGCCTGTCCGTAGTTTTCGGCGTAGATGGCGGCGGTGGATTTTTCAGGAAGTTTTTGCCAGGTCCCGCCAACTGCCTCGGCTATTTCCTCCCAGCCGATCATGTCGGCGAAGTCCTGCGGAAGGTCGTAGTAGTTGCCGTCTTCCCAGCGAAGGATGCCTTCCAGACCGGGCAGTTTCGCCATTTTTTGAACAAAACGAGCCTCCTGTTCCGGCGGCAGCACGGGCAATGCGGCGGGCATCACCATCACGCCGAACCCGATCATAAAAACCGGCAGTGCGATCCGCAACCAAAGGCGGCGGTCAGTGGTGGCCTGCTCGATATAGGCCGCACCGGCAGCGATCAGAACAGGATAGGCGCCGAGCGAGTAGTAACTTTTTGCGCTGAAAAACAGCAGCACGGCCAGCACCATGAGGTACATCCAGCCGAACATCCGCCACGGTGCGCCATTTTTATGAAACAACAAAAAATAAAGTCCCGCCAGCCACACAGGCAGCGCCGGCATGAAAAACCGCAGTTGATCGGCAAAGAAACTGCCCAGTGAGACGTGGACGAACTGCGTGGCCGCCAGGTCGGTCATGTGCCGGAAGACGGGGAATTGGTGAGCCGCCTGCCAGAGCAGGTTGGGCAGGAAAATGAGCAGCGCAAGCCCCGTGGCGAGGTAGAGATTTTTTTGGGTAAAAATGCGGCGGTGTTTCGTGAACAGCAGTCCCGGCAGCATGGCAAAGAGGAAGATGAGCACGGAGTATTTGTTCAGCAAACCCAACCCCGTGGCGGCGCCAAACCACAGCAGCCAGCGCTGGTTTTCGGTGTTGATGTATTTCAAAAAAAGCCAGCTCAGCAGCGTCCAGTAAAAGATGTCGAACACGACGGGCATGAACAACATGCACGGCCGCAGGTACGCCCCGCAAACCAATCCTGCAATGCCAATAAGGGTGACGGCATACTTCCCGGAGTTTTCACGGGGCAACATCTCCCGTGCCATGAGGGCCGTGAGTACCACCGTGGCCGTTCCAAATAATGTGGACACGAGCCGCACGACCTCCACCGATCCGCCGAGGACTTCTCCGGTGAGCCATCCCCAGAAGCCGATGTTGGGCGGCACGGAAGCATAGCCCCAGTCGAGGTGCCTGCCGAGAGCGAGGTAGAGCAGTTCGTCCCGGTGAAACGACCAGGTGCCGTTGAGGTACAGGTGGAGCAGGAGTTTCGCAGCGATGAAGGCTGCGAGGAGGTGAAGCCAGGTGAGTTTTTTCATGGCGGTGTTGGTTTGTGTTCTTGCGAGAGGTAAAATAGGAAGTTAGAGCAAAAAAATTACCGGGCACAGCCGGTTTTATGATTTTATAGGCTAACGCATTAAAAGTTGATAAGTGTTTATATGGTTGATAAAGGTTGATTAGGGTTTGCAGTAGGATCAACCTTTCGTACATTGAATCGAATAAGCAAAAAAGTGATAAAAGCGATAAATTGAGAAAGGAACGAGGGAAGACAGACAACCAGTTGGTTGCCTTTTGGAGGACAAACCGAAGTTGATGGCGTCCCCTCGCTCTTGTCTGTCGGCAGAAATTGGACAGTTCATTAGGCCTTTGAGCCTGCGAGCACGATGATAATTCCTACCACCGACAGTCCTTTCTCAACACATTTTTCACTTCAAAGCTACAGAAAATGAACAAACAATGGATTGGCATCGACA
>JASBVF010000022.1 GCA_030147525.1 Bacteroidota bacterium
GAGAGAGGTGGTCTGAATTTGAGTCACGACAAAGGCATGACGCATGCAACGATTTGCATATCAATGCGTTGCGTTCGTTGCGGCGGAGCGGGATACAATTTTACAAACAAAACCGGCGGAATTTCCCCGAACACATAAACACTCAAACACATAAACACACAAACACCCCTTCTCACCACCGGATTTTAGTCAAATCCACATTTTCCCGCACCAGTTCGATGGCACGGCGGGCCTTGCCCAGCGTTTGAACGTTGATTTTTACTTCGAGGTGACTGATCTTGACGGCGGTGCCGTAGGTGTCGAGCGGTGTGGCCATCAGCGGGATCCTGTGTTCATTCACATACTGCTCATGCTCGAATCCATCCAGGGTGTGAATGAGTTTGCCGTCTCCGGTAATGATCACCCCGGCCAGCGGTGATTTCTCAATGCCTTTCAGCTTGCAGAGTTTTTGAATGGCCAGCAGGGATTCATTCAGGCGGTTTTTACTGGCCACCAGCAGTACGCCTTGTTCTTCTTCGAAATTATGGCTGCCCATGAGGGAAGCGGCGACCACATTTTCAACGATATTGTTCATCCCCTCGGGATTGTAAAGTACCCGGCCGTTGATGGCAGTCCGGATGGTATCGAGCAGTGGGTATAGCAGCGATTTATCGTAAGGTAAAACACCCAGCAGGGGGATATTCCATTCTGCAAGCTTTTCGCCTACGTAGCTGCGGACTTTTTCAAGTTTGTCGGGATGAACTTTATTGATAATGACACCTGCGAACGAAGCGCCTTTTTCCCTGAAAAGCGACAGGCAAAGATTCAACCGGTCAATGGTGTAGCCAATGCCACCTTCCACCACCAAAATAACAGGCGCATGGAGCAAGTCCGCAACGTCAGCATTTGACAAGCCCACCACACTGCCCACACCGGGATGGCCCGTGCCTTCGTAAATGACCATTTCGTACTCATTTTCAAGAATGGCAGCCGCTTTTTCTATCGATCGCCGGTAAGGGAATTTTCCGGGTTCATCGAGAAAAGCCTGGGTGGCACCTCTGCCAAGAATGACAGGGCTGTGGACCCTTGCCACAAGGTCAAAATCCATCATGGTGGAAAACAGCAGGGCGTCTTTATCCACTTGCAGGTTGTCGAGGTCAACGGCTTCCTGTCCGACCGGCTTGCAATAGCCGACCCGGATACCCTGTTGCCTGAAGGCCTGAACGATGCCCAGGGTAGTGGTTGTTTTCCCGACGTGCTGGTTGGTTGCAGCGATGTATAGTCTTTTTTGCATGGTGTATGGTTGAAGTGTAGTGGGCCAAATGTATCTAAAAATCCGGCCAAGTTAAACTTTTGGATTTGACAAAAGTAAAACTACAGGTAACAGCTTCAAACCACAATCATCAGACAGGCTAAATAAAACAGGCCCGGAATCATCAAAGCTCCGTCACCGTGTAAACCACCATGGTGGAATGGGTTTTGGCAGGCACTAAAACTGAGACGCCGGTCAATTGAAACTGGATCGGAATATCGTACCAGTCCCGTCTGCCATTAAAAAACGCCTGGTCGGCATGGGTCAGCAAAATGAAAGCAGTACCGCCGCTGATGAAGGAACTGCCATTAGGCGCAAAACCGTTACCACTTCGCCTTGCGGAAAGCTGAAGACCGACTCCCCAATCGATATCGCTTTTACGGACGTCGACCCGCCAGTTGAAAGGGCTGTTACTGCCAGAGACTTTGAAGACGTCGATCAAGACCTCATTTGGAGCGCTGAGGTACGTACTGTTAAAATCATTGCCTGCTTCTGTGACACTGAATACAGGCAACGTGGTATTCCAACCACCCGAAACGCTGATGCCAATCTGAGCTTCGGATTTCAGACAGCATAAAAACAGGAGTAACAGCAAAAGGTGCAGGGACAGAAAGAATTGTTTCCTCGCTCTTTGGAAGCTGAAAAATTTCATTTGGTACAGTTGTTTTCAAAAAGTTATTGGGTATCTCGAGAGAGCTGTGTGGTGAAAATCTGTTTTTTAGTTTTGAGCTATTGATCAGTCTCTGCTTTGCACAAAAAACAGACTTAGTCAATGCCTTTCCGAAATACCTGAGCTTCGGTTGAATCAAAATTCTTACCAAATGAAACCGATTTCTGCAACTCTAAGCGCTTTCTAATGACTTGTCAGACAGCAGGCATTTTCTCTTCGAACGATGTAAAATCTCCGAAACAGATGAAGCAGGAAAATAAATGCCGATGCTGTCATTTTACGAGAAAAACCTACAGCTCAGTAATGGTGAAGACAACGTTGGTGGTATGAGTTTTGGCAGGAATTAAGACTGAGACACCGGTCAATTGAAATTGAACGGGCACATTGTCCCGGCCGCGGGTTCCGGAGAAAAAGGTCTGGTTGGTATTGGTAAGCAATAAAAAATTCAAGCCGCCTGTGATGGTCGTGTTTCCCTGGAGCGGAATACCTTCTCCCGTTCTTCTGGCAGACAATTTCAGCGTCGGGTTCCAATCGATGTCATTTTTGCGAATGTCGATACGGTAACCAAACGGGCTGTTACCCTGAATCCTGTAGTAAGAAAGAAGTACCTGGTTGGTAGCACTGGTGTACGTGCTGACAAAATCATTCCCGGCCTCGGTGACAGAACCTACCGGCAAAACAGTACTCCAGTTACCCGAAACCACAATAGCGAGCTGCGCCTGAACTTGTGAATTAAAAAAAAGTAAAAGCGCTAAGACCCTGAACAAAGATTTGGCAGCGCCGATTATTGTAATATTTGAATGATCAGGCATATCAATCTGTAATGGTGTAAGTGATTTGTAAGGATGAACTTTGATTAAATTTCAGCAACGAATAATTACTGATGGAAATCGAATACGTCAGCCGGTGCCCCCTGTTGACTCCGTCGCCGGTGTAGCATCCTCCAATCCCTGAAATAACAGTTCTTGCCACATTGTCAACCGTTACCTGCCCGGCCGGTACGCCCAGTACGCCGGCTCCTGTTCCGCTGTAGGTGCTTGCCTGCACTTTCAGAGAAACGCCCGTCGGCACGCTACCGCTTGTCACCCGAACATTAATTGACCTGGTTGCCGCTCCGGCAGCCAGCGCTGAAGTATAATTGATCCATTTGGAATTATTGGTTCCACCTGCCCCGATGGTCAGCGGGTTGCCAGCCTCCGTGGGTGGCGTCATGGAAAGGGTGATAGGGACGCCTGCGGGCTCAATATCAAGCAGGGCAATTGCAGGGATGGTCAGGCTGCAATTGCTGGAACCAGTCGTCTGGCCCGGTAGCACATGTGCTGAGAGCCATATAAAACACAACATCAAAAAGATATTTCTGGTCCACATTAACAAATACGTTTGAATTATGCGGACAATTAGCATTCCAACTATTTACCCACACTTGAAAGCGACAGCTTATCCTGAAATTTAATCTCTCGCCTTTTCCTTAACAGGTTGATATTGATTTCTTTGGTCGTACCCGGCTCAAGATCCAGCTCCCACTCGGTTCTTTCGAAGTAAAAGCCACGGAAACTGTCGCTATTCAGAATTTTCAGCGTCCATTTTCCCGGCCGGATATCAGGAAACTCAAAACGGTTGGACCTGTCGGCCAGCCGTCTGAATGTTTCTTTGCCATTGGTTATTTCAAAAATGAATACGCTGCCCGGCGGTTTGTTTTCCTCTGTTTTGATTTTCAAACGCTCCGGCTCTATTTCGATCGAACCTTTGACCGTGACGCTTTTTGTCAAACCGAAATTGACCTGCGCCGGCAAACCTTCCTTCACGGTCACCTCCATCGGCATCGGCACATCCGGCACTTCGTGTAACCGGATGGTGGTCGGGTCAAGGGTCAAATAAAACGTGCCCGGAGGAATATCCTTGAAAACAAAACTGCCATCGGCTCTTGTCTCCACGGTCTGGCCATTCATACTCACCACAATACCCGCCACGGATTCGACGCCGAGGTTTAAAATACGGCCGGTGATGTCCTGCGAATTATCTTTTCCGACGGTCCGCAAACCAAAACTGTAGGTGTAGCTGGCCTGTATGGCAAAGTCTTTTTCCTGTTCAGTACGCTGCAGCAAAACATAATTTACGGCTACGGACGCTTCATGGTGTTTATTCTTGCCAAACTTCTGGCTCAGGTTGAGGTCGAAGAGGTTACGGTTCCGATAGTACTCCTCCAGCTGGTAGCCGGTTTGAAATGAAAGTCTCAGGCGTGTAAAAGCAGACAGATCGGAATTCAGGCTTCCGCCAAAAATCCAGGCCTGGCTTACTCCTCTCGTCTCACTGTAGGAATTGTAGTATTGCACCATGCCCTGGATGTAATGCCCCTCCCCAAGCCGGTAACTTGCATTGAAAAATGAACGGGCCGTATTGAAAAGCCGGTCTTCAGGTAGTTTCAGCAAATCTTCCCGAATCCCGTATTCTCCAGTCAGCGAAAGATGGACGTCTCTCCAGTTTTTCTCGATCTGGAGCCGGGCAATGTCCTCGACAAAGTGAAATTTCCTCCCGGCCATCCGGTCCTCCCGTTCCATTTTCCGGATATTGCCAATCAAGGAAAAACCATCGCCCATGTGGTAGGACAAACCCATTTGCAGCGTCTTGGAAATGGGCGAAATAGCAAAAAAGGTGTCCCTTTCCGCATTTCTTTCATCTTCCTGATACAGCATGGAAACTGTTAGCTTTTTAAATAGCCGATAACTACCCTGCCCATAAAAACTGATGGTACTGTTATAATATCCGGGATAATTTTTGTCGGCAAAAATAAAGTTGGAAGACACAGCGAGCCTGTCAACAATTCTGGAGTTGATATTTAGGAAAAAACCATTTCCCCAAGTACCGGAAAATGAACCCCTGGTCAGCTCAGCCTCCACTGTAGTTTGACTGATGGGGGTGAAAATACCGTGCACACTGGCGAGGAAGGCGTCGCCCCGTTCAGCAGTATACTTTTTTTGCAGGAGGTTGGCACTGATTTTTGTACCGTTAGTTCCATTGAAACGGTAATACCCCGCAACTTCCTCCTCGATGTCCGGAAAGAAACGAGGTTGATGGTAAAATCCCCCAAACTCGGACTGGTTTATTTTCATACTGGCCTCAGCCCCTCTTCCATACCTGGCAAATTCAGTCATGGGAGAAAGGGTGTACATTTTATCGCCCAGAAAAACAGACACTCTGGAGTTTTCCAGGCTGGCGTAATACTCGTCGTACTGTCCCAGCATGGACAATCCAAAGCGGTCAGGGCCCCTCAGCCTGAGCTCAACAGTGTTTTCTCCTGCTTCGTCAATGGTTCCTCTGGCAAAAAGCTCTCCCTGAAGCCCCGAAGTGACCCTGCCATCCTGCCATTTTCGGGTCAGGTGCGAAAGCCTGATGGAGACCGGCAGCTGACGGCCTTCCACGATTTCATACCGGGCCTTGGGAACCACCCTCACAGCGCAGGCAATGTGGCCAACTGTGTCCTGCTTCTGCTCATTTTTAATGACTGCATCCAGACTCAGCACGGATCGCCCCGGCCTGCGAAGGTTTGACAAAGTCCTCGACTTCACATTGATAACTTTGGATTCATTGGGATTCAGGAAAAAGTTTTTCTCGCTCACCAACTCGCAGTTGGCAGGCAGAATGAAAAGCTCCTCTCCTTTGTTACCAAAATTGTGAATGATAAAAGAACCTTGAATTACCGCACCTGCCTCCACTGACTCCGGCACATCGGCTAAAGTCATTTGTATTTTCCTGATTTCATTGATCGTAAAATCAATGTTGAGACTGTTAAAAATTTCATTGCTTCCCGGCGATGAGATTTCAAAACGCAAAGGATAAGTGCCAGCCATCGCACTTCCGGGAATGTGTATGCTGAGTAGCTTCGTCGTCGATTTTCCAGCGGGAAGAGAAAAAGGCGATTTGTCGGCAATGGCTGTCCATCCGGAAGGTAATGTCCAACCTGGCTTCAGGCTGAGATCTCCGGCTGTTGAATTTTCAATCCGAAATACGACCGTTGTTACTTCTCCAGGGTTACCATTGACCGCCTTTTGACTCACTAACACAATTGGAACACCGTTGTTACCATACGCAAATGGTAAAAAAAGCCACAAAAGGACAAGTGTTAACCATGATTTAATCATCAGTAACTTCCACGGTTAGATTGATACCAAACACATCAGATTCTCCGCAGTCTGCAAGAATCAGTGCCTGGTAGGTACCAGCTGGTATATCTTTCATTTCGAATAAAAAGCGGGCAGAAGTTTTTGGATAAAGCTTTTTCCTGGAGGTTGTCAAAACACCAACCGGATTTCCCTCCTGATCATACAATTCAACATTGACATCAGGCTTGAACAGGAAATCACCTTTGTTTTCAATATCTACTGCCAGCATCCGCTGGCCGTCTTCTTTGACAACATTGGCATTGTTAAACGTCAGATTGCGCTCGCCGGTCTTACCCAGCGTTGTAGCAATTTGAATAGCGTAGCGGAGTTGGGTCTGAATAGTCAGACCATTTTGAAGCTTATCCGTATCGATGGGCGCCTCCGTTTCCACCATGATAACGCTCCAGAATGTCCCTGTCAGCGGTATCATTGATGGTACTTTAATTTCGTACGCGATTAACTTTTTTTCTTTGGGTTTGAGCACGAGGTAAGAAGGGCTTACATCGATCCATTTGGCGTTGGACCGCTCGATGGTTCCCGGCTCTTCGTAATATGATTCGCCGGTATAAACGAAATGATAGTCTCTTTGGTAAAGTTTTACGGCCTGGTCGGTGTCGTTGGTATTCTGAATTTCAATGACTCCCCGATAAGTTTCACCAGGCACGACCTCGTAAAGATGTGACAACCCATTCACGACTACGATGGCAGCCTTTACCGGGTTGGATAAAAAAAGAAAGGAAAACGTAAAAAATAAACCTGCGATTAAAAAGCGAACATGTGTCATCTGAATCAATTTTGGGTTGAGAATTAAAAGATTTGCCAGAATTTGAAGGTCTTCAACCTTTGTGAACTTCAATTCAAAAACTATATCATAATTCTGGTCTTGGCGGGCTTCAAAATATGAATAAGCGGCCTGCTCACAGGTTAATATTGACTTTGTGAGCAGGCCTTATTCATGTTGGTAAATTAATTGTCAGACAAAGTGTAGGTCAGTGTCACGGTGTAGTTTGTAGAAAAGTTCAAGCTACCGTAGTTAGTCGTGTTTTCTGTCAGGCTGTAAGTCAGGTTGTGACCTTTGTTGGCGCCGTCACCGGTGTAACAGCTACCAATACCTGATATAACGGTATAATCTGTTGCAACAGCCGCTATGGTCACTGCACCTGAAGAAGAACCTTTCGTACCACCGCCATCGGAAGTCGCTGCGCCTGCAGTAACAATCAGGTTGGAACCGGTAGGCAGTGTACCTGCCGCAGACACCTTGACCGTACGTGCATCATCCGGCGCTGTTCCCACGATAGAAGAATAATTCAACCAGAGCGAATTGTCAGTGTCAGAGGTAAAATCAATTGGATTACCTGCTTCGGTCGGGGCTGCAGGGGCCAATGTTACAGGTCCTGTGCCTTCGATGTCAAGAAGTGCCACTTCGGGAATTGTCACAGTCAATGTATGATTGTCTGAGTTAGTGTCCTGAGCGTTCAGGTGTGAAAATCCGAGTAAAAGAGCTGCTGCTACAAATAAAGGACGAGTTAATTGTCTCATTTTTAAAGTGAGTTTAATAATTTAAAAAATTAAGTAATAGAAAATCACCCACTTGGTAAATGTGAAAACTACAGAGAGCAGTTTACAGCATGATTACGCAAATGTTGATCATAGTTTACGCCGAAAAATATCAGGGGGAAAGGGATGTCACAAAATGGGAGGAAGAAATACGAAACTTGAAAATTGCTTTTCTAACAATTTAATTTCTAAAAAACGTGCCAAACTGGCCTTCCGAAATTATAATCCGGTTAATATTTTTTTTAAAATAAAATGCCTTCGCAAATTTTCTGTGACAGGCAAAATGACATTCATCTCCATTGAGCCTTTTAGAAAAAAGGTTAATAAATGAGCATTGACAAGGGATCAGCGGATCATCAATCTGGCCGAGCCGGATAAAAAAAAAGCCGTTTGTCTAACGTTTTTCGTTAAACAACGGCTTTAGAAAAAAATTAAATTTTATCAGTTATTTCAGAAAGTATGTTTTTTCATCAGGCTTGAGCGCCCTTTTCATCCAGAGTGGCCGTCGCAGGCCATCCGGGCCTGGCGCCGGCCTTGCCATTTTCAGCCACTCACGGTAAACCTCCATGGACTTGTTCGTGTCCACGAAAATATCGCCGTACTGGTCGCCGGGCTGAGCCCTTTCGATGCGCACTTTCTGGTGCCAGCAATGCATCCCGGAAATCGGGTCCGGGTGAACCGGGAAGGTAATATTCTGATGAACCCCGCCGTCGCTCCAGAAGATGCGGGCGCTGTCTTTGTCGCCGCTTTTGAACGGGTTAATACCGGCCAGTTGCTTCATTTTCCAGCCGCCTTTGCCATCGTTTTCGATGTTGACGGTGGCGGTAGCCCAGCGGTTACCGTTCGGATCGTTCGGTCTGCGCCAGCGGCCGAGGTGGTGCGAACAGGCCACCACGCCGGGTTTCATGCCTTCCGTCACCCAGACTTTGTCCACGAAGTAGCCAATGTCCGTATTGATCCTGAGCAGATCGCCTGTTTGCACGCCAAATTTTTTCGCATCGGAGGTGTGCATCCAGATCGGGTTGCGGTTGGCAATTTCATACAGCCACTTCGCATTTCCGCTTCGGGAGTGGATCAGTGTCGGCAGACGGAAGGTCGGCACGAGCGGGTAGTCTCCTTTCGAGCGGTCCATGTTTTCCTCGTGGATGTGGCTTTTAATATAGGTAGGAATGGAATACTCCGGCCATTTCCAGTCCACCATCGTCTGGCTGAAAAATTCATTTTTACCGCTCGGTGTCGGGAAACCCTTCATGGCTTTGCCACCGATTTCCACGCCGATGGTTTTGCCATTTTTAGTGATGGTTCCGGTTTGCGGGTCAACCGTGGCGCCTTGCAGGTCCTGTGTTTTTAGTTCATTTTTATTCACTTCGTAAACGGAAGGCTCCACATGAAATGCGCCGTACTTGCGCATGTAGTCCAGCGCCGACAATCCTTCTTTGGCTGCTGCCTCAGGCAGCCCCTTTGTATGTTCGAAAATGTACTGGTAATATTCGTCAACTGTGACACACTCACCGGGGCGGTAAGGTGATTCGAAGTGTTTTTTTATACCCAACGAGCCGTCAGGATCGATGCGCCAGGAGAGTTGGATCCAAAATTCGTCCTCTTCCCACACTTCGCCGGGGTTCACTTCGTAGGTGAATTTGAAATCTTTACCGTCACGCCGTGCTTTTTCCCGTAAAACCGGTTGCCGGAAGGCGATCCAAACCCCTGAGTGTGTCTCGTAACTGTTCAAATCGTGACGCTCACTGGCCAACCCCATCGGCAGCACGTAGTCGGCAAAGTAGGCCGTTTCGCTCCAGGTGGGCGTGAGGGCGGCATGCAGGCCGAAGCATTTTTCATCTTTGTAAGCCTCCATCCACATGAATCCGTCAGGATACGTCCAAACGGGGTTGAACACCCTCGAAAAGTAAACGTCCATGAAACCCCGGCCTTCCTTCAGGAAGTGAGGCAGCAGGAAACTCATTTCAAAATAAGCCAGCGGATATTCCTTCGGAAAATGAAGTTCGTTCCAAAACTTTTGTGCGGGCGGTTTGTCAAAAAACTCCGGGTGAAATTTATTCCAGGTATTCGGCGAAGTACCACCGACGGTACCCACCGAGCCGGTAAGTACGTTCAGGAAATGTAGCGTGCGGGCCACTGCCCAACCGCCGAGGTTACCGCTGCCTGCACTGCGCCAGTTGTGCGTAGCGAAACGGGTACCCGACTCGCCGATCACTTGGGCTACTTCCCGGATCATGGCGGCTCTTGCGCCGCTTTCTTTTTCGGCAAATTCTGGGGTGTAATCATCGTACACTTCGATCAGCGTAGCGATGAAACTTTCAAACGTCTGCGGTTTCGACGGGTGCATTTTTTTCATGTACTCGTCCCAGTTCGTCCAGTTTTCGAGGTACTCCCGGTTGTACCAGCCATTCATCAGAATTTCTCGGGCGATGGCCAGCAGCAGCGCCGCCTCCGTTCCCGGGTAAGTCGGCATCCAGTAGTCGGCCATGCTCGCTGTGTTGCTAAGGCGTGGATCGAGTACGATGAGTTTAGCGCCCTTCATTTTCGCCTCCATGATGCGCTGGGCGTGCGGGTTGAAGTAATGTCCGCTTTCCAGGTGCGCAGAGATGAGCATGATCGCCTTCGCATTTGCATGGTCGGGCGACGGACGATCGTGGCCGTACCAGATGGCGTAACCAAAACGTGCGCCGGAGGAGCAAATATTCGTGTGCGAGTTGTGACCATCCACGCCCCAGGCTTGCAGCACCCGGTCCATGTAACCTTCGTGACCGGGTCGTCCGACGTGGTAGGCGATTTCATTGTTCCGGCCCTCGATGATAGCCTTGCGCATCCGCCCGGCAATGTCGTCCAAAACTTCATCCCAGGTGACTCGTTCCCAGTTGCCTGCGCCACGCTCCCCTACCCTTTTCAGCGGGTACAAAATCCGGTCGGGATCGGTGATCTGGTTGATGGTGGCCGGACCTTTGGCGCAGTTGCGGCCACGGCTGCCGGGGTGCCAGGGATTCCCCTCGAATTTGCGCACCTGGTCCGTTTCCTTGTCGATGTAAGCCAATAAACCGCAGGCGCTTTCGCAGTTAAAGCAGGTGGTCGGGACGATGGAATAGGTTTTCTTTTCCTTTTTCGGCCAGGCTTTGGCTTCATACTCCGTCCATTCATCCCACTGGTCGGGTGGCGGGAATTTGGTCAGGTCGCCCGGTTCCGTCAGGCGGTTGACGCTCGGATCGTATTCCTCGTCCTTGTGAAGGTTGGGAATGAGGCCGATACTCTCGGCAAATTTTTCGATGAAGGTCGGTTTGTGCTTGTAGGCCATGTTCTTCTCTTTGGGCTGAAAATCAGCCGAGGTTTAATCGTTTAAAACTGCAAAAAATAAACTCCTGTATTTTTACACTTGGCGTCAAGTGCTTGACAGTCACGCATTTAAGTTTTTCAAAATACTTCTGAAGCCGTTCTTTCATTGCATTTTCAGAATATTGCCTGATGGGCAGCCCGCTGCATTTTTCAGGGCCATTTTCCGAAAAAGTTCCCAGAACGAGGTATCCGCCGGGAGCGATGGATTGTTGTACAATTCTGATGTAACGTTCAATATCTTTCTCTTCTGTAAAAAAATGAAAAGCTGCCCGGTCATGCCAAAAATCATATTGTTCAGCAGGTTTGAAGGAGGCGGCATCAGCCACGATCCAATTCACTTTAGCCGCATTTTCACCCAAACGAGCCTTGGCCCGCTCCAGTGCTTTTGCTGAAATATCCAGTACGGTTACATTTTCATAACCTTCGGCTAAAAGATGGTCGACCAGCAGGCTGTCGCCTCCCCCTACATCGATGATCCGGGCAGCTTTGGACAAATTATACCGGTGTAAAAAATCCAGTGAAATGTCCGGCCGTGCCTGATACCAGGAAACCTCGGTCAGCTGTTTGGTTTCATACACCTTTTCCCAATGGGATTTTCTATCGAATTTGTCCATTGCAATTTTTTTTAAATACTTTATCAATTTAAGCTCTGCCCTGTAAAATCCGGTTCCAGTACATCCACGGCAACACGTGTTTTTTCAACATCCACATGCTCCAGCGCTCTTTGCTCTGATCGAAAGGAAAGGTTTCCATCCGGTTGTTGTCATAGTCAAATTCCGCAAGCACGAGCTTTCCGTAACCGGTGACCAGTGGACAGGAGCCATAGCCTGTGTATTTGCCAGACAGGGAACCGCCTTTCATCACGTGCAGCAGGTTTTCCACCAAAACAGGCGCCTGCTTGCGCACAGCTGCTCCTGTCTTCGCATTCGGCGTGCTGGCCACATCGCCCAGACTAAAAATGTTCGGATAGCGGTTGTGCCGCAAGGTGAATTTGTCGACATCTACCCATCCGAATGCGTTGTCAGGAACTGCCAGCGGCGAGTTTTTAATAAAATCAGGCGCACTTTGCGGTGGTGTTACGTGGATCATTTCGAATTTTACCTCCACCCGATTTCCCTCTGCATCTTCAAACCAGGCCAGTTTCTTTGGCCCGTCAATTTCAACGAGATTGTGTTTGAAATGCGTCTCAATGCCGTAGCGGTCAATTACCTCGTTCAGCGTATCGGCGTATTCTTTGATTCCGAAAATAACTCCGCCACCAGAGTAAAAATGGATGTTGGACTTCTCTTTCAAACCATGTTTCAGGAAGTAATCCCCAACGAGGTACATGATTTTTTGCGGAGCGCCGCCACACTTGATCGGCGTGTTCGGATTGGTAAAAATGGCATTACCGCCTTTGAAATTGCGGAGCAATTCCCAGGTGTAAGGCGCCAGTTCGAATTTGTAATTGCTGGTGACACCATTCTTGCCGAGGGTTTCTTTCAAACCTTTGACTTTGCCCCAATCCAGTTGGATACCCGGAGCGACGACGAGGTAATCGTACGTGTATTTTTCACCGCTGGCACAGGTCACCTGGTTTTGTTCAGGTTCGAAGGTGGCGACGGCATCTTTAATCCAGGTTGCACCTTTGGGGATAAATTGTTTTTCGTCCTTCACCGTATCGTTGATGTCAAATGTTCCACCTCCGACCAGTGTCCAGGCAGGTTGATAATAATGTTTTTCTGAGGGCTCGATGATGCCGATTTTCAAAGAGCGGTCTTTGATTAGCAATTTTGAAGCGGTGGACAAACCGGCGTTTCCACCACCGATGATCAGGATTTGATAATGTGCCATGATTGATTTTTTTAGTGAAAGATTTAAGGCACAGAGTTTTTGGTCGTGTTTGTGTGTTTGTGTGTTTGGGTGTTTGTGGAGGGCGCAGGGTTTTCACAAACACCCAAACACTCAAACACATCAGTCAACTGAGTTCAATCCGCTGTGGGGCTTCTACCCAGATTTTTTCAGTCATATAGATACCGGTCAATGCCAGCAGGCCAGCCACAGGAAGCGCCCAGGCTTGTCCGGTCAGCAGTAGTACCAGTGGTAAAATATTTCCGGCAAGTACAACTCCCCAGCGGAACAGTTTGGCGTAGCGGCCTTTGGTGATCATTTTTACAGTCAGTTTTGCTTCCTGTGTAGGATGTGTGATGGTCAGTTCTACCCACATGGTGAGCAGGTTCAAGGCAATCATTGCGATCATCATGAGTTTCAGATAGCGGCCCCAACCCTCAGCCATGTCGCCCATCAAACCTGCCAGCGCAAAAACAGCAGCACCTGCCATCAAACTGTGGATCAACATGTGCAACGGCAGTGCAGGACTTTGCCAGAAGTCCCTGCCTTTCGCTTGCGCAAACAAAAAGGCCGTGTAAATCGCCACAATTACCGCCAAAATTGCAGATGCCCACAAGGAAATATGCAGTAGCAACTCCATATCAAAAAACATGGAGACTGCCAGTAACGTAAGTGCGAGTCCGTAAAAAGTAATGGCGTAACCACCTTTCACCAGCCAGGATTTTGACTGAGGGCGAAACAAAACATTAAGGAAACGGTCGGGTCGGTCGAGGTCTTTCACCAGCAAAGCCCCGGTAAGCCCCAGGAAAACCAGGCCCAGTGCAATACCCAGCCACTGTGTAGCCGTGTCAATCACTGCCCAGTTTGTTGCTGCAGCGATGAACGGTACCAAAAAAGCACCTGCTGCAATGGCTTTGGTCCAGACGTAACCTGAAACCTCCCAGCCCCATAGCAGCCCCTTCGAAGGCGCATCGTACACCCGGCGGGCGCCGCCCATGAGTACATCGACGGACTTAAACCCACCGTTGGTATTTTTCAATTCAGCATTTGTGGTGGAAGTCCCGTTGGTGGCAAGGGCTGCTTTGACGATATCGTCACCATCGAAAGCGAGCTTTTCAGTTTGCTTGGCAAAGTGGCCGACGCCTCTGGCCTGAGCACCCCACAGCGTGTAATCCGTGCGTTCGGTGACAACAGGGTTGAGAGAAGCTTCATCACCATTAATATAAAACAGATTGGGGGTAGTTCCCTTCGCTGCTTTTCTCACGGTCACCTGCTCACGACCCAGCAGTTGGGAAATTTCAGATTCGGGATCGTCCATATCACCGGAAATGATCGCATGTTCGGGACAAATGTTTACGCAGGCCGGCTCGAGGCCGATGTCCACCCGGTGAGCGCAGTAGTTACATTTTGCGGCCGTGTGGGTATCGGGGTCGATGTAGAGTGCGTCGTAAGGGCAAGCCTGCATGCAGGACTTGCAGCCGATGCAGCGGTTTTTATCGAAATCAACGATCCCGTCAGGGCGAAAGTAAAGCGCCTCGACCGGGCAGATTTCCACGCAGGGAGCATCGGTGCAATGGTTGCAACGCATCACGGAAAACACCCGGCGGGTGTGAGGAAAATCTCCTTTTTCGACTTGTTTGACCCAGGTTCTGAAAACGCCGACAGGAACGTCGTGCTCGGATTTACAGGCGGTGGTACAGGCGTGACAGCCTATGCATTTGCGGTTATCAATGACAAAACCATATTTCATGTAGTGACCGGTGATTAAGTTTTTCGTTAAAATTTTGTGCTGTAAAGCTGAGAAAGTTATTCGCCTGATTAGGTGACTATTGTCACTTTTGATGAACGACCTTAACGATTATCAAAAAAATGTAGCGCCAAAGATGATCTTTACCGTATAAAATACGTCTATAGAATAGGGCTAAAAGTCGCTGCCTTACAAAAAAACTTTAAAGTAATGTAACTCAGACCCTTAGCGATTAGTATAAGTTTTTAACTTTGCAGGCTTTTTAAATACCTGGTTTTCCAAATCAATAAATACCGGAAGTATCAATGAGGACTAAACTGTCTCAATTCAATTACGACTTCGACAAGAATCTTGTCGCTCAATACCCCACTCCTAACCGCCATGACTCCCGCCTGATGGTCATTCACCGGGATACCGGCAAAATAGAACACAAAACCTTCAAGGACGTCATGGATTACTTCGATGACGGCGACGTGATGATTTTTAACAACACCAAGGTTTTCCCGGCCCGCCTCTACGGCAAAAAGGAAAAAACCGGTGCTAAAATTGAAGTTTTTCTGCTCCGTGAGCTAAATGTCGAACAGCGTCTCTGGGACGTTCTGGTCGATCCTGCCCGAAAGATCAGGGTTGGCAATAAACTGTACTTCATGGACGACGCAGGCAATGAAATCCTCGTTGCCGAAGTGGTGGACAACACCACCTCCAGGGGCCGTACGATCCGTTTCCTTTACGACGGCTCGGATGAAGATTTCAGAAAAGACTTAAGCTCTCTGGGTAATACGCCACTGCCGAAATACATCCTCCGCAACTCCGAGGAGTCGGACAAAGAGCGCTACCAAACGGTTTTTGCCAAAGAAATCGGCGCTGTAGCCGCACCCACTGCCGGTCTGCACTTCAGCGAAGAACTGCTGAAACGCCTCGAAATCAAAGGCATTAATTTCAGTGAAATCACCCTTCACATCGGCCTTGGCACTTTCCGCACCATCGACGTGGAGGATCTTTCCAAACATAAAATGGACGCAGAGTACTTCCGCATCAAACCGGATGCTGCTGATGTTGTCAACAAAGGAAAGCTTGAAAACCGCCGCATTTGCGCAGTCGGTACTACATCCATGCGGGCCATTGAAACTGCCGTTTCTGCTGAAGACCTGCTGAAACCGGCAGAAGGCTGGACGAACCTTTTCGTTTATCCGCCTTACGATTTCAGTATTGCCAACTCCATGATCACAAACTTCCACCTGCCAAAGTCAAGCCTGCTCATCATGGTTTGTGCGTTCGGCGGTCAGGATCTCATCATGGATGCTTACCAGGAGGCGATAAAGGAAAAATACCGCTTCTTCAGTTATGGAGATGCAATGCTGATCCTTTGATCTGCTTTTTAACCAAAAAAAGAAAAGGCAACCTGTAACATGGTTGCCTTTTCTTTTTTTGGTTAAAACCGGAAGTTTCATTTTCAAATTTCTTCCGCATCGCTGCTTTTCAGCCAGCCTGTTTCCCCGTTGGCCAGCTTCACCTGCCACCAGCCACCGAGTTCGTCCTGCAATTTCACTTTGGTTCCTTCGTACAGATTGAGGATATCCGAACCTGAATCGTCCGGAGCGCTGCGCAGCACGGCTGTGGGTTCCAGCACGATGGCATAATTGGTTTTCGACTCATATTTCACCCTGCTCAAAGCCAGTGAAAACGGCAACAAACTGATCAACAGGCAGCTAAGCCCCGCTAAAAACCCGGCCTTCCGCTGCTTTCTGGTGCGTCCTGTTTGCCAAAGTATCAAGCCTGCTGCCCCGGCCCACCAAAGTACGAGCGCTAATATTCCCCAAACACCTGAACCGGCAGCGTTACGAATTAACTTCCACCAGCGACTGAGAAAAAATTCGGGAAGTGCTTCAATTTCACCTTTCACCTGCTGCCGGGCAACACCGAGATTGTGTTTCACATCTCCGTCATTGGGCGACATTACCATCGCCCGCTCGTAATGCAGAATAGCCTTGCCTGTATTACCCATTCTGAAATAGGCATTGCCCAGATTGTACTCCAACTCCGGAGAATTGAAGCCGCTTTCCATGACCTGTTCGTAGTGCATGGCTGCTGCTTCGTAATTTTTTTGCTGAAATGCTTCGTTGCCTTTCCGGAAAAGCTCATCCGACTGGTTGCCCAATAGCGCTATGCTGGAAAAGATGAGTAAACCGGTAAGGAATGATGATTTTTTCATTGTCCCGTGTATTTTGGGCAAAATTAGGCAGATTTGAAGTTTGAAATAGCATTCAATTTTAACAAATGAAGAACGCACTCTTACGTTGGAAGGCTACCTGGAACCCTGACATGTACCATGGCTGGGGTCGGCGAGATCATTATTTTGAAGGTTGGTATTTTAAAATAGTAGATGCCGCCGAAGACCGGGTTTTTGCCGTCATTCCCGGCATTTCAAAAGGTTTGGACAGCCGCCACCACGCTTTCATTCAGGTGCTCGACGGGAAAGCCTGCAAGGCGAGCTACCATGACTTTCCGGTGGAGGCATTCCAGCCATCGGAAGACGAATTCCACCTGCAACTTGGCACTAACTCCTTCTCTGCCAACCACTTGCAACTCGACCTGCCCGAACTCAAAGGCCGCATCGATTTTCAACATCGCACCCCCTGGCCCAAAATGCTGGGAGCGCCCGGCATCATGGGCTGGTATTCGTTCGTGCCGTTTATGGAATGTTACCACGGCGTCGTGAGCCTGCACCACCGGCTTTCCGGCAGCATGGAAGTTCATGGTGAAAAAACGGACTTCAGCGGAGGCATCGGTTACATTGAAAAAGACTGGGGCGTATCTTTTCCCCGCTCCTGGATCTGGATGCAGTCCAATCATTTTGAAACAAAAGAAAAGGTATGCATGATGGCCTCCGTAGCTCACATCCCCTGGCTGAGCAGTTATTTTATCGGGTACATTGTCGGATTTCAGTGGGGAGAAAAACTGTATCGCTTTGCAACCTATACCGGCGCCCAGGTGAAGGCCGGCCTTGGTGAAAAAACCGTTCAACTCTCCTTCCGTGACCGGCGATACCGGCTGGAGGTAACCGGAGAGCAGGCTCCCGGCGCTCAACTCGTTTCGCCCATCACCGGCGAAATGACGGGCAAAGTTAACGAGAGTATGCAGGGCGTTTTGAACGTCCGTTTTTTTGAAAAAGATCAGCTCATTTTTGAAGGCACCGGACGAAATGCAGGGCTGGAAATTGCCGGGGAAGTCAGTGAGTTGCTGACGACGGAATGGCGGCGGTAGTGCTTTTTTTTAGAAATCCAGGCTTAAATCAACCAACTGTCTGCAACTTCGCTTCACATAAAACGTAACTTCCATTTGACATGAGGCTAAAGAGCGTGTAATTGCATGATCCTGTCTCGGGTCATTTGTCAAAACCAATCCAAATCATGACAGCCACTGAAAAACAGCACGCCGAAGCTTTCTGGGCCTGGGTTCAGAAAAATCTGTTAAAGCTTGAATTCATGCAAAGCATGGACAGAGAACAGGGACAGGAGCTTACCGATCAGCTTTTTCAGGCTTTGAACCCCTACTGCACGGGCCTGACGCCCACCGTCAGTACCAGAATGAGCGGTGAACCCGGTTTTACCATGGTCATTTCTGCCAACGGGATCCGGCCGTTTTTCAAGAACGCCAGAGAACTTGTCGCCCTGGCCCCTCAGGTGAAAAACTGGGACTTCGTAGCCCTGACGCAGCCGCTACCCAAACACGTAAGGTTGCGTTTCAAATTTGGTGAAGATATACTCGACCCAAACGACCTTTGGTGCGTGCTGATGACGGCGGAGGAATACCCTAACTACCTCGGCATTCATGTTGCTTTGAAGCTTTACGACAAATTCGACGGGGATGAGGAGGCTTTGGATACGTTGAAGCAAATGGTCATCAACCTGGTTGCACATATTATTGGTGAAGAGTCCATCGCCATGGATATTCAATTTCTTGAAATAGGCCCGCTTCCGCTGGCTCCGATGGAACAAGGCTACTTCCAGTTTTACGATTTGCCGGAAAAAATTGCCGAGTTCAGAGCTGAAGTTCCAGGCCCGCATTCGGAGGAGTAGTTGAGTTGGCAGGCTGGGTTTTCAATAACGAAGTGTGAAACGCTTTCATTGACGCATCGGACAAACTATGGTTCCGGTGCGTCGGTGTTTGGGGCAAAGTGGTGCGACACTCCGGCAAAAGTCATCACCCGTACCATTACCCTGAAATAGGCGACGAGCTGCTGCAGGAGCATAAAAAACAATATCCAGCCCAGCGATACCACCCCGGTATCGTTGATTTCCCAGTAAATGAAAAAGATGAGAACATGCACCAGAAAGAAAAGCGCAACCAGCCCCGTGGTCGAAAAACAATGACGGGTCAGCCAGAAAAGTCCCTGCCGGATGGCCGTCCAATTGGTAACACCCTCCCGGATGATTTTAATCCTCGCCATGAGCGACCAACTGAACAGGAAAATGAGCAGGAACAAATAAAAAACGATCATCAGTATGAGGAGCCAGACCGATATTTTTTCGGAAGAAAGGTATTCCGGTGAAGTAGCAAAAAAGCCAAGAAATGGCAGCCAGATCGCCGCCGAAATGACGGCAAGCAGCAGTAAGTAAAAAGCACCCAGTTTAAAAAAACGAAAAAACCACGTAGCGCCACCTTTCCAGAAGGCCAGCCAGTTTTTTTCTTGGTTGATTACAGCATGCAAAATGCCCGCATGAATGAAAACACTGAAAATCAAATACGCTAAAGCCAGCCACCGAAACTGCCCAAGCAACGGCGAAATAGAAGCCCCGTGCACGTTCAGCAGGTCCCGGATGACGGTGTGGTCGTAGTTGCCAAGCAACTTGTTGAGTTCCAGTGAATTACCGATGGATGCCTCCAGCACATGATAAACCTGCACGCCGAGCGTAATGGCAAGCAACAACTGAAAAAGGTAAACCGTCAGCGCCATGCGCCACTGTGAAAGGCCTGCCAGTATTCCGTTTTGAAATGATTTGAACATATTTTTAAACAAGAAAACCCACGGTTTGCAGCACGTTTTGAATCCAGAAAACCGCACGGGTTGCATACCTGAACAAGGGTGATTTTTGAGGCTCCAGGGTCAGACTGTTATTGTTGAGGTCGAGGTCGAGCAGTATTTTCTGCATGGGGTCGATGTGGGCGGAGATGACTCGGTTTTTTCCGGTGTACTCAAACACCTTGCGCCGGTCGAGGCCGTCCCATTTTTCCATGATCTTTTCACCGTTGTCAAAGGTAATTTCCACCTCCACCGGAAACACCATGTCGCCTTCCCGGTACAAAATCACTTCGGAATGATAGGTGTCAGTGACTTGTCCCTTTTTAAAGGTTAGACCGCCCTTCCCGTCATCAAAAACGCCGGTGGGTTCCGATATTTTTCCAACTACGATATTGCCAACGACATAATCGCAAACATCGGTGGTGTAAATGCAGCTTTCGAAGATCGACAGAATCATTCCTCCCATTACCTCGCCCAACTCTTGCTTTGAAACTTCTTCCAGCACCGCCAGAAAATCAGTGCCTTTCGGGTGACGAAACTTCCAGCGCTCGAAGTAAGTCATGATGATCTTATCCATCACTTCATCACCTGCCAGGTTGCGGATCGTTTCGAGAGAGGTAGCTGTTTTACTGTAGATCAGCTCCTTCCTCGCTTCCACAAACTCCCAGCTGGGCCGAGCGATGATTCCCACCTTCGGGTTAGGCATGCCGGTATATTCCAGGCGGCTCAACTCCCGGCTGTCGTAACGAAAGCCGAAAAGATCGACCAGCGATTTTTTTCTGCCGTAGGCATCATCGACGATGCGGTCCTCAAACCAGGTAACGAAACCCTCGTCGAGCCAGGCTTCTTCCTTTTCGTTGGAAGCTACCATTGCCATAAAGTACTGATGGGCAAACTCGTGAGCTGCCAGCGCTTCGGAATTCCTGAACCAGGTTGGCATATTATAAAAGGTGCCTACCGTGATGAGCGTGGGATATTCCATCAACCCGGAGCGAAGTGCATGCAGCGGCGGATCGACGATGGTAATGGTGGGATACGGATAGCGGCCCACGTGTTTCGTGAGGTAACTCAGCGAATGTTTCACCGCACCGATGTAGCGCTCTGCCATCGAGCAATGTTCCGGTGGAATGAGCAGGCGAATGTTGACATGCTCCCAGGTATCCTCATAAATTTCAAAATACGGGTACGCCGTCCACGCAAAATCAATCACATCATCCACATGGTAGCGCCGGGTAACGTATCCGTCCGCATTTTCTTTTTCTTCGATCAAACAACCGGACGCCCCCAGTACCAGGTGCGGCGAAGCCGTAATGGAAACATCGTAGCTGCCAAAATCCGCAAAAAATTCAGTCATCCGGTGAAACTGGTGGCAGTTCCAACCCCACTTCCCGTCCAGATTAATTTGGTAAACACCGGCCTGCGGAAACCAGTGTACGAACAGAAAATAATCATCTTTGCTATAGCCCGCCCGGGCAATAATCTTTGGCATTTTGGCGGTGAATTTCATGTGCAGCACCAGCGTGTCGCCGGGAAAAAGCGGCTGATCGAGCGGCACTTGCAGCACGGACTGGTCCATCTTATTACCATCATCGGGCTGAATGTAGCGGAGCCCGGCGGTGAGTTCCCGCCCGCCCTGCCTGCCGATACTATCGATGTTGATCCACCCCCACTCGTCTGCTTTTCGGTTGGTAAAATCCTGCCCGAAGATCTCGCTGGCGCCTTTCAGGAAAGTGGATTCTGTGTTTTTGAAAGAGTTGAGATACATGTAAAAGCGCATCTCCCGGAGGGTGTCGGGCGAGGTGTTGATCCAGGTCAAAGTTTCCCGTGCGGCGATGGTTTTGGCGGCATGGTCGAGTTTCAGGTCTATTTCATAATTGGCAGGACGTTCGCTGAGCGGCGGGTTGAAAAACGGATCGCATTGCCCAAATGCGATTTGAGTGGTTAGCATAATTGCGGTAAGCCAGGCGTATTTCATTGGTGTTTTCGTAAAATTAACCTTGTTGAAAGGTTGCAAAGTAAACAAGTTGGCAAGTAAAACCGAAAACCAGCCGCATATTTGACGATAGATACCGCCCTCAATACAACCTACGGTAAAAACTACGGCCCGCCGGTTATTTCAACAACTCGGCTTCTTTTGCATCGAGCCAGGCCAGGCAATCAGCATCTTCCGGGTCCTCACTCGGTGAATTGGCAAACCAGGCATCCAGAATTTCTTTGGCAATTACTTCCGAAGTTGCCCGCAGGCTCATGGCGAGCACATTCGCATCGTTCCATTTTCTGGCGCCGGCAGCTGTCTCTGCATCCTGGCAGAGGGCAGCCCGGATACCTTTGACTTTGTTGGCGGCCAGGCTGATGCCGGTGCCGGTCCAACAAAACAATACCGCCTGATCGAATTCGCCGGCAGCCACTTTTTGGGCAACTTCGACAGCGACTTTGGGCCAGGGCGCAGGCGTAGTGACCAGCGCACCAAATTCAACGACTTCGTGGCCTCTGTTTTTCAGCTCCTGCACAACCACTTCGGCCACGTGCATTTTCATGTCTGTTCCAACGGCTATTTTCATGTCTGTTTTTTTTTTGAATAAATTGCTGAAGGTATAATTAGTTCAAGCGATTCAAATTTATATCTACCTCCGAAAATAAGCAGGCACTTTCCGGCTTATCTTTCGTAAGAAAAACGGTTGCAAATGACAAAACGGGCTAAAGCCAATGAATACAAGGGTTTTGGCGCAAAACGACTGCCGCCAAGGCGCTTTTTCGAGTCAGGTACAGAGCCTTATTGACGGGTGTGCTCACCTCATTGACTAATGTGTTAACCTCATTGACGGGTGTGTTCACCGCATTGACGGGTGTGTTCTGCGACAAAAGTTAGGTGGTAGCTTGTACCGCTGTACGCCGATAATAAGTTTTTAATATTTTCCAGACTTGTTCGTAGAACGAAGACCCATAGTTCAAGCAAGTGTTGAGCGCAGCTGCACTTGCGACCTCGAAGCAGAACGCCGCAAGTGCCGCTGCGCTCAACACTTGCTTGAACTTGGTTCGAATCGTATTAACCCACTGAGTAACACAACCACACAACACATTAAAATAATTTGAAAAAGGTGTCTCAAGTAAATAAATTGTTGGCAAGTTATTTGATCTTGGGAATCAGTTCAATTCGCAAAAAATACGTTTTAAACGATCCATTAAATCCCACTTTTAAATTCAAGGTTTTGAAAAAACCAGCCTCCAACCAACAGCCTTATTTTTAACCAATGAACAAACAACTTCAATCACTGATTGACGACTCCCGCAATTTCTACCGCAGCCGTCAGTTAAAAAAGGCACTTAACACCGCACAAATTGCGCTGGAATTCGGTTTAAATGCCGAACCTTCGGCCCCAGGGTTATTACCCGCCAATTTGCTGCTCGCAAAAATTTACAATACCAACGGAAAATACCAGAATGACCCGGCTTTTTACCAAAAAGCATTGCAATATATCAGCGAAGCAAAACTGCTGAATGATAAGCAGAACGACCCTTCCGCTGCCGTGCAAATCCCGCTCATTTCAGGAAAAATCCACCTGAACATGAAGGATATCTCCTCAGCAGAGGTTTGCCTTCAACTGAGCTTGCAACATGCCACAGAAGCAAATGACATTGATGGAATAATCACCTCGAAGTGTGCCCTGAGCCAGTTGAAGCTTGAACAAAATGACTACAAACAAGCTATCCAACTGGCAGAAGAGGGCCTTCAGTTTTTAAACCAACACATCAAAAAAAATCATTCGCATTTATGGAGTGAAGTGTACCTTCAGCTTTCTCAGGCCTACATCAAAAGCCGGGATTACTCCAGGTCGCTGGAAATGAGCCAGCTTTTGCTGCAAACCAGTCGCAAGTCAGGGGATGTTGAAAAAGAAGTCATCGCCCTGCGCAACATCGCCGTCGTCTGTGGGGTGAAGTCGAATTATAAAATCGGGATGCAGTATTTCCTGGAGGCCCTCGACAAATGTGAGCGTATCGGCTACCGGGATCTCCTGACCCAGATTCAAATCAACATCGGCACGCTCTACGCCCATCTCTACAACTACAGCGAAGCCATCCGCCGCTATCAGCTTGTGCTGGACCAGCACAACGAGATCCTTGACTGCATGACCCGTGTGATCGTTTTTAACAACCTTGGCAACATCTATTTTTCCATCGAGGAGGCTGAGGTTGCGTTGGAATATTTTGAAAAAGCACATGCCGTTTCCGTTGAATGCAGTTACGATGAAATGACGGCCTACACACTTGCTCAGCTTGCCCGCACGAAAATCAAACAACAAAAGTTCTCCGATGCAGCCCATGACACCAAACGGGCGGAGCAGCTTTTCAACCGAAAAGAAATCAGGAATGGCAAGCAAATTCATTTATTGAACCTTGGCAACCTGGCTTTTAATGAGAGCCGGTTTGACGAGGCGGAAGTCCGAATCCGGGAAGCCATTGAAATCGCACGAAAGCTCAAAGACGACACCTCCGAAATCAGAGGTTATAAAATACTTGCCTCTGTTTTCAAAGCAAAAGGTAACTTCGAGCAGGCGCTCAAATACCAGGAACGCTACGCTGAAATTCAGGAGCAATACGCCCGCACGCAGCGCTCCCGCCAATTCCTTGATCTTGAAATTCGGCATGCCATCCGGGAACAACAAAAGGAAATCGAACAGCTGACCAAGGAAAATGACTACCAAAGCCTGCTGCTGCAAAAAAGCGATCAAATTTCACGGCAAAACGAAGAACTACTGCGGGTAAACGAAGATTTGCGCCAGTTTGCTTACGTCGTTTCACACGACATCAAAGAGCCCATGCGCATGATCGGGGCTTACACGCAGCTGGTTCAAAAATTGACAGCTCATCACCTGAACGAGGAAAACCAGGAGTACTTCCGCTACATCACGGAAGGCGTCGAACGGGTCAACAGCCTGCTCGACGGGTTACTGAAATATGCCACCGTCGGCAATGCCGTTCCGGTGCCTGAACAGGTTAATTTGAATAATGTCATTATCAGTTGCCTGGCCAACCTTCGGGTGAGAATAGAAGAAACCAAAGCTCAAATCATCGTAGGAGAACTGCCGGTCATCAAGGGAAAAACACAGCTGTTGAATCAGCTTTTTCAAAACCTCATCAGCAATGCCCTGAAGTTCATCCAGCCGGACACACCGCCCGTCATCCGGATTTCAGCAGAAGAAACGGATCAGTCCTACCTCATCAGCGTTGCAGATAACGGTATCGGTATTTCGGAAGAAAATCAGGGCCGCATTTTTAAAATCTTTCAACGGCTTCACCCCAAATCAGCTTACGAAGGCACAGGCATTGGCCTTGCCATTTGCCAAAAAATTGTTTCCCGCCTGGGCGGCAGCATCAGCGTAAGGTCAGAGATCGGGAAGGGCGCCACTTTTATCATTACTTTTCCAAAAGGCTGACAGGACCCGCCGCCACACGAAATATAACCTGGCGGGCCGAATACCTGCCAGCCTTCTTCCCCAACATCCTTTATTTTAAAACCTGACGACACTGACCGGCATTTTTTTGTCAAACTTTCCGGTTAAAACAGGCGTCTGCCCGCCGGCTGTGTAGCCGCTTACTTTTGATCTTACGTAGTAAAAAAGCTCCTCGACAGAAACGATTTTGTCATTATTCGCATCTGCCTCGCCTTTCATCCCCCTGATCAGGAAATAGCTGAACACGCCGGATCGAAGCCCCGTGTCTTCCAGCGAAACTTCCGCTCCTTTCGACGACAGCAGCAAGGCCATACCGCCTTCACTCTCCTCAAAAGCTTTGTAGTATTTTTCCAGCATGTGGTAAACGGGCGCCCGGGCAGCCAGCATCTCGCTTTTTGCAACGCCGGATAGGGTGCCGGAGTGGCAGGCATCGCCAAGAATGAGCTTGTGTTTGGCAGTACTTGCATCAAAAATCCTTCGGATTTCGTCATGGTAGAGCCGGTAGCTGTATCCGTCAAAATCAGCGGGAATGAATGACCCCTCCACCCCGTGGCCGGAGAAATAAAACATCACCACGTCGTTTTCGTCTGCCTGACGGGTGACGTTGCGCAAAGCGCCGAGAATATTATCACGGGTTGCATTTTCATCAATTAACACCTTGATCTGTCCGTCCGGTAACGCACCACCCTCCGGACTTTTCAGAAATGCATAAAACTGGTAGGCGTCATCGTCCGTGTAACGAAGGGAAGGCATGTGCTGGTAAGTCGCAATCCCGACCACCACCGCCCAAATTCGAACGGAGGATTCCGGGTAAGCATTTGGAACAGTCCTCGTTGAAGCAGCTTCTTCAGCGCTCGCTTCTTCCTCGATGTTTTCAACCAAAACCACAGCATCGTCCTGCCGGTAGTTTGCCTCTGCGCTTTGGGGTTGTCCATACGACCATTCGCCTGAGCTTGCCTTGCCGGAGCCATCGAAAAAGGTGCCCGTTCCGTGTTTTTTGCTGTCCTTCCACCAGCCCGAAAACCGGGAACCATCCCGGTAAAACATCGTCCCCTGGCCATTGAAACGGCCACTGACGAATTGTCCCTCGTAGCGATTGCCGGTGTGAAAACTGTACACACCTGAGCCATTCGGGAGGTTTTGCTCCCAATCACCTTCGTAGCGGTCGCCGTTGGCGTATTTCATGATGCCTTTGCCGTGAAACTGGCTGCGGTGAAACTGGCCGAGGTACTCATGGCCTTCGTTGAAAACATAGCGGCCCTGGCCCTGCCGCCAGCTTTTTTCCCAGCTTCCAAGGTATTTATTGCCATTAGCACAATAGAGAATGCCCTGCCCGTGCGGGTTTCCGTCTTTAAAGTCGCCGATGTAGCGATTGCCGTTGGCATACTGAAAAGTGCCGTAGCCGTTGAAACAATCCCCCTTCACGCAGCCGGTTAGGTTGACGGGCGGTTCGCCGGGCAAGGTGCCGTCAGCAGAGTTTTTGGTTGAGTTGGCTTGCGCCAGGCTGGAAAATAAAAAGGTGAAAAACACTACTACCAATTGAGATGATCTTGTCATAGTTCCGGGTTTTCAAGTCAGGAAATAAGGTTTCTGCAAAAAGGTAGTCGTGTTGCATGGTAAAAGTTATGATACGCCTTGCCGGAGGCATTGCCGGCGTGTTTGTCAATTCAATTTTTTATCAGATGAAATGGTCAGGTTGGCTTCGAAAGCGAGGTGATTGGGGCGTGTTCTAATGATGCCACTTAAAACGCTAAACCCGTTGCCTGATATTTTACAGCTTACGGATTTTAGAAAAATTTTTAAACTGTGGCTGATTTTGGCAAGTGTTACCCTTTACTTAAAAGAAGCGTTTTCATGACTTACGTCAACAGGTATCCGACAGTTTTGGCTATTTTTGCGCCTCGAATCACATACACCAATTATTAAAATTTAAATTCTATGATTAAGAAATTTCTTTTCCTCGCCGCTTTTGCCGCCTTCTTCATGGCTTGTGGCCAAACTCCTGCCGACACCACTACGGAAACCGGCCAGCCTCAGTCTTTCGGCGATGCAATCACTGCTGACGATGCCATTACTTTTGCTGAAATGATGACCAAAATGAATGGCGTTGACTCGATGCCCGTTAAAGTCATCGGTAAAGTAGATGCTGTTTGTCAGGCGAAAGGATGCTGGATGAACATCAAAGACGACATGGCAGGAGAGATGATGGTGAAATTCAAAGACTACGGATTTTTCATGCCGAAAGACATTGCCGGCCGTGAAGTCATCATGGATGGTTACGCTTACCGTGAAGTTACCCCGGTGGAAGAACTCCGCCACTACGCTGAAGATGAAGGCAAGTCAAAAGAAGAAATCGAAGCAATCACCGAACCTAAAGCTGAGTTGAAGTTTATGGCTCACGGTGTTCTGCTGATGCCGGAAAACAAGCAATAATACGTACTCGAATATTTAAAAATTTGAATGCCTGCCACCTTGCGAACCCAGGACGGGCATTCAAATTTTTAAATTATAGGAACAATAAACTTGAATTGGATCACCCTCACTGCCTTGCTTTTACTGCCGGGCATTGTTTTTTCCCAGGAAAACAATGTGGCTGACAGCCTGTTGCGTCAGCTGAAAACGGCCAAGAGCGACACCTCCAAAGTCAACCTGCTCAACGACCTCGCCTGGGAACTCAAATTCGACAACCCACAGCAAGCTATCGCTTACCTCGACTCGTCCCTTGCTCTCGCTCAAAAGTCCGGTTTTAAAAAAGGGGAAGGCAACGCCTGGAACTACCGGGGTGTGGTCGAAGATATTCACGGCAGCAGCGAGGAGGCCATTGTTTTTTTTCAAAAATCACTCGCCATACGGGAAGCTCTCGGCGACCGCAAAGGTGTCGCTTCCCTGCTGAACAACATCGGCAACGTCAGGGAAAACCTTGGCGACTACCTCGGCGCCCTCCAAAGCTATCAAAGCTCCCTGAAGATCCGGGAAGAGCTACAGGATACTGCCAGA
>JASBVF010000043.1 GCA_030147525.1 Bacteroidota bacterium
AGTTAAGCCCTTCTGCGCCGATGGTACTGCCCCTAAAAGGTGGGAGAGTAGGTCACTGCCAGCTTTTTTTTTCTTTTTTTTAAGCCGAACGGCCCTGAAGTCTTCCTTCAGGGCCGTTTGTGTTTATGTCCGTTGGGAAAACTAAAAAAACGCGTTTTCAACAAAAAAAGCCTCCTGTTTTAACTCAAAACAAAAGGCTTTTCAGTTTCAGCTACTCAAGCACGGTTTAATCCTCCTCTTCCGTCTGCGCCTTATGTTCCGCAATCAAACGTTGCTGGATATCACCAGGCACAGCAGCGTATTCCGCAAATTTTCTGGAAAACTTCGCCTTGCCTTGTGAAATTGAGCGCAAGGTAGAAGAGTACTGATACATTTCTGCAAGCGGCACTCTCGCCATAATCTTCTGGTAGTGGCCTTCGGCATCCATTCCCATGATGATAGCCCGGCGGGTTTGAAGATCGCCCATCACATCACCCATCACATCACCTGCACAAAGGATTTCCACGTCGTAAATAGGCTCCATCAATTGTGGACTGGCTTTCTCAAAATTCGCCTTGAATGCCTGAATACTTGCCGTCATAAACGCCATATCATTGGAATCCACCGGGTGCATTTTACCATCGTAAATACATACTCTGATGTCCTGGCAGTTGGAGCCGGTAAGTGGCCCCTCTTCCATTTTTTGTAAAACACCTTTTTTGATGGCATTTGAAAAACGGGAGTCGATCGAACCTCCAACGATACACCAGTAAAATGCCAGTTTACCACCCCATGGTAATTCATCTATCTCCTTGTTACGCACAGTCAATCCGTGCGGATCAGGCATGTCTTCATAGTATGGTTCAATCCGCATGTGGACTTCTGCGAACTGCCCTGCCCCACCGCTCTGCTTCTTGTGGCGGTACATCTCATTTGACTCTTTTGTGATGGTTTCCCGGTAGGGGATTCGTGGTCTCACAAACTCCATACTCACGCCATAATCCTGCTCTATCCGGTGTTTTACCAGATCAAGTTGAAGCTGACCCTGCCCGTAAAGCAGCGTTTGCTTCAAAGAGGCTGACTGCTCTACGATCAACGTCGGATCTTCCTCTTCCACGGCAAAAAGCGCCTTCATCAACTTTTCCATTTCATTCTTGCTGGGTGGCTGGACAGCAACTTCCAGGCGGGAATTCGGGAAATTAATTGGTAATATTTTCCGATCAACTCCTTTTTTATTCAGGGTTTGATTGGTGTGTGAGTTCTTGAGTTTTACCGCACAACCCAAATCGCCGGCTTTCAGCTCCTGCACTGATTCCCTGTTCTTTCCATTGGCTATGTAAAGCTGGCCAAGACGCTCAGTTGTTCTGTTGTCAGCATTTACCAACTCATCGCCGGATTTAACGACACCGGCAAATACTTTGAAATAAGAGATATTTCCTACTCTCGGCTCATGGTGAGTTTTGAAAATAAAGATCGTGGCATCATCTTCCGGATCACATTTCAGCGTTCCCCCGTCTTCCAGTTTACCCGGGAACTTTTCAGCAGGAGAAGGACAAACGTCATTGATGAAGCCCATGATACGGCCGCTACCCATGTTTTGCGCAGCAGAACAACAGAACAACGGGTAAAGGGCGCGCTGAGCAATGGCCATTCTCAAACCATACGCAAGATCCTCCTCCGAAAGAGTGCCTTGGTCAAAGTAACGCTCCATCAATTCCTCATCGTTCTCGGCAGCAGCTTCAACGATGGCCTGGTGCATTGCAGCCACACGCTCTTTTTCACTGTCAGGAATGGGCTTTTTCTCCGGCTTTCCGCCCTCAGGCGGAAAAACATAAAGCGTCATGCGCAGTGCATCCACGATCGTGTTGAAGCCGCTACCCTGGTTGAGCGGATATTGAAACGGCAGAATTTTAGTCCCAAACCGCTCCTTGGCTTGCTCCACTGTATTGTCAAAATCGGATTTCTCGTGATCTACCTGATTGACAACAAAAATGCAGGGCGTTTCAAACTCTTCAACATACTCCCAAAGCAATTCGGTACCTACCTCTACCCCACTTTTCGCATTCAGTAACATCACCGCAGTTGCTGAAACTTTCATGGATGAAACAACTTCCCCGATGAAATCATCGAAGCCCGGTGTATCGAGTACGTTGATCTTGTTCCCTCTCCAATCATCGTGCATCAGTGTCGAAAAAATAGAGTTTCCCCGCTCATGCTCGATGTCAGTGTAGTCAGACACAGTATTTTGCTCCTGAACAGTGCCTCGCCGGGTGATGGCGCCTGATTCAAAAAGCATCGTTTCTGCTAAAGTCGATTTGCCACAGCCGGGATGCCCCAGCAAGACTACATTACGGATGTTACTGGTGTCGTAGGTCATATCGTTTATGCTTTAAATTAGGTTTTCGCTGATGCCTGCCCGGCAGTTATGCTGGTTTTTCTCAATGGTCTGATCTGGTCGGAAAATAGATACAGGCAACAAGCGGCAAAACATGGTTTTGTAAATTCAAGACGTGAACTTATTAAATTTTGGGAATTCCGGAAATATTTTTCTCTTCAAAAAACAGCGAAACAGAATTTACTTTTTTAACAATGACCTTTATTACCCTGTGTCATACTTTTGCTCATATTCAAAAACCAGTTCATTCTGAGATTCCTTTTAAATCCTTTTCACCTGCCCCGCTCACTGAATTAAAATTTATAAATCCAAGCGCAACATGAGAATTAGCTTACTCTTGCTTTTTTTGCTCCTGACCAGAATTCTGCCGGGCCAGTCTGCCGATGACCTGGAAAAACAGCTCCGGGAAGCCAGCAGCAGCAAGGAAAAAATGATGCTCAACTACCAACTGGCCGAAACCTGGCTGAAAAACGACGCCCGAAAAGCCGTTGATTATGGTAAAACAGCTCACCAGCTGGCAGTTGACCTCAGAAACAATGGCATGGCTGCCGAAGCTGCCTACCTTACCTCCAGAGGCTACGACCGCCAGAGAGATGACCGCAACGAGGACGTCTGGCTGCGCAGCGCCGTTAAGTTTGCCATGGAGGCCAACGACGCCGACCTCATCATCAAAACCGTAGACCAACGCAGCCGCCTCGCTGTCAAAAACCGGGACAACCGCAAAGCGCTTCAGGTCGTTCAGGAAGCTTTTGAATACTTCAGTAACAAAGGCGGCCAGGGCATCAGCCAGATGCAGGCACAGTACGAAATCCAGAAAAACCAACTCGAAAGGGAAAAACGCCAACTTGAAGAAGAAAAAAGAAGACTGGAAGCGGAAATCAGCGGCCTTTCCCGAGACAAACAGCGCATCGCCAGCGAACGGGACGACCTACGGCAAGACAAAACCATCCTCACCGAGCGGCAGCAGGTCCTTGAACAGGAAAAGCAAATGGTGGAGGAAGAAATTTCAAAAAAGGAAGTCGAAATCAAAAACATGTCCGCCGAAACAGCCCGGGCCAGGCTTTTCGTCTCGGAAAGCCGCCGCCTGATCGACTCTCTGGAAGCAAAAAAAGCCATCGACTCCCTGACCATCGTGCAAAAAGAAATGGCTCTCCAAAACTCAGAACTGGAAAAAGAACAGGGCCGCTACCTCATCTACCTGCTGGGCGTAGCTTCCGTTTTCACCATCCTGCTTGCCTTTATGTTTTACCTCCGGTTTTTATCGAAGAAAAAATCGACTACCCAGCTATCCAGGCAAAACAAAATCATCGAAGAAGAACGCCAGCGATCTGACGAATTGCTTCATAACATCATGCCGCTCGAAGTGGCAAAAGAACTGAAGGAAAAAGGTGCTGCCACAGCCCGCCAGTTTCCGGAAGCCACGGTGCTGTTCACTGATTTTAAAAATTTCACCCAAATTGCAGAACGCCTCACCCCACAACAACTCGTAAACGAACTCAACGACTGCTTCCGGGCCTTCGATCACATCATTTCACAATACCCCGATATCGAAAAAATCAAAACCATCGGAGATGCCTACCTCTGCGCCAGCGGACTGGTAAATCACAAAACCATCCCGAAAAATATTGTTCAGGCGGCTCTGGAAATGCAGGAGTTTCTGGAAGATCACAAAAAAGAAAAAATTCGCCTCGGCCTGCCCTACTTCGAGGCTCGCATCGGTATTCACACCGGCCCCGTAGTCGCCGGGGTAGTAGGTTTTAAAAAATTTGCCTACGACATTTGGGGGGATACCGTGAACCTCGCCGCCCGCATGGAGGAACAATGCGAAGCCGGCCGGGTAAATATTTCTGAAACGACTTTTGGTTTGGTGAAATACAGTTTCGAGTGCCAGCCCCGCGGGCGATTGTCCGTAAAAAACAAGGGTATGCTGGAGATGTACTACGTCCGGCAGGCGTTGTGATCGTTTTTAATAAAAAAAGCCCCGCTGCAAACGCAACGGGACTCAATCAGATTCTAAACTTTTTACCGTGTATTTTTATCTGGTAATCACCAGGCGGCGTACTGCAAAACTTCCTGCGGAACGCAGCTGTACCGAATAGATTCCAGTTTGTAATGCTGTTAAATCCAGCACCTTTCCATTTTCCCCTTTCGCAAGGATGAATTGACGGGCCAGTTTGCCGGTCGCATCGAAGAGTTGAACTTCCAGCGCTTCTGCCAGCGGATTGTCAACCGTCAGGCGCACCCAGTCAGCAGCAGGGTTTGGCGTCAGGCTCAGGCCTTCGCTCCATGCAGCTTCGTTCGTGCTCGTGATGTTCTCCACAACGATGGTCATGCTGGAAAGGTCGCAACCATTCGCATCCGTTACCGCTACCGTGTACTGCCCTGCCTGAAGGTTGGTAATATCTTCAATCGTTGCAAAAGGCTGACCGTTGCGGGTCCAAACGTAGCTGTACGGGGCCGTACCACCTGATACACTGATCTGGATTGAGCCAAGGCCCGCACCACCCAGGTCGTTGACCACCTGATCAACCATGAGGTTCAGCACCGAAGGCGCCATGAGCGAAGTCGTGAACGATTGCAGACATCCTGCAGCGTCAGTGATGGTAGCGCTGTAAGTTCCTGCGCAAAGGCCGGTAGCTGTTGTGCCGGTTTGGCCGTTACTCCAGATCAGATTATAAGGAGCAGCGCCGCCGGTAAAGTTCAGCGCAATGGCGCCATCACACTCGTTGGCACAGGTGATGCTGGTTGTCGTCGCCTCGACGGTAGCAGCGCCAAACACAGAAACTGTGAAAGAGCAGGTTCCTGTATTGCCGGAGGCATCCGTGTAGCTGTAAGTCTGCATAGTTACACCGGCCGGGAAGATTGAACCGGAAGGCAATCCTGCCGTCAGTTGGAGGTTAGCTGGATTGATGCTGCAGTTGTCTTGTACCTGCGGCGCAACGAAAACGACCGTCGGATTGCAGAAACCTGCAACAATGTTGGCCGGGCAAGTCAATGACGGAGCAACGTTGTCAACGATGGTGACGGTTACTGTTGCTGAAACGGAGTTGCCGTTGTTGTCAGTAGCGGTCAGTGTAACCTGCTGGTCGCCGAGGTCGTTGCAGCCGAAGCTGGCCGGTGTAGCGGTCAAACTGGCAATGCCACAGTTGTCGGTACTACCTGCGTCGAAGAGTGCCGGGTCGAGCGTGACAGTGCCGTTAGCTCCGAGGCTGACCGTCAAATCCTGAAGCGCCAGAACGGGAGCTTCGCTATCCGTTGCTGCTACTTCGATAGTGAGTGTTTGTGAGCAACCGTTGGCGTCCGTACCGGTTAGTTCATACGTGCCCGCAGTGATGCTTGTAATGCTGTTACCGGTTTCACCATTTGACCAGGCGAAGCTGTAAGGGGCTGTACCTCCGGTCACTTCTGCCGTGATGGAACCAGCCAGGTCGCTTGCGCAAACTGGATTTTCAATGTTCAAAACAGTGACTGCGAGTTGTTCAGGTTCAGTGATTTCAACATCTACGGTCGTTTCACAACCGCCGGCATCCGTGATGATGGCAGAATAAGTTCCTGCGCAGAGGCCGGTAACCGTCTCGCTCGTTTCACCATTGCTCCAGACAATGTTGTAAGGCTGTACGCCGCCGGCAAGTGTCAGGCTGATGCTGCCATCGCAAAGGCTTTCACAGCTTGAGTTGCTACGTGTGAACGAAGCATCGAGTTGTTCGACCAGGTTGATTTCAAAGCTGCACTCACCGGAGTTACCTGATGCATCTGTGTAAACGAAGGTTTGCACCGTAACGCCCAGCGGGAAAACTGAACCGGAAGGAAGGCCTGCCGTCAGTTCCAGTTGAGCCATATCGATGGAACAGTTGTCAGTAATTTCAGGCATCTCAAACGTCACACTTGCGTTGCAGGCACTCACCATGAGGTTGTCCGGACAAGTGAGCACGGGCGCCCGGTCGTCAGCTACGGTGACGGTTGCCGTCCCCGTGCTCTCGTTCCCATTCAAATCTGTTACTGTGATGGTCACGGTTTGATCGCCCAGTTGGGTACAGTCCAAAGTTTCGGTATCGATAGTTATCGAAGCGATACCGCAGTTGTCGGTGCTTCCAGCGTCGAACTGTTCAGCAGTGATGGTGGCAATGCCATTTTCATCGAGGTAAACGATCGCTGGCTGAGTTTTCACCACCGGAAGAATCGCATCGTTGGTGATGATGTTGGTCGTGTAATTTTGAACGCAACCGGTGCCGTCCGTCACGGCCAGGTTGTATGCACCCACGCCAAGGCCGTTGGCAATGTTGGTAGCGCTGCCGGTCGACCAGTCAAACTGGTAAGGCTGCACACCGCCATTCACACCTACGATGACAAATCCGATAGTCTCATCAGGGCAGGTAACATCGACGTGGTACAATTCTGAAACAGTAATTTCAACCGGTTGGCTGATCACTACTGTCAGCGTGTTGGAGCAGTTGGTTCCGTCGGTAATGGTCACGTTGTAGATACCGGCAGCGAGTCCGGTTTCTGTACTCAAACTGCCACCATTCGACCAGGCAAAGCCAACAGGTTCAACTTCGTTTTGCAGAACCACTTCAGCAGCGCCTGTCAGCGTACCAAAACAGCTGGCATCCGTACCTTCAATTGAAGCCGTCAGCACGCAGGGGAATTCGTTGACGTTAGCGGTTTCAATCGCCGTACAACCGTTGATGTCGGTAACGGTCACAGTGTAGGCGCCGGGGGCAAGGTCGGTGAGTGTTTGTTCCGTACCTCCATTGCTCCATTCGTATGAAAAAGGAGCAGTACCTCCGGTTGGCGAAGCTGTCACAACGCCGTCTTCAACGCCGGCAAGGCTTTGGCCGGTGCCGGTTGCGTGAGCTTTCAACACTGTCGGTTGGCTCAGGGTAACGCTGCTCGTGGCTGTGCAACCCTGGCCGTCAGTCACCGTCACAGTGTAATTTCCGGCAACGAGGCCGGTAGCTGTCGCCTGAAGGCTGCCGCTTGACCAGGCGTATGTAAAATTGCTATCGCCACCGCCGGGAATCACTGTTGCGGAGCCTGTAGCCGTGTTAAAACAAGCCACATTCTCGGAGCTGGCTGCAGCCGTTACGGGTGCTATTTGCGAAACAATCACTTCGCTCACAGTCTGGCAGCCGCTGACGGTGTTGCTTACCGTCAAGGTATAGGTGCCAGGCACATCCACGAACGGGGTGAGGGTGGTTTCGCCTTCGGCAATATTTCCGTCAACGGTAGTCCAGATGTAGGCGAAATTTGCGCCCTGCGAAGAAGCAGATCCGTCAAGGTACGCATTTGAAATATGGCAGTTGAAGCTCAAGCCCTGCCCGGCATCCGCCACCGGCGAGAGGGTGTCAATTTCAACCAAAACAGAGTCAATAGCGATGCAACCGAATACCGTATCGATGGCCAGCACGGTGTACATGCCCGGCTCATTAACTTGGGGGTTTTGCTCCAGGGATTCAAATCCGTTGCTACCGGCCCACGACCATACGATGCCGCCAATCTGCGCTTCAACTGTCAGTTGAACAGTAGCGTTGTTGCAATTAATTGTACCGCCGGTGGTCGTCAGTTCCGGATCAATGCCGTCTTTTTCAAGGATCGCAATAGCCGAGCCGGTACAACCGGTAAGGGCATCGGTCACGGTCAGATGGTATTCACCTGCTACTGTAACCATCGGGTTTTGTTCCGACGAGGCAAATCCGTTCGGGCCTGTCCAGCCAAATGTCACACCCAGCGTGTCGAATACACCGAGCAATTGGAGCTCCGGTTCGAAACAGGTAACAGTTCCGCCAAACGCCTCCACAGCCGGAGTAACGATATTGGAAACAACGATAACTTCAGCCGTTGCGAAGCAACCGTTGAGTGTGTCGGTAACGGTAAGCGTGTAAGTACCGGCAGCATTAACTTCCGGTGTAAGCGTTTCCGCTCCGGCAAGAATGTTGCCGTTGGCAGTTGTCCATGCGTAAGTGAAATTTGCGCCCTGAGAAGAGCTGGTGGCGTCCAGCAAAATGGCAGGAGCAGCGCAGGTCAGTTCGCTGCCAGCACCTGCATCAGCAACCGGCACTGCAATATTTGACTCGACCAGTACGGTTGCGCTCGCTGAGCAGCCGGTCAGCGTATCCGTCAATACGACGAGGTAATCGCCAGCCTCGGCGACTTCCGGATTTTGTTCGATGGAGGTAAAGCCGTTCGGCCCCGTCCAGTCAAAAATGGCATCGGGAGAAGAGGTCATCGTTTCCAGACCAACCGTTTGCGCAGCACAAGTAATCGTGCCGCCGGTGACAGAAAGTGCAGGCTCTCCGGTGTTATCGAGGATTTCAGTATGGACATGGCTTACGCAGGTTGTCAGCGTATCCGTGATGGTAAAAATATATTCTCCATCCGAAGTAGCAAAGGGGTTCAACTCATCTGAGGCAAAACCGTTTGGTCCGGTCCAGTTAAAAACTTTATCCGTGGTGTCAGCCTCAGCTGTCAGTTGCACTTCGGAAATCAGGCAGGTGAGTGCGCCACCGGTTACTTGGGCAACGGGTGGTTCGCTGGTTCCAAAAACCTGGATGGTATCCGTCGCAACGCAACCGTTATCGAGGTTAGTAACTGTAAAAGTGAAAGTACCTGCGTGGTGTACCGTTGGCGTTGCAGTCGTTTCACCAGCAACAATATGGCCGCCATTGTCAGCCGTCCAGAGGAAGGTGAAATTGGCGCCGTTCGAAGCCGTTCCGTTTAAATCAGTTTCTGAATTCGTACAAGCCAATGTGACATCCTGGCCAGCATCTGCGGCCGGACTGAGCGTATCGACGATGATTTCAACCGTTGTTGTTGAAACACAGCCGTTCAGCAGGTCCGAAATTTCGAGTGTGTAGGTTCCTGAAGCATCCGCTGTTGTGATGAGCGAATCGGTAGAGGATGCAAAATTGCCGCCATTGTAAGCCGTCCAGAAAAAGGCGAAATTGTTTCCGAAGGCGGAGGCAGATCCATCCAGCACAACGAAGGATTGCACGCAAGTGATGTTACCACTGCTCGCAAGGGAAATTGCAGGCATTTGCGGATACAAAGGGATGGTCAATGCTTCAGAACACCCGTTGGCGTCAGTTACCGTCAGGTCATAATCCCCGGCAACAAGGTTTTCAATCGTACTTTCCGTAGCACCTGTACCCCAGGCGTAAGCATAGCCCGGAGTTCCTCCGGACACTTCTACTGTCAGCGCACCGGGAAGGCCGTTACAATCCGGATAAATAGCGGTGCTCATGGCAAGGTTCAATGCCTCAGGTTGCTTGATCTCAATTCCTTCCAGGGCAATTTGTGCTCCGGTGGAATCTTCAACCACAACATCGTAAATGCCAGCCTGGAGATTGGATAAATTCTGAGTGGTACCGCCGTTGCTCCACTGAAAAATAAATGGCGGAGTGCCCTGAACAGCGATGAGGATTTCACCGTCATTGCTTCCAAAACAAGTTGCATCCTTCACGCCGTCGACACTTACCGTTAAAGTGTCAGAGGTTACCGGACTGCCGTTCGAAAAGGCAACCAGCGGCATCAAAGAAGCCATAGCCATTACAAAGCGTAGAATGGTTCTCTTCATACAAGTAAAAGGTTTTTGATAATGATGAATGGGAATCTATGTTCACGGGCGGCCTAACGTTCGCCCTCGCATGATTTAAAAAAAAACTGCCCCGCACTTTTGCGGGGCAGATACCCTGATATTTGCCGAACAAATTTGTACTTCTTTTATGCGATATGATTCTTGAGCTATTTTCTATCTGGCGGGGAGTGCCTGGGAGGAGTTTTTGTTTTTCAATATGAAAATACTGTTGTGTTTTTAGCTGAAAAAAAGAGCAACTGCCTGCCCATACGGAGGGAGTAAAAAGCAGACAGTTGTTTGGTCTTAAAATCTTTAAACTGAAAGAGAGTATAGAAACAAACCGACTAATACTTTTATCATTAAAGCTGCTAAGCAGCTGCTGAATATTCATGGGAGTCATTCTCATCGTGTAATCAGTTCCTGAATTCAAACCTTCAATTGCAAATACCTTGGTTTATTCTGAGGTCTTTCGAGGTAGGGCTTTTTCATCTTTGGCACTCCTCAAGGGGAGCTTTTCATCCCTTCTTCCAGGAAACTACCCTTGAGGAGCGCAAAGACGAAAAACCAGGCTGAAGTCAATCGGTATCGGGAATACAAAAACATAAAATTCACTAACAAACTATCTATTGAAAACTGACGCTTTACAGGGGGTGATTAATTTCTTGATGATACAAAGGTGGGGGTAAGGCATTTAAAGCCCGATTAAAGGTGAATTAAAAAGAAATTAAAAGAAATCATATCTCATCAAGCCTCATTTCGAGAGGCTTTCGAGCGGCAGGACTACGTCAAACTGACTACCTTTTCCAAGCTGAGACTGGATGCTGATGGTGCCTCCGTGAAGCTCAATGATCTTCTTACAAAGTGATAGGCCGATGCCATGCCCTTTGGCGATGTTCTGGGCGTTGGCAGCACGGTAAAACGGTGAGAATATTTTTTTCAATTCGGCTTCCGGGATGCCGGCACCCTTGTCATTGAACCGAATTTCAATACTTTTTTCTTTTGATGAAAGCGCAATGTGGACCGTGTGATCAGACGAAAACTTACAGGCATTATCCATGAAGTTGGTGAAAGCAATGGCTAATAACTGGTCATTGCCTTTGATCATCAGCGCACTTTCATTTTCGGGCAGGGTATCGTAATCAAACTGAAAATGGTAATGAGGTTTTTGCCTCGCAAGTTCCTCCTGCGCCATGAACAATACCTCATCCACCCGCAACGCCGAAAAATGAAATCGTTGATTTTCGATGCCGGACTGGGCCAGCGTCAGCAACCCATTCGTCAGTTCAGCAAATGAATTCGTATCGTCCAGCAGGGAAGCGAGCACTTGCCGGTATTCCTCTCCTGACCGCTCTTTCTCCAGAGTAACCTGAAGCTGGCTACGCATGACCGCCAGCGGAGTACGCAGCTCATGTGAAGCATTTGATACAAAGCTTTGCTGCATTTCAAAAGCCGTCTCCAGACGTTGCAGCATTCTGTTGAAATTCATTGCCAGCCGGGCAATCTCATCTTTTCGATTCCCTTCATCAATTCGCTGAGCAAGGTTGCCGGCGGTGATTTTGGAAACCTGGGTATTCATTTTAGCCAGCGGCAACAGCACCTGCGCCGCAAACCAGCGACCGGTCAAAACAATAATGATAATACCGACCACCAGTCCTGAAATCAGGATGGTTCCGAGGTTACGGAGTTTGTTCCGCCCATAACGATCGTAAGCAGAAGCAATGGAGACAACCTCCTCATCCCCCTCGACATAAAGCACCGCCACCTGTTCAAAATCCCCGAAGGTTAACCTCACATTTTTCTCTGTCCGGACTCGTTCCAGCAAGCCGGGTGAATAGCTTTGGGTGGGCTGGTCCACACTGCTGTAAGCGAGAATATCGTCCCTGTCAAAAACCAGAATTTCCTCCTGAGGCAGTGCCGGCATCGAGTTTTTATCGATAATCCGCAACAGGTATTTGTCTACTTCCTCCACCTTGAGCAACAGCCGGGCCGTTGTCAATGCCCTGTTTTCAAGACGGTCATAAAACTCTTCCTGCCGGTAAGTACTTGACAATGTGTAAACTGTAATGGAAAAAAGCACCAGGATTGATGCAACAATGACGGAAAACCGGAGGGTGAGTTTGGTAAGGATATTCATTGGAAACCGGTGACCAGACAGCCGGGTGAATGAGAAATAGTCATGTTGCTTCTCATTCACCCGGCAGTTTGTTTGCTTCTTTTAAAATCATAGTTCTTTTAAGTAATATCCTAACCCGGGCTTGGTGTGGATAAGCTTGGGCTCAAAATTCTTATCAATTTTTTTCCTCAAAAAATTGATATAAACATCCACGACGTTGGTGCCGGTGTCAAAATTTACATCCCAGACATGTTCGCTGATATCGGCCCGGCTGACGACCCGGCCTTTACGGTGCATCAAAAACTCCAGCAAGGCAAATTCCTTAGCGGTCAGGGTGATAGGCATACCCTGGCGGGTTACACTTTTTTCAGCAAGGTTCAACTCCAGATCGGCAACCCGGAGGATGACATCTTCCAGTTGTTCCCCGCCCCCAGTGCTTCTTTTTAAAAAAACCTTGACCCGTGCCAGCAGCTCCCTGAAATCGAAAGGCTTCACGATGTAATCATCAGCCCCGGCATCAAACCCGGAAATTTTATTCTCAATGGCTTGCATAGCCGTTAGCATGATCACAGGCACGGAAGGGTCTTTCGCCCGAATGCTGCGGCAAACCTCATAACCACTGACATGCGGAAGGTTGACATCCAACAAAATAAGATCGTATTTTTTGCTGCTGGCCAGGTAGGACCCAACGGCTCCGTCAGGTGCAAGATCTACCTCAAAGCCATTTTCTTCGAGGCCTTGCTTTACGGAAGCGGCAACTTTCGGCTCATCTTCCACAAATAAAATCATGGGTGGCTTCATTGGAAATTTTTGCGAAAGGTAAGAATTTTCACAATATGTAGCCTTGATTTAAGCCACTCCCACCTGCAGGAATTGCATTTCGTACAGTTCCCGGTACTTGCCGTCTTCAATCTGCAGCAGTTCCTCGTGGGTGCCGTATTCTTTCACCAGACCTTTGTCCATCACCAATATTTTATCGGCATGGCGGATGGTGGACAGCCGGTGGGCGATGATGATGGAAGTTCGCTTCGCAATGAGCGTTTCGATGGCATGCTGGATGACGGATTCTGATTCGGGGTCAATGGAAGAAGTGGCCTCGTCCAGAATGAGGATGTCCGGATCAAAAACCAGCGCCCTGACGAAGGAGATCAACTGCCGTTGCCCCATGCTCAGGGTCGCTCCCCGTTCCATCACCTGATAATCGTAGCCGCCGGGTAGTTTTTCAATAAACTCATGCGCCCCGATCATCTTCGATGCTTCGATGACCTGCTCTTTTGAAATATGATCGTTGCGCAGCGTAATATTTTCGAGTACCGTACCGGAAAACAGGAATACGTCCTGCAAGACCACCGCCATGCGACTGCGGTAAGCACTCAGTTCGTACTCTCTTACATCCACCCCATCGATTTCGATGGCGCCTTTCTGAATATCGTACAGGCGGTTGAGAATGCTGATAATGGAGGTTTTACCGGAACCGGTACTGCCGACGAGTGCCAGCGTTTCACCTTTTTCAATTTCAAAACTGATATCCTTCAGCACCCAGTCCAGGCCATTGTAAGCGAACCAGACGTTCTTGAAAGCCACCTCGCCATTAAATTTTTCCGGCGAAATTTCACCCTCGTTTTTGATGTGGTCCTGCCGGTCGATCAGGTTAAAAACCCGCTCGGCTGCCACGAGGCCCATTTGCAGAGTGTTGAACTTATCAGCCAGCATCCGGATGGGACGGAAAAGCATATTCAGGTACAGCGGGAAAGCGACCAATGCCCCCAGCGTCACCTCATTGCCAAGGCTTGCCCTGGCGCCGTACCAAACCATCAGGCCTAACGTAGCTGCGGAAATGATTTCAACAACAGGATAAAAAATGGAGTATGCAAGGATGGAGTCGATATTAGCCTGGGTATACTCCCGGTTAATTTTTTTGAATTTCTTCATCTCCTGCTCTTCGGCATTGAAGATCTGCACGATACGCATGCCGGTGAGCCGCTCCTGGAGGAATGCGTTCATCTTCGCAATCTGCGCCCGCACCTGTTGGAACGAAGTTTTGATGCTCTCCTTAAAAATGTAAGTGGCAGCGATCAGAAATGGCATGGTGACAAGGCAAACCAGCGTCAGCTTCCAACTCACCCAAAACATGACGCCCAGCACCACAAATACCGTTAGAAAATCGGCAATGATGGTAATGATGCCCTGCGAAAAAACCTGGTTGATGTTTTCAATATCGCTGATGGTACGGGTGGTGGAGATGCCGATGGGCGTGCGGTCGAAGTACGACAACCTGAGCGAGGTGATATGGTTGAAAATTTTTACCCGCAAATCTCGCACGACAGCCTGCCCGACCCAGTTGGAAGAATACATGAAAAAATACCGCAGTACACTTTCCAAAACCAATGCTCCGATGAACAACAGCGCCATTGTTGTCAGCCCGGGAATGTCAAACTTGAAGATGTACTCATCCACCATTACCTGCACGAGATAGGGCCGAAAGATAGCTACCGGCGCCAGCACTACCGCCAGCACGGCTGCCAGTGACAGCACTGCACTGTAAGGCTTTGCCTGAGCGATTACCCTGATGAGAATTTTATAGTCAACGTTTTGTTTAGCGGCTGAATTCATGCGGTGAAATTAAAACAGGTGCAAAGGTAAAGCTTTGGTTTTACTAAAATGACTCAGTGAAAGACAGGTTAATTAACAGGTGGGGCGCTCTTGGGTTGGGAATGAGGGGGTTTTATTTCAAAAAACCCTGAATCAGCTTCAACAAATGCACCGGCGCATCCGCATGAACCCAGTGCCCGGCCTTTTCAATCGTCTCGATGGTGGCTGCGGGAAATAACTTTTTGATCAAAACCTCATCCCCGTCAACGATGTGCATCGAGCGGCCACCCCGGATGAACAGGGAAGGCCCTTCGAACGGATGCTCACCCTCCACCGCCGCAAGTACGTCGCCGTAATGCTTCCGCAACACCGGCAGGTTCATTTTGAACTCGTACCCGCCTTCTTTCCTGCGGGTTAGATTTTTCATCAAAAACAAGCGTACGTCCTCCTCTTCGATGCGTTGAGCGAGGAGTTCATCTGCCTCGGTGCGGCTTTCGATTTCACTCAGATTCATGGAGAGCAGGGCATCAAAAATTTCGTAGTGGTTTCCAGGGTAAGCTTTCGGTGCAATGTCTACCACCACCAGCTTTTTCACCAGATCGGGGTGCTCAAGGGCAAACTGCATGACCGTTTTCCCTCCCATCGAATGGCCGATGATGTGGGCGCCATCGTACATCCAGTGACTTTCCATGAATTCACGGAGGTCTTCCGCCATGCTGTGATAGTCGTGAACGTCAGTGTGAGGCGAGCGGCCATGATTTCGCTGATCAAGGATGTACACCGAATATTCATCCGATAGTTGCCGGGCAATGGTCTGCCAATTATCGAGGGTGCCGAAAAGGCCGTGAAGAATGATGACGGGGTCGCCTTGTCCGAATTCTTTGTAGTTAAGTTCCACGTATGCGTTACTTTTAGCTGTTTGGCGTGAAGTATTGAGCAAATGTCAATATCTAACGGCCAAAAGCTTTTTTACCTTTGCAGATTTTTCAAGCAAACGCAAATAAAACCATTTAGTTGAAACCAATGTCCGCCGAAAACGAACAAGTTTTAACGAAAAACATCTGACGAAATGCATCATATCAGCCCTAACCTGCTCACCCTGGAACAAGTTGCCGGAGTGCTTCGTGATGGTAGTAAAATCAGCCTTTCCGACGAAAGCGCTCAACGCATCCGGCACTGCCGCCAATATCTGGAAGATAAAATCATCAACTCCGACGATACATTTTACGGCATTAACACCGGCTTCGGGTCGCTTTGCAACGTCCAGATCGGGAAACACGAACTGGAAGAACTTCAACTCAACCTCATCAAATCCCACGCCTGCGGCATGGGTGACGAGGTGCCTGCCGACGTAGTGCGCCTGATGCTTTTGTTAAAAATTCAGGGACTTTCACTCGGCTACTCCGGGGTACAACTGGCAACGATTCAGCGGCTGATTGATTTTTACAACCACGATGTTTTGCCGGTCATATTTCAGCAGGGCTCGCTGGGAGCCTCCGGCGACCTTGCGCCATTGGCGCACCTGAGTCTGCCGCTCGAAGGGCTTGGAGAGGTACGCCTGAACGGCGAGCGAATGCCCGCCTCCGCTGCGCTCGAAAAATTCGGCTGGCAACCCATTCGCCTGAAAGCGAAGGAAGGACTGGCCCTGCTCAACGGCACCCAGTTTTGCCAGGCCTACGGCGTTTGGTGCCTGCTGGAAGCAAGGCGGCTTTTCGACCTCGCCAACCGCTGTGCCGCACTTTCACTCGATGCGTTCGACTGCCGGCCGTCGCCTTTCAACGAACTTTTACATAAAATCAGGCCGCACGAAGGACAGTTGAAGGTAGCCGAAAAGATCCGTAACCTGTTGAAAAACAGCGAAATAGCAGTCCGTGAAAAAATAAGCGTGCAGGATCCCTACGCCTTCCGGTGCGTGCCGCAGGTGCACGGAGCCAGCTACGACGCCATCGCCCATGTTGAACGGATTTTTTTAACAGAAATCAATTCCGTCACAGACAACCCCACCATCTTCCCAGACGACGACGCCATCCTCTCCGGTGGGAATTTTCATGCGCAGCCGTTGGCACTCCCGCTCGACTACCTCGCCATTGCGCTGGCCGAGTTAGGCAGTATTTCCGAACGGCGCACCTATCAGCTCATTTCCGGGCAGCGGGGCTTGCCAGCCTTCCTGACGAACCGGGGCGGGCTGCACTCCGGCCTGATGATTCCGCAGTACACAGCCGCCAGCATCGTTAGCCAAAACAAGCAACTTTGTACGCCTGCCTCCGTGGACACCATCGTCTCTTCCAATGGGCAAGAAGACCACGTAAGCATGGGCGCCAATGCTGCCACGAAGGCTTACCGGGTCGTAGAAAATGTGGAGCGGGTGCTGGCCATCGAATGGATGACGGCAGCTCAGGCGATGGAATTCAGGAGGCCTGCCCGCACGTCGCCACAAATGGAAACCATGCTCGAAGAGTACCGAAAAGCGGTGCCTGCGCTGGGGCCTGACCGGGTGTTGCATGACGATATGCAAAAAACACTGGCGTTTTTGAAAAAGTAACGCACATCTAAAACTGCTACTTTTGCGTTTCTTTTGGGTCGCCAAAATTTTTTGGCTGTTATTTTTGAAAAAATCATCCGGCATTGAAGTACGCAACCATCTTTCTTTTTTTGACCATTCTCGCTGCACCGGCCTGCAAGAGTCTGCGCCGCACGGCGAGTGGAGAATTGAAACCCAAGAGCGAAAAAGTGCTCATGAAGCACCTGATCGACAACCAGGTGAAAGCCGACTGGCTGGGCGCCAGGGCCAAAGTCGCCTACTCGGATGAATACGGGCGGGAAACTTTCACGACCGTCATCCGCATTCGCAAGGACAGCGCTATCTGGGTTGTTTTTAAAAAATTCAGCCTCGAAGGCGCCAGGGCACTCATCACTCCCGACTCCGTCTACATCCTCGACCGGCTCAATCGGGAGTACTCGGTCAAGCCGTTTGCTGCTGTCCAACGGGAGTACAACCTGCCCGTCGGATTTCAGGGTTTGCAGGCATTACTGTTGGGCAACCCGGTTTTTTTCAGTAGTCAAACGGAAGCTGGTGTAGATTCGAATTACTACGTTTTGACACAAAAAAATGACCACCTGCTGGCAAAATACCGGCTGGACGGAGCAAAAATGCTGCTGCGGGAATTTTTTGTTGATGATTTCAGAAATCAGCGAAACATGTCAGTTGTTTCAACAAATTACCAGACTTTGGAGGGCAAGCAGAATTTTTCATATTTTCGTAGCCTTAATTTGAATAGCTCCGGCTTGGGGAAAATGAATGTTGAAATTGAATTTACCAAAGTTGAAATCAACATCCCGCAAAACCTGGACTTCGAAATACCGGACAGATATGAGCGAGTGGACTAAATGGCAATTCTTCAAAGGCACAAGCTGTCTGCCAGCCGTTCTTGTATTGATTATTCTGGTTTGCAGCATTTCTGCTTTCGCGCAGCAAAGCAGAAAAGAACTCGAAGACAAGCGAAAAAAGCTGCTGAGGGAAATTGAAATGACCTCCAGCATGCTCAGAAAAACCACCGAAAACAAGGAAGCCACCCTCTCCCGCTACGTTACACTTCAAAAGCAAATCAACAAGCGCCAGCAGCTGATCGAAACCCTCAGGGCCGAAGTACAGTATCTGCTGGAAAATATGCAGCGTACCACCGATGTCATCATTGCCCTGACGGATGATATCGACCGGCTGAAGAACGAGTACGCAAAAATGGCCCGGCACGCCTACCGCCAGCGACTGAGCCGTAGCGACTGGCTTTTTTTGTTTTCAGCAAAAAACTTCAATGACGCCTTCCGCCGCTGGCAGTATCTGCGCCAGTACGATCGGTACCGCCAAAAACAGACCCGGCTGATTCTGGAAACACAACAAACGCTGCTCGACAAAATCAGAATGCTGGAAGATCGCAAAACCGAAAAGGAAAGATTACTCGATTCGGAAAGCCGCCAATCCGAAATGCTCGGCCTCGAAATGTCAGCAAAAAACAGATTGCTCGAAGAGCTCAAAGGCGATGAAGCCCGGCTGGCCCGTGACCTGGAGAAAAAGCGTACCGCTGCCGCCAAACTCAACTCCGCCATTGAAAATATTATCAAAGCAGAGATGGAACGTGTCAAACGGGAAGAGCGTTCAGCCGTGGCAGGTAAAACAAACGTCAGTCCTTCAGCAACACCGGACTTTGCCGTTTCATCAAAAGAATTTCAAAATAACCGTGGAAAACTACCCTGGCCGGTAAAAAACGGCGTCATCACCGGTTACTTTGGCCGTCAGCAGCATCCTACCATTCAATCGGTAGAAATCGTGAACAATGGCATCGATATTCGCACGGATGAAGGGGCGCCCGTTCGGGCTGTTTTTGAAGGCACCGTGGTGGGGACACAGTTCATTCCCGGCTATGATTACATGGTCATCATCAAACACGGCGAGTACTACACGGTGTATTCCAACCTGGAAGAAGTCATCGTGAAAAATGGCGAGAAAGTAGCCGTTCGCCAAAGCATCGGCACCGTGAGCACCGACCGGAAAACCAATACTTCGGAGGTGCATTTTGAAATCTGGAAAGAAAAAACCAGGCTCAATCCGCAGGATTGGGTCGGAAGTAAGTAGGGTTTTTGAGGTTTTGAGGTTTAGGGTTTTTGAGGTTTTGAGGTTCTGGGCATTGCTCAAAAAACCAAATACCTCAAAAACCCTTAAACCTCAAAACCCTTAAACCTCCAAACCATCAAGAACTATGAGTAAAGAGTGGAATTTAAGCACACAACAAAATAAAGGACTGAAGCGAGAGGAACACGCTGTTCTGGTGGGTGTCGTCTACGGCATGCAAACAGAAGAACAGGTCAACGAATACCTCAACGAACTCGAATTTCTGGCCCTCACCGCCGGAGCGAAAACCGACCGCCGGTACATTCAGAAACTCCCCAATCCGCACCCCCGGACTTTCATCGGAAAAGGTAAACTGGAGGAAATCAAAAAATATGTTGATGACCACGAAGACGTCAACATGGTCATTTTTGACGATGACCTCTCCGGCAAGCAGGTTTCTGCTTTGGAAACAGAGCTGAAAGTCAAAATTGTGGACCGAAGCTCGCTCATCCTCGACATCTTCGCCCGCAGGGCGCAGACAGCACAGGCCAAAACGCAGGTCGAACTGGCGCAATTACAGTACCTCCTCCCCCGTCTCCGGGGTTTGTGGACGCACCTTGAGCGCCAACGAGGTGGTATCGGGATGCGGGGACCGGGTGAAAAGGAAATCGAGACGGATCGCCGGATCGTACGGGACAAAATCTCTTTGCTAAAAAAACAGCTTGAAAAAATAGATCGCCAAGCCGTAACGCAGCGAAAAAACCGGGGCGAACTCATCCGGGTAGCGCTCGTCGGCTACACCAACGTCGGCAAATCCACGCTGATGAACGTGCTCAGCAAATCGGAAGTTTTTGCCGAAAACAAGCTCTTCGCCACACTCGACACGACCGTTCGGAAAGTCGTTTACGAAAATGTACCGTTCCTCCTCTCCGATACGGTAGGGTTCATTCGCAAATTGCCCCACCACCTCGTCGAAAGTTTTAAATCAACCCTCGACGAAGTCCGGGAGAGCGACATCCTGCTCCACGTGGTGGACATCGGCCATCCGCACTTCGAAGATCATGTGAACACCGTCAATGAAACGCTGGAAGAACTCGGCGCCCGCAACAAGCCTACACTCCTGGTTTTCAACAAAATAGATGCCTACCGGGAGCTGAATTTCGACAAGCTCCTCGACGCTGAAACCAAGCAGGAAATCGAGCGTGAGCTACAGCAAAATCTTAAAAATCAGTTCGAGTACGACAATATTTTCATTTCAGCCCTCGAGCGGGAAAACCTGGAAGAGCTTCGGGAAAAAGTAATCACCATGGTGAAACGGGAGTACCAGATCCGGTACCCCTACGAGGTAAAACCGTGGTGACGGACGGACTTGTTTTTTAAAAATTCCATTTCTCCACAGGCGATGCGGTTCTGCTCTCTGTCAAAATCTGTTGCATTTTGGCAACGACCTCAGGGTTCCTGGCTGCGACGTTTTTGCTTTCAGCCGGGTCATTTTCAAGATCGTACAGCTCGATGGGCGCATCAGGGTTTTCTCGCAAATTGAGCCGCAGCGCCTTCCATTTTCCCCAAATCGCCGCCTGCGACGAACCGCCACTGTGAAATTCCCAGTACAAATTTTCATGTTGCTGCTGCGTCCCTTCTCCCGTCAGCACCGGCAGCAGGGAAATGCCATCAATGTCAGCCTTTGCAGAAATGCCCGACACCTCGCAAATCGTAGGAAAGTAATCCCACATCGCCGTAAGATGGTCACTCACGGTGCCTTCGGCAATTTTTCCCTTCCAACGGGCGATCGCAGGCACCCGGATACCGCCTTCGTAAAGATTTGTTTTACAACCTCTTAGCCCGCCGTGGCTATTAAAAAAATCCGTGTCAACGCCGCCAAGTCCCGGAATCGTTGCACCGTTGTCACTGGTGAAAATCACAAGCGTGTTTTCCTCCAGCCCTAATTCTTTCAGTAAATCCATGATCAAACCGACGTCGGAATCGAGGCGGGAAATCATCGCAGCGTAGGCCGCCCTCGGTTTTTGATGCGGAAGGTAGCCTCGACCACCAGGGTAAGGCACGGTATCGAGGTGGGCGTAAGGCGCCAGTTCTTCATCCGGCACCTGCAAGGCCAGGTGCGGGATGGGCGAAGCATAGTACAGAAAAAATGGCCCGTCTTTTTTCTCCCGGATGAAGCTAATCACTTTTTGCCGCATACTTTCAGCGGCGTAGTCACTTCCTTTGAAAGGCAGATACGTCCTGGCACTCGCAGTGTCAGCCGCTTCCGGCAGCCGTTGGTGAGGCGAGAAATAGGCATTTGCAAGGGTGTCCCAACGGCCGTTTTCCCAGAGGTGAGTGGGGTAGTAGTTGTGCGCCTGCTTCTGGTCGAGGTAGCCGTAAAAATAATCGAAGCCGTGAAGGTTCGGATTGCCCGTGGAGTCCGCCATGCCAAGCCCCCACTTGCCGATGCAGGCAGTGGCGTAACCCTGGCTCCGGAGCAGTTCGGCGATGGTCGTTTCGGCGGTGTCGAGCGGGAGTTGGCCGCCTTCCTCCTCGTCCGTCCAGCCACCCATTTCGTAGTTGTCCCGGACGTAAGCATGGCCCATGTGTTTGCCTGTTAAAAAAGCGCAACGGGACGGGGCGCAGACCGTGCTGCCGGAGTAGCTTCGGGTGAAACGCTTTCCCTCCGCCGCCATACGATCGAGGTTGGGTGTTTGAATAATTTGCTGACCGTAGCTGCCAAGTTCGCCATAGCCCAGGTCGTCGGCAAGGATAAAAATGACGTTGGGAGGCCGGGTGGAAGTAGTTTTTTTAGCTGATTCACAAGCTGTTAGAAAAAACAAGGCGAGCAGGCAATGACAGAGGCTTTTCATTTTGCGAAGGAAATTTTGTCGGTGAAAAACTCAAATTTCACTCATTGCCTTCAATTTCCAGGCATAATTCCGGCACAAATTGGCCAGCGTCCGGACTTCTGCCTTAAGGGCTTCAATATCTGCCGTGGGTTCTGCGAGTTCCTCCCCCAGTTGCAGCCCGGCCACTTTCAGCCGCACGGTAGCCCGGTAGAGCAGAAAATACTGGAAAATCACCCTGTCCTCCGGGAGGCGGAAGCAGGGGTAGGTTTCGCTGTATTTTTTAATCAAAATTCCTTTGAAGTCCTTGCGGCCAAAGCGTTTGAGGTCCATGGCCAGGAAGGCCAGTTCGCTGAGCACATCGTTCACCCGGAAGCGCTCGTTGAACTCGATGCAGTCGAAGATGACTGGTTTTTCCAGTAAAAAAATATTGCGGGAGTGCAGGTCGCCGTGGCCGTCCCGGACAAAATCTTCCTGTACCCTTTCCTCAAACCTCCAGGCCAGTTTTTGCAAAACGGCACCCGCCAACTCAATCCAACCGTCGATCCAGGCTTCAAAATCTTCATCCACATTTTCGGTTAAAACTTTTGAAACCGAGGCCAGGTCAGCAAAATCCTCCATCGCTGCCGCTTCGTCGAACGGCTCATTCATCACCCTGGCATTTTGATGAAAAACAGCCAACTGTTCCGCAATCGCCTCGATGTCGGAGTCCTTGACGAGATCTTTTTCCAACAGCAAATCCATCTGGCGTTGATGGTCCACACGCTGCATTTGCACAGCAAAATCGACCGTTTCGCCCGGTATGCCGATGCCACAATTTTTACCGCCAAAAACAATGGGAACCGTACCAAGATAAATGTCCGTCAGGCGGCGGTTGAGGCGGACTTCCTCCTCACAGGCGTGCTGGCGCAAAGCCAGTGTGGAGAAGTCGAGAAAGCTGAATTTTACCGGTTTTTTGATTTTGAAAGCAAATTTTTCAGTCAAAATGACCCACGAAGCGTGTGTCTCGATGAGCTCTTCGCAGATACTACCATCGGGAAAAATACCTTCGTTGGCTAATGTTTCAATTTGCTGTTGGGTCATGAATTTTCGGTTAAATATTTCACCGCCAGGCGCACCATTTCATCCAGTGAAAGTTCGTTCGAATCGAGTGTGAGGTGAGGTTTTTCGATGTTTTCCCACTCAGCTTTGAGCTTCAGATACACCTCCGTGGTGGCTTCGCTGTCTTCCCGTTTTTTTTGCAGGCGCCGGAAAGAGGCGGATTCCGGGATTTTCATTTCGATAAAATGGCAGGGCACGCCACATTTTTCTGCCAAATCTTCCCACGGTTGCCTGAGCGATTGTTTGAAAAAAGTTGAATCTACGATCACGAACGCTCCGTCTTCCAGGGCGGCTTTCGCCTGCCTCAGCATGGCATCGTACACTCGTTGTTTGGATGCCGTGTCATACTCACCCCGAAGCCCCAGGTCCGTTCGGGTAGCATCGCTGTTGATGTGGCAGGCACCCAGTTTTTCCGACAGCGCACGAGCGAACCAAGTCTTACCTGAAGCCGGCAACCCTGCGACAAGCAGCAGTGCGGATTTCATTTTTTCAACTTTCATATATCAGGCAATTTTGAGCTGAGCTTTATTTTGTAAACAAAAAATGGCCACTCGAAGGCGGCCATCCGGATATTTTCTTGAAAATTTTAGGGTCTGGAGTTCTGATTTTATTTCCCGATACCTGACCGGTATTCCGATGCTCTCGGCGGGTCCACTCTTTCCATGGTTTGCGTCACCGCAGTTTTTTCCTGCTGGCCTGCACCTTTGTAAATTTCGATGATTTCATCTGATTTAGTATTGGCAAAGACCTGAAGAATCATGGAGTTCGGATAGCTTCGATTGACATCGCCCAGTTTTTCGACGGCCTGCGTCATCACAGCCCTGCCAACAGCCACATCCTGATACATCATGTCGAGCCCTTGACGGTGATAATCATAAACCGCCTGCCGGAACGGCCGTACCCTCGGAGAAAGTAAATTTTCAATCAACCAGTAACGGTTGCGATTATTTTCCACGGACCGCCAGCCAGGAACACTCGACGCCACATTCGGCGGTATCCGGTTTACAATATCCTGTGCTGCCTGAAAGTAAGGCTCTCCACCAAATGGCGAAAAAGAATCGTAATCCATACCAATTACAATGTAGGCGTAGTAACCCAGCACCGAGGTCAAGTTGTTCAGGTAAGTGGTCTGGCTGAATTCGAGCGGCTGGAACTGTTCGTAAGTAAACACCACGCTTTTGTCCTGATGCTTGAACATCGGCGTTTCGTAGGTGCTGTTATATACAGGACGAATGGACTGAAAAGACAGCTCCGCCTCAAAAGTATTGGCAGAAAGTTCTTTCGAAATGGTGATAACGATGTCCATTTTGATGCGTTCTTCCTGTTCGAAGACATCAGTCGTCCATTTCTGGTTATTCATAAATTCCTCAACTGAGGTTTTAAGGGTTTCAAAAACCTTGGGGTCAGCAGTTTGAAGTTTTGGAGTATTGATAGTCACATTTACCCGAAGCTCCTGCGCCTGGGTCGTTCCGATAAAAAAACATAGAATGGTAAGTACGAACCACTTTTTCATGCTAAAATTTTTATTGACAAATAGCCGAAATCTCGTTCACGATATCTTCCGCTACACCGGCCTTCGATTTTAACTCAAAATCCTTCCGCTTATTGCCCCGATGAAGGATCGTAATTTTATTCGTATCAAAATTAAACCCGGCTCCCTGGTCATTCAGGGAATTCAGAACGATAAAATCAAAATTTTTCTTTTTGAGTTTTTCCTGCGCATTCGAAACCTCGTTACTGGTTTCAAGTGCAAATCCGACAATGATTTGATCCGAACGTTTGACCTTGCCCAGCGAAGCAGCGATATCCGTTGTTCTGACCAGATCGAGGGTCATGCCTTCACCTGATTTTTTGATTTTTTGCTCCGCAATTTCGCCCGGCCGGTAGTCAGCAACTGCCGCCGCCAACACGGCGATGTCTGATGTTTCAAACCGGCTGGCAGCCGCATCGTACATCTGCTGCGCCGTTTCCACCCGGATGGTTTCGATGCCCGGATGGTCAGTATTCAACCTCGATGGGCCCAGAATCAAAGAAACCTGAGCACCACGTTCTGCAAAAACCTCAGCGATAGCAAGCCCCATTTTCCCCGACGAACGATTGCCAATGAAGCGAACCGGATCGATCGGCTCGTAGGTTGGCCCGGCCGTGATGAGGACTTTTTTTCCTGAAAAATCCTTTTTTTCCAGAAAAAACTGCTCCAGAAATGCGACAATCTCCTCCGGTTCAGCCATGCGCCCTTCCCCTACGAGACCGCTTGCCAGTTCGCCATGACCGACGGGAATGAAATGATTTCCGAATGATTGCAGCCGTTTCACATTTTCTACAACTGCAGGATGGCGCCACATGTCAAGATCCATAGCCGGCGCAAAAAAAACGGGGCATCGAGCCGAAAGGTAAACGGCGGAAAGAATGTTGTCACAAATTCCATTGGCCATTTTGGCCAACGTGTTTGCGGTTGCAGGGGCAACGATCATTGCATCGGCCCACAGGCCAAGGTGAACATGGTTATTCCACTCTTCTTCAGCAATAACTTTCGTAAAAACCGGCCTTTTTGATAACGTGGAAAGAGTGAGAGGTGTAATAAATTCTGTGGCTGCCCGGGTCATCAGCACCTGTACCTCGGCGCCTGCTTTTACCAGCAGTCTGACCAGAAATGCAGCCTTGTAAGCTGCGATGCTGCCTGAAATGGCGAGTATAATTTTTTTGCCAACCATTTACCATTTGGAGAGTAGGCAAGCAGGCCGGTAGGCGAGTGGCGATGGGCTACTCGCCTACCGGCCTGCTTGCCTACCCGCCTACTTCTTTCACTGCCGCTTGCGGCGTTTGTCGTTGTAGTGGTAATGAACTTCACCGTTGAGAAATTCCTCCGTAGCGATCAGGGTCGGATTAGGAAGTCTTTCGTAAAACTTGGAGATTTCGATTTGCTCCTTATTTTCGGTAACTTCTTCGATGGTATCCGTATTGACAGCAAACTCTTCCAGTTTGTTGTGCAACTCGTGCTTCAGGTCTATTGCCAACTGCTTGGAGCGTTTGGAAATGATAGCCAGCGTTTCGTAAATATTGCCGGTTGGACCCACCATTTGGGCAATGTCCCGGGCTTTTACGTTAGCGTCCAGCCCCTGCGCTTTGGTTTTGATATCTGCCATTAGTCAATGATTTTAATTTCTTGATTGAATCTTTATGAATGGATTGCACCTCCTTGTAATTCGGGCTACCCTTGAATTTTTCTAAAAAATCTTCAGCGTACGTAACGGTTTGCCGGTAGCGTTCTTCCTGCTTGTCGAAAATACTGTTTTCCGCCATCAGGAAAGCCGCTTTGGCCATTTGGTAGCGTACCTGCTCAGCATTGCTGGTCTCCGGAAAATCCTTCAGCAGGTTTTCAAATGTCACCATTGCTGCCTGGTATTGACGAAGATCGAAGTAGAGTTTTGCTTCTTCCAGTGTCTTCTTTTCCAGTTTTAATCGCATCTCATCAATGAGGCGATTGCATTCTTTAACTCTTTCACTGTTCGGATAAGTATTGACGAACGTCTGAAACTCCTCGATCGCCTTGTAGCTGTAAGTCTGTTCCAGCCTGAAAGTTGGAGACATTTGATAATTCGAATATGCCGCCATGAAATCGGCATCTTCCTTCAGATTACTGGTCGGGAAGGTGGATGAAAAGTTTTTGAAATAATAACTTGCCAGAATGTACTTCCCCAACTTGTAGTACGTGTAGGAATAAGTGTAGTAAACCTTTTCCAGTTCCGGCTTGCCCCGGTATGCCGGAATGATCAACTCAAACAGCGTCTGAGCTCTCAAAAACTCTCCCTGCTCGTAGTATTCAAATGCCTTTTTGTAAATCAAATCTGTATTGCCACTGGCACGGATTTTTTCAAATTCCGACTTGCATCCAGTAGACAAAATGGCAAATACTGCCAGGAAATATGCAAAAACGAACCTTTTTTTCATAGGGGCGCAAAGATAAGAGTATTAATGAGAAACGAACACGGAAAAAACTGCCTTAAACTGTTCTTAAGTCAGTAAAATCAAATATTTACCCTTCAAAGGTGGGAGAAAAACACAAATTGGTTGGCTGAAGTTTAAAAGCAATAAAAAAAGGCGCTACGGAATTCGGTCCGTGCGCCTTTTGCTGTGAGAGGAGGATTCGAACCTCCACGGGGCGGTTAGCCTCAGCACAAAGCCCGCCTGAACGATTCAGATCGGGCAGGATTAGTGGTCAACCCTGGTCGGCCTTACACATGGTATAGTCGGCTCTATGCTGCGTTTATCCCAGACTCCCCACCCCCGAGACAAGAGGGCATGGCTGCCTGTTTCATCATCTCACAATTTCAATGAATGAATGAGAGAATGTTAGAATGAGTGAATAGCGTTCATTCTCTCATTTAGAATTATATCATTCTCTCGTTGCTTAGGCTGTGAGAGGAGGATTCGAACCTCCACGGGGCGGTTAGTTCTTTACCTTACAGTCAGGTGAATTTATTCCGCAATCCCCACCCCCGAGACAAGGGGGCATGGCTGCCTGTTTCATCATCTCACATTGTTGAAGAAATAATCTTTATTATTTCGTTTAATTGATGATGCAAATTTAAAGGCAATCAATCTTTTTATGCAAATTTTTTATTAAAAAAGATTTATTTTTATCAAAATATCAACAAAAAAGACTTTTTGGTAAATATATTTAAATTAAGATGTGAAATTTTATGCTGAATTTTAAAATCTTCAAATACACACTGTCATTGGCAGAAAAACCATTTCAAAACCCACTTTTTTTTGATTATTTAATAAAATTAATGCCCCGATATTTAAAAAAAATTAACTTTAATATGCACATCCAGTACTTTCCTACTCTACCAACAAGGACACCTGAATACCAATACAACCGAAGGCTCTTTATTTTAATCTTTTCCTAAAACTTGGAAAACCAGAAGGCTAAGTCCTACTTTTGCCTCTGAAATTGAAAAAGAAATTATTGAATCAATGAAGAAATTATTGAAAATCAGCATTTTATCATCCTTCCTCCTGATCGCAGCTGTTTCCCTGAACGCACAGAAGTTTGGCCACCTGAACAGTGGCAACCTCCTGGTTCAAATGCCCGAAACGGCCGCTGCCGATGCCAAACTGAAAGTATTTCAGGACTCGCTGGTCGCAGTTGGAGAATCAAAAGCAAAAAAGCTGGAAGAGGAATTCAATGCATTTGTTCTTGAGTACCGCCAGGGAAACATCCCTCCGGCAACAGCACAGAAAAAGCAGGCAGAGTTTCAGCAAAAGGAAACTGAACTCGCTGAGCTGGAAGAAGAAATCATGGAAAAAGTAGACTTGAAACGGGAAGAGTTGATCGGCCCCATACTTGAAAAGGTTCAGGTGGCTATTAACGAAGTCGGAAAAGAAGGTGGCTATACCATGATTTTTGATACAAGCATTTTTAACACAATCCTTTTTGCACAAGACTCCGATGACATCGAGCCACTTGTCAAAGCAAAACTTGGAATTGAATAAAATGAAGTAACCTCCTGCAAGGTTATCAGGCCTGCGTGATGTTTCATGCAGGCCTGATTGTTTTTGAGGCGCTTCTATCCTTGAATTTTAAAAAATTTTCTACAGCCTCTCTGTCCACTACTCCCACCAGCACTTCGTTTTCAACCACCGGTAAAATTTCGCTTTGAGAGGTCCTCATTACCTCGTCGACCTCCTTCAATGAGTTGTCCAAAGTCAACGCCGCAATACCCGGCCGGTAATAGTCTCCAACTTCTCCTGATAGTCCGCTGCTTTCCGCAATCTGAGTAATTACTTCACCGGAAATCGTACCGCTCAATTGTTCCTGATTGTCAAAAACTAAAAAATGATGTTCCGGCCCCCTGCTCAACAGGTCGAAAGCTGTCTGAAGCGGATCAGACACATGCAAGACAGAGAAATTTCGCCTGACGACTTCCCATACACGATGCCGGGAAAGATCATGATCCAACTTCACCCACCGAAACTCCCGCAAGGCTGAAAAAAATATAAAGAGTCCGATGAGTATGTACAGATAATTGTAGCCCATAAACCCCAGGATTACCATCCCGACTGCAATCAGCTGCCCTACAATCATCGCTATGCGGGTAGCAGTCAACTTACCCAGCCATGATGCCAGCAAGGCTCGCAGAATACGACCGCCATCCATTGGAAATGCAGGAAGGAGGTTGAACACGCCGAGCCCGATGTTCATTGCAAATACGAACGGAATGAAGTAAAAATAGTCGCCGGCAATATCATTGGGCGTAGGCGCTTCCCGGCCTTCAATGCCCGGCGCCATAACAAAGTAAAGGTAAGGCAACAGCAAAATTGCTATCGCAAAGTTCACCAACGGACCGGCAATGGCCACAATAAACTCATGGATTGGCTTTTCGGGGAGCTTGCTCAACCTGGCCAATCCGCCAATGGGCAACAAAACAATATCTTTGGTTTGAACGCCGTAACGCCTCGCAGTAAGCGCATGACCAAATTCATGAAGCAGAATACTGAGAAACAGGGCCATCATCGCAAGGGTGACCCACAGCAATTCATTGAAATTCATGCTTTTACCAAAACCAAGGTATAGAATGAGGAGCGCAACGAACCCGAGCGACCAATGCAGCAAAACCGGAATGCCGAAAACTTTTGCTATTTGAAACGAACCTGCCAAAGTATATTTTTAAGAAAGGTGGTAAACTGTTTTATAAAAAACCGAGCATTCAAATCTTTGCCTTCCAATATTTTAGAGCTAAAACCTAAATAAATTGAAGGCAAATAAAGCGCCTACCTAACACTATTCACCTCGCAAAGTTGAATGAAAAAAGGCGACAACCCGAAAGCTGTCGCCTGAAAACTATTTGTGCTAAATCTTTTTATTCAACTTTTTAAACAGCCATTGCAGGCTTCTCGGACCAGATCGGAAGGTAAAGCTGCCCCTCCAGAATGTTCCTCGATATCACAATCCGCTGAATCTCAGAGGTTCCTTCGTAAATCTGCGTAATCTTCGCATCCCGCATCAGCCGCTCTACGTGGTACTCTTTCACAAAACCATACCCACCGTGTACCTGAACCGCCTCTACCGTATGCCGCATGGCAACTTCAGATGCATATAACTTGGCCATAGCGCTGGCAGTGGAGTAATCCATGCCCTGATCTTTCAGCCAGGCAGCCCGGTAAACCATCAGCTTAGCTGCCTCAATCTCCGTAGCCATGTCAGCCAATTTGAAAGAAATAGCCTGGTGTTTTGAAATGGGCTTGCCGAAGGCCGTCCGCTCTTGCGAGTATGCCAAAGCCAATTCGTAAGCGCCTCCAGCGATTCCCAATGCCTGCGCCGCAATCCCGATACGGCCACCATTCAGGGTTTTCATGGCAAACTTAAATCCGAAGCCGTCATCCCCAATCCGGTTGGCTTTAGGCACTTTCACATCATTGTACATGATCGTGTGTGTATCGGAGGCCCGGATGCCAAGTTTATCTTCCTTGGCTCCGATGACCACGCCGGGCCAGTCCGTTTCGACGATAAGACAGTTGATGCCCCGGTGACCTTTTTCTTTGTCTGTCTGAGCCATCACGAGGTGAACCTGCGAACTGCCGCCGTTGGTGATCCAGTTTTTCGTACCGTTCAGGAGGTAGTAGTCACCCATATCAACGGCTGTGGTACGCTGACTGGTGGCATCGCTACCGGCTTCAGGCTCGGAAAGGCAGAAGGCTCCGATCCATTCTCCGCCGGCCAGTTTTGTCAGATATTTTTGTTTTTGCTCCTCGTTGCCAAAGGTTTCGAGGCCCCAGCACACTAGAGAGTTGTTTACTGACATGATGACAGAACAGGAGGAATCAACTTTTGAAATTTCCTCCATCGCCAGCACGTAAGACAGTGTGTCCATGCCGCCGCCACCGTATTCCGGTGAAACCATCATACCCATGAAGCCCATTTCTTTCATTTGCTGGACTTCATTTTTCGGGTATTTCATGTCCCGGTCACGCTCGATGACGCCTGGCTTCAGTACGTTTTGAGCAAAATCACGAGCGGCCTGCTGTACCGCCTGCTGTTCTTCTGTTAGTTCAAAAAACATATTTGGTTAAGTTTGATTAGGCTTGAAAATCAATGATAACTTTTAAAATTTTTGATGCGCAAAGATAGCGAAAATCAGATTTAGCTTTTAAGAAAAAAGCAAGACTGGTAGGGGTTAGCAAATCCTGAAAACATCCTACTTCTAAACACCGTAAAAATATTTTGTTCAGGCTTTCGTCCATCCGTCAGGGAATTTTATCCAAAGTTTACCTTTATGTGAAAAAGAAAAAAGTAAATAGCCACTGTTTAAGATTGAATTTTCATCCTCACCCGGCCTTATGATCGAACTCAGGAACATCCGCAAATCCTACCGAACCGAGTACACCAACCTGGAAGTGCTCAAAGGCATTGACCTTACCATCGAACAGGGCGAAATGGTATCCATCATTGGTTCCTCCGGCTCCGGCAAATCGACCCTGCTCAACATCCTCGGCATCCTTGACGAATACGACGTTGGCGAGTACCGGCTTGACGGCCATTTAATCAAAAACATCAGCGAAACGCAGGCCGCCAAATACCGCAACAGCTTCCTCGGGTTTGTCTTTCAATCTTTCAATCTTTTGTCTTTTAAAAATGCAGCGGAAAACGTCGCTCTACCCCTCTACTACCAGAAAATGGATCGCAAAAAACGCATTGACCTTGCCATCGACTACCTTGACCGGGTTGGGCTGAAGGACTGGGCCTACCACCTGCCCAACCAAATGTCCGGCGGACAGCAGCAGCGGGTGGCAATTGCCAGGGCGCTTGTCAGCCAGCCCAAAGTCATCCTCGCCGATGAACCCACCGGCGCCCTCGACTCCAAAACCTCTCACGAAGTGATGGAAATTTTCGAACAGGTGAACCGGGAAGGCATCACCGTCATCATCGTCACCCACGAAAACGACATTGCGGAACGCACCAAAAGAATTATCCATCTGAAAGATGGCCTCATTGAATAATTGGAAATGGAGAATTAGCCGCAGGTTTAAATTCTCTCATTCAATCATTCCATCATTCACTCATTGTTATGCTTGACTTCGACAAATGGCAGGAAATCTTTGAGTCGCTGAAGAAGCACAAGATGCGCACGCTGCTCACGGCATTTGCGGTGTGGTGGGGCATTTTCATGCTCGTCATCCTGCTGGGGGCGGGCAACGGACTGCAAAACAGTTTTGAAAAAAACTTCGGTGACGATGCCATCAACAGCATCTGGATGTACCCCGACCGCACGTCTGAACCTTACAAAGGACTGCCCGCCGGGCGTTGGATCCGTTTCAACAACAGCGATTTCGATGTTTTGAAAAACAGGGTGGAAGGCGTCGAGTACATCACCGGACGCTACTACCTGGGCGGCGAACTGGTCGTAGAGTACGAGGGCAAAACCCTTTCCTACGACGTGCGCAGCGTGCATCCCGATCACCTTTTTATTGAAAATACGCTGATGAAAAACGGGCGCTACATCAACGAAACGGACATCAGCGAGCGCCGGAAAGTGTGCACCATCGGCAAGCTGGTGAAGGAGAGTTTTTTCAAAGAAAATGACAACCCGGTCGGCCAGCGCCTGAACATCAAAGGCACCGAATTCACCATCGTTGGCGTCTTCGAGGACAAGGGCGGTGAAAATGAAATGCGCAAAATTTACATCCCCATCACCACTGCCCAGCGCATTTTCGACACGCAGGATCGCATCCACCAACTCATCATCACCGTCGGCGACGCTACGCTGGCCGAATCGAAAAAAATTGAAGACAACATTCGGCAGGAGTTTTCTGCCCGGCATAATTTTTCACCCACCGACAAGCAGGCGCTCTACATCAGCAATAACATCGAGGAGTACCAGCAATTTCAGTCGATTTTCACCGGCATCAAATTTTTCATCTGGTTCGTCGGCATCGGCAGCATCATTGCCGGGGTCGTCGGCGTGAGCAATATCATGATCATCATCGTGAAAGACCGAACGAAGGAAATCGGCATCCGCAAAGCCATGGGCGCCACACCGTGGAGCATCGTGAGTATGATCCTCCAGGAGGCGATTTTTCTGACGGGCGTGGCTGGATACCTCGGTCTGCTTTCGGGCTTTGGCGTCATCTACGCCCTTCAAACTTTCATGGAAAAAAATGAAATCGAAACGGAATATTTCTACAACCCTGAAGTGGATTTTGCAAGTGTTTTATCCGCCCTCATTTTTCTCGTCGTCTGCGGAACGCTGGCCGGCCTGATCCCGGCGATCCAGGCGGTGCGGGTGAACCCGGTGACGGCGATGCGACAATGAGAGAATGAAGGAATGAGAGAATGATAGAATGGGGTGGCTATTCAGTCAATTCAAAGCTTAAAATCAAAATACTATGAGCTACTTTTCAAAGCAGGAGAAAGCAGATTTTATTGAAAAAATGAAGGCCCGGACGAAGAAGTTTGCCATTGATGTCATTCATTTTTGCGATACCCTTCCTCCGACTCAGGCATGCAGGACGATTTCGTTTTAACTAATAAAAGCAGCTACTTCGACCGGCGCAAACTACCGTGCTGCATGCCGGGACCGATCGAAGGCTGAATTTTTTCAAAAATTTCGATCACAGTAGAAGAATCAGACGAAAGCCAATACTGGCTGGAAGTCATCGAAGGCTCGAATATCAAATGCGACAAAACAGAATTGAAAAGATTATTGAGCGAAGCGGAAGAAATCGTAAAGATCGTCTCCACCGCCCGAAAAAACAGTAGCGAAGGAACTGCGCCCCAATAATTCTATCATTCGTTCATTCTACCATTCACTCATTGCTATGTTCGACTACGACAAATGGCAGGAAATATTCGGCACCATCCGGAAAAATAAACTCCGGACCTTCCTGACGGCCCTGGGCGTCTGGTGGGGCATTTTCATGCTCATCGTGCTCATGGGTGCCGGTACCGGATTGGAGAACGGCGTGTTCAGCCTCTTCGGCAGCCATGCCCGCAATGCCCTGTATGTGTGGACGCAACGCACGACCCTGCCATACATGGGCCTGCCGCCGGGACGCAATGCCCGGCTGAACAACGACGACATTCAGGCATTGGTGATGCATTTTGAAAATGAAATCGAGTACATGGCGCCCCGCCTTTGGGTGAACGGCGGCGAGATCATCCACAAAGACAAAAAAGCCGCTTTCGATGTGCGGGGCGAAAGTCCTGACATCGTTCACATCGACGCCTTCCAACTGGCAGACGGGCGTTTCATCAACCCACTCGACATGAAAAACCGCCGCAAGGTCATCGTCATCGGAAAGCGGGTGGTGGAGACGTTTTTTGAAAAAAATGAAAACCCCATCGGCGAATACCTCAAAATTCAGGGCGTGGACTACCTCATCGTTGGCACGTTCAAGTCCGACCGTCGTGGCGAGGATGCCGAGGAAGATGAAAAAACCATTTTCATGCCCCTGACCACCGCCCAGCAAGTGACGAACAACCCCAATTTCATCGGCTGGTTCGTCTGTACGATTGATCAAAAATACAAGGTCAGCGACGTGCAGGACAAAATTACCGGCCTCCTGAAAGAACGCCACAAAATCCACCCTGACGACGAGCAGGGCGTCCGTTCCAACAGTACCGAACAGGAAGTGAAAGAACTCAACGGCCTTTTCACCGGCATCAAACTGCTGGTGTGGTTCGTGGGTATCGGCAGCCTGTTCGCCGGCGTCATCGGCGTGGGCAACATCATGCTCATCATCGTGAAAGACCGGACGAAGGAAATCGGCATTCGCAAAGCGATGGGCGCTACGCCCCGCTCCATCGTGAGCATGATTTTGCTGGAATCCATTTTCATTACCACTATCGCCGGGTACCTGGGCCTGCTTTCGAGCATTGGGCTGGTGTACCTGATGAGCGTGGCGGCGGGAACTGATGTGCCGTTTTTCCTCAATCCGCAAATCAAACTTGGCGTAGGTGTGGCGGCAGTGCTAATCCTTGTCATCGCCGGGGCGCTGACGGGGCTGGTGCCGGCGTTGCAGGCGTCGAGGATTAATCCGGTGGAGGCGCTGCGGGATGAGTAGCACATGAAATTGTAAATTTTAAAAAAATCAAATCACCCAACATGAATAAAGGATGCGTCATCACCCTCGCCGCCGTTATCGGCATTTTGTCCGTAGCGCTCGGCATTTATTTTTACAAACAAAGTAAAAAAGACCCCGTCGTGTACGAGACGGAGAAGCCCGTCATTGCTGACATTGTTAAAAAAACAGTCGCTACCGGCTCCATCAAACCCCGGCTGGAAGTCAACATCAAACCGCAGGTGTCCGGCGTGGTGGACGAACTGTTCGTGGAAGCCGGGCAGATGGTGAAAAAAGGCGAACGCATCGCCCGCATCAAACTCGTGCCCAGCCAGGTGAACATCAACAACGCCCAGTCCAGCGTCGAACTGGCCCGCATCCGCTACGAGCAGGCCCGGCGGGATCTGGCCCGTCAGCAGGAGGTTTTTAGTAAAAAACTGGACGTAGAGACCGCCCGTGCCCGTTTTGAAAATGCCAAACAGGAGGACGAGCGCAACAAAAAACTTTTCGGCGAGGGTGTCATTTCCGAGCAGCAGTACCAGCAGATCAAGCGGGATCTGGACATTGCGAAAGCGGAATTTGAAAATATGAAACTCGTCTCCGGCAACAATCTCAAACAGTTCGAGGCCGAGGTAGAAATCCGCCGCCAGGAACTCAACGCCGCCATCGACAACCTGCAACTGCTGCGGGAAGGCGCCACCAAAAACTCCCAGCAGGTCGCCAACATTGTCGTCTCCACGGTGGACGGCATGGTACTCGACGTACCGGTGGAGGAAGGCACCTCCGTCATAGAACGCAACAATTTCAACGAAGGCACCAGCATTGCTATCGTCGCCGACATGACTTCGCTGATTTTTGAAGGCAAAGTGGACGAGTCGGACGTCGGGAAACTGAGGGAAGGCATGCCGCTCGAACTCACCATCGGCGCCATCGAAGGTTCGAAATTCGGCGCCACGCTGGAATACATTGCCCCGAAAGGCAACCTGGAGGAAGGTACCGTGAAATTCCAGGTGCGGGCCGCCATCGAACCGGCGAAAGACGTTTTCCTCCGGGCCGGCTACAGCGCCAGCGGGGACATCATTTTAGACAAAAAAGAAAAAGTGCTGGCCGTGAAGGAGCGGGATATCATTTTTGAAAAAGACACGACCTACGTGGAAGTGCAGACCGGCGAGCAGCAGTTTCAGAAAAAACAGGTGCAACTCGGCCTCTCCGACGGCATCCAGATCGAAGTCGTAAGCGGGCTGGATTCGACGACGATGGTGAAAGTGCAGAAGAAGCTTTGATTTGATTTAAGATTCTTCGATTACATGATTTTAGATTTTTGATTTTGCACCCCCAATCAAAAATCAAGTATCAAAAATCGAAGAATCTTAAATCAAAAAAAATCACCGTTTGTCTCGCTTGCCCACCGAAATCAGGTTCGCAAACAACCGGAAGGCTCCCGGCACACCGGACGGCAATTCCCGGAAAAACGACAGGCCCGTGTAGATGTAGTAGCCCTCGCCGTATTTCGCCACCAGCAAACTGCCATCTCGGGCAGGCTCGCCGGGGTCGTTGCTGGAAAAAATGGGCGTAAACTCCGGGCCCCATTCGCCGGGGAAATACAGCCCCCGCTCCTGCACCCAGCCGTCGAAATCCTTCGCCGTAATTTTATTCGGATAGTTCAGCACCTCGTGGTCGGGGGCGAGGAAACGCATTTCAGCCTCCTCCACGGTCACCCGCTCACGGGAAATTTTAAGCTTGTAGGGAGCAATTTCTTCCGCCGGTAAAATCAGCGCATGGCCGGTGTTGTACTGCACGATCATGGTGCCGCCCTGCTTCACGTAGTCGAGTAGTTTGGGCTGGTGAAATTTCAGGCGCTCCACCGTGTTGTAAGCCCGGATGCCGAGGATGACGGCGTCGTATTTTTTCAAATTTTCAAGGTTGATGTCCCGGTCTTCGAGTACATCCACGGTGTAGCCGGTCTGGCGGAGGGCTTCGGGCACTTTGTCGCCGGCGCCCATGATGTAGGCCACCCGGCTACCAGTTTTTTTCAGGTCGATGCGGGCGACTTTGGCCTCAGCATTCAGCAGCACAGTCTGGGTGGGGATGTGGTCGTACTCGATGAGTACGATTGACTTGGTGTACCCTTCTCCGTTGACAGTTGCGATGGGTGAAATTTTGCCCTCCGTAATCTCGTCCGGTGGGTAAAGTTGGAAAGTGACGGTCTGCTCCTCGCCCTTCAGTTTCAGGTTAAAATCGATGAACTCCGGCTCGATGCGCCAGCCGTTCGGACGGGCCAGCGTGACTTTGCCGCTGGTGTTCGGAGCACCGGATTTCACCACCACATTCACCGGGAGGGCCTGGGAACTGGTGAACAGCAGCACCTCGTCCTGCAGGTTGACGAACACGGGCGGCGTCACTTCGAAGGGGCGGTAAACTTCACCCTTCACATCGTCATCTTTTTTGTAAACAACGTCCCGCTCGAACGTAACCGGCTGGTTTTCAATCAAAAAACTAAATTCCACTTTGAACTGCCGGGGCGTTTCAGGAAGTCCCCGCAGCGTCTGGTCTTCGACGGTGTACATGCCGAGTTCCCAGTTTTTATTTAACCAATAAGAATTGGTGAAAGGCAGACTGGCGGGCAGCGTCAGTTTTTTCTTCCAGTTAAAATCTTTGTTGCGCTCCAACCGGAGGTTCAGCGTCGAATCCTGGCCCATTGGCGTGTAGCGGACCGATTGGAGGACGCAGGCAACCTTCGAGCGGTTGATCGCTTCCAGGGTCAATTCCACCTCCTCGCCCGGCGTGGCGGAAAAGTCATCTGCCACGGCCTCGATGAACAGCCCCATGCAGGCAGCAATTACTTTTTTGATTTCGGCAGATTTCACCTGCTTCCAGTAGCCATCGGGCAGGGCTTCGATCATGGCGTATGCTTTCATGAGTTGAGGCACGCTGGCGGCGGGGTTGTCGTGGCGGTATTCTTTTCCCACCTTTTTGAGGATTTCGCCGATGGGAGCGCCACCTTTCACCCGCGTCCAGGTGGTATTGATGCCGTCAAAAAGGTCGGTCGGATCCTCTGGCATGTCGCCTTTCAACAGGTCGAGGTATTCGATTTGCTCGCCCCGGTTGCCTACGGAGCCGAAACCCTGCGACTTGTGCATGGAGCGGCTTTCAGCGGCGATTTCACCGTTGGATTTTCCTTTCAGTGGGAAATACGTCCCGGCATCCACCATCGCCATCCGGGATTTGTCGGCCTTGTCGAAAGCCTCCTGGCTGCCGTAAAACCACCAGGAAGTGTTGAAAAACAAGCGTTTCGGTTGCCAGGGCTGTACGTATTTCAGTTGCTCAGGGTATACATTTTTATCGTTGGCCATCTCGAACGCCTCGAACGAAAGCATGGCCGACGAAGTGTGGTGGCCGTGCGTTCTGCCCGCTGAGTTGTGGTCAAAACGATTGACGATCACGTCGGGCTGCCACTTGCGGATGGCCCAAACAACGTCGGAAAGCACCTCGTCCTTGTTCCAGATTTCGAGCGTTTCGTCGGGGTGTTTTGAAAAACCGAAATCATTGGCCCGGCTGAACATTTGGCTGCCGCCATCGATGCGGCGGGCGGCCAGCAGTTCCTGCGTGCGGATGACGCCGAGCAGTTCTTCGATCTGGGTGCCGATGAGGTTTTGGCCGCCGTCACCCCGGGTGAGGGAGAGGTAGGCCGTGTTCATGTGCTGGTCGTTGATGAGCCAGGAAATGAGGCGGGTATTTTCATCGTCGGGATGTGCGGCCACGTAGAGGGCCGAGCCGAGGACGTTGAGTTTTTCGATGGCCTGGTAGATTTCGGCGGAGTTCAGCCGTTCAGGGCGCTGCGAGAGCGCTGAGAAGACGGTGAAAATCGTGAAAAAACAGGCGAGGGCCAGGGTGTATCTATTTTTCATGGAAAAAAATTTTTGATCAAAAGAAAACGGGTGGCAAATATCACGAAAACATGCCGGAATGCAGGAGGTTTACTGGCCATGCATAGTTTTAGTTTCGCTTTTGCCGCATTAACTTTGGCTCTTGTTGGCATTTTTAACGAATAATTAAAACATAAAACTCGTTGTTTCGCAGGTCTTAACTTTCAACTTTACGGCCGTGAACGCTTTGAACGTTCGACCGTTTAACTCAAAAAAAATTGACAACTATGCTATCAAAGAAAATCATGTTTATGCTCGCCATCACCGTTTCCCTGACTGCGTGGAACTGCGGTGGCCTGAAGGGTGGTGGGTTCAACCTGTTCACGGTACAGGATGACATTGCGCTTGGCAAACAATTCAGCCAACAAATTGAAAGCGACACAAAGCAATTTCCCATCTTGCCGGAGCAGGGAAATGAGGAGGTTTACAAATACATCCGGGGCTTAACACAGCAACTTTTGCGTACGGGTAAAGTCGCTCACGCCAACGAATTCGTCTGGCAGGTCAAAATCATCAACGACAACGAAACACTGAATGCTTTTGCCGTGCCTGGCGGCTACCTTTACGTATACACGGGTTTGATTAAATTCCTTGACACGGAGGATCAACTGGCGGGAGTTATGGGCCACGAAATCGCCCACGCAGCCCTGCGCCATTCCACGCAGCAGATGTCTAAAATTTATGGCCTCGATGCCCTCCGGCAAATCATCACCGGGAAGACGGACCCTGGCCTGATGGAGCAGATTGCACTGGGCCTTGTATCGCTGAAATTCAGCCGGGCGCACGAATCTCAGGCTGACGAACATTCTGTCATCTACCTCTGCGGTACGAACCTGAACGCCAGCGGCGCTGCCGGTTTTTTTGAAAAAATCCAGGGCAAAGGCGGCACCCCCCCCGAGTTTTTGAGCACGCATCCCGATCCGGGCAACCGGGTAAAGGACATCAAGGCCAAAGCCCAATCGCTCAATTGTACAGGGAAAAACGTGAATAAAACAGAGTACGACCGCATCAAAAAGCTGTTGAAATGACCCTCCTACCCGGCGGCGGCGGCTTTGGATATCTCGCCGAAACAACTACCGCCGGGCCAATTTTTAACACCTACGAGTACCGAATCCATTGAAAAAAAAGCTATACATTTCATTATTAAAAAAAATACAGCTTTACAGCATTCCATCGTCATTTCTGCGCAATGAACTCGCTATTGCATTGATTGTCGGCGAGTTTTTGATAGGAATTCTGGGTTTTGTGGAGTTGGAGGATTACACCCTGCGGGAAGCATTTTACATGACCGTTATCACGATCTCGACAGTAGGCTACACGGAGGTCAAACCGCTCAGCCCCAATGGTCAGCTTTTTACTTCCTTTCTGATCATTCTGAATTTCGGGATATTTGCCTATGCGCTATCTGTATTTTCTTATTACGTCATCAACGGTGAAATCTTTAAAAATATGCACCTCAACCTGATCAACACAAAAATTGACAAACTGCAAAACCACGTCATCATCTGTGGCTACGGGCGTTACGGGCGGGAGATCACCCAAAATTTCACCCATCATAACACGCCGTTTGTGATCATTGAAAATGACCCTTCCGTCATTGATGAAATACAAAAAAGCGAGGATAAAACGCTCTACATCGAGGACGATGCCACACATGACGAGACTTTACAACAGGCTGGTATCAAAAAAGCTCAAGCCCTGATTGCAGCACTCCCCGACGACTCGGAGAATCTTTTCATCGTACTGACAGCCAGGCAGTTAAACCCCAAACTGAATATCATCAGCCGGGCTTCCAACCCCCGCTCCCAACGAAAACTTCAACTCGCTGGCGCCAACCACGTCATTATGCCGGAGCAAATAGGCGGATTTTATATGGCAACGCTGGTCAGCAAACCGGGAGCCACAGAGTTTTTCTCTTACATCACCCGGGAATCGGAGTCAGATATAGAATTTGAAGAAATCCGTTACAAAGACATGCCTGACTTTTGCAAGGGAAAATCGATTCGTGACCTGCACATCCGCCGGGAAACAGGCGCCAACATCATCGGTTTCAAACAACCGGACGGCGGCTACACGGTCAATCCGGGCCCGGAAACAATACTCGTGAAAGATTCCAGTTTTATCGTGCTTGGTTCTCATGAGCAATTGGATAAATTGCGGAGGTACCTGAACGAGCTACACTAATTTTTTTAGTAAAAATTTATGCATAAATCGGCCAAAGACAAGCATTTCATCAAACAGCCCTGGTATGAGGGCGGGCCGAAGGCATTAAAAAAATTTGTCAGCGAAAACCTGCGCTACCCGGTCGAAGCGCTTGAAAACAGCATCGAAGGGACCGTTTTTGTAAAATACGACATCGACCATCAGGGAAATGTTGTGGACGCCAAAGTCATTACCGGATTGGGCTACGGCTGCGACGAGGAAGCCCTGCGGCTGACAAAAATGTTGAAATTTAAAGTCGAAAAACCGAGAGGACTCCGGGTGTTGTACCACAAAAGTATTCAAATCCACTTCCGTCTCCAGGAGGTGAAACAGCAGGCTGAAACTGCCCGGATACAGTACAATTTCGCACCCTCCCCGAAAAAAGAAAGCGAACCCGAACAAAAGCCTTCCGGCGGATACATCATCACCATTCACACGCAGTGAAAAAAAACGGCTAAGTCAAAAACCTTCCTCTCCGGCAACACCTGAACGGAAGCCGTAGCGTTTGTGTCAACCAAACCTTTACCTGCAGCCTAAAAGACCACCCGGGAATGTACAACTCCTGACAACCTGCCTGCAACATGTCCGGAAGAGCGATTTTATTTTGGCGATTAAACCTAAATTTACAACTTCGGTTAAAGGCCCGGCTAAACTTTTTTCAATCATCGAATACCAATGGCTTTTTCAATGTAAAAAACACAAAATCAAAATTTTAAGCACATGAATAAATTTCTCCTTACCACGTCACTCGCCTGTTTTTTCCTGATGAGCGATGCTGTTTGCCAGTTTCCGGAGCAATTGATGGTGCAGCAACAATTCTTTAATCACTACGGCAAAATTTACGCGAAAGGAACCAAGCCCACCGAGCTTTCCGGGCCTCAGTTTCTTTACGAGACATGGATGCCGGTGGAAATTAAAACGAAGGAATTTGAAGCGTCTTTGAACGCCGCCAAACTGAATTTGTACACCGCCAACATCGAGGTGTTGTATGAAGGGGAAGAAAAACTGATCTACCCCACTGACTATCAACAAGTAAAATTAAAAGAGGGTGGGCATACGAAAGTTTTTGTGCCGGCTCAACGCTACCGGATCGAAGGGAAAGTGCCCACCGGTTTCATGGAAGTAATCGGAGACGGGGAAGAAATGATTCTGGTGCAACATTACACCGGGATAAAAGAACCCGGCCCCAGTGCAAACATTGTCGGAGGACCAACGGGTAGCATCCTTATTAAAGGCTCGAAAACCTACATTTACAACCGGGGGAAATTCACTTTGGTGAAAAACAAAAAGCAGTTTTCGAAATATTTTAAAAGTAAAAGTAAAAAGGCAAAAAGCCTGATGAAGGAGAAAAAAACTGATTTTAAGGACCCCTACCAGCTGCATGAAATAATGCAACTGGTTTACAACAAGCAGTGAGCACTGCTTTACCGTTATTTAAAAAAATTTATTTGTATGAAAAAACTTGTACTGACATGCTGGGGATGCCTGGCATTCCTGCACTTCCACGCTCAAACTTTTTACACCAACACTGCCGCCACAACCGGCATTAATCATACTTACATCGGCCCTTCCGGCGGCGGTGTTAGTTTTTGCGATTTTGACGGCGACGGGCTCGACGACATCACCCTCGCCACCGGTCAGGGTGAAGCGATTCATTTTTACAAAAATATAGGTGAAAACTTTCAAAAACTCATCGCCCAGGTGCCGCACACTGAGCAAGCCAAACAGGTGCTCTGGGTGGATTACGACAACGATGGCGACAAGGACCTCTACGTGGCCACTTTTGGCGGCGTCAACCGGCTCTACCGAAATAACGGCAATCTTAGTTTAATGGATGTGACCTTAACCTCCGGATTGCCCATGACCAGCCATATAACTTTCGGCGCCTGCTGGGGGGATTTTGACCGGGACGGTTGGCTTGACCTGTACTACGGCGAACGAATACTCGGCGGCGTGAATCAAAACCGCCTGTTTAAGAACAATGCAGACGGCACGTTCACCGAAGTAAGTCTCGCATCGGGTGCCAACGATGCAGGTAAAATTCCGTTTTGCTCTGCCTTTTTTGACTACAATAATGACAAATGGCCGGACATCTACACAGCCAACGACAAACTTTCCGGCAATACGCTGCTGCACAACAACGGTGATGGGACCTTCACTGACGTGAGTACTGCCGCCGGTGCTGATCTGGTCATGGATGCCATGTGTGTTGCCGTGGGCGACTACGACAATGATGGCTGGCAGGATGTTTATATCACGGATATTGAAAACGGCAATGAATTCCTGCACAACCTGGGAGCAGGCGCCGCCGGGGGGCAGGTCACCTTCGAGGAAGTGGCGGAAGAAACCGGCACGGGGTTTTACGGCATTGGCTGGGGCTCCAATTTTCTGGATGCTGACAATGACGGAGACCTGGACCTCTACGTCAGCGGAATGATGGTAGGCTCGGGCGTGATTTCCAGCGCATTTTACCAAAATGAGGGAGATGGTACTTTCTCAGAACCACCGGCCGGATTCGTGGGCGACACGGTCAGCAGTTTCAACAACGCCATCGGTGATTTCAACGGGGATGGCTTTCCGGACATCATGGTGATCAATACCATTCCTTTCAAATCACAGCTTTGGAGAAATGGCGGCGGAAATTCCCATTGGCTGAAAATTGACCTGGAGGGCGTACTGAGCAACAGGGATGCCATCGGTGCAAAAATTGAAGTGTATGCCGGCGGAACGTACCAGATGCGATACAAACATTGCGGCATTGGATTTATGGGGCAAAATTCCGGGACGGACATTGTCGGACTGGGAAGCTTGACGGCGGTTGACTCCGTTGTGGTGACCTGGCCGACCGGGCACATTGACCGGCTGTATCAATTGCCGGCCGATCAGAAAATTTTCATCCAGGAAGGCAGCACCACCAACGGCGATATTTCAGTGGATGATGACGTGGTCGTTGTCGTCGTTACAGCTACGGCTGAGACAAAGCGCAACCTTGAAATAAAAGCAACGCCCAACCCCACAACTTCAAGCTTACAAGTTCAACTTCCACCCAATACGTTCACGCATTTCGCAATTTTTAACCAGGCTGGGCTTACCTGTTTGACGGGTAAAATTGAAATGGCTGATTTTCAATTGAATGTCAGCAACCTGGCTGCAGGAAATTATTTCCTGAACGTTTGGAATGACGCAGGGGAGCGAATGACACTGAAGTGGATAAAAGACTGAGGTTTTTTTTAAACAGAAAAGCCGCACCAGAAAATTTCCGGTGCGGCTTTTTTATTGAAACAAACTATTCAGAAGAGGGATTAGAATCCCAATGCTGGCCAGTTTTTACCATCAGTTCTCTTAAGCGTCGTAATAGCAGCTTCTCCGTAGTCGTTCTCCCAATCTATGGTGAGCGATTGGCCGTCTACTGTAAGGGCATTGAATTTGTAAACCTCACCCCAGCGGCTTGTACCTGTGTATCTGAGCTTTCCACATGCGTCAGCAATGCGGAGATCACCACCAGGAAGTGTAGCGGTCAGACCGTAACAAACCCAGTAAGCACCCATTGAGAAGTCAACCTGGTCTACACCATTTGCATCTACAGCAATGATATTGTAAACGCCGTCTCCCAAGTTAACCCACTTAACAGTACCTGTCCATTCACTGGTACATCCCCAAGGGCCAGTAGCAACAGTTGTGGCATCAAATGTTCCCTGCAGTTCGCTTGGGCAAATCACAGCCACTCTGTAAAAGAATGGGGAAGCATAAAAGGCACCACCAGCTACGTCACCAGATTGGTTGCTATTGCTAAAAGTGCGGCCTTTCGTGTCGTGGAGTTCAAGTCTGAATTCAAAGAAATCTCCTCCGTTCACATCACCTTGCGTCATTCCCAGCTTTGACAGTGCTTCAGTCGCTGTCACAGTGATCTCAGTCCAGGGAAAGTCTCTTTCCGGAGCTGCCGGGAAGTTCCTGTTTGGATAAGGAGCCGGATTAAAATTAGCAGCAGTAATATTACGGATAGAAACCTCGTCTGAAAGCGTTTGGCCTCTGCGGTGGCGCACAAAGATGTCAACATCTCTGAGCAATGCGCCGCCCTCTTCATCGACTACTTCGACTACAATACTAAAAGATGCATTGCTGAGGTCGAAGAAATTAAAGGTGTTACTCTTTGTTTCAAGTGTACGCAGATACACACCCGTCTCAAAGTTATTGTATGGGATAGCAGGATCTACAAAGTCTGTACAAGACGATGCTGCAAATACCGCTACCAACATTGCGAGCAAATATTTTCTTATTTTGTTCATTTTAAATGAATTTTATAGTTAATCAATGAAGCCCGGAGGGTTGTTGTCCCAGAATACCTGCACGTCGTGATTTGGTTTCTGGACAGCGTTGCTGTTCCGTTCAACGTGGTTGGATGGGTAGAAGAACGTCCTCGGGAACTTACCAAATTCAGGAATCTGGCCAGGCTGCATGCCATCAGGTTGTCCTGTTCTCCGGTAGAGGTTGTAAGACTCAGCACCGTTACCAAACAGAGAAATCCAGTATTCACGAGCAATGATTCGCATTTTGTTGGAGCTGTTATCATAGTCTTCTCCAACTTTATCCAGATACAGTGTACGAGCGGCAGCATGGTCGTCATCAGAGACATAAGCAAGTATTTTGCTAGCTTCCGCTGTTCCCAAAGACCATGATCTCACGTAGTTAATGTGCTTGGTAATACCGGACAGCATCAAATCCTTTGCATTGCCGGGAGTTCCGAGTTCCAATGCTGCTTCAGCCAACATAAAGTCAACATAAGCGGCCAGCATGATAGGCTGGATACCAGCGCCACCATTACCTACATTGCTTGAGCTCGTAGGCGTTGGGTTGTTATTATCGAAAGTTCCACCGGCAGGGAAAAGCCCCCACAAAGTACGCTTCAAACCATCTGGCGGAATACCTTGTGGATCGAGGTGATCTCTACCCCAATAGCCTCTGTCGCCGGGCATACACCAAACCATATCAACGGGATAATGGGCTGGTGGGAATTCGTTAATACATCTTGCCTCAGTTTCAGAAGTTGGGTTTTCACCAACCTGGCGATAGAAATAGTAGGATGCACGAGGATCATCAAAACCTTTTGCCTCTGTGAGGTGCCACATGTAGAAAACTGACTGGTAGTCACCTCCACCACCCGGGAACTGACCTGCGTAGGCAGGATGACGAGTATCCGGATCAGCAAGGTTTTTAGAATAAGAAAACACAAAGTCGTCGCCAACGCCCAGCAAGTTGCCGTCATTGACCAGCTTAGTAATACCTGCCGTAGCTCCGGCTTTGTCAATCAACCTTCTGTTGAGATGATATCTCAGCTCCAGCGTATTGATCAGCTTGCGCCACTTCGTGTAATTGTTGCTATAAAACAAGTCTGTAGGTGTTCCAACAGATTCGGTAGCGTTAAAATCGTCTCTTGCAGAAATCAAAAGATTTAAAGCTGCATCATAAATCTCAGCACCACTTTGAACCTTGGGATTGAAGTTAGAATCATCCAAAGCTTCTGAATATGGAACATCACCAAAAATGTCAACCATCTGCATCCAGATATAGGCTTCGAGTGTTTTAGCGATGCCCAAGTGACGTCTCAGGTTACGTTCAGTTCCAATCGCCTTCAAGCTCTTGATATCCGTAAGAATGTTAGCATAAACATTACTCCAGACCCCATCCTGTTGTACAGGAGCATATGAAATTTCATATGTATCGCTTGCCTGATGGAACATTCTGGTTACCCTGCCTCCCCGTGAGCTGTTGCTGTTAAAAAATGAAGCAAAGTCTGTTTGGATTCTGGTCAGGATAAAGTTTGGATCAGCACTCTGCAATGTAACATCGTTCGGGCTGTCCAACAGATCCAGATCGCAGGAGCTCACCATAAAGACTCCCATTACGATCAATATTTTATAAATGAATCTATTCATGATAGAAATATTTTTATGTTAGAAAGTTAAGTTCAAAGTTCCTCCTATCCTTCTGGCACTTGGGCCGGTCAGATAATCGAAACCCAACGTATTGCCTACGCCTGTGCTAAGCACATCGGTATCAAAGTTGACGAACTTAGGCATATTCAACGCTCTGAAGTAAATGTTCGAAGCGCTTAAAGTCAAAGAAGCTGCTCTGAACGGAGATTTTTCTACTAAGCTCTTAGGAAGTGCATAAGACAGAGAAATCTCTCTCAGACGGAAAGTACTTGCGTCGAAAGTAATGGCCTCATCTGTGAAGAAGTAGTTGTCGAAGAAATAGTTAGCAGCAGTCACCTGAACGTTGTTTGGCGTTCCGTCGGCCTGTACACCAGGCAGAATGAGCGTCAGTTCACGATCCAACTGATCCGTATCTTTAGACAGACCTCTTGCGAGTACACCCTTCACTGTGTTACTTACGATCACACCCTTATGGCGGTATTCTAACATGAATGAAAGGTTGAAGCCTTTGTAGCTAACGCTGTTGATAAGCGAAGAAGTGAACGCAGGGTTCGGATCGCCCAACTCAACGTTGCCTGAAGCCTCAAGGTAACGACCATTAGATGTCACGATTTTATTACCGTTTTCATCTCTTTCGATACCAACACCTTTGATAAGACCGAATGGCTTGCCAGGAATAGCAAAGTTACCAAGGTTGGTAAAACCACCAATCAATACCTCATCCAATCCGGCACTCAATTCCTGAACGATAGACCGGTAGCGGCCAAAGTTTGCAGTAGCATCCCAGGTGATACCGGAAGCTGTACGAACAGGTGTGATAGTTGCCTGAACATCAATACCACGAGTCCTCATCTTACCGATGTTGATGTTGGTATTGGTAAAGCCAGTAGCCGGATCAATCGGTGCATTCGTGATAAGGTCTTCTGTATTTCTTTGGTAAACAGAAACGTCGAGCTTGAAGCGATTGTCAAACATGACTGACTCAAGACCAAACTCAACTTCTTTCTGCAACTCAGGCTTCAGGTTTGGATTACCCAAATTGTTGGCAATTGACTGGTTTGGTAAAACAGTACCGCCCCCGGTGATCCAACCCCGTGCATTCTGGCTCAGAATGTTACGAGTGTTGTAGGGTGAAGGGAAACCTGCAGAAGTACCATAACCCAATCTCGCCTTCAAGTACTGAAGCGTTGCGCCTCTGATATCAAAAGCAGTCGTTGGGATGAATGAGATACTTGCACCAGGATACAGAATACGTCTGTTGTTCTCCTCAACAGTAGAAGTCCAGTCGTTACGTGCCAATAAGTTCACGAACAGGTAATCATTGTAGTCTAAAGTCACCTGTGAGTAAATACCTGCTCTTCTTTCTTCCTGAACGTAGTTAATCCGGCCGCCAGTCAGAGGATCTCTGGATGCGGTCGACTTGAAGTTAGAGTGGTTAAACAATCCGAAAGCCAACTGTTCGCTACTTGCCAAACCGAACTGGTCGTAACGGTCATTACGGAAGTTGCTACCAACCATGGCGCTCAGTTTGAACTGATCTGTCAGGTACTTATTGAAGTTGATGTTTACGTCGTGGTTCCAGATCGTATTCCGGATGGTTGTACTCTTGTAATAGCCACTGTTAACAAGTGTGCTTGTACTGGCTCCACCTCCTTTGTTCAATTTAATCTCTTGCTCCTCCGTGTAAGTGTCCAAACCTGCACGGTAAGTGATGCCAAAGTTCTCATTGATAGCGTAAGAAAGTTGAGTTGAGTTGAAAATCCTGTTTACAAGGCTGGTATTCGAGTAGTAACGTACCAACCAGTTCGGGTTGGTAATGTCGTTTCCACCCCTGTAATAAACTGAACTCCGGTCAGCCGGGTGTTCAAAAGGCAGGTTGCCAAGATCCAGGTTACGAGGCGTATAAAGTACGTTTGCAAAAGCAGAAGGAATACCTCCTGCAGAGTTACTTCCGAAGCCTGCGTTAAGAGGCGGTGTAGTCATGTCTGTATTGGCATACTGGAAAGATGAACTGATCGTCAGTTTGTCTGTAACCGCTGTGTTGAAGTTCAAACCGAGGTTCAACTTTTTCAGGTTGTTTCCTGGCGTAAAGCCTTCTTCATCCTGGTAACCAACACTTACGTTGTAACCGGTTCTGTCAGTAGCTCCATTGATTTGGACAGAGGTGTTCAACACCTGGCCAGTTCTGAAGAAAGATTCACCGATGGTAGGATAAGCCTTATTATCATAACGAACGATGTTAGCTCTGGCAGCTGCAGAAGAAGGACCCCATGGTTGAGTTGGATCCACCGCAAATTGAGGGAAAGCCTCTCTGATGCTTGCCAAACCTGACATACCAACCGGGTGAGGTACCTGCTTAATATCCTTGAAGTTAGCTCCCCAGTTACTGAAGAACCAAGCATCACCGGTCAATTGCTGGAATCCACCACCGTAGTTGTTTTGATACTCTGGCAATGAAGCAATTGTGTTTTGGAAATAAGACTGCGTCACACTGATTTGTGCGGCCTTCTTACCACCTCTACCACCCTTGGTAGTTACCAGGATTACCCCGTTACGACCCTGGTCGCCATAGAGTACCGTTGCGGAAAGACCTTTCAACACGCTCACCGACTCGATGTTATTCGGGTCGAGGTCCAACATACGGCTAGAAGTCGTCTGACCTCCTGATGTAAAACCGGTCTGCTGGTTTGTGTTTGAGTTGAATGGTACACCATCCACAATAAACAACGGCTGGTTGCTACCTGTGATGGATGAATAACCCCGGATGATGATGTTTGTACCGGTTCCCGATACACCACCTGTAGACGTAATGTTTACACCAGGAACCTTACCCTGAAGAATCCGGCTTACGTCTGCTTCAGGCCGTTTTTCTATCAACCCCTGATCGATAGTGGTTACGGCATAACCAAGCGCTCGCTTCTCTTTTTTGATACCGAGGCTGGTTACAACCACTTCGGTAAGTTGCTCAGCCGCTTCCCTCATCGTGAGATCAATCACGTTGGTAGCGCCTAATGTAACTTCCTGGGTGGCAAAACCTGTGTAGCTGAAAACTAACGTGTTGGCACCTTCCGGAACTGCAAGTGAATAAGTTCCGTCAATGTCGGTAACTGTACCGACACTGGTGCCTCTTGCAAAGATACTGACGCCGATTAAGGGAACACCCTTTTCATCAACAACAGTTCCTGTAATGGTACGCTGTGCGAGCATCGTAGAAATGCTAACCAGCGCTAGTACGAGGACTAGTGAGAGTTTTTTCATACTAATTCAATTTTGATTGAAAAAATGGTTGTGAACAATTAGATTCGGCAAAAATAGAATTTTTCGTAACTATTGTTCATGTCAACTTTTAACTTTTAGTTAACACGCATTCTTAAAAACGATTAACGGAATAAAATGCGGCGTCAATCGGAAAAATCATTCATTTTATCTAAATAAAAGTACCTTCCAACCCTAACATAATGACTACGAAAGCTGCCTTAAATACATTTGGATCGTGTTGTTGAGCCCGTAATACAGCGCATCGCAGATGAGTGCATGCCCGATAGAAACTTCCAGCAGACCTGGTACATTTTCTTTGTAAAACCGCAAATTATCCAGATTTAGGTCGTGCCCCGCATTAATACCCAGGCCTATCTCGTTGGCCAGGATGGCACAGCGATGGTGAGATTCCACCGCCTCTTCCTTGTTTTTATAAAATTGATGGGCGTAATGACCGGTATAAAACTCGATTCGGTCAGCTCCAACATTTTTTGCGCCTTCCACAAATTTCTCCTCCGCATCCACAAAAATAGATACCCGGATACCAGCTGACTTGAATTCCGCTATTACTTTTTTTAAAAAAGAAGCCTGCCCGATGGTATCCCAGCCCTGATCTGAGGTTAAAACGCCGGGCGCATCCGGTACCAGCGTTACCTGGTGTGGCTTATTTTCCAAAACAAGTCGGATGAAATCAGGTGTCGGATTTCCTTCAATGTTGAATTCAGTTTTTACCACCGTTTTCAACTGAGGAATATCTGCATAGCGAATGTGCCGCTCGTCAGGTCTTGGGTGTACGGTAATTCCCTGCCCGCCAAACTCTTCACAATCCATGGCTACTTGTACAAGGTCAGGAAGGTTACCGCCCCTGGCATTGCGAATGAGGGCTACTTTGTTGATGTTTACACTGAGTTTTGTCATATCTGTTGACCGTTTGTAATGCTCAATTGTCTGTACCTCAGTTCCTGATCTTTTTTTAACAGGAGACAAACAACCATCATAATTCAGCCATTTTTCAACCCTGAAGGTTGACCGCCTGTCGGCCGGGACCTGCGAACTGCCAACTGAGCACTATATTTGGCGCAAAATTAAAAACACTGATAACATGAACGACCTTACACCTGAGACCGAAGACGATGCCGGAATGATTTTAGAGCCGCCCCCCAAGATGGCGCTTTTCACCCTTGGCGGGCTGGTTTTCCTGTGTATGATGCTTGGCAGCGGCATCATTGCACTTACATGTCAGGTTCAAGGAATTGATATTCAGGAGGTTTTCTCCAGTTTCGGAAAAGAAAGTGCGCCGGATGAGCGAAATTTCATGCGAGGCACCTTACTGCTGAACCACATGATGACCTTTCTCGTGCCGGCTATTATTGCCGGTTTGGTTTTTTATAAAAAAAGGTGGCCTGAAGCTGTTCTGCTCGATCAAAAGCCAAACCCCGGTCCCCTTGCTCTTGGTGTTTTGTTCGTCACTTTTGCTTTCCCGCTTGCTCAGGTTGCTTTCAGTGCAAACCGATGGGTGGTGAAACAAATCCCTTTTCTCAACGATCTGGTAAATACCGAAGCTGCTACGGAAGGCCTAGTTGAAGGACTACTCGTCATGCAGTCTCCGTGGGAGTTGATGTTCAGTTTATTGGTCATGTCAGTTGTTCCTGCCATTGGTGAAGAAATGGTTTTCAGGGGTTTCGTACAGCGCCACCTCATCCGGCTAAGCAGCAGGCCTGCACTCGGTATTGGTTTGACTGCCCTGCTCTTCAGTCTGGCTCATTTTCAAATTCAGCGCTTCCTTGCCATTTTTATTTTGGGTTTAGTTTTAGGACTGCTTTTTTACTGGACTAAAAATCTATGGATTCCCATTGCTGCCCACTTCCTGAACAACGGCGCCCAGGTGGTAATCGCTTATTTTAACCAGGACAAACTAAGTGAGTTGAACACAGGCTCAGGCGAGGACATGCCTCTTCCATTTATTATTGTCTCGGCCGTTCTCTTCGCAGTGGTTGGGTTCCAGCTTTGGAGAAAATCGCAAAATCACCCCTCGCCCAATGAGGAACCTGATACAAGCAGGCAATAAAAAACTACCTTCACCTCCCTTAATTTAACATTGAAATATGCAAGGCAATCTCACACCCGTCGCTATCATCATTACCATTCTGCTTTACTTTTTAATGCTCATCGGCATTTCCTATTTGACAAGCAAGAAGGCTGACAGTAAAGATTTTTTCATTGCAGGAAAAAAAGCCCCCTGGTGGCTGGTAGCTGTCGGCATGGTGGGCGCTTCGATGTCCGGGGTGACGTTTATCTCCATCCCCGGGGCCATTGGCGCCGGCGGGTTAAACAAAGATTTCTCTTACCTTCAGGTAGTGCTGGGCTACATGCTGGGTTATCTTTTTATCGCCACCGTGCTCATGCCACTTTACTATCGCCTGAACCTCACTTCCATTTACAGTTACCTGGGACAGCGCTTCGGCTTTTACTCCAATAAAACAGGCGCAGCATTTTTCCTACTGTCGAGGGTCATTGGCTCTTCCTTCCGGCTTTTTCTGGTGGCGATGGTTCTCGATCAGTTTGTCTTGGGCGTTCCTCCTTTCAATGTGCCGTTTTGGGTCACCGTTTTTGTCACCATTTTCCTCATCTGGGTTTACACTTTTAAAGGTGGCCTCAAGACAATCATCTGGACGGATGCCATTCAGACCCTGTTATTCGTCACCGCCGTCATTGCTACCATATATTATATAGGTGAAGCAATCGGTCAAAACACAGGCGGATTGCTGTCCCTTGTCCGGGAAAGCGACTACTCCAAGGTTTTCTTTTTTGAAGGAGGGTGGGGCGATCCGAATAATTTTTTCAAACAATTTTTCAGCGGAGCGCTGATCACCATCGTTATGACAGGCCTCGACCAGGACATGATGCAAAAAAACCTGGCCTGCCCAAACATCCGGGATGCACAGAAAAATATGTTCAGTTTTTCCATTATCCTGTTTCTCACGAACCTTGTCTTCCTTACGCTGGGGGCGCTGCTCTACCTCTACGTTGCTCACACAGGCATGGAGTTGCCGGCAAAATCCGACTACCTCTACCCTGAAATTGCCCTCCATCATCTATCGCCCGCCGTTGGCCTTGTCTTTATGGTCGGGCTTATCGCTGCAGCATACTCCAGTGCCGACTCAGCCCTTACAGCTCTTACCACCTCTTTTTGCGTGGATTTTTTAAATATGGAAAGCGATGAAAAAACAGAGGATCAAAAACGCCGTGCCCGCCGCTGGGTGCATGTCGGATTCTCGCTTGTGCTGATGGTCACCATCATGATTTTTAAAGCCCTGAACAACGACGCCGTCATCAATGAGCTTTTCAAAGCAGCCGGTTACACTTACGGGCCGCTCCTGGGGCTTTTCACCTTCGGCATGATCACCAATCTTAAAATCAGGGACAAGTGGGTCATTTTCGTCTGTCTCGCAGCACCCGTCCTCACGTGGATAGCCGTAGATCTTTCATCAAAATACCTCGGCTTTGAATTTGGCTTCCTCAACCTGGCGCTGAACGGAATCCTTACTTTCATCGGCCTGTTGCTCATCTCCGAACGAAAAACCATAGCATAATCAACTTGGTTTTCACAAAAAAAAGCCGCCTTGAACTCCGGGCGGCTTTTTTTTGTGAAATTTATTGACTGTTCGCCGGCTCATTTCCTCCAGAATTATCCTCAGTGGAAGAAACTCCTCTTACCCGATCGAAAAACTTTTTCAGCGCCCCGCTATTGACTTCACGCCCCTCTCTCGACTGAGTAGCTGTCAGTACTCCATTCTCTTCCTCCAGTATAAATTTAAAAATGTAGTCATTTTCATCCTTGAAACCTTCCTCGAAGGAGCCATAGCGCAAGTCGTTGAATTGCAGACGGCCATCCTTTCTTTCAATCACATTGAAATAGCCTTTTGAAAACCATTTCAAAATTCTGATGACCCGACTGTCTTCAAATCTTTCAATACGCTCGTGCTCTTTAGGAATTACATTAAATTTTTCCACCCTCGGTTCATCGTCAAAAAAAGAGTAGTAACCATGGTAGTACGCTGTGTCACTCTCAGCTACTCCGAGCCAAAGGAAGTTGTTAAGTATGGTCGGCCCAGACATAAATCGCTGATATTCAATTTCTTCAGCAGCCAATGATTTTTTAAAAATCTCATTAAATTCCGTTTTATGATAAAACGTAAATACCATGTAAGCCGAGCTAAGGACAATACCCGTCCAGTTAGCTATCTGGCGAATTTTTCTTTTTCGTGAAATAAGTGAAGCGACCAGCACGCCCAACATCAGCGGTAAAGTATAAGCCGGGTCGGCCACGGAAATATTATCGAACGACACCCGGTAATCAGAAAATGGTTGAAAAAGCTGAGTGCCGTACACCGTAAAACAATCCAGCACCGGGTGCGTAAAAATGGAAATAAAAAACAGCCCGGTCCAGTCCTGCCTGCTTGCTGCCACTGGTTGCAGCTCCTTCCGAATATACCCCGACCAAAGAAACCACCCCAAACCGACGCCCACCAGTAGCGCCAAAATAAGCCAGCTCCAGGTTTCCACTGCTGATCGGAAAATCATCCGGATGCCCAACATCAGAAGTACGTAAAAGGCAAGGACAAAAATTGAAACCCCTGCCTTGTACCGTCGTCGCTGGTAGAAGCCAGTCTGGTAAAGCCGCTCCGTCAGCCAGCCCAAACCCAATGCTGCCAACACAGCAAACAGGATCGAATGCATGAATCCCCGATGAAAAGCCAGTGCTGAAATTTCATCCGTAAAAAACATGGCAAGCACATCAAAATCGGGCAACAGGCCGCCGAAGGCTCCCCAGAGCATGGCTCGGTTTCCGATTTTTTTACCAAGCACGGCTTCGCCGCAAGCGGCGCCAAGGGTGAGTTGAGTAAGAGTATCCATTGATCGTTTTTAATCAAATTACGGGTTGGAAACGCTGAATTTTGGTTAAGTTTTTTTTTGGAATTTTTAATATCTCAACTTTTGAAACATCTATAAATTGTACAATTTTTTTTCTGCAAAATTTTAAAATGATTTTCAATTGCTTTCTCAAAATTTTTCCCAAATTTGCTAAATGACTTAAAAGGTTCTTTTAAAAGAACATTGTCCGCCTTTAACAGCATCACCTGCCTCCATTTAACCTCTCATTCACGACCAAATTTTCAGCCATTTATAGAAAACTTTGAACACACCATCTGCATGAAGAACGCTTTATCTGATCGTTTCTACCTGAAAAAAATCAAATCAGGTGTGACTACCGGCCTGCTGACAACTGTGCTTTTAATTCTGTGCGTCTACACTGCCTCAGGCCAATCTACACAAGTCAAGAAAGTTGTCTTCCAAGGTTTCTGGTGGGATTACAAGAACAATAACTTTCCTGATAATTGGGCAGCCTATCTAACTGAACTTGCTCCAAGGTTGAAAGATATGGGCGTTGACGCCATTTGGATACCACCTTCGGTAAAAAATCAAAAATTTGGTGAAAAAGGAGTTGGCTATGCACCCTTCGACCACTACGACCTGGGAGATAAATTTCAGAAAACCGATGCATCTACCCGAGTAGGAACCAAGGATGAATTACTTAGAATGGTTGCAGTTATGCATGCTAACGGTATTGAAGTCATCCAGGACATCGTTCCTAATCATGTTATTGGCGCAGGTAGTGATAATGGAGGAGGAGGACAGGACCCCGCAGCCCCTCAAGCATCCTGTACAGACAATTGGAAAAACTTCCGCTACACCTGCTACGAAACACCCGCAACTGATCAATCAGCTTCTGACTATCTGGCCAGAAAAGGCCGCTTCCCTAAAAATCATCAAAACTTTCATCCAAATCCCGGCCACGGTTGCTCCAATGGGCTTTGCGACCCAAACACCGACCCAATCTGCTGGCAAGGATTTGGGCCGGATGTCTGTTATTGGGACGGTGCATACGGACTGAGTAGTAATGCAACCTACAACCCTAACCAAAGTACTTATTCGCCGTACGGTACTGGAGGAATTGGGGTCAACAACGGCTACATGAGAAAACACACAAGGGAATGGCTGATTTGGTACAAAAAACAAATGGGGTTCGATGGCGTCAGAATTGATGCGGTGAAGCATTTCCCAAACTTTGCTTCAGAAGACTTTCTTTATAATTTACAAAATACAGCCGGCTGGGCAAACGGAGGTGACGAAATGTTCGCAGTCGGCGAATGGGTAGGAGACGCCGGAGCATTGGATGCCTGGGTTGCCGCAGTCAATAACCGCTCAGGAACTTTCGATTTTAGCCTGAGGGCTTTTCACAGCTCCGGTGGATTAAGAGGGATGATTTATGGAAATGGTGCTTTCAGCATGGGAAACCTCCCCGGCGCACAACAAAACATGCGCTACATTGACATCGCTGGAGTCAGAATACACAGAACAGTCCCATTCGTTAATAATCATGACACCTATCGCCCACAAACTGACGCCTCCGGCAATATTGTCGGATGGAATACCGGAGATGAACTCTCACCTCACGTAGAAATCACAGAACCACGATTGGGAGCAGCCTATGCAGTTATGTGCGCCATGGATGGAAACCCACAGGTTTTCTTCGAAGACCTGCTCAACATTGCCAATACTGGTAAGCGGTGGACGCACCTGCCAACAAGTACGGCCGACCTGCCTGCAAATCAGGATATCGTCAATATTATGCAGGCTCACAGAGCCTTAAACTTTAAAGGAGGTGTTTATAAAGTTCCAAGTAATATACCTTCCTTTTGGAATGTAAAAACCAATAGTAATAATAATAGCGACATTCTGGTGATTGAGCGTAGTGGAAAGGCCATCATTGCAGCCACTGATAGCTGGAACGTAGACCAGGACGTCTGGATTGATACTGATTTTCCCATTGGAACGGTCTTGAAGGATTACTCTGGAGGCTACACAACAACTACCACCGTTCTGGGTCCTTCGGGTGGAGGCACATCTAACAGAGTAAATATAAAAACTAGGGCCGTTGGCTATCCAGACTTTACTTATTCCACAACTTATGCCGATCACGGTGCCCACTATCATGGATACTCAATTTGGGGCCCGGAAGGACTGAGCCTGACCACGGCTAATCCTCCAATCCTCACTACCCAGGAATGGGAGATGGAAAACGATTTGGGTGACAGCCACTGCGAATCACTGGGCCAAGGCGGCAGGACGCCTGACAACTCCCCCAACGACCGGGTCGTCGGGAAAATATATGTCAATGCAAATACTTCCGTTTCTTATACGGTAACGTTGGGTACGCCAGGTAACAGCCTGACTTTTGACTTGTATGATCTAAATGGCAACCTGCTTCATACAAATGCCGGTACTGCCAGTTTTAACAGCTCGTATCTAAATCCTTCTACCCGCTGGATTACAATGAAAGTCAGAAATACCACTGCCTCAACTCTCGGTCAAAAATGCTTAGTGAAAGTCACTTATTCGGCACCAGCAACAGTCAGTACAGCCAGCTCCCCCTCCGCTACTACTGTCTCAATTTGGACCAGTAATGGCGGATCATCAGACTGGTCAGATTGCAGAAACTGGGAAGAAGGAAAAACACCTACCTGCAATGGTACTGTTATCATCCCTCACGCCGTAAAATACATGCCCGAAGTTGACCCCTGTTTTACCGGTACATTTATCAACCACGCAGGTTTGTCATTAAGATCAAAAGCATTTTTGCAAGGCCCCTACAACACAGCCACCGGTTTGATGTCGGATGGTCTGCGCTCTGGTAACTACCTCCCAACAACAACACCATACGGAGGGACTGAGATAGTTTCTTCTTCCGTCCTTACCGTCACTGGCAATAATGCCATTGTTGACTGGGTTAAAATTGAGCTTCGTGACAAAACCGCACCGGAAAGCATTCTTCACACCCGTAGCGCACTGCTTCAAAGAGACGGTGACATTGTAGAAACAGATGGCGTTTCCCCGGTTTTCTTTAACGGAATTGCCAGCGACAACTACTACATCGCAATCCGTCATAGAAACCACCTCGGAGCCATGACGGCAAATACGTTAAATCTGGGAAATGCTATTACAGTAGCTGATTTCAGTACCATTGCCACCTGGGGAACAAATGCTCAGAAGGATTTGGGGAGTGGAGTCATGGGGATGTGGGGGGGAGATGCAAGTGAGGATGGGGTAATTAATGCTATTGACCAAAACCTGCATTGGCGTCTGCAAAATGGCCAGCCTTATTCATATCAGGGGGCAACTGCTGATTTCAATTTGGATGGGACTGTCAATGCAATTGATAGAAATTTATACTGGCGAATAAATAATTCCATTGTTGCTCAGTTACCTTGAAGACACCTACTTTAAACAATGATCCTAATTATATGATAACAGCTTATAGAAACATATTTATCTTGTCCTTTTCCTTGCTACAAATTTGCTCTCTTTTTGGTCAAGCATCTCAGTATAATTTAAGATTTAATTTAGTAAGCTCTGGAGGAGGAAATTACATCGTAGATATCTTTATGTCCTTCGATCAAACCGGTGGATTGGGTAGCAGCAACCTTGTTTTTACTTATAGCCCAGATATTTCATCTCCCACACTTATCTCGCATGGGCTTTCTGGAAGTTACAGTAATCCAACATTAACAACACCAGCATCGAATACAGCCTCATTTAATGTAGTATTAAACAATATTGGAAACGGAATCGGTATAGCTTCTTCACCTTCAGAAACTTTTATTGCCCGGGTCAATTTTTCTATCGGGAATCCTAATGGGAATTCAAATCTACAATGGAAGACCACCGGAACCCCTTCAACAGTGGTTTTCTTAGATGATGAAACTACTTTATTAAATCCCAATAACCTTCAAAATTTAAATACTAGTCCCCTCCCCCTCGAACTCCTCTCCTTCACAACCACCCCCAAATCCAAAACCATCCAACTCGATTGGACCTCCAACAACGAAATCAACTTCGCCGGCTACGAGCTCCAACGCTCCACTGATGGAAAAAACTTTGATAAAATAGCATGGATCGAATCAAAAGCCAACCCTCTTTCGACTGAATCTTACATTTACATAGACCAGACAGTTAGGTCCGGCATCGTTTACTACTACCGTTTAAAGATGATAGATACCGATGGCAGCTTCGTTTACTCGCCCACTCGGAGTGCAAGATTAGAAGAAGTATGGGGTAACCCGTTTTTGTATCCTAATCCAACGGATCAAAGCAGTACGCTTATTTTCAATGCTCCGGTAGAAGGTAATGGCAACCTAACTATTTTTGATTCAACAGGAAGGTTAGTCTTGATACAAGAAATCAATTTTTCAAGAGGCCCGAATTCCTATGAAGTTAACCTTGGTTATTTGGCTAAGGGAAGCTACTTCATGAAGTTTTCAGAAGGGCCGAAAGTTAAATGGAGTATAATGATAACAAAGACAAATTAATTCACATAAATTGACAATAATTAAAAACTTGAAACCATGAAGAAACTAAATGTATCGAAAAAAACTTGCCTTGTATTATTACTCTTTTCTTATATCAATTCATTTGCCTCATTTGGCATTTTCGAATCATATGTAATATTAAACGGAACTTATTACGATCTATTTGCAACAACTGTAAACCCAGACTTTAATGGCGCAAACCTGGGAACTTTTAACACGTCTGGCACCCTAACTTTTAATGGCGGTGAGATTAAAACTTTTAAAGAGAGTAGAAATTCATGTCAGAGTAATGTTTGTGGGGGTACAATTTTTTATGTTATTAGGTTGGGCGGATCACCAATTGGAAATGGAAGTGTTAATCTAAATTACAATAATGGATATGGTAATCAAAACAATGGAGCCTGTAGTGTAAATCAACAATGGGATAATTCCTCAGGTATGACAAATCTAATTTCAGGCCTTTCATCCGGTAATTATACATTAGAAGTACATTGTGAAGCTACAGGTAGTAATTCAAGCAATTCAGGATGTGGCGAAACAGTCTCACAAGGAGTTCTGACTGCTTCTTTTACTGTTGAATCTGCAATGCCAGTTGAGCTATCAACATTTGACCTTCGAAAATACCAATACAAAACACACCTCACCTGGTCCACCGCCTCCGAACTCAACAACTCCCACTTCGACATCCAGCGATCCGCCGATTCCCGAAATTGGGAAACCATCGGTACGGTGCAAGGCAATGGCACCACCCTCGAGCCGCAGGAATATGACTTCACCGACCGGGAGCCGCTGCCCGGCATGAACTACTACCGCCTCTGGCAAGTGGACTACGACGGTAATTTCGAATATTCGAAAGTCATCTCCATGGATTTTAATAATGGGGGAAGACCTCCCGAAATCTACCCCAACCCTGCCAGCAAGGAACTATTCCTGAGGCTTCCAGAAGCCGGTGAAAACAGTCTTTCTGCCACTATCTTCGATCTGAACGGACGGGCATGGATTCAACAAACTTTAAGCAATAATGCCGTGAATGTCAGTACACTGCCGGAAGGCGTTTATTTCATAAAAGTCGAAACCGAGTCGAGACGAGTACTCCTGCGAGAGCGCTTCATCAAAAATTAATAAAAGCCCGGGGCGAGTGCCCCGGGCTTTTTTATTTCACTCACTCGAAAACGCTCACTTCCTCACCACCGTATCATCCAGCCTGCTGGCCATTCGCTGAATGGCGTCAATAATGTTATCAAGTGCAGGCGGATAGTCAACGTACTGAATGCCCAAGTCATCTTTGCCCCAAACCGCCAGGGTGATCACTTTTTTTTGCTGCCCGTAGGCAATGGACAGGCGAAGCGGCACCGGTATTGGTTTTTCACCCTTCCGTTTCATACATACCGGATCCGTGCAGTCGTAGGTGCGGTTAAAATTGAAAAAACCTTGTTTCACAACGTAATCGGCAAACATTTCGAGTTCATCCCGGGATATGTTCTTCTTTGTAACATGCAAACCCTGATTAACACTTTGAAATTCTTTGATCAAACGTCCATCCGTTTTGATGTGAATAAAATCTTTCAGCACCGGATCAATACCGCCGTAGTACCCTCCGCCGATTAGTTCAATATTGATGTAAACTGGCTTTGGCGCTTCGGCTTCGCCTTTTTTCCGCTTCAGTTTTTTCTTTCCAAACGACAACCAGCCACCTTTGTCGCTCTTCGATTTTTCATTTTCCACCTCCACAATTACTTCGGGAAGCTCGTTTGCAGGTTTCACAAATGGAGCGTCTTTGCTCTCCACCCGTACGAAGTGATACTGGTAAGTCCCCTTGCTATTTTTTTGATTAAACTCCAGCACCAGAATTGACTTGTTGAGTTGTACAATCTCAAACTTGTTCACATGCTGAAAGCTGTAGAACAAAGTTCGTCCGTTCAGACTCCAGTTCCCACGGGTCATTTTACCATTCAAAAATTCCTGGTAGGTATAATCGTAACGGAAGTAGAGGAAAAAATCGTAGTTCTCGTCAGCCCGGTGGATGATGGTATTGGACTCAGCGTGGAGAGTATAGGTATAACGCCATTTGGACTCGATGAAAAGCCGTTCGTCCGGCGGATTCCATACGCCCCCCGTTTCCTGAGCTGCGAGAAAACCGGATAAAAGTAAGCCTGCCCCAAAAAATAGCAACCGCAAGGTTGGTGTAAATACAGTCAACATGGGATGAGATTTCGTGTAATTTCCTGAAAATGAAGACTAAATTATATGAGAATTTTCGGTAAAGCAAGTTTCTGCCGTTCTCAATAATTTAATGACTTTAGTCACCTGCCTGCTGGCCGGTGACTAAAGTAAATGTGTGGGGGGAGGTAAAATTCTTTTTAAAACTTAAATCCAGCCGTCAGCATGAATTTATTTCTGAAAGCTTCCCGCATGACGGAAGACTCAGGTGCAAAATTTGTCAGATAAGGAGCGAATTGACTCTGGCTGACTTGCCGTTGATAAGCAAAATCAAGGAAAGTACTCTCGCCTCTGATTCCTGCACCTACACTGAAAGCACTTACCGGATCTGCGTTTTCTGCATACGGCGCAGCGCTTACCAGGTATCCGCCTCTGAACCTCAAACTCTCATATACAAATTCCCCGCCAAGCCTGAGATTAAGGGCTGAAGTCAGTTCATTTCCGATCTGAGTATTCAACTCTTGCTCGTATTCAATGTCAGCAGCGTTGCTTGTGTTGTTGAAATTAAATTTTGCATTGGTGTAATCCACCCACTCCACTTCGGCACTCAGAAAGCCACTTTTACCAAAAATAAAGCCAGCACTGCCGATGAAACGCCAGGGCGTACGTATCCGGTACTCGAAGGAACCATCCGGAGAAGTGGCCTCGCCATTTTGTACAATTCCATTCAGAAAATAATTGTACTGAACCTGGGTTGAAAAGCTTTCGCTCAGCCCATACGAAGTTGGTGTGTGAACAGCACCGCCCAGCCTGACCATCTGGCTGAGCCGGTAAATCAAGCCCAGCTTCAAGTTGATCCCCGACCCGGTAGCTCGAAGTCGCTCCGTGTAAGCAAGGTCTTCGAAAAAGTCGATGTTATCATTTTCATCGGTCTCACGATAGGTTTTGGTTTCTTCAAAGCTCAAAATCGGCACACCCAAAGTCGCACCGACCATGAGCCGTTCCCTGTAATTCCCGGCAAAAGAAAACACCAGCTCGTTGATGGAGCCTTGACGGCGAATGAGCTGTGATTTATCAACATCGGCATTCAAAGGAAAATCGCTGACATAGTCTGAAGGAAAATTATCGGGGTCAGGCCGGTAAATAGCCTCCGCATCGTAGGCAACTCCTGCCTCCAGCGCATCCAAATTGCCGGGAGTGAGACCTTGAGCCAACTCCAGCCACCGGTCAGTGATAGAGCCGGGTGTAGTGCCTTCGAAGTAGGTCGTTTGGTGAAAGTTTGCGGTCCGGTTCAGTCCGATCCCAAAAGCCGATACTGTCCAATCAGCACTTAGCGGCCGTGTGGAAAAAACGAGTCCGATGTTGTTAAAATTGAAATTGGACCTCGCCCTGTCCTGTGTAAAATTGCCGGGAGCATCCAGCTTTTCTTCCACCGTGGAGCGGACAAAAGTCGGGGTGAAAGTAAATTCAGAGCGCCGGAAAGCTGCCAAGCCCGCAGGGTTTGTACTCAATACTGAAAAATCAGCGCCCAAGGCTCCGGTTGCTCCGCCAACACCCACAGTGCGGGCAGTCCCGCCCACTTCGAGAAAAGAATAGCGTACAGCATCTTTCAGTGTTTGGGCAGATATTTCAAAAGAAAAAAAGATGATGGTCAGGATGATGCTACAATATTTCATGGTTTTCGAAAGCTTTATTTTTAAATGATTGGGTTCAAATTTTAGGTGAAATTTTCAAAGGTCGCCAAATTTCAGGCAATAAAAAAGTGGGTAGATTTCATCATCAATCCACCCACTTCCTTATATAGTTTAAAGCGTCTGAGTTCAGACATTCTTTGCTTCAAAATCAGTTACCTCTGCCTCCGCCTCTTGAGCGGCTGCTACCAGACGAACTTCTGATGGTACCACTGCTGCTGCGTGAACTACCGGAAGAACTCCTGTTGAAACCGCCGGAAGAACGGGTGTTACTACGGCTGTTGTTAAAACCACCGGAAGAACGTGAGCTACTGTTGCTACGGCTGTTGTTAAAACCGCCGGAAGAACGGGAGCTATTGTTGCTGCGGCTGTTGTTGAAGCCTCCGGAGGAGCGTGAACTGCTGTTACTACGGCTGTTGTTAAAACCACCGGAAGAGCGGGTATTGCTGCGGCTGCGAGAGGAGTTATCGATGGAACCACCTGAGCGACTGTTGTTGCTGCGGCTTGGCGCATCATAGCTTCTGGACGGGCGATCGTTCCTATTGTTATCCATGCTGCCTCTCCGGTTTGGCTCTACACTACGGGAAGGTCTTTCAATTTCCCTTGGCGCAGTAGCCGGCTCAATCGTACGTGATCTTGAGCGGGTGTTTTCTTCCTGCCTGGTTTCAGGCCGTGTATTTGTGCGGTCGTTGTTCAACTCACGGCGAATAGCTTCTCTTTCAGAACGCTGATCAGCTGAACCTGAACGTGGAGCAGACAATGCCTCACGGCGTGATGCGCTGTTTTCAGTAGTACCGCGGGTAGTGTTACCCGGTGTTCTAAGGCTGCGATCATTGGAAGAGCCATCAGGACGAACACCGGTTCTTCTCGAGCCATAGTAGTTATTGTTAGTGTTGGACACTGTATTGTAGGTGTATCCGCCGCCCCAGCTTGGTGGGCAGTAGTAGGAACCATAACCGCCGCCACCGGCGAAGTATGGATTGCCACCGTAGAAACCACCGCCACCACCATAGAAATTATTAACTACGTAAGTATTGCCAAAACCACCACCGTACCACGGGTCATTCCACCGGCTTCTCCAAGGATTGCCATAGGAAACCCAGCTCGGTCCAAAACCATAATTCCATCTGTTCCAACGATTCCATGAACGATAGGACCAGAAGTTGTCATAGATCAATACCGTGGTAATACCAGGCGACCAGAAGGGGTCGTAGTAGGCTACGTCCACATAAACGGGATCAAAATAATTGAACCCGTAATAAGGCCGGTGAAAACGGCGAATGCGGGAAGTGTAGTGATAGTTGTAGTCGTCGTAGTAGTCGTAATCATCATCATCGTAATTACTGTCATAGTTATTATTGGAATAACTATCGTTGTAATTATTGCTGGATGAAGACGAATAATAATAATCCCCGTCGGTATCCGGATTGTAGTACAAATCATCGTACTGTGCGACGCCGACGTTCGCCCAGCCAAAGGCAAAAAGAGCGAACAACAGGACAAGCATCTTATTTCTTTTCATTTTACAAATATTTTATTTGGTAATTACTTCAATTCTCTCTTTCGAGTTTGCAGTCACGAATTTATTAGCTTTGCGCCACTTTTTGTGTTAAGGGGGAACTAAAATCGATTTTCGCCCCTGTTAAAGTTTATAATAGAAAGCAATTAAAAGACGCAAGGTTTATCCAAACGTCATTTAATATTCTCTTAAAATGCCCGTTTTTCATCAAAAACCGCTGATAGTGGGCAATATAAATGTTAAAATCTTGAAAAACGGCCTTTTGCTTTTTGTTGTCAGTGATTCTTTTTTATAACCCAATCACACACGGCTAAAAGTCAAAAGCCACCAAACATCCATGGCAAAAGAAATTACTTCCAGAGATCAGGACTACTCCCAATGGTACGTAGATATTGTTAAAAAAGCAAACCTCGCCGAACATTCGGCCGTGCGGGGATGCATGGTCATCAAGCCTCACGGTTACGCCGTTTGGGAAAACATGCGGGACCAACTCGACCGGATGTTTAAAGATACCGGCCACGTCAACGCTTATTTCCCGCTTTTTATCCCTAAAAGTTTTCTCAGTAAAGAGGCGCAGCACGTCGAGGGTTTTGCGAAAGAATGTGCAGTGATCACCCACCACAGACTGATGAACGACCCCAACGGAGGCGGCGTAGTCGTTGACCCCGATTCAAAATTGGAGGAAGAACTCATCGTCCGCCCAACTTCCGAAACCATCATCTGGGACACCTACCGCACCTGGATCAACAGCTACCGGGACCTCCCGCTGCTCATCAACCAATGGGCCAACGTCGTGCGCTGGGAAATGCGTACCCGTTTGTTTCTCCGTACCACAGAATTTCTCTGGCAGGAAGGCCACACCGCCCACGCCACCAAGGAAGAAGCGATTGAGGAAACGCTGACCATCCTTGATGTGTACGCCAAATTTGCAGAGGAGTACATGGCCATGCCGGTGATCAAAGGCATCAAAACCGCCAACGAACGCTTCGCCGGCGCCGACGAAACCTACTGCATCGAAGCGCTCATGCAGGATGGCAAGGCACTGCAAGCTGGCACCTCACACTTCCTCGGACAGAATTTTGCAAAGGCATTCGATGTGAAATTTTTAAACGAAAACAACGAACAGGAATACGTCTGGGCATCGTCGTGGGGCGTTTCTACCCGCCTCGTCGGTGGTCTCATCATGACCCACTCCGATGACGACGGACTGGTTTTACCACCAAAACTGGCTCCTACCCAGGTCATCATTGTTCCGATCCCAAAACCGGCTGCAGAAATTGACGAGGCTGCCGAAAAAATCATGAACGCACTGAGAGCCAAAGGCATCCGGGTGAAATATGACACCGACCAGAAAAAACGTCCCGGCTTCAAGTTTGCAGAGCATGAAATGCACGGCACTCCGATCCGCCTGGGCATCGGCGCACGTGACCTTGCCAACGGACAGGTCGAAGTTGCCCGCCGGGATACCAAGGACAAAACGAACCAGCCAGTGGAAGGCATCGCTGATTACGTCGCCAATTTGCTGGATGAAATTCAGCAAAACCTGTTCAACCGGGCCGTTCAGTATCGTGCCGATCACACCACGACCGTTGACAATTTCGATGATTTTCAAAGCGTACTGGACAGCAAGGGCGGCTTCGTTTCCGCTCATTGGGACGGCACGACGGAAACGGAGTTAAAAATCAAGGAATTGACCAAAGCGACCATTCGCTGCATTCCTCTCGACGGTGAGTTGGAGGACGGTAAGTGCGTGCTGACCGGTAAGCCATCCAGGCAGCGGGTGCTGTTTGCGAGAGCCTATTGATCCGCATTTTTTCAAAATAAAAAAGGGGAAGCGAACTCAAATTCGCCTCCCCTTTTCCTTTTTGTGTGCTGCTTTTTTCACCAGCTACCTCCTGCGCCGCCGCCGCCAAATCCGCCGCCGCCGAAGCCACCAAACCCTCCTCCATCGAAGCCGCCGCCACCGCCGCCCCAATTACCACCACTGCCGGGCCCAAAAATGATCCATCCGCCACTGCCGGAATCGTACCTGCCGCTGCGACGGTATCCACCGCCACCGCCACCACCTTTGCTGATGAGGATAATGATGATGATGAAAATAATGATGAAAATAATGATCACAGGAATGGGCGTTTCTTCCCCGCCACCAACGTTTTCGTTGGTGAACTCGCCATTACCAAGCTTAATGATATAATCAGTGGCCTGATCAATGCCCTGATAATAATTCTGCTGCCGGAAATTTGGGACGATCACCCGCTCAATAATTCGCCTCGACATCGCATCGGTTAAAAAACCTTCAGCGCCGTAGCCGGCCTGAATCCGCACCTTTCGGTCGCCGAGTGCAATGTAGATCAGAATACCGTTGTTTTTGCCCTGACGGCCAATGCCCCAGCCCTCGGCAAGCCGGTAGGAATAGTCAAATATATCGTCGCCTTCCAGCGAGTTTTCAATAACGACGGCGATCTGGGTCGAGGTAGAATCGTCGTAGGCTACAAGTTTTTGCTCCAAAGCTGCCACCTCGCCGGAACTGAGCGTGCCTGTGAAATCATTCACCAGCCGGGGCGGGTTGGGTACAGGCGGAATCTCTTTTGCCAATGCCAGCAAAGGCAAAAGCAAAAACAAGGGGAGCAAAATATTTTTAAAAGCTATTTTCATTTAGAAACTGTGTCAGCGGCCGTAAGAAATTTCATCAGAGAGCTCGTTTTTATCGCCTTTTTCCCAGGGGAAATGCTCCCTTAATTTCTCTCCGGCCAGTTGGATGCCCAGGCAAACACCTTCGGCAAATTTGCCCTGACGAAAATTTTGCTGCATCACATCCCGAACATCCTCCCAAAAATGAGACGGCACTTTTTGGTTGATACCCTGATCGCCGTAAATGGCAAACTCATGCTTAGAAGGCACAATGAAAATCAGCACCCCGTTGTGCAACTCCGTACGATCCATTTTTAGCTTATGAAAAGTCCGGGAGGCCGCACCGGTAATGCTGCCTTCGTAGTTGCGTTCCAGGTGTACCCTGATTTCACCGGAGGTCTGCCGCTCTGCTTCCTTGATGGCAGCGATGATGCGTTGCTCGTCTTCTTTAGTGAAAAAATCGATCATCTGAAATGGTGAATGATGAATGATGAGCGATGAATGACGAGGAGCTCTGCGAAAGGCAGGTTCATCATTCATCGTTCATCGTTTATCATTGATTAGAATTCTACTTTCGGTGCATTTTGGGCAGCCTGATCAGCTTCAAACACGCCTTTGCGCTCAAATCCGAAGATGCCCGCCCAGAAATTGGCAGGGAAGCGGCGAACGGCATTGTTGTATTCCGAAACGGCGCCGTTGTATTTATCCCGCTCTACCTTGATGCGGTTTTCCGTGCCTTCCAGCTGCGATTGCAACTCCTTGAAAGATTCGGTCGCACGCAGTTCTGGATAATTTTCAGTGACCATGAGCAGACGGCCAAGGGCAGAGGAAAGTTCGCCCTGTGCGGCCTGAAATTCGGCCAGCTTTTCCGGTGTCAGGTTGGTAGGATCCACCTGGATGCTGGTCGCACGAGCACGGGCATCAGCTACCTGCGTAAGGGTGGATTGTTCAAAATTCGCCACACCTTTCACGGTGTTGACGAGATTTGGAATCAGGTCGGCACGGCGCTGATAAGCGCTCTGAACGTTACCCCAGGCTTGTTCCACAGTGGTGTCTTTTTCAACAAAACCATTGTAGGAGTTGCAGCCGGAAAAAGCGACGATCAAACCGAAAATAACGAGGACGATGACGAGGACAGGTCTCATTGGCAAAAAATTTTGTTTTGATAATGAATTAATTTTCAATGGTGAAAGTAAGCCAGATTCAGGTTGTGAAATTTCACAGAGAATCGCTTCACTCCTGCATTTTTCACTATTCTGATGAGAAAATGGCGAAAAGTCACCCATCGTTCAATGGGGCCGCCACTATTTCTGCAAACATCGTAAAATTAGCGATAAACGGCTTCAATCATTCATTTCCCGGATCAATTCTTTCACCACCAGCGCCACTTTCGGCTCCACGGAATTGACCATGGCAATCACTTCTTCCACAGTCGTTTCACGGATGGCTTCGATAGGGTAGCTTTTATTTGAAACGACCGACACCACAAAAATTTTCATCTCCGAGTGCTTCGCAACGAGTACCTCGGGCACAGTGGACATCCCGACCACATCGCCGCCGATGCGGTGCAAAAATTCATACTCGGCGGGTGTCTCCAAATTCGGGCCTTGCAAACCGACGTACACTCCCTGGTGCGCCCGGATGCCATTTTTTTTAGCGATGGCCGTAGCTTTTTCAAGCATCTCCCGGTCGTAGGTGTGCAACAGATCTGGGAAACGCACCCCGAGGCGCTCATCGTTGGGGCCACGCAAAGGGTTTTCCGGTTGCAGGTTGATGTGGTCTTTGATGAAAACCAGGTCGCCCGCTTCGAAATCCGAATTCGTACTACCCGCCGCATTGGAAATGATGAGCCGCTCCACGCCAAGCGCTTTCATCACCCGAACGGGAAAAGTCACTTGCTGCATGGAGTAACCTTCGTAAAAATGAAACCGGCCGGCCATCGCCACGACGTTGGCCCCGGCTATTTTACCAAAAATCAACTTGCCTGCGTGGCTTTGCACCGTAGAGACGGGGAAGTGCGGAATGTTTTGATAATCAATAATTTCCACAGCCTGGATTTCATCCGCCAACCTGCTGAGGCCGGTACCGAGAATGATGCCGGTCGTGGGTTTAACATCCGTTCGGGAGCGGATAAATCGAACGGCTTCCTGAATTTGATCGTAAAGCATGAACTGTGTTTTGAAATGACTGGCAATGATAAGGAAAAAGTAGGCGAGTAGGCCGGCAGGCGAGTAGGCATAAAAGCATCGGCAAGTATCAAAAAAATAATTTCCAAAATGACCACCTGGAAATTGACCCAAAGAGTAACCCTCTGAAAATCAGCACTTACCGGCCTACTGCCTACTCGCCTACCGGCCTACTCAAACGGCGGTTCCGGGCTGACCGACGACCACCCACCATCGATCACCAGCGTCTGCCCGGTGATTTGACCGGCTGCCGGCGACACTAAAAACAGCGCCGCCTGCGCAATATCTTCCGGTGTGGAAGCTCGTCCGGTGGGAGATAGTTTTTTCCAAATTTCCGGGTAGTCGGGGTCGTCGGTGAGGGTACGCTCGGTGAGGGTAGCGCCGGGCGCCAGGGCGTTGGCCGTGATGTTGAACGGCGAAAGCTCCGGCACAAGCGCCTTTGCCAGCATTTGCAGCCCGGCTTTCGTCATGCCGTAGGCGGCAAGGCGACGGTGCGCCTGATTGCCAGTGACGGAGGACATGAATAAAATGCGTCCGCCGGTGCCCTGCCTCCGCATCTGCCGGGCGGCAAACTGTGCCAGAAAAAACGAGCCTTGCAGGTTGACGGCCAGCAATTTTTGCAGACTTTCCAGTTTGTATTCAAAAAAATCGCCGAAGGTGGTGATGCCTGCATTGGCGATGGTGATGTCCAGCCTGCCGGATTTTTCCACGGCCGTGTCCACGAGCCGTTGAATGACTGCCAGATCGCTCACGTCACCGGCCACGGGCCAGACGGTAACACCCTCGCCGGAGATGCCTGAGGCAGCCTTCTCAGCCAGTTTTTCATCCAGGTCGTTCAGGACGACGGAGGCGCCGCCCTGGGCCAGTTGCCGGGCGATTTCGAAGCCGATGCCCGTACCGGCGCCGGTGACGATGGCGGTTTGGGAGGTGAAAATTTTTTTCATTGAAAATGGATTGAGCAGGAAAGATGAGGAGCATTTTTTAAAAATAAAAAACCCGGGCCAGCTTGAACCCTGATGGAAACCAAGATTTGAACCACTTTCCTTAATATTGTGCCCCACCTTCAAGGTGCCGTTTTCATTTTTTCAAATCGAAAAATCATTTCCATGCTTAAAAAAATATCATTTGCCCTTTCGCTTTTGGTGCTGGCTGCAACCGCTCAGGCTCAGTCCGGCATCCAATCCCCCGACGAATTCCTGACGCATAAAATCGGGAGTCAATTCACCGAACACAGCCAACTCGTCGCCTACTACCGCCATGTCGCTGCCAACAGCGACCGGGTGCAGCTCGTCGAGTTTGGCCGTACGAACCAGGAGCGGCCGCAGATCCTCGCCATTGTCAGCACGCCGGAGAACCTGCGCCGCATCGAGGACATCCGGCTGAACAACCTGCGCAATGCCGGCCTCGCCGCCGGTCAGCCCGACAATTCGAATCCCGTGGCTATCGTCTGGCTGGGTTTCAGCGTGCATGGCAACGAAGCCGCCGGCTCCGAAGCGTCCATGCCGGTGCTCTACGAACTCACCAATCCCGCCAACCGGGAGACTTCCGAGTGGCTGAAAAATACGGTCGTGCTCATCGAGCCGAGCGTGAACCCGGACGGCTACAGCCGCTACACCTCGTGGTACCGGCAGGCCAGCCCGGCCAAACCCGACCCGAATCCACGTGCCCGTGAACACGACGAACCATGGCCTGGCGGACGTGTGAATCACTACCTTTTCGACCTCAACCGGGACTGGGCCTGGGCCACGCAAGTGGAAAGCCGGAACCGCCTCAAGGTTTACAACCAATGGCTGCCCCACGTGGCTGCTGACCTGCACGAACAGTACTACGATTCGCCCTACTACTTCGCCCCGGCGGCGCAGCCCTACCATAAATATTTGACCAAATGGCAGGCTGACTTCCAGGTGGAAATCGGGAAAAACCATGCGAAGTATTTTGATAAAAACGGCTGGCTCTATTTCACGAAAGAAGTCTTCGACCTGCTCTACCCCAGCTACGGCGACACCTACCCCTGCTTCAACGGCGCCATCGGCATGACTTACGAGCAGGGAGGCCACTCCCGGGCCGGCCGTGCCATCGAGATGCCCAACCACGATACACTGACCCTCTACGACCGGGTGGCGCACCACAAAACGACAGCTCTTTCCACGGTGGAAATTTCATCGAAAAACGCCGCTCGCCTGGTGCAGAACTTTGCTGATTTTTATAAAAAATCGGCTACCAACCCGCCTGGCCCGTACAAAACATACGTGGTGAAGGCTGGCAATCCGCCGCACAAAATCCAGTCGTTCATTACCCTGCTTGGCCGCCACGGCATCAGCTACGGATTGGCCGGTAAGGCAACGCCCGGACTCAGCGGCTACGACTACTCGACCGGCAAGGAAGCCAAATTCAGCATCGCCGAAAATGATATCATCGTCAGCGCCTACCAGCCGAAGGGCCTCTTCGCCCAGGCACTGCTTGACCCCGAGGCCGAGGTGGTGGACTCGCTGACCTACGACATCACGGCGTGGTCGCTCATCCATGCGCAAGGTCTCGAAGGCTTCGCTACGAAGCAGCGGGTGGACCACTCTGGCAGCTACAGTATGGTGTCCAATGCGCCGCCATTCGTCGTGACGGAAACACCCTACGCCTACGCCGCACCGTGGAATTCCATGCAGAGCGCCCGTTTTCTCGCCGATGTTTTGAAAAACGGCGTGGTCGTCCGCTACGCAGAGCAGGCCTTCACCGTGGAAGGCAAATTGTGGCCGGCCGGAACGCTCGTTATCACACAGGCCGATAACCGTAAACTGGAGGATTTCGATGAAAAAGTGCAGGCGGCATCCACCCGCCTCGATCATCCAATCACGCCCGTCAGCACCGGCTTCGTCGATTCGGGACGGGACTTCGGCTCCGATGCCATGCGCCTGATCGAGCCGCCGAAAGTGCTGGTGCTTTCCGGTGAAAAAACGTACAACAACGAATTCGGACAGGTGTGGTTTTATTTCGATAAGGACGTCGAATACCCCGCCACCATCGTGGATGCGGGCGACTTTCCCGGCATCGATTTGAAAGATTACAATACGCTCGTGCTGCCGGAGGGCCGTTTCAGCTTTGACTCTGCTACGATCGACAAGCTTAGCGACTGGATTTCGGGCGGTGGCCGACTGATCGCACTTGGCGCCGCCAACCGGGGTTTGGCTGACCAGAAAGGTTTCAACCTCGCCAAATTCGCCAAGGATGCTGACAAGGAGAAAGAAAAAACCGAAGCCGAACAAATCGCCCTCGACCACCGCACCGCACTCTACAAAGACCGGGTGCGCAACTCGCTGATGGACAACATGCCGGGCGCCGTGGTAAGGGTCAAAATGGACAAATCGCACCCTTTGGCTTTCGGCCTCAAGGATTACTTTTTTTCATTGAAAACCAATGACTTGCGTTACGATCTACTGAAAAATGCCTGGAACGTGGGCTACCTCGAAGAGGACTACCTCTCGCATGGTTTCATCGGCAGCAATTTGAAGAAAAAACTGAAAAACACGGCCGTCTTTGCCGTACAGGGCAAGGGCCGTGGCCAGGTCGTTTACCTCGTGGACAACCCGCTGTTCCGCTCGTTCTGGGAGGAAGGAAAGTTGCTGTTCAGCAATGCGGTGTTTTTGGTGAATTAGTGAACTGGTGAATTAGTGAATTGGGAGTACCGTCTCAACCAATTCACTAATTCACCAATTTACCAATCCCCATTTTCACACCACCGGCTCCCATCCCGGTTCGTATTCCCTGCTCCAGTATTGCATTGCTTCCCGGTCGCCGATGATGTGGCCGTTGCGCTGGTCGATGTTCAGCACCCGGCCCGTCTTCCAGGCGATATTGCCGAGCTGGCACATGAGTATGCTTTTGTGGCCTTCGGCAATGGGGCTGCTGCTGGGCTTGCCCGTCCGGATGGCTTCCAGGAAATTTTTGATGTGAACGCCGTCCAGGTTGGCGTCCGGGCTGGTCGTGTTGGTAGAGCTGCCGGCAACTGCCTCGCCGTGTTTCACCTCCTTGATGAGTTTTGCAGGCTGGTCGTTGTTGAAAACTTTGTAGCCATTGCCGACGACGATCATCGTGCCTTTTTCACCGTAAAAAATATTGCCCCGCCCGTCGCCCTCGATGGGGTGAACGTTGCAACTACGACCCTCCCAGGTCATCGTGCGGCCGTCCTCGAAGTCGTAGTTGATGACCATCGTGTCGGGGAATTCCCAGTCGTCGTGATAGTGATAGCGCCCGCCGGAAGCGACGATTCTGGTGGGAAAATCCACGCCCATGCCCCAGCGCATGACGTCGATCTCATGGGTGCCGTTGTTGAGTGCCTCTCCGGTACCCCAGTGCCAGAACCAGTGCCAGTTGTACGGGTGGACGTTGTCACGGTAAGCCGTGCGGGGAGCGGGGCCTTGCCAGAGTTCCCAGTCGAGACCGGGCGGCACGGGCGCCACCTTGCCGAAACCGATGGGCTGGCGGTTGTTGGCGTACCAGCCTTTGGTGAAATACACCTTGCCGATGATGCCGCCCCGCAATTCCTCCATCGCCGTGACAACGTTGGGCCAGGAGCGGCGCTGGTTTCCCATGTGGATGATGCGTTTGTGCCTGCGTTCTGCCTCGATGAGCAATTCGCCTTCACGGGGGTTGTGACTGCACGGTTTTTCGAGGTAAACGTGTTTGCCCGCCTTCACGCCGAGGATGGCAGCGGGTGCATGCCAGTGATCGGGAGTGGCAACGACGATGGCGTCCACATCTTTGTTTTCGAGGATTTTACGAATGTCTTTTTCGCCCTTCGGTGTGCGTTTTTGGAGCTTCGCAACACCGGCGATGCAGTTGTCGAGGTAATCCTGCTGCACGTCGCATATGTAGCTGACTTCGGTATCAGGTTGCTGCGCAAAATTTTCTGCCAGGGCCATTCCCCGGCTGCGCACACCCATGACGGCTACATTGATTTTTTTGGAGGGCATGCCGTTGGCAAAAAACGGCACGGGCTGGATAGCCACGGCAGCACCTGCCAACGCTGTATTTTTGATGAAATCTCGTCTTGTTTTTTTCATGATCCTGTCTTTTGAAATGAGTTATTTTTTCTTCGATTTATTCCCCGCCAAAAATCCCCAACCACCGGAAGCGAGCAGAAAACCAAGGTCGTACCAGCCGCCCTTGTTGTTGACGGCGTAGATGGCTACACTATCGTCGAACAGGCTGGTGATAAAGCTGACCGGGGTGATGAAACCGTGCAGCAGGCCGTAGAAAAAACCGTACTGTTTGCCAACCAGGCACTCTTGCACAGGCTCAGTTTTGGCACAGGAAAAAAGCAGGGTTGCTATCAGCAGCATACCGGCGAAGAGGAGGAGTTTGGATGTTGGATTGTTTTTCATGACTATTTTTTAAAGTTAAAATTCCCTGATTTTGATGCTCCGGAACGAGACTTCATTCCCGTGGTCCTGCAGCAGGATATGGCCCTGCGGCCAGTCGCCGAAGCCTGGCCAGACTTTGTACTTGCTGTAAGCCACAAGTGCTCGGAACATGGGGGTGTTGCGCTCGTATTCCACGGTTTTGAACCCGTTTAGCCAGTGCTCCACATGGTTGCCGTGTACGACAATGCGGGCCTGGTTCCATTCGCCAATGCCACGGAACTCCTTGCCTCGGGTGGGCACGGAGAGATTTTCAGCGGGGATGAGGTCGTAGAGGGCGCCTAACTTACGATTGCCTTTCACGCCCATTTCTGCGTCAGGATGTTTGGCGTCGTCGAGAATCTGGAATTCGCAGCCGATGGCCGAGCCTTCGCCCTTGTTCAGTTCCGGTTGCACGAAATATTTGATGCCGGAGTTGGCGCCTTCGGTGATTTTGAATTCCAGTTTTAACTCAAAACTGCTGAACTGATTTTTGGTAACAATGTCGCCGCCGCCGGTGGATTCTCCGCCGCCGGTGGCAAGTACTTTCAGCACGCCATCCTGCATCGTCCAGCCTTTTTGTGGAAAATTTTCGGCACGGGCGCTGCGCCAGCCATTCGAGGTTTTACCATCCCAAAGCATGCGCCAGCCTTTGCGTATTTCGTTGTCTGTCAAAGTATTGGCCACAAAATTTTGCTCCGCAACGCTAGGCTGCATGGGCCAGCGTTCGGCCTCCAAACCCTCTGTTTTGATGCGGATGTTGCGCCAGCGAATTTCACGCCCCGCCTCGTCTTTGTTGCCGATGGAGTGGACCTGCAGACCGATGAAGCCCGAGGGGGTAAGATCGTCCACGAGATTGGCAGTGTTCACGCCGTTTACCCAGATTCGGATTTCGTGACCGATAGCTTCGATACGGTACTGGTTCCAGTCCCCATTTTTAAAAGCACGCCGCCCCGCCTCGTTTTCGGTGAGTGGACAGAGCCAACCCCGCCGCTGCTCGTCGTAAATGCCGCCGCTGAAAGCTCTCGGCGATGGATCGATTTCAGCCTGGTAGCCATGAACAACGCCGTTGCGGTAGTCCGGGCGGCTGTTGCTGCGAAACTGAATGCCGGAGTTGAGGGCCGGATCTACCATCACCTCCAGTTCGAGAATGAAGTTGCCGTAATCTTTCTCGGTGCAGAGGAAAGTGTTAGGCGTGCCCATTTTGGTAACACCCACAATCTGGTCATTTTCGATTCGGTACTCAGCCTGCCCATTTAGCTTTTTCCAGTCGGAGAAATCTTTACCGTTGAAGAGAGGTTGCCAACCGGATTGTGCAAATAGGGGCAGGGTCAGCAAAAGCAGGATGTGTGTGAGTGTTGATTTCATGATTTGTTTTTGAAAAAATGAATTTGCCAAAGCTAAAGCACGAGGGCTTACTTTCCAAAAAACCTTCCTGCCAGATCACTGTTAGATTCCTGAAAGTTTTCCCTGATCGCATTTGACGCAAATTATTTTATGAAACTCCACAAACTTTACGACCTCCGCCCCCGTGAGCTGAAAGAAATTTACGCATCGCTTGGCGGAAAATATGACTACCGGGATCGCCTCTCCAGAGATGGTACCGGCTCACCCAGGCTTTACTACCTTGGCGGCCATCCGGAGATTGACGAACTGCGCAGCCGGGCAGTTGACGAGCTGCGAATCAATTTCGAAGAATTCAAAAACGGCCTCATGGTAGGCATCACAGAACGCACCAACCCCTACATCCTGCCACTCAGACCGGAAGAGGTCCGCCGGATTTCAATTGTTTTATCGAAAGAAAAAATACTGCCGAGAGAAGGCTCCCTGTTCAACTGGTTGCTGCGCAAAGGCGTAAAAATCTCGACCGCCCAGTTTTTCGCCCGCTCCGGAGAGCATGAAGAGAGCCGGACGGATTTCGTTTTGGAAACCGCTGAATTTTCTATCCGCTGCTGGACGACCGCACGGGAGTTCAGACCATTGAAGGTCTTTTTTGAAAAATCCAGGCTGAATTACCTGCTGGAAACTGAGACGTGAAAAGTGCCGTACCGTCAAACTCCGAGTGACTTCACAGCCTTTTCAAACTCATCCGCCCGAAGATAAATGACATAGCCAAACTGGCCAGCCCCATCCGTTACGCCGTGCGCTGCCGAGATGTTGACTCCTGATTTGTAAAGTTTCATGTGCACGTCCGTCAAAGCTCCCAGCTCATCATTGCCCTGAATGAGCAAAGCTTTGTGAGGCCCGTCGGGCCGCTGGCCTGCGAGCTTGACCTCTTTCATCAATTTGTAGGAATCATCGGGAAAAACGGTGAGTTGCGTGTTATCGGGACTGAGAGGGATGGCTGCGAAAGCCGCCATGTTGATGCCAAGATTTTTGAGTTCCCTTAGTAGTTTGTAGGCTTCGCCTGGTTGGTCCTGTACCTTCAGGTTGTAGTATTCTATTTTTTTGATCCGGTATGACATTGTTATGTTGGTTTAGCTGATGAAAAATATACCCAGCTCGGATGTACCGGACTGGAAATAGAATCGGAGACGACGGAAAACTGGTTATTTTTTTGGTGGAAAACAATGAGTTTTCGCACCCGGATCAGCTAATGTTTTTCTAAAAATACAGACGGCAGCAGCATGGTTTGAGGACGGTTAGAAAAAAGAGAAGGTTGGCTAAACAGCTGACTTTGAAGCAGGAACTACAGGAGAGGTAAATCATTTTTTTCAGTAACTTTCATCACCGCCTCCCTGAAAGAACGAGCTTAATTTTCGCCCTTTAATTCTTCAGATTATGGGAAAATTAAGCTTGTCTTTCCTTTTTTGGGCCATTTCGATGGGCCTTGCATGGGGGCAACACGCTCAATCCGGCGAGGAACATTCCAACAACGTCCACCATTCCGAAAATTTTAAGCACCTGCGAGTAGCAATACTAATCGGACATACCTCTGTTCCCACAGGAGTCTCCCATGAACACCTGTTCATTCCCTCCTGGGGACTCGATCTGGAGTATTGGGTTAACAGGCAATGGGGGCTCGGCCTCCATAACGATATCGAGTTGCACACTTTCGTTGTTGAAGAAAATCACAACGAATACCTGGTGAGGGACTATCCGCTCGTGACAAGCCTGGACGTTCTGTACAAACCCATCAAAGATTTTGTACTGTTTGCCGGTCCAGGCTATGAAATAGAAAAAAGCGAAAACTTCACACTCGTCCGTTTTGGCGCCGAGTACGAATTCGAGTTGCCAGGCGGATGGGATTTGTCACCTGCGGTTTTTTATGACACTCGGTTCAATGCATTTGATACTTGGTCGCTGGCCCTGGGCGTTGGCAAGCGGTTTTAGGCATTGGTAATCAAGTCATAAGATGCCCGCAGCCACCGCCGCAACTGGTCGTTAATCTCCTCAGGGCTGTCAACGGGCACCACATGAAACACCCGCCGTTTCGAGGTTTGCAGGAACTTGCTTACCGGCGGCACGTCTTCCAGGTGGTCGAGGAAAAACTCCACGTCGAGGTGATCCCGCTTCACTTTCACGGCGAGGAAGGTGCTTTTTGTTTTGAAAAAAATCACATCCGGCGGTACCGCTTCCTCTCTGAAATCGCCGAACTGGCTCACTTCACTCACAATTTGAACATACAACTCCCGCAGTGCTGGCGGGCGTTTTTTAAAAAAGTCCTCCTTCGCCACCAGCCTGCAGGTGTGCGCCTGGTTGGTGTTGCTGAAAGTTCGGGAGCATTTCGGACAGATCCACATGGCTAGCGTTTTTCAAATGACTTTTTGATCTGCCTGTTTTAAAATCTCATTCAAAACCTCCTCCGTCTCTTTGATCATTTCACCATCCTCCAGCAACCTGGCAGCTTCCAGTTTTCCACGAAGGGCCATCACCCTTTTTGGCCCCTTTTCCAGCGCTTTTTCAAATTGCAACAGTGCATCCTTTGCCCGGCCCTGCGCCAGCAGATACTCGCCGTAAAGTTCCCACGAAGGCATCACGATAGGCGGCGGGCCGTAGGAGTAGCTGATTTCGCTTTGCAGTCGAACGGCATTCTTAAGCCATTTTTCAGCCCCGGCGTTGTCGTCCTGCAATTGCGCAAACAAGCTCCGCAATTCCATTTCCATGATATTTGCCTGATCCACATCGAGTTGGTTCGGCGCATAGCTGGCCGGGCCCGGTGCACACATCGGAATGCCCTTTTCGCTCACAAGGTTGGCGGCTGTTTTACGCTCTTTTTCCATGTTGTCAATGACTGACGCCAGCGACGCCTCATCCTTTCCCCTGAAGGCTTTCATCCCTTCGATGAAATGAAAAGCAGCACGGGTAGCAACGTTCAAATCCTCCAGTTTGCATTCGAAACCGGCGATTTCGCTGTCCCAGTCCCCGGTTTCAATGAGGTAATTTCCTTTCATCCCGACGAGGTAATCCCGGGCATTTTTGGAAGGCAGTTCGTCCGTATATTTTTTCATATCGTTCAAAATTCGGCGGGCCTCGGCGTGTTTGCCCTGCTGCAACAGGCCGTACATCAGCCAGTGAAAAGCATGGTAGCTGCGGGCGTTATTGTCCAGCTTTTTCTCCTTCATCCGGCGCACACTGGCCTCCCAGGAGTCGATGTTGGAACTCACCACCTCATCCCACATGCCAACGGCCACGAAAATATGCGAAGGCATATGCAGCGCATGCGTCGCATCGGCGGCCACTTCCGAATAGCGATGGGCGGCATTGAGTGCCTTCACTGCATGGGCCGGGTCGTCATAACTGTGGATGAGGTAGTGCAATGCGCCGGGGTGATTTGGGTTTTCTTTTAAAATACCCTGGACGATGGCAGCGCTTTTTTCATACGCTTCCGCATCACGCCCGACGGGCACGGCACCAAGCAGGGAGAGTGCGTAAAATGCCGCCACCTCCTCATTCCCGGGGTAGGTTTCGTACATTTTTTCGAGGTACTTCGAGTAGGCGCTGTCCCGTTGATTTTTTTCACCAATCCCGTAAAGAATTTCGGCTGAGCGAAGGAAATCACGCTCCAGATCCGTCACTGCTTTGGCCGCTCGCTCTTCCGGCGTTTCACCAAGCTTGACGATAGCGGTCCAGCCTTTTTCATAATCCTGTTGCCGCCAGAGCGGGTGGTTGTACGTCATCGCTTCGCCCCAGTAGGCCATCACAAAATTGGAGTCAATTTTTTGAGCTTCGAGGAAGGAGTTAGCTGCATCGTCGAACTCGAAGTTATGCAGTAGCTTCAGGCCTTTGGTGAAATGCGGCATGGCGGCTTCGGAGCCGGTAAAGGTGAAATGCAGGACACCGAGTTGGTCGCCTTCGGGCGTTTTCTGTTCGGATTTGCAGTGCAGCATAAAAAACACGGCAAGGGCGGCAATGGTCAGGAAGGTAATTTTTTTCATGGCTTTCAAAATTTTTATCGTGAAAGATAGGATTTTTTGAAAAAACAGCGAAGCCAGCGGAGCACCAGTGCTGATTTTAAAAATGTAACTTGCAGGCAAAGCAAAATGACACCATGTATTTCAAAATTTTCACCTTTCTGATTCTCGCCACAATGGTGGCTTGCACTGAAAAATCAGGCGAGCCACCATTGTCTCAAATCAAAGACAAAAAAGCCCGGGAAGTACTCTCCCAGGCTATCGAACGCTCCGGCGGCTGGGAAAACTGGACGGCTGCCTCCTGGGTTTTTTACAAAAAAAGAACCGTGCTGTACGACTCCCTCGGCCAGGTGGAAAGCGACCGGACCCAACTGCACAAATATCAACTCAAGCCGGCATTCACCGCCTCCATTTCCTGGCTGCAGGACGGCGACCGCCATGAGATTTTTTTCGAAAACAACCTGGCAAAGAAAAACGTCAACGGCACTACCGTCGAAAAAGGTGGTAAGGCGCACGAAAACACGGTACAAAGCGCCCTCTACACGCTTTTCATGCCTTTCAAACTGCTCGACCCCGGCGTGGAACTGAGCTACCGGGGCCTCCTCACGCTACCCAACGGTGAAGAGGTGCACACCATTTTCGCCGACTACGAAGGCGAGGAGGACTGGGAGTATTATTTTGATACAAACACCGGCGACTTCGTGGCCAACTTGGTCGATCACGGCGATTATTTCGCCCTGATTTACAATGAAAAATTCACCACCTCCGGCGGCCTTCGCTTCAACGCCTACCGAACTTCCTACCGGGTGGACAGCCTCCGGAACATTCAATACCGTCGAGGCGAATTTTTTTACGATGAAATTGTTTTGAAGTAGTCAGGTAATGAACGAAGCCGGGTAATTCAATCATTCTCTCATTCAATCATTCTCTCATTATCTAAGTATGAAACCACGCATCAAAATCTGCTGCATCGCCTCCATCGAGGAGGCAAAAATGGCCATCGGCTTCGGCGCTGACGCAGTCGGCCTCGTTGGCCGCATGCCCAGCGGCCCCGGCCCGATCGAGGACGAACTCATTGCCAAAATCGCAAGGGCCGTGCCGCCGCCCGTCGCCACATTTTTACTTACCAGCGAAACGGCAGCCAGTGAAATTGCCCTCCACCACCACCGGGTGCAAACGAACACCATCCAAATCGTGGACGCCCTGGCCGAAGGCACCTACCACGACCTGCGCCGGCTGCTACCAAACGTGAAAATCGTGCAGGTCATCCACGTCATCAATGAAAAATCGGTGGACGAGGCCGTGCAAATCTCCGAACACGTGGACGCCCTGCTGCTCGACTCCGGCAACCCGAATTTGAAAGTAAAAGAACTCGGCGGCACCGGCCGCACGCACGACTGGCGTTTCAGTAAAAAAATTGTGGAACAGTCGAAAGCCCCCGTTTTCCTCGCCGGCGGTCTGAATGCTTCGAACGTTCGGGAAGCCATCGAAGCCGTGCAGCCCTACGGCATCGACCTGTGTAGTGGCGTGCGCACGAACGGGGATTTGGACGAGCGGAAACTGGAGGCGTTTTTCAGGGCGGCGTGGGGGTGAGTTTATTTCGCTCCCGCCACTCCAACGGCGTCACCCCGAACTCCTGCTTAAACACCCGCCCGAAATAGCTAGGGTCGTTGAAGCCCGTGTCGAAAGCCACGGCAGTGATGCTCAACGCAGGGTTTTGAAGCAATTCTTTCGCTTTGTTCAGGCGAATGTAGCGGATGAATCTGGTGGCAGAAAAGCCGGTCAGGGCGGACAGTTTGCGGTGCAGGTGAGCATTGCTGATTTTCATTTCAAGGCAAAACTGCTCTACGGTGAAATCGCAATCATCCAGGTGCGCCTCCACCACCCGGCGGGCTTTTTTGACAAAATAATCCTCCTCTTCGGGTGCAGCAGGTTGGGCTTTCTCTTTTTCCGTGGTATCCGTCAAACCTGCAACTAAGCGGTAATGTGCCTGCAACTTCTGCCGCAGCTCCAGCAGCTTTTTGATTTCCACCAGCAATTCCTGTTTGTGAAACGGCTTGGCAAGGTAGGCATCGGCTCCCCGTTCCAGCCCGGCGAGGCGGCTCTCGATGTCGGCCCTGGCGGTGAGCATGACGATGGGCACGTGGCTGGTGCGCTCGTCGTTTTTCAAAATTTTACACACCTCGAAGCCATCCCGGTGCGGCATCATCACATCGGAGACGATGAGGTCGGGGATGATTTCGAGGGCGATGTCCACGCATTCCTGGCCGTTTTTAGCGACCGACAACCGGTAATCTCCGGCGAGGCAGGAGGCGAGGTAAGCAACAACGTCGGCGTTATCCTCAGCCAGCAGCACGAGCGGTTTACCTTCACTGACTGGCTGGATTTCCATTTCGGGAAAGGGGACTGCCGCCACAACTGCCGGTTCCGGAGCAATGATCTCAGCGGTACTTTGTTGTTTACCGGGCAATTCCTTCTCTGCTCCGTTACGAATGGGTAAGCGGATGAAAAACTCCGTACCCTGCCCCGGCTCGCTCTTCGCTTCGATGTGTCCATCCATCAGTTTCACCAGCTCCTTCACCAGCGCCAGGCCAATGCCGGAGCCCTCGGCGTGACGGGTGTCGGAGTTGTCGGCCTGGTAAAAGCGGTCGAAGATGTGGGGCAGTTTGTCTTCAGCGATGCCGGTCCCGGTGTCCCGGATTTTGAGCAGGAGGAAGGGCGTTTTATCAAAATCATGTTCCTTGCTTACTGACACGTACGCATGGCCGCCTGCGGGGGTAAATTTCACAGCGTTCGAGAGCAGGTTGGTCGTCACCTGCTGCATTTTTTCCGCATCGAAATCCATCGTAAGCGCATCGAGGTCAGAGAGGAAGTGCAGTTGCACACCCCGGCTTTCGGCGAATGAGTGAAAGCTTTCGATGAGGTATTTCAGATAATTCACCACATCGGCCTGACGCAGGTGCAGTGGCATTTTACCAGACTCCAGCTTCGATAGGTCGAGCATCTGGTTGACGAGTTCGAGCAGTCGGCTGCTGTTGCGTTTAATCATGGTGAGACCTTCGCTGAACCACTCCCTCGGGTTTTCCCGCACCTGGTCGGCCATGCCGGAGATGACCGTGAGCGGCGTACGGAACTCGTGGGTGATATTAGTGTAGAGGCGGGTTTTGAAGGCGTCAAGTTCCCGCAGACGGAGGGCTTCGGCATGTTCGAGGCGGCGGTTGAGCTGGTATTTGTAAAAAAATAAAATGGCGGTAGCGAGGAGAGAGGCGTAGGAGAGATAAGCCCACCAGGTTTTCCAGGGTGGAGGTAAAATCTCTATTTTCAGTTTCATTTCTTCGCTCCAGACGCCCCGGTAATCAGCACCTTTGTAGTAAAAATCATAGGTGCCGGGGTCAAGGTTGGTGTAGGTAATTTCGTTTTTACCGCCCACATAGTTCCAGTCCGGGTCAAATCCCTCCATTTTATAGGCATACTGTCTTTTTTCAGGGTTCCGGAAACTAAGGACTGACAAATCGAACCCTATGACTGACTGGTCGTAATTCAGTTTTATCAGTCCTGCGTAGTTGATGTCCTTTTGTAAAATGCCTTCGGTGGTAACCGGAACTTCCTCGTTGAACAGTTTGAATTTGGTGATGCGGCAGACTGGTGCCGGTGCAGTTTCATCCAGGTCATCCGGATCAAAATCATACATTCCCCCTATCCCGCCGAAAAACAGCCGTCCGGAAGTGTCGTCACGGAAGGCAGAAAAGAAATAATGACGGTCGAAGGGCATGCCATTTTGTTTGGAGTAATTGACGAAGCGGTTTTCATTAATCCTGAATTGAGACAGCCCATAATCCGAACTGAGCCAGATGTTTCCATTTTCATCGGGTAAAATACTGTAAATGGGGCCGGCGTTAAGCCCGTCTTTTGAAGAATAGCGTTGCCAGTGGTTATTTTCAGGGTCAAAGCAATTGAGGCCGCCGCTATACGTGCCTATCCACAAACGACCTTTGGGGTCGGGGTAGATAGAAAGTACGACATCGTGGCTAAGACTGTTGGCATTGCCCGGCTCGAAGTTGAAGTGTTCGAAACGGTTGTGAGGAATGACTGAATCGGGTGTCAGATAACGAAACAGCCCCCGGTCGTAGGTTCCTACCCATATTGTACCGGATGGGTCCGTGACGATACTGCTTATCGTAATAGCCCCAAAACTTTCGTTTTCACCAGGCACCTCTTTTATCTCCATTACATCATTGTATTTCGGCCGGCGAATGTGAATCGAACTTCCAAAAGTCCCAACCCATAAATTACCATGCTTGTCTTCCATCATCCGCATGGCTGCGTTAGGGGCCTGGATGTTGCCTTCTTTATCCGTAATATTATATTGTTCGAATTTTCCATGGTAGATAAAATCTTGAACAGAAGGTATCAGGTAATACCCGCCTCCATATACTCCCACCCAATGTTGTCCTTTTGAATCTTTAAAGACGAAAGTGATGCGGTTGCGGAACAATGCAATTTCCCTGTTGGCCCTGGGAATAATTTCCCGCTGTTTTACAAGATCATACAGTTGCAGCCCATCCAGCGTACCTATCCACAGCAGTTGATCTTCCGAAAGAAAGATGTTTGTCACCGTAGGGTGCCTGAGCTTAAACACGGGATCATTACGTTTCGGCAGTGAATAAAAATACGATGGACTGATCTGCCATAATCCGGATGATTTGGTCCCTATCCACCAATGGCCTGCCTGGTCACGGAAAATAGCGCTGATTTCGAGGACAGGGGATTTTTCCCTGACAGGGTCAAACAACAAAACCTGCCGCAGGCCCCCATCCCCCGGCTTCCATTGCCACAAACCTTGATTTGTCCCCAACCAATAAACATCGTCGGCGACTTCCAAAAGAGTGTTGATGTATTGAAAAGGTGCTTCCCGGAATGACCAGGTCTTGTACCCCCCCGGAGACGGTATGTGGTAAAAGAACAACTCATTGCCTACCCGGGCTAAGATGTTTTGCCGGTTGTTTTGGTAAAAGAAAGAGACTGCCTTGCCCTGTGTTTCCGGAAAAACTGTTTGCCGGTTGGTCTTCGTGTTTATTTCATAAATCCCTTCCGTTGTGCCGATCCATACGGCATCTTCCCCAGCTGGCTGAATGGCTAAAACGTCCGGTTGATTTTCTTTGTTTTCCCCAATGAAAACCTGCTCGTATTCCAGTGTATGCCGGTTCATCTTGCACAGAAAACCCACGCCTCCGGTCCATAAAAAGCCATCATGGTCAAAGGTGATGCAATTCAGTACGACGATTTTCGAGGCATTGTCTTTTGAAAGAACAGACTCAAGTTTATTCCGGCGAATGTCCAGGCGGTGCAGCCCACCTCCGTAAGAGGCTATCCAGGTATAGGGTTCCGTTGGGTCTGTCTGCAAATCTGTTACAAAATTATGCATCAATCCGGATGGGTTAGCCGCATCATACTGGATGATTTCAAGTTGGTATCCATCGTATTTCAGCAAACCATTTAGCGAGGCAGCCCAGATATAGCCCCGCTCATCTTGCAGCAAATCTCTGATACTCATTTCCTGGAATTGGTGACCCTGTTCGGGCGGCTGCAAGTACCATAATTCCTGCCCGTAAAATGCCGAACTGATAAAACAGAGGAGCGATGCATTGAAAAAAAATGAAAGGAACTGCGCTTTCAAAATGACTGAGGCGGGAGTAGAAAAATTAACCTTTTTACGACAAGAAAGAAAAGGCTTGGCAGAGGGAAAAGCTGCTTTGGGGATGTTATTGTTTTCAAGGTATCGGGCCATAGCCGCTATGGTTTTATGCGATTTGGGAACCCTGCCGAAAGTTGGGGTAATCCCTAAAAAAAGATTCGCTAAATTTCAAAGGAATTTAGCGAATCTGCAAGGGGATATTTCCAGTAAATTTAATGTTTCGTCTGCAACAAACCCTTGAACACCCCTCCGGCCATAAAAGACTCGTATTGCCGCAGCAGTTCAGCCGCTTTTTCGGGGCTGTATTTGGGCCTTTCGCCACTTTTCAGTGTTTCCCTGCCAATGCTGCTCGTAGGTATTTTCGCCCATCGACACATTAATAGCAAACTGCGTCCCGAATTCAACCCATGTAGAAAATTCGATTTGCTCGGTAAGGATTTTTCCATCGAATTGATACCTTCCCACGCCGGCGCCGATAAACGAACCGGTGTTTTTATTCCAATATCCATAAGATACGATGGGAAAAGCATAGATTTTCATCGAAACTTCGCCGGTGTTTTTTTCCGGATCGAATCTTAAATCTCCCCAGGTAGCACTTTCAAGAAACCATACGCCTTCCAGCCTGTCGTCTGTCAAATTCTCTAAAGCAGGCACACGTAGCTGTACTTCATCAATAACGTCTCCATTTGGGAAAGCTCCTGTTTGGTGATAAAATGCTCCTTCCGCCGAATAGTCGAAGAGGATATCAGCACCAGCCAACGTACTGTCCCAGGATGCAAAGTCTATAAACTCATGGTACTTCCCGTTTTCAAATGAGTAAGTTCCTCCGTTAGCAAACTCCGGTTTTACGCCCCCCCTTTTACCTGCCACCCCTAGCCAATATCCGTCCATGAATATTTTGTAACTTTTGTATCCCCGCTCTTCGGCCGTGATGGGATGCGGCTCTCCGTATTGACCGGCCAATAGTTGATAGGCTCCTTTCGGAACCGGCTTTTGGGCAGGTAAAAATGTGGCGTTCAAAAGCACGCAAACTGCAATAAGATGATATGTTTTCATTTTTCTGATGTTGATAAAATGGGCCCGGGGACTGAGCCATCCGGAGGGGACGAAACGTAATCCCCGAAGCCCATTGCCAAATAAATTTAATTGAAACTTGTGGCCAGATATAATGGATTCCTTAATCACACCCACCGCACACCTCGCCGGTCATGTTCACCTTCAGGATACCTGTGGAAAAATCCGCCGGCCCCTCGTTAATGAGTTGCCCGGAGGCGCATTCGAAGTCGCCGGTGCCATCCACGATAGTCATCACGTCATAAACCTGGAAGCGGGTGAAAGTAGTGTCCAAAGGTGTGAAGGTCGCTTTGTCACTGGTCCAGAAGGCGTTGCCCTTGCCGTCGTCGAAGTAGTGTACCAGTTCCACGTCCATACCGGTGGGGCCCGGCGTTTGTTTGGTCACAACGGACTGGAACTTGCCTGCGTGTTTACCGAAGGTAACGGCATGGGGTAATGCCCCTTGTCCGCTGTATTTATCCCCGCCGGGAAGTGTAAAGGATACCACTCCAACAGAACCATCGTACTTAATGGAAATATTTTTGACACAATAGTTGTCGTCCTTTTTACAGGCAAAAAGGATAAAAAACAAAGCTGGTAGAACAGTGGTTAATGCTATTGTTTTCATGATAAAATAGATTAATGAGTTAAAAAATAATTACTGCTCAAAATCGTCGCCGTAAATCTGCTGCAACGGTCTCTGCCCGATTCTCACAGGCTGCCAGATGTATCGGCTTTTTCGTTCAAAACAGCACCTGAATGGACGGCAATAGCAGCGGGGCAGGAGCTTGTTGTTGTATACCGCCTCTGCCCCGCTACCGGTAATGACATACTACAGGCCCGTCAGTCTGCCACTAAACCACAGTTGTCCGGTAAACTCTCTTTCACTCGTATAAGCAGCAAAACCACTGTAAGTACCACTGCCGCTGGACTTTTCAAATCTGCCGCTGCCGTGCGTAATCAGGTAGGTACCTTCAAAACTGGCACCTGCCTCAACCGGGAGGCCTGTCCCGGTAAAAGAACCAAACAGTCTGTCTCCATTGGCCGTACGGAATACCATTTCCCCGGTTTGGGAATAAGGCACTCTCGTTGTGTTGACATTAGACTTGGCCTGCCAGGTAAATTCACCCAGGTAGACACCTTTTCCGGATCCGTCAATTTCCATTGTTAATACGCCATTTCTTGACCCGACAACTTTTCCGGCAGTCTGGCAGGAAAGGTTGAAAGGTACTGTCAGTCCAATAGCCTGACCTTTTCCATCGACAGGCGTCTCGTCCATTCGTCCATGGTTTCCGGTAGCTTGGATTTCGTCTTTTTCACAGCTGATCGATACCAGCAGTAACATTGGGAGGATGAGAAAAATGAGATTTTTCATGGTTAAAAGAATTTATAGTTAAAAATATTTGAGAAACATCTGTCACAGGATCCGGACTCAGCCGGAGCCTCCATGCAGCGTGTACTAAAAACCTATAAAACCAACCTGAGAAACCGGTGCCGTTGCTATCGACTTTAGGGTAGAAAACAATCCGGCAGCCAATGGGAAAGGCTCAAGCCTTTCCATCAGTTCAGTACCGATCTGTTGTCACCACAATCCTTTACTGACTACTATCCAAGCTTTTCTTCAAACAGGTATCATCAATGAGAGTGTGATATTGTACCTGAAGAATTCAGGCTTTTTAAAAAGGAGAGTTTCATGTTTTTCAGGAACCGGGAAATGAATTGTTAGAAGCAACCAAATAACACGACCGGTTCGTACCAAACTTCAATATTCATCCGTCAAATTTTCTGACGGTTTTACTAAGACCAAATTTAATAGCCTGAACTCCCCTCCCGCCCGGACACAGCTTACATCCCTCGCACTCATCTTACATTTGCTAAAAAAACAGGGCGTCTTGTCTTACTTTTGCGCCACATCTCATTTGGGGTGCCTTTTTCTGATCGATAAACGATAAATGATGAACAGCCCTCCCGTTCATCATTCATCATTCACCATTCATCGTTAAAAAAAGGCTGAGATCATACCCATCGAACCTGCCCGGGTTATGCCGGGAAGGGAAATGAGTGCTCGCCGTTTTATCCGCAGCATTCATAAGATTGGTAACCCATCGTGTCGCCCGGAGGAGGCTGAAATTGGAAATTAGAAATTTGGAAATTGTCACTCACTTGATTTTCAAGGCTCGCCGAATTTCTGATTTCTCAATTTCCTAATTTCCATCCTCAAGGGCGGTAAATTTTTTCACTTAAAAAACTTTACACGATGAAAAAGTTACTCATGGCAGGCATCGCCCTGCTGTTTTCAACACTCGCATTTTCACAAGTATCGCTCAGGGGGAAAGTCACTGACATCCACGGCAGCCCGCTGCCCGGAGCCAGTATCGTGGTGCTTTCACCCCGTCAGGTGACCGTGACGAATGACCAGGGGATTTTTGAAATGGAAAACCTGAAACCCGGCACTTACAGCGTCCGGGCAACCTACGTTGGTTTTGAGCCGCTGACGCAAACGGTGACCATTGCCGAAGGCGCCAAATCGAAAAACCTCGATTTCAGTTTGCAGGAATCCGCCATCCTGCTCGACGCCCTCACCGTGCAGGCAACCCGGGCCGGTGAAAAATCGCCGTTCACCTATTCCACCATCAAAAAAGATGAACTCCAGGCCCGCAACCTCGGCCAGGACGTGCCCTACCTGCTCGACGCAACGCCATCGGTAGTCGTGAATTCCGACGCCGGGGCGGGCATCGGCTACACGGGCATCCGCATCCGGGGCACCGACCCGACCCGCATCAACGTGACCATCAACGGTATCCCGCTCAACGACGCCGAATCGCAGGGCGTCTTCTGGGTTGACCTGCCCGACTTCGCCGCCTCCACCGAGGACATTCAGATCCAGCGGGGCGTGGGCACTTCGACCAACGGCGCCGGAGCTTTCGGCGCAACGATCAACCTGAATTCCAGCCAGTTTCACACCAAGCCCTACGGTGAATTTTCCGGCACGGCAGGCTCCTTCGGCACCTGGAAAAGCTCCGTGCAATTCGGTTCCGGCCTGCTTTCCGGTCAGCAGGCTTCAGATGGTGGTCAGCAATCAACCGGCTTCACCGTCGATGGCCGCCTCAGCCGCATCGTCTCTGACGGCTACATCGACCGGGCCAGCGTGGACCTGAAATCTTTTTACCTCAGCGGGGCTTATTTTGGTGAAAAACGCTCGCTCAGGGCCAACGTCTTCTCCGGCCACGAGATCACCTACCAGGCCTGGAACGGCGTGCCCGCCCAGTGGGTGGATGATGAAAACTTGCGGACGTTCAACGTTTCGGGGACCGAAAAACCCGGCGAACCGCACGACAACGAGGTGGACGATTACACCCAAACGCACTACCAACTCGTTTACAATGAGGAACTTAGCCGCAACTGGCACCTCAACCTCACCGGTCACTACACCCGTGGTTTCGGTTTTTTTGAACAATACAAAGCGGACCAGTCGCCCACCCGCTACCTGCTGCCGGAAACCGTCTGCCCTGATCCGGCTGAGGGCTGCGAATCGGATTACATCCGCCGGCGCTGGCTGGATAATCACTTTTTCGGCGGCATCGGAGCGCTCAATTTTAACAGCGACAGCAAGCGCCTGCAAGCCACCCTCAGCGGCGCCTGGAACCAGTATCTCGGCGACCACTACGGCGAGATCATCTGGGGCGAATACCTCGAAGGCGCCGAACCCGGCCACCGCTACTACTTCGGCACGGGCGACAAGCGGGACATGAATGTTTTCACCAAAGTCCAGTACGATTTCACGCCCTGGCTGCACGGTTTCGCCGACCTGCAATTCCGCCGGGTGGACTACGACATCACCGGGAATGACAATGACCTGCGGGAAACGAACCTGACGGTGGACTATAATTTTTTCAACCCAAAGGCAGGCCTGCTGTATGATTTTGATGAAAAAACAACCGCCTACGCCTCCTTCGCCGTTGCTAACCGGGAGCCGAACCGCAGCGATTTCACCGACGCCGCCGAAGGCGTTCAGCCCAGGCCGGAGCGCCTGCTGAACACCGAAGCCGGCGTGCGTTACCGCAGTGGCAGAAGGACTTTCGGCGTGAATTTTTACCACATGCAGTACCAGGACCAGCTCGTGCTTACCGGCAACATCAACGACGTGGGCGCTCCCATCCGTACCAACGTGCCGGACAGCTACCGCATGGGGATGGAACTGACCGGAGCCGTTTCACTCACCGATAAACTGAGGCTCGATGCGAACGCCACGTTCAGCCAAAACAAAATCAAAAACTTCACGGAATACATCGACAACTGGGACACCTGGGAACAGGAAGTCGTCGAACACGGCACCACGGACATTGCGTTTTCGCCCAACCTGATTGCCTTTGCAAGGCTCGGTTACGATGTTTTAAATCAACAAAATCAGCAACTGAATGTCGCCCTGGCGGGCAAACACGTGGGCAAGCAGTACATCGACAACACCTCGAACGAGAACACGGTGCTGGATGCCTACACGCTCGGCGAGTTGCAGATCCGCTACATTTTGAAACCGAAATTCGTGGAGGAAATCAGCCTTAACCTGCTGATCAACAACCTCTTCGATGCCCGTTACTCGGCGAATGCGTGGACGTACCGCTACATTTCTGCCGGCTACGACGGCCGCCCCGACGATCCGTACACCCGGCTGGAAGGCGGGGATGTTTACAATTTGACGGGATTTTACCCGCAGGCGGGGAGGAATTTTTTGTTGGGAGTGACGGTGAGATTTTGAAATTTGTCTCCCGCTGATTTCGCAGATTTACGCAGATGCACTTTGCTGACAATCTGCGTAAATCTGCGAAATCAGCGGGAGACGAAACAAAAAAGCCCGGCGGAACTCCTCCGCCGGGCCATTTTATTTTAAAAAATCACTTCTCCTCGCCGTTCGGCTCCTCTTTCTTCGGAGCGAGGGCAGGCTTCGAATCAGCACTCACGCCTTTCAGCGTATCCGGCAGGTCCATGCCGGCCATGCCGAGCAGGTCGCCCAGTGGCGGCACGGATTTCATCATGCTGGAGATGAAATTGGCGGTGGAAGAAGCGCCGTTACCCTGACCGACGCCGTTGTCCCAAACAGTGACTTTGTCGATCTTGATGGCTTTCACGGCTTCGACCTGGATGCGCACCAGTTCGGGCAGTTTTTCGACCAGCAAGAGTTGGAAAGCCTGCTTCGGATCGCCGCCGGCGGCACGCACGATGCGCTCATAACCTTCGGCCTGCTTTTCCAGGATTTCTTTGAAACCCTTCGCTTCGGCTTCCATCTTGGCGAAGATGGCATCGGCCTCACCCTTGGCTTGCTCCCTCAGACGCTCGGCTTCGGCTTTTGCCTCGATCACGGCCTTCTGGCGGGCGATCTCGGCAGGCACGATGATGTTGGCCTGCTGCGAGGAACGCTCCCGCTCCGCACGGGCCGCTTCCGCTTTTTGCTCGGCAGCGTAGGACTCTTCGAGCGCACGGGCCTGGGCGATTTTCTCGGCGGTGATGGCCCGCTTGTTGGCTTCGGCTTCCCGCTCCCGGCGGATGGCTTCGGAGTCGGCGATGGTGATCTTCGCTTCGTTTTCACCCTTTACGGCCTGGGCATTGGCCTCGGCCGTTTTGATACGGGTACTGGACTCCGCTTCAGCCTTACCGATCGACTCGTCCCGCATGGCGGCGGCGATGGAAACTTCCTTGTCTTTCTTTGTAACGGCGATCTGCGTATCCCGGTCCCGCTCGGCTTCGGCGATGTTGGTGTCCCGGTCACGGTTGGCTTTCGCCCGTCCGATTTCACCCATTTTCTCCTGCTCCGCAACGCTGACCTTGGCTTCGTTGATGGCCTTGGCGGCAGCTTCCTTACCGAGTGCAGCGATGTAACCCGACTCGTCCCGGATGTCGGTGACGTTGACGTTGATGAGGCGCAGGCCGACTTTGCTCAACTCCTGCTCCACGTTGGTGGAGATGTTCGCCAGGAATTTGTCCCGGTCGGAGTTGATCTCTTCGATCGTCATGGTTGCGACGACGAGACGTAACTGACCGAAGAGGATGTCGAGCGCCAGTTCTTTGATTTGATCCTGCGACAATCCCAGCAGCCGCTCGGCAGCGCTGTTCATGTTTTGCGGTTCGGTCGAGATGGCGATGGTAAAGCGGCATGGCACATCCACCCGGATATTCTGACGGCTGAGGGCATTGGTCAGGTTGGCTTCGATCGAAATGGGTTTCAGGTCGAGAAAAGCATAGTCCTGAATGACCGGCCACACGAATGCGCCGCCTCCGTGGATACACTTGGCCGAGGAAAGTTGCCCGGTCGTAGCGCTCCGCCCCGTCCGGCCGTAGATGACCAGAATTTTATCGGAGGGGCAGCGCTTGTAACGGGACAGCAGCCAGGTGATGATGCTGACAGTTACCACGGCAAGGACGATAATTGCTACGATAGTTAAATCCATGTTTTAGCATTTTATTGTTAACAAATGTTTCGAGAGACTTCAGAGAGGTCCTCAGGCAGCTTCTACCGCCATGAGGGTTTCCTCGATTACTTCGGTGACGATGATTTTAGTGCCATTCGGCAATATTTCACCATTGGTCACGGCGTCGAACTCACGGGTAGCACCGCCGAGGCTGATCAGAATTTTCCCTTTCCCTGAGCGATGGGCGGGGATGGTTAGATACACCTGCCCGGTTTTGCCCAAAGCTTCGGTTGGTTTCACAGTTTGATCTCTTCCGAGGCGCACGACGGCCTGCATCATTTGAAAGAAAAAATAGACCATGGCAGCACCCACCGACAGGGCGATGACGATCAGCACCGGTTTTGATGAAATGTGGTAGTACAACCCGATGCCCGACCACGAAAAACCAAGCAGGAAATTGATCAGATTTCGGAAAGAAAAAACCTGAAAGTCAGCTCCTCCGTGATCCATATCCACATCGACATCGGCATCCACGTCGACACTGTCAAAATCGTGGGAATCGCCGCCGCCGGCAGCCGCCATCAGCATGAGGGCTGCAAAAACGATGGTGGCAAAAATGGCGATGTACCAGAAAGTCTTGAGCAGCGGCGGTGCAAGCGTGATGAAATCCATTGTTGCATGTTTTAGATAAGCGTTACCCTGCTTCAAGTTTTTTCTAAAAACATTGAAAGGCAGTTTTTAAAATTAGTTGATTCGATTTTCCTGACTTGTTCAACGAATACTACAAATATAACATGGATGAGGATACCCCGCTTTAATCTTCGGCAAAGTCTGGGAGAAACACGTTTTAGCCTAAGTTTTATTCGATGAGTGAAAAGTTAAGACTCTCTTAAAAAAGAGATTTTTCATTCTAAAATTTTGAATAGCATCATTTTTTCTTGTAAAAATTTTTTAACCGCCACATTTTTTGAAAAAATAAATTAATCGAAGGCCACTCTTTCCATAATCACTTCTGCTCCTGTTTTCCGCTTTTTCCCGTGAAATCTCCCGCCTTGTTAGCTTTGCAGAAATTTTCATGATGAAATTGTCCACCCGCAAGCTTTTCTATGCCATTCCTCCAGCCTGGCGTTTCACCGTCCGGCGGCTCTACTACCTGCCGCTCGATACCTGGCAGACCCTCACCAAACAACGGGACGAGCTCACTCCGCCGAAGGGCCTCATCTACACCGGCAGCGGCGATTTCCGGCGACAGGGCGAACTGGCACTGGAGCATTTCAAAAACTTTTGTAGTCTGCAACCGGAAAGCCACGTGCTCGATGTAGGCAGCGGTATTGGCCGGATGGCCATCCCGCTTACCCGTTTTTTGAATAAAACCGGCAGCTACGAAGGCTTTGACGTGATCGAAAAAGGCGTGAACTGGTGCCGGGAAAACATCACCCGCCGATTCCCCAATTTCCGGTTCCAGTACATTTCCCTCGACAATGACCTCTACCGAACAGACGGCGGCAGCGCTGCCAAATTTCAATTCCCCTACGATGCCGCCCGCTTCGACCTCGCCGTCGTAAATTCCGTTTTCACCCACATGCTGCCTGAAGAGGTGGAAAATTACCTCGGTGAAATTTACCGCACGCTCAAGCCGGGAGGAGTTTGTTACGCCACTTTTTTTCTTTTCGATGAAAAAACGGTCTGGCCCGAAGGCTTCGAATTTCCCTTCGACTACGGTCATTACCGCTTGATGGACAATGAGGTGAAAAGCGCCAACGTGGCATTTGACGAAAAATACCTGCGTGAGATGGCCGGAAGGCACGGCTTCACCATCCGGCACCTCTTTCACGGCTCGTGGCGGGGCCTGCCGAGGGAGGAGTGCAAGGAATTCCAGGACATTGTAATTCTTGAAAAGTAAAACGGACCTTGCCGACCATGAAACGAAGCCAGTTTTTACCCATCCTTTTCATCGCACTCTTCGCCGTCGCCTGCTACTTCCCTCTGTTCCTGCACCTCGACCACATGTCGGTGCGGCTGTGGGATGAGGCCCGCCGTGCCGTCAACGCCTTCGAAATGGCGCAGACCGGCAACCTGCTCGTCACGCACTACGACGGCGCCCCGGAGATGTGGGGTACCAAACCGCCGTTCCTCATCTGGTGCCAGGCGTTTTTTATGAAATTGATCGGCTACAACGAAGTGGCGCTGCGGCTGCCTTCGGCGCTGGCAGCGCTGGCGACCGTGATTTTACTCATACTTTTTTGTTGGAAAATACTAAAACGCCCGCTCGCCGGCTTCCTGGCCGGGCTTGTATTGCTCACGACGAAGGGCTACGTCGGCGCCCACGTCGCCCGCTCCGGCGACTTCGACTCGCTCCTGACGCTGTGGGAAACGAGCTACCTGCTGGCGTTTTTCACTTTTTTTTGTCAAACGGATTTCACCAAAAAGAAAAAATGGCTGTACGTGACGGCCGCTTTCGTCGCCCTGGCCGGGTTGACTAAGGGAATTGCGGGGTTTCTGTTTTTGCCGGGGATTTTGATTTTTTACATTGTTTTCAATCAAAAACAGGATAGCGAAAACTGGAGCATTCCTGACCTGCTGCGCTGGCGACACACCTGGCTGGCGGCATTGGTGGCGATTGTGCCGGTGGCCAGTTTTTACCTGCTGCGGGAGGCGGCTAACCCCGGCTACCTCGCTGCGGTGATGGACAATGAAGTTGGCGGTCGCTACCTCGAAACACAGGGCGGGCACAACCATCCGTGGTACCACTATTTCGAGTGGTTGTGGCGGGAGCAGTTTCAGCCGTGGTTGCTGTTCGTTCCGCTGGGGCTGACGGTTGGTTTTTGGCAAAAAGGGCGCCTGCAAAGCCTCACCTGGCTGCTGCTGATCAATTCATTGGCGTTCCTGCTCATCATTTCGTTCGCCAAAACCCGCATCATGTGGTACATGGCGCCGGTGTACCCGAGCCTGGCGCTGCTGGTGGGGATTGGTTTTGAAAAACTGGTCACCGGCGCAAGCCAGGCTCTGCGGCCCGGCCCAATCACGAGTCACCAATCACGAGTCACCAACTACCTGCTTCTATTTACCTTCGTCGCCGCCATGTTTTATCAGCCCTACCGTAGCATCGTCGAGCAGGCATACATGGAGCAGCACCCGTCGTGGGACTGGCACGAGCTGAAATACCGGGATTTCATGCGCAAGGTGAAAGACGTTAAAAACTACACCATCGTGCATGCGAAGTACAACTCACACGTGGTTTTTTACTCCAAAGTTTTTAATCTAAAAGGCTACGACATCCGCCACCAGCCGGTGACGGATTTTAATAATCAAAAATTTGAATTCGGGAAAGGCCCGCTCAAATTCGAGCCGGGCGACACGCTGATGGTTTGTGAAAACCCCGTGTTTGCGGCGCTGGACACCGTTTACCGGTACGAGGTATTGAGGACGTGGGACAGTTGCAGGTTGTTACAAATCAACAAACTGCTGAAAAACGAGTAAGGGCTTCCTCTGCTTGAACAGCAGAAGAAGCACCGGCTAAATTTTTTATTAATTCAACGCCATGACGCCGCCCGCCATATTGTAAAGTTTTTCAAAACCCAGGTTGTGCATGACCCGGCAGGCGTTCGCCGAGCGCTGCCCGCTACGGCAGTAGACAAAGTAGACTTTTCCCTTGTCGAGTTTACCTACCCGCTCTTCAAATTTTGAATCGAAAAAATCAATATTAATGGCGCCATCGATATTCCCCCCGTTAAACTCTCCGATAGTGCGCACGTCGAGTAGCACTGCATCGGAAGAAGTGTTTGCTTTGGTTAGAAACTCCCGGGCGTCGAGGTTTTCGTAGGCGTCGTTTTTTGCCATAGATTTAAAAAGGCCGAACATGGTTAGTTTTAATTTTAGAAGTGAAATGCGAGGCGTGAGACGTGAGGTTTCACCCAACTCAAATCAACGCTTTCAGTGATAAATTTTGAAAAATACTGATGCAAATTTCGGCCTTTCCGGTGCGGGAAGTCTGCGACTTTGGTCACTTTGTCCTGAAGTAGGAGAGCAGGCAGTTCGATTAAATTTTTTTGCGTTTAGCTTCGGCTTCTCTCCGGCGGGTTTGCAATTCCGCTTCGACGGCATCCAGGCGGGCTTCGATGTTTTGCCGGCCACCGAATTTTTGTACCATCAAAAAGACTCCGGCCAGCGCAAACATGAGTACGACCGGGAACATGGTGACCAGCACCCAACCTGCCCTGACAACGCCAAGCCAAAGTAAAAATGCACCAACCGGCACGAACACCGGCGACCACGTGGCAGCTTTCATCAGGCGACCCTGCCAGAAGTCGAACTGGCTGAGTCGCTCACGGTAGCGGCCCCTCATTTCTATCAGTTTTGCGGTAGTGAAAACAGCGGGGCCGAGGTCGTTCAATTGCTGTTCGTCGGTGGAAAGACCGTTGGCGAGGCGATCGGCGAGAAGGTCAAAATCTCTGTCGGATGGTGGCATTGCATCGTGAATTATTCACCTTTTCAACAGCTGTAAGCAGGTTTTGCTTTTAATTTTTTAAAAAAATGGAAGATATGCCTGCATATCTTCCATTTTTTCATTTCTATTTGCTTGTACAACATCGGCCCTTACCAGTTCCCTGGCCTTTTTTACCACAGCAATTTCTATTGCCTTGTTTGTTATTTTTTCCACAATCGCTCGTGGATGGATGAAGGATCGCCTCGTAGCGTTCTACGCTTAATACTTTCGGCTGGTAATCCCCGCCATCAGCTGCAATATTTCGAACGAAAGCACGAAGGTGATTTTCAGAATCATCCTTCAAGGCCTGAAAAACCTCTATCACCCTTGGATGATCAGCCCTGCCGATGGCTGCATCCAACTCACTGATTTTTGTTTCTTCGATGAAAGCGCCGGTATTGAGTGCCTCAGCTAACGACTTCTCGCCCTGGCTAATTAGCTTGTTGTAAAGCTTCTGAAGGTCCTTATTTTTGAAAACACCGGGTATGTTGCCGGTCGAAACGTATGGATCTTTGATGTTAAAACCGGCAAGAAGTTCCCCGATTTTGTTCATGTGCTCCTGCTCATTCACCCGCATGTGGTGGAACGGTGTGAGATTCCAATTTTTACCAAGTTGGGTGTACACATCCTGAGCCAGCTTTTCTTTTTCACGCATGAATTGCAAATCATTTTGGGATGATTGGCTGAGTTGGGCAAACATTTGACCGCTGAACAAAACCAGTAAGATTGAAAAAAGAAGGTTGGATTTCATAGGAATAAAAAATTTGGGCAGCTGAAAAATTCAACTTCCAAAGGCAGGAATCTGCATTTTTCAGCAGCAGGAAAAATATTCCGGGGGATAGCGTGCCCAAGCTATGATAATCCGGGCCGGGGAGAAATGATATTGATCAGGGCAAACAGGGAAAGAAGGTGAGTTTTATCAAAAAAAAGGGCAGCCGAAGCTGCCCTGATTTAACCCCAAAAAACCAAATGAAAACAATTATCTTGAAATGCTTGAAAAGCACTTATTTACAATGTTAGAAAGCCAAAACGGCTGTTTTCAGAATTTGTTCAAAAATCAGGCCGAAATTTCTTTCGCTTTCTGCTTTTTTAAAATGCTGGGGCAAACATAATCAGTTAATTCGAATTTTTCACTCTCCTTGATAGCTTTAAATCCACCTTTTACATCAACCACTTTTTCAAATCCCCTTGATTTCAGGATGGAAGCAGCAGTCATGGAGCGATAGCCGCCCTGGCAGTGAAGAAAATATTTTTTTTCACGATCGAGTTCACCCATGTAATCATTGATAAAATCCAGTGGAAAACTGCTGACATCTTTGATATGCTCTGCAGCGAATTCGCCAGGCTTTCTGACATCGAGTACGTCTTCAGGATTAATTTTCTCTAACTCTTTAGCTAAAGTTTCCGGAGAGATAGACTCGATGGAATCAATTTCTTTGCCTGCCTCTTTCCAGGCTTCCATGCCGCCTTCGAGGTAGCCAACCACATTGTCAAATCCAACCCTGGAAAGCCGGGTGATCGTCTCTTCAACCCTGTCAGACGGAGCAATGAGGGCGATGGGTTGGTTCACATCCATGATCAGAGCGCCGACCCAGGGAGCAAATTGGCCGTCGAGGCCGATGTTGATAGCATTCGGAACAAAACCTTTGCAAAATTCCTGCTCGTGGCGAACATCAAGCATCAAAGCGCCGGTTGAGTTCACTGCTTCTTCGAAAGCCCTCGGAGAAAGCGCCTGTGTGCCACGTTTCATGACGGTATCAAAACTGGAGTAACCCTCTTTGTTCAGACGAACGTTTTCAGGAAAATATTTTGGCGGGGCCAACAGACCATCTGTCACTTCGTAAATAAATTCCGCTTTTGTCATGTCTGCACGAAGTGCGTAGTTGTTGGTTTTTTGAGCTCCGATGGTAGAAACTGTCTCCTTTGACATGTTTTTGCCGCAGGCAGAGCCAGCTCCGTGAGCCGGATAAACAGTCACCTCATCGGCCAGCGTCATCAGCTTGTTGCGAAGGCTGTCGTAAAGGTGACCCGCCAGGTCAGCCATTGTCAGGTCGGATTTTTGAGCAAGATCAGGCCGGCCTACGTCGCCGATGAAAAGCGTATCTCCGGTAAAAACGGCAGTGTCTTTCCCGTTTTCGTCCTTCAGCAGGTAGCAAGTACTTTCCATCGTGTGACCGGGGGTGTGAAGAACTTTGATAGTGAGCTTGCCAACTTTCAACTCCTCACCGTCTTTGGCGATGTGTGCCTCAAAACCCGTCTTGGCATTTGGACCGTAAACAATGGTAGCACCGGTCTTTTTGGCCAAGTCAATGTGGCCGGATACGAAGTCGGCGTGAAAGTGTGTTTCGAGGACGTATTTGATCTTGGCGTTGTCGGCTTTTGCCCGTTCGATGTAGGGCTGTACTTCACGAAGCGGATCAATCACGACAGCTTCTCCGTTACTTTCGATGTAGTATGCACCCTGGGCAAGACAGCCCGTATAGATTTGTTCAATTTTCATTATTACCGAATTTTAGTTTGATTTTAAAATAACGATGCAAAGATGATAAAAGTCATGGCCTGAAATCAGGAACAATTATCACACTGGGCAGTATTTGAGCTTAAAAGGTGGAAAAGTGGAATTGTTTAACACCGGAAAATTTAACCTCGTAAACTTATACTGCCCACTCAGCTACTTCGTCATTATTTCGATCCTGTTCCGGTGAGTTTTGATCCGATCCATGCCCTCCAGTTTTTTGAGCAAACGGGTCACGACTTCACGGGACGTGTTCAACTCATCGGCCAGTTCCTGGTGCGTAGCATAAACGTAGCGTTTCTCTTGCAGGGCAGCCTTCTTTTTCAGCAGACGCCACAGCCGTTCGTCCATTTTGCGGAATGCAAGGCTGTCCACAGCCTCCAGCATATCGTCGAAACGGCGCTGGTAAGCCTGAAAAACGTAAGCTTTCCACGAGGGGTAGAGCGACATCCAGTAATCCAGTTTTTCAACCGGAACCAGAATTAGTTCCGTGGCCTCTTCAGCGACGGCCCGAACCGTACTTGGACGGTTGGAGGTACAGCAGGTGAGCGACATGGCGCAGGTATCGCCTTTCGTCAAGAAATACAGGAAAGTTTCCTTTCCATCTTCGTCCTGCCGCATAATTTTCAGGCTACCGCTGAGAATCATCGGGATGGAGCGTACGAACATGCCAGGCCGCATCAATTCTTCTCCCGGTTCCAGTTTTTTGATTGTTCCGGTTTTTTCAATGTCCTCAATGAGGCGGGGTTCAAAGTCGTGAAATTGAGTTGTTGATTGAGTGGAAAGCATTGTTTCGAATTGTTTTCTGGCAAATTTAAGTTTCAGTGCGATCTCCCGGGAAAAGGAAATTTTAATAAAGAACAAAAAAAAGGGCGCAAGGTTATGACGCCCTTTTTTAGAAGTGAGTAGTAAGGAGAGAGTAGTGAGGTTTCCCCTCGCTTCTCACTTCTGTTTTTTTATATCGGTAAATTATTCCGGAATTTCCCATAAACCCAGGTGCCGGCAATGGCGCTGAGGATCGTCACTGCAATGACCGTAACACCGGTGCCCAATTGAGCAAACAATGGTCCGGGACAAGCGCCGGTAATCGCCCAGCCGATCCCGAAAATTACCCCACCAATGATCTGTCCTTTGCGAAACTCCTTGTCGCTGAAGGTGATAGCCTCACCGTGAATGGTTTTGATATTGAATTTTTTGATTAAAAAAACTGAAATAATCCCTACCACCACCGCCGTACCAATGACGCCGTACATGTGGAAGGATTGCAGCTTGAACATCTCCTGGATACGGAACCATGAAATAACTTCCGATTTCACCAGAACGATGCCGAAAAGAATACCCGCCGCAAGGTATTTTAGTTGATAATACCAGGGCATAGGCAATTCACTGGTATTAACACAGGTAGTATCGAGCGAACGGACTTCAAAGTCTGAGTTTATCTTGTCAGCTTTATCTTTTGCTGTGGATTTTTCTTTGATCATGACGCCTTACTTTTTAAAGATTTAATAAAAATGGCACTAACAAATTGGCGGAAATAAAACCTCCCACCATGAAAGCGATGGTAGCAACAAGCGATGGCCACTGAAGCGTAGCAAGCCCGCTGATCGCATGCCCGCTCGTACACCCACCGGCGTAGCGAGTGCCGAAACCTACCAGAAAACCGCCAATGACAAAAAAGAACAAACCTTTCATTGTCAGGAGGTTATCCCAGTTAAAAATCTGAGTCGGCACCATGTTCGAATAATCTGTAATGCCTTGTTCGGCAAGGCTGGCAGCTAAAGCCGGAGCAACAACCACCTGCTCAGGATCCCGCAGAAAGTAAGCCGCAATGAAGCCACCGATGATGATTCCGAATGCGAAAACCAGGTTCCAGATTTCCTTTCTCCAGTCATACTTAAAAAAGGAAACATTGCCCGGAAAACAAGCCGCACAGATGTGGCGAAGGTTGCCGGAAATGCCAAATGATTTATTTCCCATAATGAGTAACAACGGCACGATGAGGCCGATGATCAACCCTGCAACTGACCAGTGCCAGGGCTGTTTGATAAATTCGATGATGGACATGATTTAGAAAGTTTATGGGTTTATAAGTTGAAGGGTTTAAAAATCAAAAACTTACACTTTTAAACTGTTCAACTCTTAAACCTGCTGTTACTGTTGCTTAGACCATTCGAGGTATCCGCCTTCGAGGTTGTACAAATTTGAGAAGCCTTGTTCCTGCATCAATTTACAGGCCTTGCCGCTCCGGTTGCCGCTGCGGCAATAGATAAGGTAGATTTTATCTTTGTCCAGCTTGCCCAACTCTTCTCCAAAATTGTCGTCGTAATAATTCAGCTCCATGGCACCTTCGATTTTGCCTTCGGCAATTTCCTCCGGGGTGCGCACATCGATCAGGACGATGCCGGGCTCAGCCAATTTTTCTTTAAACGCTTCGACACCAATGTCTTCATAGCTCGAAGCAGTTTTCCCGCCGTTATCGTCAGCATTTTTTTCGGCGCTCTGCGACTGGCATGACATCAGCCCAAGGAGTAGAAATGACGTTAGAAAAAGAATTTTTTTCATGTTGAAATATGGTTGAGTCGTTCAGATTTTATTTTAAAACTATCGCTGAAAAGTGATGCTCCACATGCCCCGAAGTTGCCCCTCGGCAAAACCGAAAGCCTCGTCCTCCGGATACAGTTTTTTGATAGTGAGGTAATCACTTGTCACAATGTCTGACCCGATGCCACCATGACATTTCAGGCAAAGCGGCAACGTTTTGATAGGCGCAGCAAACGCAACTGTCTGGTCGTCAATCAATTTGACGACCGGCTTAGGCTCCTCGCCCTTCTGCATTTTCGTTTCAAAGTCAGCAAGGAGGCCCCGCTCCCAATTGTTGGGCGTATTGACGGGATTGCGGGTACGCAGGCTGGTCCGGCGTATGTTGGCATTGTTCGCATCCGACAGGCTGTCCACCAAGGGCATGGCGGCAAGGTTGCAATATTCGACAGCTCCGGAAATGCCTTTTTCCTCGATGGCGGCGGATAACTTTCCACTCAATTCGGCAAAAGTAGCCGCAGCGATAACCTTTCCTTTCTCCATAAACTTGCGTTCCTCAGAGGAAGTCAGCTCGCCCGGCTTATTTTCACCGGAACACTGCGCCAGCAAAAACAAAATGCCAAAGAGGGAAAAAACAGTTAAGAATATTCTCATCGTTTTGATTTTGTAAGTTTTGTAATCCCGACAAATCTACCATTTCAATGCTAAAAAATAGCATTTACGCCCAAGCCAAGCCAATCGCCCCGGCGAATGGCGCCCACTCCACCCTGATGGAAATACATGTTTACCTGAGAGCCATCACCGGCATCGCCGGCATCGCCCCGCCGCCAGGTGTAGTGCAGCATGACTTTCAGTCTTTTTTCATCCAGGTACCAGTTGAGGCCAATGTCAAAAGTCGTTTCTCTGCCGGAGGAATGCTTCACTGCTGCTGCATCTGCTTGCCCGGCAGCATCCATCGCTCCGTTGAACTGCATGACCATGATAGTAGGCTCCACAACGAATTTCCCTGCCGGAATATTCGTACCAACCCGCACGTGGCCGGTGCTCGATGTGGAAGTAAACCGGCGGAGGCTTCCGTTTTCAAGGGTTCGCTCGCCCTCACGCTCCATCCAGATCCATTCACCGTCAAGGTTCAGTGGGCCAAAATTGAATAGCAGGCCCGGGCCGTAAGCTCTGGAGGACTTAAACAAATCAGTTTCCCCCTGGGTTGAAAAGTTGAAGTCGAATGAACCGCCTTCTCTTTCATTAAAAAAGTTGATATCGTAGCCGATGCCGTAGCTCGACATCTCAGGGTCGCCCAGAGAAAGTGAAAGCCGGCCGGCCAATAACGGCGAAAATTTCTCTCCGGCTGAAGCACCAGACAATGCCGTTGTCACCGGATTGAAAATACCCAGGTTGTAGTTAAGGGTTGCTTTTTTCACCACCACCATATTCCACTGCGTAAGGCCGCCAAGGTTCACACCCATCGCACGGCCGGGGCCAGTACCCACCATGTGGTTGCGCACATAATTCTGCGACATGGATTTTTCAAAAGAATTCGTTGCCCAGCCAGAGGTGATGCTTTCCCGCTGCATTTGTGGGCGGAACCAGCCGCCGACGAGATTCAGCGATTCATTTTTTGAAATTTTCCATTGAAAAAACGCATCCCACACACCAGCACCGGGGTCAGCTTTGTTCGGCCCGCCAACGCCGCTGGCGAGGATGTCACGCCCGATTTGATCGTAATAAAATGCGACGGTGTACTTCAGATTGCGGTAAGGTTCGCCCGAAACGACGAAGCGTGCCCGGCGAAGCATGAGGTTGAGGCGGTCGTCCACCGGGTCGTATCTTTTCTGATCCGCATCAAACACTTTCATATCAGTGGAGTAGAGCGCCCAGAATTGCACCATGGTTTTAAATTCGGGAACAAACCGCTCATTCCTGGTAAGCCATTGGCGGACTTTTGAGGTATCCGTCTGTGAGTGAGCACTCAAGGCCATGAAAATAGCCAGGAGAAGTATGAGTTCGATTTTCTTCATAAGGCAAAATTTCGCATTTGCGAACAGCAAAGATCAGCGATTTTCAATGAGACACCTGTGATGATTGTCACGAAGTTGCAGATTACCGGCCTTCAGGGTTCCCCGCAAAGCCCATGCTTCCGGCTGTCAGTATCCTCAGTGATAAAAGTCATGAAATCGGCTGGATTCAACGCAGTAATTTTGGAAAAAATAATTTTAAGACAAAAAAATCTTAAATAAACATGAAAAAAGTAAACCTACTCCTTACGCTCCCACTCTTGCTGTTGCTCGTTTCCGGCTGCAAAAAAGACGAGGACCCCGGCTTCGTCCGCCTGAATTTCGACCACCAGGTCAACGGCCAGGAACTGAAACTGAACGATACGTGGTACGACTGTGCTGCCGGCCACAAATTCCAGGTGGCCAGGCTGAAATACTACGTCTCGAATTTCACCCTGAAAAATGAGAAAGGCGACGTGTTCCAAACCCGGGAAGTGCACTACCGGGACATTGAAAACCCCGACACCCGCAGCTTTTTGCTCAAAAATGTTCCGAAGGACGAGTACACCTCGCTCACCTTCGTCTTCGGTCTCGATGAAATCACCAACGTGGACGGCGGCCTGCCTAACACCACCACCAACATCAACATGGAATGGCCGCTGCCCGGCGACCAGGGTTACCATTTCATGAAATTTGAAGGCCGCTACGACTCGCTGGGCGCAGGCGTTTTAAAAAACTTCAACCTGCATACCGGCGCCACCGGCAACAACCAAAATTTCGTACAGATTACCCTGCCGTTTCACCACGCCCTGAGCATGGACGGCGGCACCTGGAAACTCGATCTCAGCATGGATCTGAACGAGTGGTTGCAAAACCCGAACGTGTACGATTTCGAAACGTTCGGACCGATGATCATGGCCAACCAGAATGCTCAACTCATGCTAAAAGCCAACGGTAACGACGTTTTCAGCGTGATCTCCATGGACAAGGAGTGAGCCTGACAAAACCATTTCTTCACTAAATCCAAGAAAAATGAAAAAAATAACGATACCCGTACTCCTCGGCATTTTCCTGCTGGCCGTCGCCGGTTGTGAAAAAGACGAACCCACCACGCCCGGCCACAACTGGACGTACAACCCTACGCCCTACGAGTTAAAAGTACCCGCCTTTTTCCCCATCCTCGACCTTCCGGCTGACAATCCGCAGACCGTCGAGGGGGTGAAACTGGGCCGCATGCTCTACTACGACCCAGCACTGCACGCAGACAGCACCCATGCATGTGCGAGTTGCCATGTGCAGGCCAACTCGTTTTCGTCGGACGCAGCCGTGCTTCCCCACCTGAACCTGGGCTGGAGCAGCGCTTTTTTGTGGAATGGAAAAGTGCAGGGCACCCTGGAGGATATCATGCTTTTCGAAGCGAAGGATTTTTTTAAAACCGATCTCGACCGCCTGCGCCGGCATCCGGAATACCCACGGCTATTTTACGAAGCTTTCGGGCAGGATACCATCACCTACGAGCTGGCGGCCAAAGCGCTCTCGCAATTCCAGCGGACGATGGTTTCCTCGAATTCGAAGTACGACCGGGTGCTCGACCAGAGCAGTGGCGTTTTCCTGACAGATGAGGAGTTGAACGGCTACGACATTTTTTTCACTGAAAAAGGCGACTGCTTCCACTGCCACGGGGGCATTCTTTTCACCGACAACCAGTTTCACAACAACGCCCTCGATGCCAGCCCCGAAGCGGGTTTGAGTGAAATCACCGGCCAGCCGCTCGACGCGGGCAAGTTCAAAACGCCCACCCTCCGCAACATCGCACTGACCGGCCCCTACATGCACGACGGCCGCTACGCTACCCTCGAAGATGTGATTGATTTTTACAGCGAAGGCCTGCAATCTTCCGAAACCGTGGACCCACTGATGAAAAGCGTCCACCTCGGCGGCAAACACCTGACAGCCCAGGAAAAAAGCGACCTGATCGCTTTTCTGAAAACACTGACGGACACGACCTACACGGCCAATCCGGCGCTGGCGAGTCCGTTTTGAGGGTATATTTGTTTGAATTGTTTTAGGAGTTGGTGTGGTGGGTTTTGGGGGGGGCGAG
>JASBVF010000044.1 GCA_030147525.1 Bacteroidota bacterium
AGTTAAGCCCTTCTGCGCCGATGGTACTGCCCCTAAAAGGTGGGAGAGTAGGTCACTGCCAGCTTTTTTTTTCTTTTTTTTAAGCCGAACGGCCCTGAAGTCTTCCTTCAGGGCCGTTTGTGTTTATGTCCGTTGGGAAAAAACTCTTTCGAACTTGCTTAGCTTTGCGCCCTCAAAAAAAAATAGCAATGAATAAGCAAACTTCACTCACGCTTCGACTCGAACTCATCTGGTGGCTTGTAACTATCGTTATCCTGGCCGCTGTATTATTTCCAATCTACAACTCGAATGCAAATTATCCCTTTTGGATAATCAACATCGTCTTTATCGTTACCTTCATCACGTTAGCGCGTTACCTTTTTCTATTGAAGCATACTTTTCTTGGGCGCTTGCAATGGGCTAAAGTTATAGTGCTGTTTCTTTGTATTCCGCTAATTATATTCCTGATACGTGAGATACACAGCTTTCGGGTATACATCGATGAGGTAGGGCTTGACGATATCTTCGCTCACCTTACTTTAAAGAATCAGGTGGCAATGGTTAACTATGTCCGCTCAGAAATGCTGTTGTTTGGCGTTGGTGCAGTTGTAACGACTATTCTGATACCATTCAGAATGCTCATTTCATTTTGGAGAACATATAATAAGGGCACTATTTAAAAAAGTAGACTTTATTGTAGCTTCTTGATAGCGAGTATGCTTCCTTTCGCTATCAGATATTGACCCATGAGATAGGTACTCATTATAGCAAAGCTGAATGGAATTTCGTTAGCATCAGGGAATTTGAATTCTCTTAAAGCAATGATTGAGTCAGAAATGACGAACAGAGCCGCCCCTGTAAAAAGGTGTTGGTAAGTAGATAGTCCAACCCGCCCTTTCATGTTCAGGCAAGAAACGGCCATCATTGTAATGACTGTAGCGTAGACCGTAACTGGAATTTTAAAGGGACCGGGAAGGTCTTTCCAAAGAAAAAGGCTGAAGCTAATCAGGTAGATTAAAAATGGGATGAGCAGCCAGCGTTTTTTCCAGATTATTCCTTCCCTAAATGACGGGTATTTTGAAAAAGCAGCGATATAAAAAACATGAGTGACCATAAAAGCTCCAAGACCCAATAGGAAAAATTGTTCTGCTCCAGGTTTTGAAAACATCAAAAATGTATCGCCGCCAATGGAAAATATAAGTCCTGCCAGTAAGAAATAGCGAAAAACAGATTGGTTGTTTTTTGTCTTAAGATAAAACCAACCACATATCAGGGAGAGGAGCAGCGGTTTTGTGAAATATACTCCCATCTTCGATTGAATGGCGATAGCAATCAAATGGACGATGGAAAGTATAAAGAATAATATCCGTAGCGTAGCCGGCACATTTTTCATAACTCCGTTGTTCTATAACCTGTAAATCTCAAAAACCTTGAGGGCAGTGGGATTAATTTTTGCCAATTTCGGCTTCTATACCTGAAATTACCTGGATAGCTTTGTCGTAAGTATTTTTCATATCGCCAGGGTTGTCCATTCCTGCAAAAAGAGCCATTTCACAAGCTTGAAGAATACGCATAAAGTCTGTAATCAAAGGTGAGCTGAGTTTCATGGATTGTAGTTTGGTCTGTACATTTTCTTTAGTCAACTGGGAAAGCGGGATATTTAGCTTGTTACAAACATATCCCAATGAGGCTTTTGACACCTCGTCATAAAACGCCCTGCTGTTACCTGCCTTCAGGAATCCATGAGCAGCGGCAAGGTTTTTCTGTGCCTCTCTGTTTGCCTGTCTGCTTTTTAAGAGCGTATGATCAACATTGCTCTTCCGTTCCTTTATTTGCCTAAAAAAGAAAACACCAAGGAAAGCAAATACAGGCAAGGCTGTGAGCCCCCAGTAAACTGTATTCGAAACGAATGTTTTTTCGTGCCTGGGTTCCAGCGAGGTTTTGGTTTTTATAAAAAGGATATCCTCTGTTGGTGCTTTTTCGGGTGAGGCAGACTTGCGGTTGATGTGCCGGTCTGATCCTTGCCGGACCACTAATCCAAAGGGGCCGGATGAGGTTGATACATATCTGTTTTCAGTTGGGCTGAAATAGGAAAAGTCAGGCGAGATCGAATATTCGCCAGGGAACCGGGGCAAAACGAGGTATTCGATCACCTTTTTACCCATAATTTCACCTTGCTTCTCGATAAGCTGTTCTTCAACGACTTTTGGTGTATAAACTTCAAAAGAGTCAGAAAGCAGCAGACTGGGCGCTTGTACCCGTTTGATATCTCCATTCCCGCTGATAAGAATGTTAATGGAAAATGCATCGTCGGTGGTAGCCTGGTTGCGGTTGACGATGGCCTGAAAATCGTAGTCGCCAACGGCTCCGCTGAAACTTTCGGGCGCACCTGGCGGCAATGCTTTCACATTGATATCCAATGAGTTGGTTGTAATGTAAGCCGGACGAACGCTTCGGTTAAAGAAAAAGCCTGTCCGGTCACTCTCTTCGACGATTGCGACCTGGATTCGGGAGGGGGAAATCGTCAGTTTGCCTGCCTGCTGAGGGAAAAGTGTTATCCTCCGTAAAATTTTGGTGGTGTATTGCTTCCCATTGATCACCTCCCTGACCGGGCTTGAGTTAAAACGTGCCAGCTCCTGGGCGTAAAAGCCCCGGTATTCGGGCTCTTCCTGTATGTCGTATCCGTCGATGGAAACGGTAGTGTAAAGTTTATAATCCAAAAGAATCTGTTCGCCGATGAAAGCGTCAGGCTTACTGACTTCTATTCGTATGAATACATTTTTGCCGGACTCTCCCGCAGGTTCGCCTGATTGACCTTTGACAACTTCAATCGTTATTGAATTTGATGTCATTTTTTTACCATTAGCTCGAATGCTAGCGCTGCCTATGGTAAATTTGCCCACTTTTTTAGGTTGAAGCGTAAAGGAATAAGACATTTCCCTTGAAACGACCCCGTTAAAAATTTGTGTACTAACCGAAGTGCTTGGCCCTGCAAGGACCGTAAAATCATCAAATGCAGGAGGAGTAAAGTCTGTTCCGTTCGCATTTTTCAGTGTAAAAACCACTTCGAAGTAGTTATTTAAAACCACCTGTTTAGCATCGGCGGTGGCTTCGAAGCTGAAGCTGTCCTGGGCCTGGACAAAGCCTGGCAACAAACCGGCAAACAGCAGGAAAATTTTATACAAGTTATTCAATCTCAAAACTTTACGAACCACGGCAGTTATATTTTTAACACGCAGCTAAATTAGTGCTATTTGAGTGAAACGAAAATGTGAGGACCATCGGAATGTTAATTTTGGGGGGCGAAAAACCTTTATTTTTTCACTTCAAAATTCATTCAACTGTCTTCCAGTCTGACAAATTGACCGTTTTTCTCTGATGGCAAACATATTGATGGAAAACCAAGTTGAATCATGCTTAAAAAATTTCGCATAATGAGTAATAAAGACAAAACTACCGCTGAACAGCAGGAAGTTGACGAGCAATTGGACAAGGTAGTCGCAGAAGATACTACCGATGGCGACGTCAATGAGGCAAAAAACGGCGAAGAGGGCGCTTACAATGAGGAAAGTGCCGGTTTGCGCCAGCAATTGGATGAAGTGAGGGATAAGTATATGCGCATGTACGCTGAATTTGAAAATTATAAAAAACGCTCCATCCGGGAAAAGCTGGACTGGATGAAGACTGCCTCGCAAGACACAATGGCAGCTTTGTTGCCAGTTTTGGACGATTTTGACAGGGCCAAAAAATTCGCTGATGAGAAAAGCGAAACTGGCTGGAGCGAAGGCGTGGAACTTGTTTACCAAAAGCTCTACAACACGCTGAAACAGAAAGGCCTCGAGGCAATGCAAAGTAACGGCGAGGTCTTCGATCCTGAACTGCACGAGGCAATCACAGAGATACCTGCTCCAACGGAAGACTTGAAAGGTAAGGTGGTCGACACAATTGAAAAGGGCTACCGGCTTAACGATAAAATCATCCGCCACGCCAAAGTTGTGGTGGGAAAATAAGTGGTTGATGGTTTGACGACGTGCAGGGTTGAGCTTCGGTGAAGTCGGTCTTATCCGGAATTCTCAACTCTCCAACTCTTCAAACCCTCAAACCCTCAATGAATATGGCAAAAAGAGACTATTACGAAATCCTCGGCATCCCAAAAAATGCCGATGATGCAGCTATAAAAAAAGCTTACCGGAAAAAAGCACTGGAATTTCACCCTGACCGGAATCCGGGTGACAAGCAAGCCGAAGAAAATTTCAAAGAGGCTGCCGAAGCTTACGAAGTGCTCAGCAATGCGGACAAACGTGCCCGCTACGATCGCTACGGCCATGCAGGCGTTGACCCAAACATGGGCGGCGGTGGGTTCCGTGGCGGCAGCGGTGGCATGACGATGGAGGACATCTTTGCCCAATTCGGTGATATTTTCGGCGGCGGAGGTGGTGGAAGCCCGTTCGATGAATTTTTCCGGGGCGGACGTGGCGGGGGTGGTCGCCGGCCAACAGGCCAAAGAGGAAGTAATCTTCGCATCAAAGTAAAGCTGACACTGGAGGAAATTGCCGCCGGCGTCACCAAAAAAATAAAAGTTAAAAAGCAGGTCGGCTGCGACACCTGTGGTGGTAGCGGCGCCAAAGACCGAAGCTCCGTCCAGACTTGCGGCACTTGCCGTGGATCTGGCTACGTGCGCCAGGTGCGCAGTACATTTTTGGGGCAAATGCAAACGACGACCACCTGCCCAACCTGCCAAGGTTCAGGCGAAGTGGTGACGGCGAACTGCCCCAACTGTAAAGGCGACGGCCGGGTGTATGGCGATGAAACCATCGAGATCGACATCCCGGCAGGCGTTTCCGAGGGGATGCAGTTGTCACTTTCCGGCAAAGGCAACATGGGCGCCAAAGGCGGCCCTCCCGGTGACCTCCTCCTGAACATTGAGGAAGTGCCGCACGAAGAACTTCACCGTGACGGCCTCAACATCATCTACGATCTTCACCTCAACATTGCTGATGCGGCTTTGGGAACTTCGGTGGAAGTGCCCGTCATTGATGGCCGTGTGAAAATCAAAGTGCCGCCGGGAACCCAGGCCGGTAAAATATTCCGGCTGAAAGGGAAGGGCGTTCCTTCCGTGCAGAGCTACGAAAAAGGCGATCAGCTCATTCAGGTCAATGTTTGGACACCTAAAAAGATGACCGACGAGGAGCGCCGTATCCTGGAAAAAATCCGGGAACTGCCAAACTTTCAACCTGAGCCGGGCAAAGGCGAGCGTGGCTTTTTCGATAAAATGAAGGATTACTTTTCGTGAGATAAATGAGTTTTTAGATACAGGGGGCTGACCATCAGGTCAGCCCCTTTCGTATTTTTGGAGATGAAATACGGACAAATGGTTTTTACGAAAACAATTTTAAAAACAAAACAACATGAAAAACCTGCCATCTCTTCTACTCATTGCCATGCTGGCCATTGGTTGCCAGTCGAAAATTGAAACAGCATCTCAGGCCGTGCCGGAGGTGAAATCCCTCAACGGAAAAATACTTTTACCACCCCAGGATTCGCCGGCGTCAAAGGCTAAAAAAGACAGCCTGCTGGCCATTGCCCGTCAAGATTTTGAGGCAGATCCCGACAATCTACAAAACATCATCTGGCTGGGCCGGCGGACGGCGTACCTCTGGAATTACCAGGATGCCATCAACATTTTTACAGAAGGTTTGAAAAAATTCCCTGACTCGCCGGAACTGTACCGGCACCGGGGCCATCGTTACGTCACCATTCGCCAATTCGACCGGGCGATAGCTGATTTTGAAAATGCAGCCCGATTGGCCGAAGGCCGGCCCCTCGAAATTGAGCCGGACGGCATTCCGAATAAACTCAATCAGCCACTGTCAAATCTGCATTTCAATATTTACTACCACTGGGCGTTGGCGCATTACCTGAAGGGTGATTTTGAAAAAGCGGATTCCCTCTACCAGATCACGATGAAGTGGTCTGATAATCCTGATCTGATGGTCGCAACTGCCGACTGGCAATACATGACCTGGCGCCGCCTTGGGAAAAATGATGAAGCGGCTCAGTTGATTACCAACATCCCTGACACTCTCCAACTCATCGAAAACGACAGCTACTACAATCGTTTGCTGATGTACAAAGGCTTGAAAAAGCCGGAAGATCTGCTTGATTTCACTAAAAACGACCTCGACGCCCAACTGGACCTGGTAACGCAAGGCTACGGCGTTGGCAACTGGTATTTTTACCATGGCGAACTGGAAAAAGCGACGGAGGTTTTTCATAAAATTCTGGATACGGAACACTGGTCGGCATTCGGGTACATAGCGGCAGAGGCGGACCTGGCAAGGCGGGAGAAGTAGCTTCCGGGCTTTGTATGTTTTTGGACAAATCAGAAAAATCCTCAATCATTCCCGGGCGCTTTCTCAACATTTTCCCTTACTTTTGGATAAAACTATTTCTGATTGTTGAATTGTTTGTGTGGAAAAACTGCCGCTGAGCAATCAAGGCATACAACAATCAGTTAAAGTCCCGGAACTGATTACAACAAACATGCGCATAGTCCCGCTGTTCATATCCATTCTTACGCTCGTTTCGATCGGAAACCTTTCGGCGCAAAATTGTGGCTGCGCCGACGAAGGCAACTGCCCGTTTCCTTTCGCTGCCAACAGTAATACCCAGGTTTGTTACGAAATAACGGATGCATTCAACAACGATCTCGCTGATCCGGCGCAGGGGGTGTGCGGCGTTTCCATTCGGTTCCGCCACGGGCGGATCGGGAGCATGAATTTAACCCTGACTTCGCCGAATGGCACCCAGGTACAACTCATCGGCACGGGAGGCAACTGCAACACCTGGACTCCCATTGCCACCTGGGATATTCTTTTTCTTCCCTGCAGTGAACCCTGTATGCCTGACACGGTGAACAACTGTGCTTACCCTTGCGTCTTCGACGGTTGCCCGTCCTGCCCCTGGGCAAATGCCAATTACACCGGCTCCTATCATCCGTTTTCGGGGTGCCTGGAAAACTTTAACTCCGGGCCGGCCAATGGGCAGTGGTGTCTCCAAATCAATAACGGCGCACCTTTCAACGGTGGTTCAATCCTTGATTTTGAAATCATTCTCTGCGATCAGTCGGGAATTCTTTGCTGCGAAGCGGATGCCGGCAACCTTAATTTTGAACCGGACGTGAACGCCTGCGCTGGTGACAGTTCTCTGCTGCTCGACCCGAATCCCATTTACGGCGCCATCGTGCCGGATCCGGTTGAGTATGGTTACACTTATGCCATTTTTGAACAAAATACTCTGCTGACTTACGATACCATGCCCAACCTGATGCCTTTTTCACCGGGCACCTACCAGGTTTGCGGGCTGTCCTACCTTTACGCTGATACGGCCTCAATGCCAGCCCCCGGAGAGACCTGGACACCTCAGGCACTCAACGATACCCTGAACAGTGCCAATCCGCCCTTTTGCGGGAACATTGCGACAAACTGCATCATCGTACAAATTGCCAGCCCGCCCCTGCCAACTTTCCTGACGGATACCATTTGTCAGGGCGATACACTTTTTGTGGGGAGCGAGGTGTACACGCAACCGGGCATTTACGCCGATACGCTGAATTCCTACTTCGGATGCGACAGTATCGTCAACCTGGTGCTGACAGTTTTACCTCTTGACACAACTTTTTTGGTCGCTTCGCTTTGCGCTGGCGAAAGTTACTTAGTGGGAGATTCCACCTACACGATGAGCGGCTCCTACACCAATATTTTTCAAAACAGCAATGGTTGCGACAGCACCGTATTCCTTGACCTGACGGTGCTGATGTCGATGGATACCATGCTGACGGATACGATCTGCGAGGGAGATTCGGTTGTGGTAGCCGGCAATGCCTATTCGGCTACCGGCGTTTACGTTGATACGTTGACGTCGTATTTTAATTGCGACAGCATCGTAACACTTGATTTGACGGTGGTCAATGTTGACGTTTCAATCCTGCCAGCGGATACGCTGGATTGCCAGCAGCAGTCTGTTACGCTTTCAACTTTAGCGACTACTAATTTTGGGGCGTTGAGTTTTCAGTGGTCATTGCTGGGCGGAACCTTACCCGGGACCAATACTTCGCCGTCACTGATCGTAAATTCTCCAGGGAATTACGTTGTTGCGGTAGAAGCGGAAGGGTGTACAGCAGCTGATACGATGGCGGTTTTGCAAAATGCGAACCCGCCGTCAGCAGTCGCTTTCGCAGTTTCGACCGACACGCTGACCTGCGGCGTGACAAGCCTGCAACTGGATGGCAGTGCATCGTCGGGTACGGGTCCGTTGTCGTGGCAGTGGTCGGCGCAGGGAGGCAGTGCAATTTTAAACCCGACTTCGTCAATCGTAACGGTATCATCACCAGATGTTTACGAGCTGGTGGTGACGAATTTGGACAACAACTGCACGGACACAGCCGAAGTGACGGTTTTTCAAAGCATCACGCCGCCGGTTGCGAATGCCGGCATGGATACGTTGCTTTCCTGCACGGTTTCTTCGCTTAATCTTGACGGCTCGGCTTCGGCCCCGGCGGGAAATATTTCCTTTGCATGGAGCACGGTGTCAGGTGGAAATATTTTGCCTCCGGCAAACCTTGCCGCTCCGGCGGTCGATGCGCCGGGTACTTACCAACTCATTGTCACTGACCTTGTCAACGCCTGCCAGGATTCCGATCTGGTCGTTGTGAATGTGGATACACTGGCGCCAAATGCAGTCATTGCCCTGCCTGACGGTGATTCGCTGAATTGTATTTTATCACAAATTACCCTGGACGGCACCGGGTCGACCGGAAGCCAAAACCTTGTTTATCAATGGACTGGGAATATTTCTTCCGGGCAGGGTACCCTGACGGCAACTGTGGCCGAACCGGGAAGTTTTACCCTTACATTGACAGATACTCAAAATGGTTGTTCTGATTCGGCGACAGTAAACATTGGTATTGACACTCTTCCCCCCGTCGCAGATGCTGGAATTTCCGACACACTTGATTGCACAGATATTACTGCAGAACTTGGCGGGCCGGGAACTTCTGCCGGGTCGGGATTTAGTTACCAGTGGACAAGTTCACCGGAAGGTTCTTTTACCAGCCCGGTTGACATGATGCAGGCTACGGCCGACTCTTCGGGAACTTATTTTCTGGTGGTGACAAATCTCGTAAATGGCTGTACAGCAATGGATTCCGTCACGGTTGCAAGTGACTACAACCCGCCGGTCGCCGATGCCGGCCCTGATGGACTGCTGAACTGCAAGGATACCACCGTCACGCTTGACGCAAGTAATTCGACCATTGTGCCGTTTGCGATTTTCAGGTGGTTAAATTCCAGCGGCGTTCAGATTTCCAGTGATGTGCAGGTGACTGTAAACTATCCGGATACTTTCGTTTTCGGGGTCAGTTTTGCTTTTTGTGAAAGCTTTGACACGGTCGTCGTCACCTCTCAGGCAACATTGCCGGTGGCGGATGCGGGGCCTGACATGGAGCTCGATTGTGTGACTGGCCAGGTGACACTCGATGGCAGCGGATCGGATACCGGCCCAAACCTTGGATACGCATGGACCGGGCCAGGAATTCTTGCAGGTGGAACAACACTGACGCCTGTGGTGAATGCGGCCGGAACCTACGTTCTCAGTGTGATGAACAGCGCCACATTTTGCGTGAGTTTTGACACTGTGTTCGTTACCCTCGACACTGCTGTCTGTGCGCCGGTGGCGGATGCAGGGGCTGATGGCCTCGTGAATTGTTACAACCAATTATTTGCCGACACCCTTCAGGCGAGCGGTTCCGCCGGCCCAAATTTCAGTTACCAGTGGGCGGCTATTTCGGGAACTGTTTTGAATGTGAGTAATCCGTTTGCACCCGTCGTCACGCCGGGAGAATTTGTTTTTACGATAACCAATACGGCGGTCGGACTTTCGGCAACCGATACAGTATTGGTGGCGGTCGATACGCTTCCGCCGGTGGCGGATGCAGGGCCTCAGATTTTACCGTTGACCTGCCCTGAACTGGCCGGATGTTTTCAGTTAAATGCAAGTGGTTCGTCGCAGGGGGTGAATTTTACTTACGACTGGGAAACGCTCGATGGTAGTTTTTGCGGAGCAACCAACATCCTCAATCCGGAAGTGCAGGGAGAGGGAATTTATGAACTTTCCGTCACCAATCAGCTCAACGGCTGCACGGCTTCTGACGCCGTACTGGTTCAATTGCTGGACTTCGAGCCAAGCGCAGAAGCCGGAGCCACCATTCAGATACCGTGCAGCGACACGACTGCAACACTCAACGGAACGGGCTCATCCTTGGGGCCGAATTTTACCTACCAGTGGTCTTCTCCTTCTGGAAATATTTTAAGCGGAGCCAGCTCGCTCATGCCAGTCGTTTCGACCAATAATCCTCAGGATACTTTTTTTCTGACCGTAACCAACACGCTCAATGCCTGCCAGGCGGTAGATTTTGTCGTGGTTTTTGCCCCGACCGGATGCTTCCCCAACTGTGCAGCCAGCGTGTCTGGCCCGCTCGACTGCGACACGGATACGGTGACGCTCAGCGCTGCCGGTTCTTCGCAAGGGGCTGGCATCAGTTACCTCTGGACTGCCGTCACAGGGAGTCTTTGTGGTGGTGAAACAACGCCCACGGCCTGTGCCAATGCTGCGGGAATTTACCAATTGACCGTCACCCGGACGTACCCGACCGGGGTGCAGTTCAGTACCAATTGTAACGTGCAGGTGATCAGCAATACCCAGCCCCCCACCGCAAGTGCCGGGCCTGATCGAAACCTGACCTGTGTCGACACCGTGCTCACGCTGAATGGCAATGCTTCTTCCACCGGCGCCAATTTCACCTATCTCTGGACGCACACGCCCGGCAGCGGTATTGTCAGTGGCGGCACGACAAAAACACCGGCTGTAAATGCTCCGGGAACCTACACCCTGCTCGTAACGAATACCGCCACAGCCTGCACAGCTACTGATTTCATGGTCGTCGGGGTGGATACGTTGCACCCCGCGGCAGAAGCCGGGCCAGGCGATCAACTCTCCTGCAGTGTAGGGACGGCAGTGCTCAACGGTAGCTCGATGCCTGCCGGGATGACTCCGTTCTGGACGACGCCTGACGGCGATATTTGTGCCGGGGCAAACACATTCAGTCCGGTCGTTTGCGATGCGGGAACCTATTTCCTGACAGTGACGAACCCGGTAAACGGTTGCAAGGCTTCCGACAGCACGATGGTGACGAAGGACAGCTCTATCCCAAACCCTGACGCCGGGCCGGACTTGCTTTACACCTGCACACAAAAAAGTTTTATCCTCAACGCCAGCGTGACGGGTGGCTCAGTGCTTGACTACCAGTGGACCGCATTGAACGGAGGGTGCATCAGCGGCCCTTCCAATATTTTGCAACCAACAGTGACCTGCCCCGGCATCTACCGGTTGCAAGTCACGGACGTGGTCAACGGCTGTACGGCCGTTTCACAAATGGAAGTCATCGCCGACACCATTCCGCCGGTTGCGAACCCCGGCGTTTCAAAAGAAATCAATTGCGATACGCTCATCGTCACGCTCGACGGCGGTGGTTCCACACCGGCAGGACTGCTGAGTTTTCAATGGTCGACGGTGGACGGGCATTTTGTTTCCGGTCAAACAACCTCCATGCCGCTGGCGGACTCTGCCGGTACCTACCAACTCATCGTCATCAACCAGCAGAACCAATGCCGGGACACGGCCACCGTCACCGTAACAGTGGATGCCAATCTGCCCATCGTGAACGCCGGACCGGATTCGACGCTGACCTGTACCCGTACCAGTTTTAAACTCAACGGCACCGCTTCTTCAACCGGGGCGGGGATTTTTTACAGTTGGGCCCATATTCCAGGCGGCGGCATCGTCAGCGGAGGAACCACGACGGCGCCGCTGGTCAACCTGCCCGGTGCTTACGTGCTAACGGTGGAGGATGTGAACAACCAGTGCATTTTAACCGATACCGTCGTGGTGGCCATGGATACCATTTCGCCGCAGGCGGTGATCGCTCCGCAACAAAATCTGACCGTGACCTGTGCCAACCCTCAACTGATCCTCAGCGGCGGTCAGTCCTTGCCGCAAGGCATGCTGAGCTTCAACTGGCAAACCCAGGACGGCCACATCGTTCTCGGCGTAAACGCCCCGAATTTGACCCTGGATAGCAGCGGCACCTACCTCCTCACCGTGACGAATACGGTCAATGGCTGTACAGGTTCGGCTGCTGTTTTTGTGGGTGAGGATTTTGAAAAACCAGCCATCCAACTCGCTCCTGCACCGGAATTGAATTGCGATAACCCCGAAGTACAACTCGAAGTCTTCCCGCCTGCCGGCGCTCCGGTTTACATCTTTGCCTGGAGCGGTCCCGGAAGCATCCAAAACCCGGCAACGGCCACTCCAACTGTCAACCAGGCCGGCGTTTTTCATGTGACACTGACGGATACGACGAACGGGTGCAGCAGCGACAGTTTGCTGGTGGTTACACAAAACTTCATTCCGCCCAAAGCAATCGCTTCCAGCATTGGCACTTTGGATTGTGAAAACTTTGTGGTGCAGGTAAGCGGCGAGGGATCGTCAACGGGCAACGTGACCTACAATTGGGCGACGACTTCCGGCGGGAATATTGCCACCCCTACGGCGCTCGTTACAGATGTGGACGCTGCCGGATGGTACTACCTCACCGTGCAACGCCTCGACAATGGCTGCACGGCAACGGATTCCACAGAAGTGATTTCCAGCGCCATACCGATTGACGGGGCACTCATTTCACTCGATCAGGCTGACTGCCGGGACCCGGAAGGATATATTTTTATTGATTCGGTTTTTGGCGGGACGCCAACTTATTTTTACTCGCTGGACAGCGGTATTTTCATCACCTATCCTCAGTTCAGTTTCCTTGATCCCGGTTACCATGAGTTGACGATCAAGGATAAAAACGGGTGTCAGTGGACAACGTCGGTTCTGTTGCTCGAACCTGCTGAAGTGTTGGTGGAGTTGGGCGATGACATATACATCCGGCAGGGCGAGAGTGCCACTTTGCTGGCGCAAACCAATCTTGCCAACGGCGCCCTGGATACCATCATCTGGCAGAATTTACCGGACTCGACGGAATGTCCTGCTTGCCTCGAACAGGTCGTTTCACCGAAGGAAACAACCACTTACCGGATCACGGTCGTTGACACCAACGGATGCGTGGCCATGGATAAAATTACGGTGATCGTAAACGAAGAGCGGCCGTTTTATGCTCCTACCGGTTTTTCTCCCAACGGCGACGGGACCAACGATCGTTTTCTCCTTTACGCCGGGCTGGATGTGGTGAACGTCAGGGCTTTCCGCATCTTCGACCGCTGGGGCAACCTGGTGTTTTTTGCGCAAAATTTTCAACCCAATGACCCTAACTTCGGCTGGGACGGTACCTTCGAGGGCCGCCTGATGAACCCGGCCGTGTTCGTCTGGCGAGCCGATGTGGATTTTCTGGACGGGACGAGCGATGTATTTTTTGGGGAAGTGACGTTGGTGAGGTGAGTTTGTGATTATTTCTTTTCTTTCAAATACGCCTCGTATCCCACCTTCTCCAATTTCTCATATTTCTCAGCCACACCTTCCGCCAATTTCTTTTTGAAATCAACTACCCGGTTGAGCAGCGCAGGGTCGTGGGTGGCCATGATTTGCGCAGCGAGAATACCCGCATTTTTGGCAGCGTTCAGTGCAACGGTAGCTACTGGCACACCGTTCGGCATTTGAAGAATGGACAGCATGGAGTCCCAGCCGTCGATGGAATTGGAGGATTTGACCGGCACGCCAATCACGGGCAGCGGCGAAAGTGAAGCGACCATGCCCGGCAGGTGCGCAGCTCCGCCAGCCCCTGCGATGATGGCTTTCACGCCCCGCTGATGTGCGTTTTTAGCAAAATCAAACATCCGCTCCGGCGTCCGGTGAGCGGAGACGATGGTGAGTTCGAATTTTACCCCTAATTCATTGAGGATATCGGCGGCCTGGCGCATGATTGGCAGATCGGAGTCGCTGCCCATGATGATTGAAATCATTGCTGGATTGTTGAATTGTTGGATGGTTGGATGGTTGAAGTGCCTCTGAACAATCTGACCATCCAGCAATCCAACCATTTAGCTGATTACTTTCAAAGTTTCCTTCACTTTCCTTGCCTTCGTTTTGGCACTTTCAAGGTCTTGGGCGAGGATGGTGACGTGGCCCATTTTTCGGTAGGGCTTCGTCACGGTTTTTCCGTAAAGATGGACTTTTACGCCTTCCATTTTCACACAATCATCGAACCCTGCGTACTCGACGGGGCCGGTGTAACCCGGTTCGCCGAGCAGGTTGACCATGACGGAAGCGGTTTTCATATTCGTGCTACCCAGTGGAAGATCGAGTATCGCCCGCAAGTGCTGCTCGAATTGCGAGGTGTAACAACTGTCGATTGTGTGGTGCCCGCTGTTATGGGGGCGGGGCGCTACTTCGTTGATTAGCAGTTGGTTGTCTTTTGTTAAAAACAGCTCCACTGCCAGCAGGCCGCAAATGCCATAAGCTTCGATGGTATCCCTTGCCAGGGCTTCGGCGGCTTTCGCCGTTTTTTCATCCAAACCTGCGGGGCAAACGAGAAACTCAACGAGGTTTGCTACCGGATTGAATTCCATTTCCACCGGCGGAAAGGCTGAGACTTCGCCCTGTTCATTTCGGGCGACGATGACGGCAATTTCCTTTTCGATGTCGACGAGGTCTTCCACGACCGATGCGTCCGGCATCAGCAGGTGCAGGTCGTTTTCCGATTTTATGACGGCCACGCCTTTTCCGTCGTAGCCTGCGGTCCTTGATTTTTGAACAAAAGGAAAATGTAGCGTGCCGTCGCTGATCGCTGCCCGGATGGCTTCCCCGCTTTCGTAAAGCTGGAAAGCGGAGGTCGGCAGGTTGTTTTTTTGATAAAATTCCTTTTGAAGGCCCTTGTCTTTGATGATGTTGAGTTTGGCAGGGGAGGGATGAATTTTCAACCCTTCGGCTTCCAGTTTCAACAATGCATCGGTGTTAACGTGCTCAATTTCAATGGTTAAAACATCCACCTGTTTGCCAAATCGGTAAACGTCGTCGTAGTTTTTGAAATTTCCTTCAACGAAGTGGGAGCAAACCGGCCCGGCCGGAAAACTTTGATCCGCATCCAAAGCCCAGGTGGTCACATCCCAGTTGTGGGCTGCCAAAGCCAGCATTTTACCCAGCTGGCCACCGCCCAATATCCCAACTTTTGTATTTGTGATTTTCATGGCCGCAAAGGTAAGGCGTGCGTTTGAGTATTTGCCATGATACCAGATATTTCCCCAAACACACAAAAAAAGGTCTCTCCCCGGTTACCCGGAACAGAGACCTGCGAGAATCAAACATCACGTATCTTCCTACGATAATCGTGATGTGTTTATTCTTAGGAGTTAAAGCAAATTAAACCCTCATATTGATTAAAACTCATTCTTTTAAAAAAAAGGGGGTAGAGCGGTCTGTTCATTTACGTGTTTGTTTGCCAAATTAAATCTCATGAAAATCTATTTAAAGTGGTTAAACAATTTTTGTTTGATTAAGTAATTGATTGTCAGGGGTTTTTCCTTGCCGGGAAGGCTGGTACTTGGGGATATTCTGAAAGAATATCCCCAGTCCAGGTCCTAACTATTTCCCATGGCTATGTTATCTTTTGTTTTCAAACTGAGGTGAAGCGTGCGCTCAAAAACCCGGAAGTGAACATTGTGTGAAAGAAAGCTGGTGGCATTAAAATGTCGCCACCAACTTTTGTATAATAGACACACGCTCTCTCAAGTTTGAATTTTTATTAATTCGCTTTATAGTCGGCTCTTACAGAGTTTCGTTCTGGTTGCATTTTACTGAAGGTGTAAACCTGGTCGCCTGCAACAGATTGATTGTCAATAAATTGGCAATCGTTAATGATTGGCTTGGCCTGACCTTCCACATCCATGTTGAAAATGGCGCCTCCCCGGAGGTAAGCTTCGTTATTTTGAAAGACACATTTTCTTAAAACCGGATTGCTGGTTCCCTTGCCCCCATAGTTGCAGATGGCCCCTCCGTAGTTGCCCTGGTTTCCGTTAAAAACACAGTTGAAAAATGTAGGGCTTGCAGCGCCTTTATATCTTCCGTCATTAAATACAGCACCTCCGTCGAGGTCAACTTTATTGCTAAGAAATTCGCAGTGCAGGAAGGTTGGGTTGCACTGCCCGCCTCTTCCATTGAGGTAAACAGCACCGCCGTCCCTGGCGAAATTGTTTTGAAAAATACAGTTTTGAATCTTTGGGTTGGCGCTGTTTCCTTCCCCTGATCCGTCGACATATAATCCTGCGCCACATCTTTCCGGATCAGCAGTCGGACCAGTGCCGCTCGCTGTTCCATCGGCTATGATGAAGCCGTCCAGCAGTGTTTGCTCGTTGGTGTTTTTAAAAAAAACGACTGTATAGCAATTGTCACTGTAATCATCCATGGAGCCGATATTTCCGCTTAGGATAGTCTTATTATTTTTCCAGTTTCGCTGTTCAATGGAGTGCTCATTTCCCTGAAATCCTCCATACACTTTTACGCCTGACGGAATGGAGAAATATGCTTTTCTGTTTTTTGGGTTCCTGGTTGGGTAGTAGGTGCCTGAGCTGACCCAAACCTCATCTCCGGGTTGGGCAACAAACATGGCGGTAGTCAGGTCGCCAATGGCATCCTGCCAGGATGTGCCGCTTCCTGTGCCTCCCTGTTTTACAAAAATGACAGTTGCGTTTAAGTTGAGCGCAAAAAATATAAGTGTTGTTACGAGTGAGATACTGCGTTTCATAGTCCATGTTTTTTATAAAATACCAGTCGTTTACAGTGCCGCTTCAGTTTGCCGGTCACTGATGTCTGAGGGGGGAGGATTGCCGTCTGTTAGTCAGGGCAGCTCAAAAAGGAGGGTGGGAATGGTGATTTTGGGGTTAAAAAGTGATGTTCGTCAGTTTCAAATTTTAATTTGTAAGGTGGTGTTTTTCAATGTTTTTGTCATTCATGTTCAAAAAATGGTACTTAAAATTTAGGTTTAATGGAGTCAGATAGGGTTGTTTAAAAGTGGGCGTTTGTACAGGTTAAATGCTAAAATTTTTTGAAAACCTGATTGCCAATTTTTAGAGGGAAAGTTTTTTAACCTTTTCGGCAATCAGATTTTCGTTTTTGATAAAAATAAAATCATTTCGAAAAATTGTTCTCCTGGCTTTTCTCGATTAAAAAATGAGTGTTGTCAAGTTTTTGTGCTTTATGCAGCGCTAGTTCAAAATTTTGTTCAGTCGTTGTGTTGTTCAAGACCCTTAAGTTAAATCTGGGTACATTTAGTGTTGTTCTGTTTTGTCCCGGTCAAGCTTTGACAGCTTGTTCAAGAAATAATAGAAAGACAGCCTTCGTATGAAATCTGGGAGGAAATAAGTAACAGTTTAACGAATGTCAAATCGCCAAAGGGGGTAGGAAATTATAAGAGAATAAATTCAATTAAAGCCGGGGAGCTTTTGTGTGATGGGAAAACTGAGTAGAGGGTAATTGATTGATAATACGTCACAAATGTAAGGGCATCAAAGTCAGAAGTCAAGGGTTAAGTTAAAAAAAAATTAAAACACAATTAATATCTGAAAATTTTACAAGTAATTGATAGTCAGTTTTTTGTGATTTTATCCTAAAACGTTTTAAGTATGTATTTCAGTTGATTACGGTTGATGTTTTTCTATTTTATTTAAGATAATCTTTTTAATTATTTTTTCATAGCCGTTTATTTGTACATATAACCTTGTCACAAATCATGCCTCGTCCATTACCGATGAAGTTCAATGGCTGATTCTTAAAAAAAGAACCCTGATCGTGACAGGATAATTTGTTTGATTCCGAATGAAAACTTGATTTACAATGAGCTGAGTTGTGAAATTTTGTGACTCAGTTTTGTTTGTATTTTTTAATTCATATTTGCGTTTTTGTTTCAGGTGTTCCTTCTCATATAGTTCAAAGCAGGGTAGTTTGAGAAAATAGGCTGCTTCAGTTATGAAAAGGGTAGTCTTGTTACTACAATTGCATGAACTTTACCAAAATGTAAATTCTGAACATGAAATCTATACTTATTAAAAATGTAAAGCTCGTCAACAGGGGGGCAATCATAGCTGGCGATATTTTCATCAAAAACGGAAGAATCGAGCAAATCGGCGGCATCATCGACCGGAAAGCAGACTTCGAAATCGATGCGACCGGCCTGCATGCCTTGCCTGGCATCATCGACGACCAGGTTCACTTCCGGGAACCGGGCCTCACGCACAAGGCCGATCTCTACACCGAACCCCGTGCCGCCGTGGCGGGCGGCGTTACGTCCTTCATGGAAATGCCGAATACCAAGCCCCCGGCACTCACGCAGGAATTATTGGAAGATAAATACCGGATCGCTGCTGCCAAGTCGCTGGCGAACTATTCGTTTTTCATGGGCGCTTCCAACGACAACATCGAGGAAGTGCTGAAAACCGACCCCCGCACAGTTTGCGGCGTAAAGGTTTTCATGGGCTCCAGCACCGGCAACATGCTCGTGGATGATCAGAAAACGCTGGAAGGCATTTTTTCCCGCTGCCCCATGCTCATCGCCACGCACTGCGAGGACGAGGCGACGGTGAGGGGCAACGAGGCGATTTTTAAAGAAAAATATGGCGAAGACGTTCCCATCGAGCTTCACCCGGAGATTCGCAGCGTGGAGGCCTGTCTGAAATCTTCGTCGATGGCGATTGATTTGGCAAAAAAATACGGTACCCGCCTCCACATTCTCCACATCTCGACGAAGGACGAACTGGCGCTTTTCCGCAACGACATTCCGCTCAGCGAAAAGCGCATTACTTCGGAAGTGTGCGTGCATCACCTTTATTTCAACAGCGAAGACTACCGCACAAAAGACACCCAGATCAAGTGCAACCCGGCGGTGAAAGACCGCTCGCACCAGGAGGCGCTGTTCCCGGCGCTGCTCGACGACCGGCTCGACATCATCGCTACCGACCATGCGCCGCACACCTGGGACGAAAAACAAAACAAATATTTCAGCGCACCCTCCGGCGTGCCGCTCATTCAGCACACACTCAACGTGATGCTCGAATTTTTTCAACAGGGAAAAATCAGCCTGGAGCGCATCGTGGAGAAAATGTGCCATGCGCCGGCGATCTGCTTTCACGTGCAGGAGCGGGGCTTCCTGGACGAAGGCAACTGGGCCGACATCGTGCTGGTGGATTTGAATGAAAAATGGAAGGTGGAAAAATCCAACCTGTTTTACAAATGCAACTGGTCGCCGTTCGAAGGCCACACCTTTCAGGGGCGGGTGAAAAGCACCATCGTTAGCGGGCACCTGGCTTACCGGGACGGGCGGTTTTTTGAGGAGAAGATGGGGGAGAGGCTAACTTTTGACCATTAATTTTCACAAAAACAAACATAAAAAAACGCCAGTTGGGCCTGTTGCCTGCTGGCGTTTTTTATTTTTAAAAAAGTGCGTTCCGTTTACAGTCCTTTCAGGTTTAATTTCTTGGCAATCAACATCTTATCCACGATCAACAAAGTAGCAACCACCAGCAGCAGCGGCACAACGTGACCCACCACCTCGCCGGGAACAGCTTTAAAAATAGAACTTAAACCCTGGCTGATTTCATCTACGTAAGGCACTGGCTGTGGCTTGGCCGAACCGTAATTTTTGCCCCAAAACAGCAACCCGGCAAAACAAACGGCCACCGCCGCCCAGAAAATTTTCGCCCAAACCGGCGAAACCAACGGCTCGACCGGTGCGGGAGCGTACATTTTCGGCAGCGATTCCATCACGTTTTGGGTGAAGCGCATGGAGGGCTGCTCCGGTTCCATGCTGGTCAGCGTGGACTGTAATTCCAGGATCATATCGAGTTCTTCCCGGTAGTCAGCGTCGGAAGCCAGCCGGGCCTCGACCACTGCTTTTTCCCGGGCGCTGCATTCGCCTTCGGCGTATTTCCAAAGTAATTCCGGTGTATTCATATCAAACTTTTTACTTCATTTTTCAAATGCCGGGTCAACTGGTTTTTCAGCGCATCCCGAAGGCGGAACAATTTAACCTTCACGTTGCTTTCGGTCAAGCCCGTGATGGTTGAAATTTCCTTGACGGACTGCTCCTGCAGGTAGTACAAACTCAACAGCGCCGAGTCTTCCGGGTTCATGCGATCGAGGGCTTCCTGCACGATTTTTTGGGTGTTTTGCCGCTGCATCTGTTGCGCCGGCGTGTCTTCCTCGTCCCGGATTTGCAGGAAGTTTTTGTCGTCGTCGATGGACTTACTCACTGCCGGCCTTGCCCGGTAGCGGTCAATGGCGGTGCGCCAGGCAATCTGGTAGAGCCACGTCCCGAACTTGGAGCGTTGCTCGAAACTGGCCAGCGCCCGGTAAGCTTTCACGAAGGCATCCTGCGCTGCTTCTTCCGCTTCTTCCCTGTTTTTCAACACTTTAAGCGTGACAGAAAAGACGTAATTCTGGTATTTCTCCACCAACAAACGGAAGGAAGTTTCCTTGCCCTCCAGGGTTTGATTGATTAAAAGAATGTCGTTGTCCATCACGAGAGTGTTGAAAAATAGTCCGTTCGAGCTTGTTGGACGTGCTATTTTAGAATTTGGTTACAAAATAGGAAAAAAGAGAAAAAGCAGGCCGGTAGGCGAGTAGGCCGGTAGGCAGACCGGCGGGGTTTTAAATCTTCGTTCATCTCCTCGTATAGAGTGAAGCAGGTTTTTGCCATTTCTTTTGACTCCCGGAGTGGCCGGGTTATCTACCCGGCGCGGTATTAAAGGCATCGGCGGTTAGATAACCCGGCCACTCCGGAGGTTTGGGCAGTTAGCCAAAGCTCATTTCACCTTAAAGAGGGGATGAGCGCAAAAGTTTGGTTGCAGCCAGATTTCCGAAATCTCAAAGATTTCGGAAATCTGACTCCAACATCCTTACAGTTCGTTTGAAATCAGCACTGGGTTTCTCTTTGAAATAACCTCGCTGTTTTCCACCTGTTGCCGGAGCGTGTCAGTAGCGGAAACTTTGGCCCAGCTACCGTTCAGCGCTTCGAGGTCGGCCACTTTTACGGTGAAACGTTCGGCATCCATGCGGGCGTCGTTCGAGAGAATGGCTTTCAGGTAATTGCCTTCGCCTCTCACGTCGAGTTCGTTGTCGCCGGTGAGTTCCACATCGAGGTTTTGAACGTTGACGAATGCTTTGATCTGGGCCTCGCCATCGTTGACGATGCGCAATTTTTCAAGGTCAAAATCCCGGATTTCAATGTCGTCGCTGTTCACGGCCAGCAGTTCTTCCAGCACAGGCATGGTGATGGTGAAAACGATTGGCCGATCAGGGTCGGCGTTAGTGGAAATGCTCAGGTCGCTGCCGGACTGGCTGACGTTGATTTCATCTTTGTAATCCTTGCCCCGCTCCAGTTTCACGGTGAAAAGGTCGCCCCGCAGGATGTTCAGTTTGATCGGGCCTTCGAGCCTGATTTTTGAAAAGCCCTCGAAGGAGTAATCCTGCTGTTTTTCTTTGATGAAATCAGGGGCAATCATGCCGTTGGGGCCCATTTTCCAGGTATAATCTTCGCCGTACCATGGGAAGGAGTAGTTTTCATCCTGCTCGACATGGCGCAGCGTGTGGTAAACATTTTCACCCTGGCTATTGATTTTTACCCATTTACCTTCCGGCACCTTGAGCGTGAGGTTTACCTTTTGGCCCCGCCATTTTTCACCGTTTGGAATGGTGAAAGTGGTGGGAATGGTGAGTTTGTTGCCTTCCACGGTATATTGGTAGTCGATGTTGCTGCCGAGCTGCTGACTCTCCTCCATGCTCATTCCCCTGGAATAATTATTCTGTAAAATCTCAAACTGTCCGGTTTTCGATTTTTCAATGTTCAGTTGCACATTACCGGAGACCAACTGATCGCCGGAGAGGAAAAGCTCGTCGCCAAAGCGGAGCAGCACATCATCCGAAACAGATTTTTCCAGGTCGATGAAAAGTGTGTCGGCATTTGTAAAACCGGAAGTAGCGCCTTTACTCACATCGCCGCCTGCTGAAAATTCTTTGACGGAAGTCACGGCCACAAACATCAGGCTCACGAGGTTGACGAGCCAGAATACCCAGAGGCCCACCGCCCAGCGGGGTTTAAAATGGGTGCGCATGAAAATCCGCATCACAGCCAAAATGATCATGAGCAACGGAATGCCGATAAAAATCAGGAAATTGACAACGCCCAGCGTGGTGAGGAACGGAGAAGCCGGATGCAGGAAACTGGAGAAAGGCATGCCCCAAAACATGCCGCCAACGAGGGCTACCCAAATCAAACCCAGGCAAATGACCAGTGTCAGGCCTATGATGAAAGCTACGGGTTTGATGATTTTTTGGAGGGTTTCAATGACGATACGAATGACCTTGCCTAAAACAAGAATCCCCTCGGAAGCGGCCGCTCTGAAATGAGCCCCGCTATCTTGGGAGCTTTCTCCCTGTTCAGACCCATAGGTCTGCGTCGAACTTTTTTTTTTGAGCCAAACTCCGCTTTCAGTTCGTCGCCCAGCTCCGAAACTTTTTTGGAAACATGTGTCAGTTCCTCCTCGATGATTTTACCGATGTTGGAAACGTTGACAGGGTCGCCCCGCATGGCCAGGCGATCGCTGGCTGTTTCTGCCTTCGGCAAAATGGCCCAGAGAATGATGTAGAGCGGAATGGCAAACCCGGCGGTGAACGCAAACAGCAGGAAGAGTAATCTTACCCACAGTGGATCCTGGATGCCGAAGTAAGCGGCGATACCGGAGCAAACGCCACCGATGACTTCCTCGTCCGGGTTGCGGAAGAGGCGCTTGCCGGTTTTGAGTTTCCATTTTCCTTCGGAAGTGGAAGATTTCGGAGCCTCACCTTCTATCGGTTCAGCGCCAAAATCTTCCGGTGTGCCCATGATGGCGATGACACTTTTCACGTGTTTTAAAGTAACAATCGGGTGACCTCCCAGCTTTTCCTGGAAGAGTTCTGCCAGCCGGGCCTCGATGTCGGTGGTGATTTCTTCGTAACCTTCTGAGCTGCGAAAATGGTTGTGGATTGTTTTCAGGTAGCTGCCAAGTGCTTCGTAGGCATCTTCGTCAATAGTGAAGGGTAAGCCTCCGAGGTTGATGTTGAATACCTTATTCATTTTAATTTTTATTAGCTGTTAAGTTTTTAGTGGAATTCTGAACGGCTGATGACAATTGGTTCCAGGTGCCCATCAGGCCCCCTAGAAACTCGTGACCATCGTCGGTCAGGTAGTAATATTTTCTGGGCGGTCCGGCGTCGGATTCTTTCCAGGTGTAGTGGAGCAGTCCGGCGCTTTTCAACCTTGCCAGCAGCGGGTAAAGGGTTCCTTGTACCACGATCATCTCCGACTCTTCGAGCCGGTTGATGATGTCGGTCGGGTAAGCCTCTTTTTCCTCCGAGATGATGGAGAGAATGCAGAGTTCGAGTATCCCTTTCCGCATCTGTTGTGTTGTATTTTCCAAGAGTCCTTGAACTTTCATTGTGATTCGTGCTACTCGTTGGCTTTCGCTTTTTTTGATTTCGCAGGCCACCTTTCAGCGGCGCTTTGTTTAATTGATAGTGCAAATATAGGCACTTGCAAGGTACTTTGCAATACAAGGTACTATCTTTTGCAAGGAATTTTTGATAAACAGGTAGCTGGCATAGACGAACGGATAAAAAAAAGGCCTGGAAAATCCGCATTTTCCAGGCCTTGGTTGAAAAAGTTGAAGGGTTTAAGGGGTTAAACATGCTTTGTTAACCACTTAAACCCTTCAACTTTTACCCTGATTCACTTTCCCTGTCTCACTGCGATCCGCAGGTTGTAATCCTCCGGCTTGATTTTTTTGCCATCTTCCGGGTAGGGTGTTACGGCAAGCCACTGAATTTTATAGTTTTCAAAGGACTTGTTGATATTATCCGTTTGGCTGGCTCTTCTGGTGAAACTCAACGTGTTGCTTTGACTGGCTGATGCTACCGCAAGCGCAATGCTGATCTGACCCTCCTGAATGCAGTTGACGCCCTTCGGGCAGCGTGAGTCTTCCGTTACGGCTGTGAACGTAATTTTCAGGTCGCCGCCTTCGAGTTGAGTCGATTGATTCAGTTTCAGATCAAAAATTTCATCAAGTTTGAATGTGGCATAGCCGGGTTGTGGCTTCTTTTTACAGGCTGCTGCTGTAAATATGAAAATGGCCGAAAGGCAGAGGAGGAGGCTTAGTTTTTTCATGTTGAAAAAATTGAAAGGATACAGTTAAATCGTCAAAAGTTCGACTTCAACAGTTTGCGGAGCATTGATAATCAATAGCGCATAATTGAAGCAGCTAACTTTCTGACGATATTTTACTCTGTTTGGAGATCTTAATTTAATGCTGATTTTCGTGGGCGTACAGTGCTGCTCCGATAATGCCCGCATGGTTAAACATCTCGGCAGGTGTCACTTTTGTTTTGACGGTGAGCCATTCCGAATACAGTTCAAAACGACTGCTGATACCGCCACCCAGAATGATCAGATCAGGTGATACGATGCGCTCCATGTGTTCGAGATATTCATTGAATCGTTTTCCAAATTCCTCCCATGTCAGGTCGAGTTTCTTCCGGGTGGTGTTGGAAATAAAGTGCTCTGCCACCTGGTCGTTGAGGTAAACATGGCCAAATTCAGTATTTCTCACCAGATAACCATCCGTGAAAAGGGCAGACCCTAACCCACTGCCAATGGTAATGAGCAATACGCTGTCCATAACGCCTTTACCCTTACCGTACCGCATTTCCGCAAGGCCGGCGGCATCGGCGTCGTTGGTGGCAACCACTTTTCGCTTGGTGGCTTTCGACAATATTTTTTCAATGTTGGTGCCGATCCAGCTGTCGTCAATGTTGGCTGCGCTGTGCGCAACACCATGTTTGACAATAGCCGGAAAACCACAGCCAATCAGTTCGTCTTTGTAGCCGGTCGCTTTCACCAGTTTTGCGATCACTTTGGTGACAGCTTTGGGTGTGGAAGGTTTCGGGGTGTCAAATTTGATTCTTTCCGTGACGAGTTCCCCTGTTTCCATATTTACGATGGCTCCTTTGATTCCGGAGGCTCCAACGTCAATACCGAGGATGTTTTTCGTTTGCATAGGTCATTTATGAACTATGAACTATGAACCATAAACTATGAACGCAAACCGGTTCATCATTCATCATCCATCGTTCATCGTTATTTAATCACTTTTACTTTCATTTTAACGTCTGTTTCAGGCCGGTCTCTTTGATCAGTTGTCACAGCGGCAATTTTGTCAATCACATCGAGGCCTTTGATTACCCTGCCAAATACGGTGTATTCCCGGTCGAGTTGTGGAGTGCCGCCTTTGGTCATGTACTGTTCCCGCTGTTCCCTTGTGTAGCGGATGCCTTTCCGGGCTTCTGCCATGTCCAGTTCTTCTTTGTTCAGCGGTTTGCCTTGTACAATGTAAAACTGAGAACCGGAGGAGCGTTTTTCCGGATTTACCTGGTCACCCTGGCGGGCGGCAGACAATGAGCCTTTCACATGTACCAGCGAATCTACAAATTCTGCGGGAATCGTGTAACCCGGCCCGCCCATGCCGAGCGCTTCTTTGGGTTTTGCATTCCTGGAGTTTGGATCACCTCCCTGGATCATAAACCCTTCGATGACCCGGTGGAACAGCAAACCATCGTAGAAGCCTTCTTCGGCGAGTTTGATAAAATTATCCCGGTGTTCAGGGGTTGCGTTAAATAGTTGCACCAGCATCGTACCGTAATTGGTTTCTATCTGTACGAGACATTCCAGCGGTGCGGTGACCTGAATTCTTTTTTCTGAAACCGTGGCTTTGCTGCCTTTTATGGCTGTAAGTTTAACGAGGTAATTGCCGGAGGCATCATAAGTATGAGTGGGCGTTGCCTCCGTGGAGGTGTTGCCGTCGCCGAAATCCCAGGCATAGCTTTCGGCATCTTTGGAAGTGTTTTCAAAAGTGACGGTAGCAGGAGCGACCAGCTTTTCACCGGCATCGTTGTAAGTGAACCGGGCCATTGGCTTACCGCAGGAAACGGTCAGTACGGCAAATATCAAAAAAGCAGAGACGTGATCTATTTTAAAATTCATATTTCCGGCGTCAGGTATTTGAAAGAAATGGAACTTGCCTGATGCAGGCATCATCAAAATGGCTTGATGGTCCATTCCTTCATTGTTGAACCATCAGGCCATTTGATCACACCATCAAAGTATTTTCACCTTCATTTTAATGTCCTCCAAAGGCCTGTCAGCCTGATCACGCTGCGCCATGGCGATTTTATCCACGACTTCCATGCCTTCCACCACCGTACCGAATACGGTGTATTGACCGTCCAAAAATGGTGTTCCGCCATATTTCAGGTAGTAATCTTTTTCTTCCGGTGTGTATTGAATGCCAGATTGTTGGGCCATTTGATTGAACTGTTCTTCCGGTACCGGACCATTTTGCACAATGTAAAACTGCGAGCCTGAAGAAGCCCGCTGCGGGTTCACCTGATCAGGCTGGCGGGCAGCTGACAATGCACCCCGGAAATGTTTTGCTCCGATTTCTGCCGGAATGGTATAACCCGGGCCGCCCCTGCCAAGTGCCTGGCCTGGTTGTGCCGTCTTGGAGTCGGGATCGCCGCCCTGTATCATAAATCCAGGGATGACCCGGTGGAAAAGCGTACCGTCGTAGAAGCCTTCCTTCGCCAGTTTAATGAAATTATCACGGTGTTGAGGAGTGGAGTCGTAGAGTTTTACCTTGATGTTCCCCATGCCGGTTTCGATGAGTAACATCGTTTCGCTGGTGGCGGATGCATCGGAAGCTGCCGTGGTTTCGGTTGAAGTAGCTGTTTCTCCACCGCTGTTGCAGCTCACGAGTACAAGCAATTGCGCAAGTGAGAAAATAAGAACGAGTTTTTTCATGTCGATTTATTTTATTTAAATGTAAGGTTAGTTCAGGCTGCCATTTTGCTGCTGCCATTCAGTGAAATACTGGATGACCTTTCCTTTCAGGTATTCTTCCTGTTCTTTCACGCCTTTTGTGGTGAAAGGTTTCAACACTTCATAATGCGGCCAGCCGTCGGCGTCACGCCCTTTGAATTCGTAATATCCATCGTAGCTCATCAGGTGACAAACTGCGATGTGCATCAGGTCTTGTTTTTCTTCTTTCGTAAACTGCTCCTTCCAGCGCCCCAATTCCTGGATGCCGATAAGAAATAAAATGGCATTCAGGTCGGGAAGTGTATCCCGTTTCAGTGCATCTTTCACGATGTGCCGCACTTTGAGCCATTCGAAATCAAGTTGCCAATCGTCCATATTTTATTTTTTGATGAACGGCTTACAATAAACGGTAAAGCCGTCCACCGTTCTCTATTCTTCCCGCATCAATGCAGGCACCCGTTTGGCCCGAAGGGCTGCAGGAACAGATGCCACCAGTCCGATGAGTAAAACAATTGCCGCTACCGCAAGCAGATCAATAAACCGCATACTGATCGGATAAGCGCTCACCACGAATCCATCCGGGATGCCGACGATTCCGTAGGTTTTTTGAATAATATACAAGCTGATCGCCAGTACAAAGCCTGAAACAAGCCCAAGCAGGCACAACAACAATCCTTCATGGAGGAAAATATTTCGCACCGTATTGTCAGTGGCGCCCATGCTTTTCAGAATCGAGATATCGCCTTTTTTCTCCAAAACAATCATCCACAGCGAGCCGATCATATTGAAAGCAACGAGCACCATTGTCAGGCTGAGAATGGCGAAGCTCATCCATTTTTCCAGGTTCATTAGTTTCAGAAAAGCAGCGTCCTGTTGATAACGGTCTTTCACTAAAAAGTCAGGTCCCAGCTCATCCTGTATGGCTGCGATGGCAACCTTCGGTTCAATCCCGGCCTTTAGCCTGATCTCCAGCGCACTGACTTCTCCCGGGGCGCTCACGAGATCACGGGTAAATTCAAGCGGCACTAGAATGTATTGGTTGTCAAAGTCCTGCTGAATTTTGAAACTCCCTGAAGGGTAAGCAAACCGCTTTTTAAACTGCTGCTCCATGGCGCCCACGTTTTCCCGTTTGGCCATAAAAATATTCAGTGTCTCAAAAGGATCTTCGATGTTCACCTGAAGCTTGTTCCGCATTCCGCCGCCAAGCACCGCAAGGCTTCGTTCCCCTTCTTTCAAACGATATTGCCCCTCAAAAATAGTGGAGTCAATCCCCGTGACCTTGTGATAAAGGCTGTCAACCCCTTTCAGAATACCAAAGTCCTGGCTTTCATGATATTCAAAAAACGCCACTTCTTCCAGTGTTTCAGAAACGTAAGCCACTTCGGGCAGCGCCTTGATCTGTGCCAGCTTTTCCGGGTCTGGAGTGAAGGTTTTTCCCACGACCGCCGTCACTTTTATATCGGGGTTAAACTTGCTGAACAACCCGATGATCAAGTCCTCAAACCCATTGAAAACACTCAGCACCAACACCAACGCTGCCGTACCGATGGCAATACCCGTCACCGAAATGCCCGTGATGATATTAATGGCATTTGTTGATTTTTTAGCCAGCAGGTAACGGCGTGCTATTTTTAGTGGAAGATTCAAGGTAGCTTTTAAAAGTTTATGCGTGTAAAAGTTTATGAACTTGAAAAGTTGACAGACGATCCTAATTTTGTGGCAAATGTATCAAATTTGATTTAGCCACCGACTCCCTGAAACCATTAAACCATTACACCCATTTCAACTCTCCTCATGCGTCAGGTACAAGTTCATCAATTCGGCGGGCCCGAAGTACTTCAGATCAAACATGCCGAGAAACCCGCTATCAGTCAATGGGAATTACTCGTAGAAGTGCATTATGCATCTGCCAACCCTAAAGATGTGATGCTGCGCAAAGGCAAATTGAAAAACTACCTCAGCATCGCTTTCCCTTTGCAGTTGGGCCAGGATTTTTCAGGGGTGGTAGTAAAAGCAGGCAGTAAAGCAGGACCTTACAAACCCGGCGACCGCATCTACGGCATGGTCAATGAACACAACAACGGCACCCTTGCCGAGTACCTCCGGGTGGCGCCCAATGAAGTTTATTTCGCCCCTGAAAACCTTTCCCTCGCAGAAGCCGCCGCCATTCCGCTCACCGCACAAACTGCGCTGCGGGCCTTCCGGAACATTGCTAAAATCAAACCCGGCGACAGCGTCTGCATCAATGGCGCATCGGGTGGGGTAGGGGTCTTCGCCATTCAGGTTGCTAAAATCCTGGGCGCCCGTGTCACCGCCATTTCCAGCGAAAAAAACCACGCCTTGTGTCGGGAATTAGGCGCTGATGTTACAGTGGATTATAAAAAAACGCCACCGGCGGAACTGAAACAGCAGTTCGATGTCTTTTTCGATGTTTTTGGCAACCAAAACTGGCGCAAAGCAAGGCACTTGCTAAAAAAAACAGGCTGGTACATCACCACCGTCCCCAACTATAAAAACATCATGGACAGCCTCCTCTCTGTTTTTAAAATAAAAAACGCCCGCCTCGTCGTTGTGGAGTCTGACAGCGAAGATCTCCGCCAATTAAAAACCTGGATTGAAGCCGGGAAGCTTCGTCCTGTCATCGAGGCAGAGTTTCCCATGGAGCAAATTGCCGAAGTTCACCGGCGGATTGAGACAAAAAGGACAGTGGGGAAGATTGTGGTACGGGTGACAGGCTAAGCAAATTTCACTGTGAAACTTTTTAAAAAGGTAACAAATGTTATCTTTGAAGTATGGATTTTCAAAGAGGGCTCAAAAAAATTGTTCAAGTCTTCGAAGCAGAAGAAGTGCCTTAAATGATTGTAGGTAGCTTTGCTATGAGCTACTACAACCGGTTTCGGTTTACTGCTGATATTGATTGTGTCGTCCAGATTTACCCACATGATATTGACAAAATTGTCAGTCATTTCCCCGATTGGGTTCCGTTTATTGATTCATTTAAAGAAAACGCCGGGAGAGGATTACTTTTTAATATCACAGACTTTGAAACAGGCGTGAAATACGATTTGATGCCCTATCAGGACAGCGATTACAATTGGACTGCCTTTGAACGTCGCCGAAAGGTGGAGTTCATGGGTATGGAGTGCTTTATTTCTGCACCGGAAGATCTGGTGATCGCCAAATTACAATGGTACGCTGCATCAAAAAGCGCTAAACAACTGGAGGACATCAAATTCCTCCTCCAGGAAGTTACCCTCAATCGCCAATATCTCGAAATTTGGACAACCCGGTTAAATCTCAACAGATATGGACTTTTCTGAAAACGTCAAAGCAAGCGAAGCTGCTGACATAGCTTACGCCCGTTGGTATTCTCAACTGCCCGATGAAAAAAAAGCTGAATTTTTTAAAAACGCCTACGATCTCGTCGCCGGTAAGGTCAGGCATGATGTGAAAGCTGAAAACCCCTTCTCTACGGAGGCGGATGTCACCCGGCGTTTTGTGGAACTGACGCACAAAGAAGAGTATTCGCAAGAGATGCTCGATTTTATCCGGGCGAAATTTGCCGAACGTTCGGAAGAAGAATGGAAACAGCGGTTTAAAATGATGAAAAAACATCTGAATTGGTCTTACGACGACATAGCCCGATTCATCGGTGCAGGAAGCGGAGCATCAGTCAAAGCGTCGGTCAACAGAAAATTACCGGCTTTTGCCAGGTTGGCGGTTTGTGTTTTTGAGCAAATGCTTGTTGATGAAAACGCTTCCGGACACAGCGGCGAAAGTAAGCAAGCCACTTAGAAGTAACATTTTCCTAAAAACCCTCCCCACCTGCGCTCCCTCTTAAAATGCCTTCCGCCACTCCCCCCATCTCGTTTTCAATAAAAATCCCCTGCCGGCGAAGCAAAATTTCCGGTTAATAATTACCTTGCTCTGGTATTGCAAACATGCTGTTGACCGACCCCTCGTCCAGCACGTTTTTAGCCTGGCTCGCCGAACATATTTTCATCATTTTAAAACTTCAAGTCATGAGAAAACATCTCCTGCCAAGTCTGCTACTGGCCGCCGCCACCCTCCTGTTATCCTGCAACGGTTCAGCTCCCTCATCCGCTGATAACAGTGAAGAAGCCGCCACAGCCACGGACTCAACCACCATCCCCAATGACGCCGCCCCCGACGTCTTACCGGATGACATCAGTAACCTGACACCTGAACAGATCGTGACCCGCATGTTCGAAGCCATCCAAAAAAAGGACCTGAAAAGCGCCCACGCTTTCTGGAAGAACGCACCCGCCGGCTACGAAGAATTTGCAGATGACTACAAAAGCGCCAGGGACGTCCAGATGACCATCACCGGCGAAACATTTACCGATGCCGCCGCCGGAACAGCCTATGCATCCGTCCCCGTCTCCGTCACCATCACACAGAACAGCGGTGAAAAACAGGAACTGAAAGGCCACTACCAACTGACTTCTTCCAATAATCCCGAATCGCCCTCCCGTGGCTGGCGCATTGCTTCCAAAGAGTTGAAAGACGCCAATATGCCCGAATCCGGCGCCTCCGAAGAAGAAATTGTCAAATACATCCGCAAAGAATTTCAAGCCATCAACAACGCCAATTACAAACCCCAAACCCACAAGATCGACTGTGGCGAAATCACCTACTTTACCGTCGGCAGTGACGTTCGAAAGGTCAAAAAATCCTGGTTTGCTGGCGACTACGGCGGCGATGAAGAGTATTATTTTAAAAACGGCCAGCTCTTCTTCGCCTATTTCTGGGACGAAGGCGGCCCCGCCAACGGCAAGGTTACCCGCCAGGAATGCCGCTACTACTTTTTCGATGAAGAATTGATCCGCACCCTGCCCAAAGGCCCCCGTACCTGCATGGACGGCGCCGAAGTCTTAAAATTTGCTTCCGATGTCACAGTCGCTTTTATGAAACAGGATTATTCCGGCGTTGAGTGCTTTTAGCCTTACGACTCCCCGATTCCCACATCGCAACGCCTTTGAAGGAGTGGGCAAAACCTGTTTTAAAAATTTGAAACAATTGATAGTCAAACTTTTAAACCTGATTTTCACTCCTTCAAAAGGCGCTGTGCTTTTGTAAAATACAATTCACAATGGGACACCCCAACTTCACAATGGGGCACTACAATTCTATTTTCTGACAGTCCAATTTCACAATGGAGCACTCCAATTTCACAATGGGACACTCCAATTCTATTTTCTGACAGTCCAATTTCACAATGGCACACTCCAACTCTATTTTCTGACAGTCCAATTTCACAATGGCACACTCCAATTCTATTTTCTGACACTCCAATTTCACAATGGCACACCCCAATTCTATTTTCTGACACCCCAACTTCACAATGGAGCACTCCAACTTCACAATGGCAAACAAATGTTTCTGCTTCTAACTATTTTATTTCAAAAAATAAAGCAATAAGCGCCCATTCAGATTTTGCGTATTTTTAAACCCTGAACCGCATCACCTCTTCCGGCAAAGTAACCTCCTGCAAACATGAACCTCAACGACTTTTTCCTTCAGCTTCAAAACGCACAGGGCGGAGCTATCCTGCTTCAGCTGCTCTATTTCATCACTTGGTGCGCCTTCATTTTGCTGCTGGTCTGGCTGGTCCACAAAGCCATCAATCTGGCGCTGACTGACAACCGGTCGGTGTTCAATCTCCGCTATGTAGTTAATTATAAGAAAAGGCGTTTCACCAAAAAATTAAGCTACAACGCCATTCGGCAAGCCATCGAAAAAAAAGAGGGCAAAGTACAACTGGCTTCCGCCACCTTCGAAGTCGTTGAATGGCCTGCTGTCAAGCTTCAGAATAAATCATAATTTCGCCGGCAAAAAAACATCATGCTCTGGCCTATCCTGCTTGCGGTATCCTGGGCCCTCACCGGCCTTATCTGGACCATCCAACTGGTTCATTATCCCTCGTTTCACTATGTGGCCGAGGCAGATTTTCAAGCCTTTCACCGCCATCATTCTTCCTCCATCACCGTCATTGTCATGCCGCTCATGCTCGCCGAACTGGGCATCAGTTTCTGGATGGCGGTAAAAAATAGTTGGGCATTGCCGTATCTTCTGCCGCTTTTGGCTGTTTTAGCCATTTGGGGCTGCACCTTTTTTTTGTCTATCCCTTTTCACAATGTCCTGGGCGAAGGCAAGGATACCGCAGCCATCCGCCAACTGATAATTACCAACTGGCCCCGCACCGTACTCTGGACCGCAAAAGCGCTATGGGTGACCTGGTTGTTTTTTAGAATTTGAACACAAAGCATTTAAACTATCTGAACCATGAATTTTAATCTCGAATACGATTTAATGATGATCATCACCACCAGCGGTATCATCCTGGCGACTTTTATCCTGGCCTACATGTTCCGCCGGTTTTTCAACCGTTTCATTCTCAACTCCACCCGTATCGTAAAGAATGACCCCACCAATTATAAATTCCTCAAACACACCCTCAGCAGCCTCATCTACATCATTGGCTTCAGCCTGGCAGTCTATCGGATAGAGCCCCTGCGGGCAGTGGCCAACTCGCTGCTGGCAGGCGCAGGTATTCTGGCCGTGGCGGTGGGTTTCGCTTCGCAGGCGGCCCTCAGCAACATCATCAGCGGCTTGTTCATCATCATTTACAAACCTTTCGGCGTCAATGACCGCATCACCGTCCGGGATACGCTCCGTGGCGTCGTTGAAGACATCACCCTGCGCCACACCATCATTCGTGATTTTGAAAATAAGCGGATCGTCATTCCTAATTCGGTCATCAGCGACGAAGTAGTGGTCAATGCTGATTTGGGAGATGAAAAAATCTGCCGCTTTATAGAAGTCGGCATCAGCTACGATTCCGATGTTAAAAAAGCAAAACAGATCATGCAGGAAGAAGCACTCAAACACCCCCTGCATATCGACAACCGCACCCCCGAACAGATCGAACAGGGAGTGGATGAAATCGTCGTGAGAGTCATCAGCTTCGGTGATTCTTCCGTCAACCTCCGTGCATGGGTGTGGGCCGCCAATCAGGCCGACGGTTTTATCCTGCACTGCGACCTCCTCGAAAGCATCAAGGAACGTTTCGATGCTGAGGGCATAGAAATTCCGTTTCCCTACCGCACCCTGGTGTTTAAAAACGCCCTTCAGCAGATGGATGCAACGGATAAAAGCGATGCTCAGATATGATTTTTGTCTTTGCTCCGCAAACCGAAATGTCCTAACTTGGACAGTGAACAATGAAAGGTAAAACCCTTTTTAAGTTCGAGCGTTAATTTCTCACCAACTAAATAATGACCACCATGAAAGAAAACTGGGTAAAAATCTTCACTTCAACCGATCTCGTACAAGTTAAAATGGCAGAGGATGTTCTCAAGCAGGAAGGCATCGCCAGCCATATTGAAAGCAAGCCAAACTCAGCTATGCCAATGTTGGGTGAAGCTGAGCTTTACACTTTACCCGAAAACGTGGAAGCTGCCCGGAAAGTGTTGAAAACGAAGGGCATCAAATAACACAGGCTTCTTTGTGCTGCCTCGTTAGCCCGTTCAGACTTCAATAAAGTGCTTTGTTGAAATGAAAAGTCTGTTTTTATCCTTGTTTTTGTTGAGCCTCGGCCTGCATGGCTCCTTTCGTGGGCAGTCAGTTTCCGTCTCGAATCAACAATCAGTAAATATTAAAACTATGCAAGCGAATGGTTTGGCAACTGCCACCTTTGGCGCCGGTTGCTTTTGGTGTGTGGAAGCCATTTTTCAGGATATGAAAGGGGTAGAAAAAGTAGTGTCCGGCTACTCTGGCGGTAAAAATGACAACCCGACCTATCGGGAAATTTGCACCGGCACAACCGGCCACGCAGAAGTCATTCAGGTACATTTCGATCCCAAAGTTGTCTCTTTTGAAACGCTGACGAAGGTGTTTTTCAGCACCCACGACCCCACCACCCTCAACCGGCAGGGCGCCGACGTGGGAACGCAATACCGCTCCGTCATTTTTTACCACGACGAAGAGCAAAAGGCCATTGCGGAGCAACTTAAAAAAGACTTCGCCCCCACACTCTGGGACGATCCGATCGTGACGGAAATCAGCCCGCTCACAAAGTTTTTCGTTGCGGAGGAATACCACCAAAATTATTATAAAGACAATCCTAACCAAGGCTATTGCCGCATCGTCATCAATCCCAAGGTTTCTAAGTTCAGGAAAATGCATGCGGATTTATTAAAAAACTAACCATGGCTGCCAACAATAAAAAATGGAATGAACTGACCCTCGAAGAGGCTTACGTTATCGAAAAAAAGGGTACTGAATACCCCTTCACCGGCGAATATGACAAGCACTTTGCCGATGGAACTTACATCTGTCGTCGTTGTGAAACGCCGCTCTACCGTTCGGAAGACAAGTTTAACTCCGGCTGCGGCTGGCCCGCTTTCGACGACGAAATTCCCGGCGCCGTAAAACGGGTACCCGATGCTGATGGCCGCCGGGTGGAAATTATTTGCAACAACTGCGGAGGTCATTTGGGCCACGTCTTCACCGGCGAACGCCTCACAGCGAAAAATACCCGCCACTGTGTGAATTCAATTTCGATGAAATTTATTCCAAAAGAAAAAGCATCGTAAAAATACAGCGTTTTTAAAGGTAAAAAGCGCAGCTCCGGCTAACGGGGCTGCGCTTTTTTGTTTACTTTTCCAGATATCGGTATTGCCTGTCCGCAGGCTATAGAATATTCGATAAAACTTATTTTTTAACCTTTAAAATCTCCCATTATGTCAGTAATGAAAGTTCTCGAAATCATGGCCGAATCCGAAAAAAGCTGGGAAGACGCCACCAGCAAAGGAATTGCCAAAGCCTCTCAATCCGTCAAAAACATCCGCTCCGCCTGGGTTCAGGATCAAAGCGTCAGAGTAAAGGACGGATCGATCACGGGCTACAGAGTTACCCTTAAAATCACTTTTGAGGTCCAATAAAACAGGACTAAAATGCAGATAAAGCCCCTGGATTTTTTTCTTTTGCGAGAAAGTTCAGGGGCTTTTCTTTTTAAGGCAAACGAATAACGGACAACAATCAACGAACAACAAAATGATCTACGAATTCAACGGCTACAAACCCGTCATCCACGAAAGCGCATTCATCCATCCGCAGGCCGCTGTCACCGGCAACGTCATCATTGGTAAAAATGTATACGTCGGCCCCGGCGCCGCTATCCGTGGCGACTGGGGTGAAATCATCATTGAAGACGGCTGCAACGTGCAGGAAAACTGCACCATTCACATGTTCCCCGGCACCACGGTGCGACTGAAGGAAGCGGCACACATTGGCCACGGCGCCATCATCCACGGCGCCACCATCGGTAAAAATTGCCTTGTCGGCATGAACGCTGTCATCATGGATCACGCCGAAATCGGAGACGAGTGCATCATCGGGGCGCTGTGTTTCATCAAAGCGGAAGAAAAAATCCCGCCCCGCAGTCTCGTCGTCGGCAATCCCGGCAAGGTCATCCGGCAGGTGAGCGATGAAATGATCAACTGGAAAACCAAAGGCACGGAACTTTACCAACAGCTGCCGGCGGAGTGTTACGCCAGCCTGAAACCCTGCGAACCCTTGCGGGAAATACCAGCTGACCGTCCCCGGCAAATGCCCGTGTACCTGACATGGAAAGAGAAAAATACGGAAGGGAAATAAGCGAAAACGAAGGTCAGTGTAAGCTGGATTTTTAAATAAAATTCTATTTCAATTAGAAAACCTCAACCCCCAAAGATGGAAGCGAGGGCGTGGCCTGAGCCGCACCCTCGCAACGGAAAATTAGTATGAAACATTTAACTGCTGCAAAGAAGGCAACTAAATCAGGTAATTTCCGGTCAAGTCGATCATCCCGGACATTCCGGGGATAAAACGGGGTGGTAGGAAGATGTTCAAAATACTTTAGAACATGAAAAACAGGTATACAGCTTTTTTACATCCTGCCAATAACAAAATTGCGTTCAAATAGAAAAGCGATCCCCCTGTCATCACTTTAATGTCCCGCAGTTACGGCCCGCTCACCCCGCCTTTTTTTTGTGAAAACAGCCATTTCAAAAAATTCTCTTCCGCAAACGCATAGTCCCAACTGTTGTGATTCACGGCCGGGTACTCCGTGTATTTCACCCGCACGCTGGAAGCTTGCAGCCGCTCGTGCATGTCTCTCGATTGCTCCACTTTCACCACGCCATCCACGGCGCCGTGGAAAATCCAGAACGGGATCTTCGGCGGTTTTTCACCGTAAGCTTTCACATCGCCGCCCCCGCAGATAGGCGCGGCTGCAGCAAACAGATCCGGCTCCCGCCACACCGCCTCGAAGGTTCCCATGCCGCCCATGCTCAGGCCGGTGATGTACACCCGGTTGGTGTCCACGGCCTCATTTTTCAGCAAACTTTTGGTCAAGTCAAGCGTCATGCGGAGGGCGTCCGTCATGCCTGTTTCAGCATAATCAAAATCCAGACTAACGGGATATTTCGAGCGGTCCACTTTAGCACTGCTCCAGTAACTTTCTGCTGGGCATTGCGGCGCCACGACGATACAGGGGTAGTCCTTTCGGTTTTCATTTTCTAAAAAAAGCGAAGCCCCGTGCACGAGCTGTTTTTCATTGTCATTGCCCCTTTCGCCTGCTCCGTGCAGGAAGAGTACGAGGGGATATTTTTTCGTTCGGTCGTAATTTTCAGGATACAAAATCCGATAGGGCAGCGAGCCTGTGCTGTCCGTGTACTCCGCTTTTTGGTAAAACGAAAGGTCGCTCTCCGAAGCTACCTGCCACCGGTCAAGAAACTCGAATTGGGTTTTCGCAACTCCCGTAAACATGCCTGTTGAGTCACTGAAAATCAGTGTATTGTATTTTTCCGGGTCGTAGCGAAGCCATTCGGGAAGGCCATCGCCGTTCGGGTTGCCAGTGGCAGCGAAGTTCACCCAGTAGCTCGACATTTGTTCTGAAATTTGCCGGTCAACCGGCTCCCAGGGGCGGTTCCACATGGGGAGCGAGCGCAAAGCATAAGCAATTTCAGCAGAGTGAAAAACGCCGTGCTCGGCCAGTTCCGGTTTGCCTGGCGGCATGTGGTCGAAGCGGTAGAGCCAGGTTTTACTTTTGCCGGTTACCGCCTGTATTTTAGTCCGGGCGTGAGCCTGCCATGCGAAAACCTGGTCACGCATCAGATTTTTTTGTGATTGCAGCGCCTCTGCATCGTTGTGGCCGGGGTAGGCATGCAGGAATTCATCCGCCATGAAGCCGTAGCGATGGCGGGCCTGTTCCCGGTAGGCTTTAGCATTTACAGGTTGCTCAAACATAAAGCCCTCATCCCGGTTCCAGCCGGCCAGTAGCGGCACATCGTTTTGTTTTCCTTCGGTAAAAATGGAGCGCACGTCCTTCGGCAATACGTAGCCATCGACGACCGGCGAGTTGATGGCTGCTGCTTTCAGCAATTCGTCAGCAGGCAATTTGCGCAGGTCTTTGATGCTGCCGGCGTTCAGTTTTTCTGCCAATCGGATGCCGTCGAGTTCGGCGCTTCGCAATGTTTTCACCCATTCGCTGCCGAACATACCCCCGCTCTGCGCTATCGCCCGCTGGAACAGTCCCTTCGCCTGCGGCGACGCCACCAGCGCACACACGCTGAACGCTCCTGCCGACTGTCCGGCAATGGTCACCCGGTTGGGGTCGCCGCCGAAAGCGGCAATGTTTTTTTGCACCCAGCGCAAGGCGGCAATTTGATCGAGAAAAGCGTAGTTGCCGGAGGCGTTTTGCCCTGATTCCTGGGACAGTTCCGGGTGCGCCAGAAAGCCGAACACACCCAACCGGTAGTTGATTGTGACGAACACGACGCCCTTCCGAGCCATGCCCTCGCCATCGTAAATCGGGCACGAACCCGCCCCGCTCATGAACCCGCCGCCGTGAATCCACACGATGACCGGCCGTTTTTCATCCGCCGAAATGGCCGGCGTCCACACGTTGAGGTAGAGGCAATCTTCGCTCAGTGGCTCCGGCGGTGCCAGGAATTCCTCCGACCAGACGAAAAAAGGCGCTGGCGGCGGCTGAATGGCGCTGGCCGGGAATTTTTCACAAACCCTGACGTCATCCCAGCTTGCGGCAGGCTGTGGAGCTTTCCAGCGCAGTTCGCCCACCGGCGGCGCTGCGAAGGGGATGCCTTTGAAAATGCGAATGTTTCCTTCCACGTTGGTTGTGCCGGAGATCAAGCCTGATTCGATTCGGATAGGCGGGGCTTGGGCAAAAAGCCCATTTTTTAAAACAAAAAAAAGGAAGGCAATAAAAAGGCAGGGGACAATCGGATTTTTGAACATATTTTTTTGTTTAAAAATGGATGAAAGACCAGGCGTTTAAGCTATTCGCAGCCTAAAACAACAAAGCCACGAAGAACACCAAAGATAAGATTCCCGGTGCTTTTCGTGGCTTTGTGGAAAAACAGACTCAGCGGTTTTTTACATCATATCATTCCCTTGCATGTTCATCCGCATGTTTTTCCGCTTGAATAGCGACATGTCCATTTTACCGAAACGGTAGGAGAAATTCAGACGGAACACCTGCGGGTCACGCACCCTCCAGGTATCCTGAATGAAAATGTCCGATTCCGTGTAGGTACCGCTGCGGCGAGTGCGGAAGATGTCGTTCACGTTAAGTGTGAGCGTCGCTTTGCGATCCATCAGGTCCTTGCGTAGTGCTGCATCCACGAACCAGTTGGCGAGGGTGTAACCCTGTGCAGTATTCGTCGGGCCTGCCATCCACGGCATTCGGTTGCCTTCGTTGGGTGTAAAAGATGCCCGGCTGCGGTATTCGCCGGAGAGCTGAAACGAGAATCCGGCGGGTAGTTTCACCTGAATCAACTCCTTGACAAACCAGCTGAACTGGTCGATCACCAGGCTGCTCTCCACGTTAGATGCGTCAAGTTTTGACTGGTAGAGGTTGACGTTGGTGGTAAAATCGAGGAAGTTGAAGAACGAATTTTTCAGGGTGATTTCCCCACCGTAAGCCTTGCTGCTGTTAGAGTTGGCGTAGCTCGTGATCAACACTTCCTTGCCCAGGTCTTCGTTGAATTCAGTAAACTGGTAGTTCGTGATGAGGTCGTTGGCCTGCTTGAAATAGACGGAGACGAGCAGGTTGTGGCCTTTGTTGAAAACATTCTGGTAAGACAATTCCATCGAGTGCATGAACTCAGGCCGCAGCGTCGGTTCACCCCGGCGAAGGTTCAGCGAGTCTGAGAAATCGAGGAACGGCATCGTCTGGAAGAAGTTCGGCCGGTTGATGCGACGGGTGTAGGCAAACTGAATGTTGTCCAGGTCGTTGATTTTACGGGTAAAAAACACGCTCGGGAAGAGGCTGATCGGGTAGTTGATGCTGAAAGAAGAATCCCGGTCCGTCAGTTCACCACCGTAAAAGCTACTCTCCGCACGCAAGCCTACCTGATAACCCCATTTTTCGAATTGGTGGCTGAACTGGCCGTAAGCGGCGTACACATCATCGTTGAATTTGAAATGATCGGCAAGGCTGGTCACGGGGACCCACATGCCATCGGCCTGATCGAAATAGGCATTTTCGTTGTCGTTTTTGTTGCGTCGCATGGCTACCCTGACGCCACCTTCCAGCTTCATTTTATCGTTGATCGGGTTGACGAAATCAGACTGGAAAGTGATAAACTGGCCACTGCCTTCGCTCATCTGCCGCTCCAGACTTTCAGCACCTGAGCTGAACTGCGTTCTGAAATCACTGCCTCCATTAAACTTTACCCGGTTGTAGTTCAGGTCGGCAGTCCATTCTGCGCCGGCCTTCGGGAACAGGTGTTTGAACTGGATGGATGATCCAAGGTTCCGGAAATTCCGGTCCTGCACTGATGAACGGAAGGACTCGCTGAAGGTGGTTCCTGTTTGAAACAAAGAATCCGTGCGGGTCGTGATTTCATCGTTGGGTTCGAAATGTCCTCTCGTGTAGCTGCCTGAAATGGTCAGTGTGTTGCGGTTATCAATGAACCAGTCGATGCCACCACGTCCGTTGGCGAAGTAACCTTCCATGAGTCCGTCGACCGTCTGCGTGACGTTGGTCCGGGGCGTTCCGAAGAGGTTCTGGCGGGCAGTTTCTGCATCGGAGAATCCCCGCATGTTGTTGAGCATACCGCTGGCAAACAGGTTGACCTTGTCGCCTCTGGCGTTGATGTCGCCGCCGAGATTGTACCCTTTACGGGTGTTGATGCCCGCCCGGACGTTTCCGTTGTAACCCAGGCGTTTTTCTTTTTTCAAAACAATGTTGATGATGCCTGCCGTGCCGCCGCCGGCGTCATATTTGGCGGAGGGGTTCGTGATTACTTCCACGCTTTCGATTGCATCGGCGGATATCTGGTCGAGCGAGAGTGTTGTCGGGCGTCCGTCCACGAAAATTTGCGGCGAACCGTTGCGCAGGCTCACGTTTCCATCCAGGTCAACGGAGAGGGAAGGAACGTTGCGAAGCGCATCCTGGGCGTTGCCGCCGGCCGTGCTGGCGTCCTTATCCACCCGGTACACTTTTTTATCCAAAGCAAGGGTTGTAGTGGCTGCCTCTGCGGTGACCGTCACCGTTTCGAGGGTTTGGGTATCATCGAGCAGTTTGATGTTGCCGAGGTCTTTGTCGAAATTAGCGCCGCCCATTCCGCCTCCGCCCCAGTTGCCCTGGCCCGGAGCTCCGGAAGGCCTTCCGCCGCCGGGAGCGCCGCCTCCGGTGGGTGGTTTCATGCCAAAGGAAACTTTCTGGGAAGTCTCGGTATAGCCGATGAAGGAGATTTTGAGTGTAAACTCCCCGAAAACGGGCAGTTTTTCAAGGCTAAAATCACCGTTGTCCTGGGTGATTTGGCCAGAAATCAGCGTCTCTTTCATGGATTTTGTCAGGGTGTCGAACTGCATGCCGTAGAGTTGCACGGTGGCGTAACCGACGCCTTTACCACTTTTATCCACGACTTTACCGTAGAACCGGCCAATGTTCATTTGCTGGGCATTGCCGCCCCAGTTGCCGCCACCGCCTCCGCCGGGAGCGGCCGGGGTATTTTGGCCAAAAGAAATAGATGCGATAGACAGCAGCAGGGTGATCAGGCTGACTTGCATCACGTTAAAAATAACAGTCGAGGATGTCTTTTTCATAAATTTGGAAAATTGAACTGAATGTGAGAATTGGCTGCAAAGAAACAGTAAACACAGATTCCAGACTTGGGTTGTAGATAAGCGCCGGGATTGAGCAGATCAAAACCCCGATGCAGGAGACAACTTATCAGGAGCTTCAATACCGGCGCAGGTTTTCACAATATGCCCTCACATCGCCGGAAATGCTTTTTTCATCGCCTTTTTCCAAAATGGGCCTGTTTCAGGACTACCTTTGCAGGGATTAAATGTCTGTCGTGAAGATTTTCAACTACCATATTTCCACCGATCAAATGTTCCGCCTGGTGTTTCATTTCGTCTTTTGGACGGTGTGGATTTTTTTTCCCATCATCAATGCGGGAGATAATGAGGATTTCAGGCGGTTTTACTGGGCCATTTTTCCGGTCGTGTTGACGAACATTCCGCTTTTTTTGCTTAACAGTGCATGGTTGATCCCGAAGGTGTTCCGGCGCCGGGGTTTGCCGGGTTACCTTGTTGCCTTGTTTATACTTATCGCAGCGTTTTCCTTGCTGCACCTGGTGATGAAACAATGGCTTATCCCTCCCGACCTTGTCCGCCGCAAATGGGACATATTCTGGGCAGTGGTGCCAGTGGTTTTTCTTACTGCGATCTCTACCGGTTATGGCTTCATCGTTTACCTGCTGCGGCAGGAAAAAGCCCGGCAGGACGAACAGCAGGAGCGCCTCCAGTCGGAGCTGTCCTTTTTGCGTTCGCAAATCAGCCCGCATTTCATTTTCAACGTACTGAACAGCATTGTTTACCTCATTCGCTCCAAATCGCCGCAGGCCGAGCCGGTGACGATCAAACTTTCGGAACTCATGCGGTACATGCTCTACGAATCGGGCGGCTCGCAGGTGCCGCTGGACAAGGAGGTGGAGTATTTGAAAAATTACGTCGAATTGCAGCGAATTCGTTTCGAGGAGGACGTTGATATTCGCATCGATATCGAGGGAAGCCCCAATTCGCACGTCATCGAACCGATGCTGATGATCCCGTTTGTGGAAAATGCGTTCAAACACGGGGTAGGGCTGATTCCTGAACCTGTCATTGATATTTCATTGAAAATCAACGGGAAAGGTTTGGGTTTTTCCGTGAAAAATAAAATAACGCCTGAAACGGCAGAAGAAAAAGACAGTAACTCAGGCATTGGTCTGCGCAATGTCCGGCGGCGGCTCGAACTGCTCTATCCTGAAAATCACCATTTTGAAATAAAGGAAAACGGTGAGTGGTTTGTCGTAAATTTGAACCTTCACCTGAACGACAAATCCAGCTCATGAACAAACTTCGCTGCATCGCCGTCGATGATGAATCGCTTGCTCGCAAGCTGCTGGAGGAAAACATCCGGCAAATTCCGTTTTTGGAACTGGTGGCGACCTGCAAAAATGCCTTCGAAGCGATGGAGGTTTTACAGCGTGAGCCGGTAGACCTGATGTTCCTCGATATCCAGATGCCCGGCATGTTGGGCACTAAATTCCTGGCCAGCCTCCGCACTAAACCGATGGTTATTTTTGTGACGGCCTACTCCAACTACGCTGTCGAAAGCTACGATCTTGACGTGATCGACTACCTGATGAAACCCGTCAGCCAGGAGCGTTTCACCAAGGCTGCCTTCAAAGCGCTGGATGTTTTTCAAAAAAATCAACCTGTAGCGGCGGCAGCACCGGCGCCTGCCGTTCCCGTGGCAGCGGAGCCCGGGCCTGCTCATTTTTTTGTCAATGTGGAGTATTCGCTGGTGAAAATTATTTTCGATGAAATCACGCACATCGAAGGTATGAAGGACTACGTGAAAATATTTCTGACCACAGCCAGGAAGCCTGTTCTCACCAAATCCACCCTGAAGGCGATGGAGGAGAAATTGCCTGCGGGAAAGTTTCTGCGGGTGCATAAGTCCTACATTGTCAACGTTCAGCGTATCGATTCCATCCGGAATCATCAGGCAGGCATCGGCGATCACGAAATTCCCGTCAGCGAGTCGAATATGGAGGAATTGCTCAAAGCATTAGGCCATTCGAAATAAGTTAAACATCAATCTTTCTCAAACCTCGGGGCACAAATTACAAGTATCCTTTTGCCTGCAGGCGAAACAGCTCGGCGTACTGCCCGCCCTGTGCCAGCAAGTCTTCGTGGCTGCCCAGTTCCTTCAGTTGGCCGTTTTCCAGAAATAAGATCCGGTCAGCCATTCTGACGGTGGAGAACCGGTGTGAAATAAGTACGGCAGACTTTCCCTCAATCAATTCGGAGAAACGCATGAAAACTTCGTGCTCGGCCCGGGCATCCAGTGCTGAAGTGGGTTCATCAAGAATGAGTAGTTGGGCATCCCGCATGTAGGCCCGGGCGAGGGCGACTTTCTGCCATTGGCCGCCTGAAAGTTCAATGCCATTGGCAAAACGTTTTCCAAGCACTTGTTGATACTTTTTTGGAAGATCCTGAACGACGGCATCGGCGAGGCTTTTTTGAGCAGCGTTTTCGATAATCTCCATCTCTTCCAGTTGGCCGATGTTACCGATGGCAATGTTTTCAGAGGCCTTCATTTGAAAGCGGATGTAATCCTGGAAGATGATTCCGATGTTGTTCCGCAAATTTTTTAAATCGTAATCCCGGATGTCAATTCCATCGAGTAAAATGCGGCCTTCTGTAGGTTCGTACAGGCGTGCGAGTAGTTTAACGACAGTGGTTTTTCCGGCGCCGTTTTCACCCACGAGGGCCAGTTTTTCACCAGCTTTCAGGTGAAATGACAGGTGGCGAACGGCCCAACGCTCACTTCCGGGGTATTTAAAACTCACGTTTTCAAAGGAAAAACCCTGCTTGATAGGGGAGGGGACCTGAATGGTCTCAGGTTTTGAAACGATGAGGGGTTTTATTTCAAAAAAGTCGAACAAATCCTGCAGGTAAAGTGCCTGTTCTGCAATCCGTGAGAAGCGGTTCATGATGTTTTGCAACATGCCACGCATCCGGTCAAATGACCCTGCCAGGAAGGTTAGCGTCCCGACCGTGATCAGCCCGCCAACGGTTTGGAGCAGGATGAAAACGTAGGCACCGTAATAAGCCAGTGTCCCGATGGCGGATAAAAAGCTTCCCCAGCTTGCTCTACTGACGGCGAGTTTTCGGTTAGCCAAAAAATATTTGTGAGAAAGGCTGCTGAAACGGTTGGCGATGAAGTCGGCCAGGTTGAAAATTTTCACCTCCTTGGCTGTTTCGTCACTCGCTCCGATGTACCGGAGGTAATCGAGTTCCCGGCGTTCGGGCGTCCAGCCGGTGGTCAGGGAGTAGGTTCGCTGGTTGAAATGAGTTTCACCTAAAAATGACGGGATGACCGCCACGAAGAGAATCAAAATCAGCCATGGGTTGAAGGCTATTAAGCCTCCACCGAGGAAAATAATGGTGATGATGTCCTGAAACTGTGAAAGTACCTGCGACATGAGTACCGTCCTTCCGGTGGTTTGCCGCCGGGCCCGCTCCAGTTTGTCATAAAATTCCGGGTTTTCGAACTGGTACAAATCAAGTGTGGCAGCATGGCGGATGAGCTCTTCGGAGGATCTGTTGGAAAGCAGGTCGCCGAGCAGGCTGTCAAGCAGGGTGATACCCCGGCTCATCAGGTCGGAGGCGATGGCCAGTCCAAACTCCAGCCCGACAAGCAGCCAGAGCCTGTTTTGGTCGCCTTGGTCGTCAATGAGCGCAATGACTTCGTCAATAATTTCCTTGCCGATGTAGAGCATGAGGAGTGGCACTGCAGATTGGATCAGGCGGAGGATCAGGTTTCCCAATGCCATGGATGGGCTTGTCTCCCAGATCATGCTGAAAAAGCGAGGCAGGTTGCTTAGCGCTGAAAATTGTTGCCGATAGGAGAGTTTTTCTTTTTTTCGGATTGCCATAGATGTTGATGAAAACTGGCAGACAGTGAAAAGATAAAAACGATTAAAATGAAAGAACGACTGCCGTCTTTCAAGTACAAGTAAAAAGAAAAAGGGTTCAAACCCATGAGGAGCTTGAACCCTTTTGTGTGGCAGAATTTGCCGGTATTAATAAGACCAGAGGTCGTGTTCGAAGTTGAAAATTTCCTGTTTGATCTTATCAGCTTCCAGCAGCAGGTCAACACCGGTGAGGTAATCCATCAGACGGCGGTCCCTGACGTTGGATTCTTTGTAAATGTAGCTGGAGAAGAAACGCATTTCGAGCAGGTCTTCCCAGGTGATCGGGCTGGCATCGTTACCTACGTTGAAAACCCTCTCCCTGGAGAAGATTTCACGTGCTTCCGGATAGTAAACCCAAAACATGGGTTTTTCATAACGGAAGTTGCCGTTTTCGTCTTTTACGTCGATCAGCGGAGCGATACCGAGAATTCGAACCTGGAGTGTTGAGGTTTCTTCGTCGAAGAACCATACTTCCTTGATACGGAAGCGTTTGACATCTTCCGGGTTGAGGTCGTTTCTAACGACTTGAAGTTGCTCTTCGTAAGTTTCCGGATCGAAAGTGATGACCGTATCGATTGTAGCGCCCATCGAAGCGACTTCGTCGGGAGTCAGCATGGAGGAAAACTTGTCGTCTTCAGTGCTGTAAACGGTGATTTCCCCGTTCGTTGCGCCATCCATGATGATGGAAAAGAAGGGTCTTTCGGGATAAGCGAAGGGCAAGTTCATTTTTTCCCGGATGTCAATGACACGCCAGATGCGTTTTTCCCAAAAAATATCAGCCTCCCTGACGTGATCGTAGGGCAAGAGACGCTTCTCGGTGGTGATCCGCTTGTCAACGATATCATCCAAAGGTCTGCCTGCGTTCGGGTCGCTGGATTCGGTGAGAATATTATCCGGCTGTTGGGCAATTGCAATATTGCAAAGGGAAAGCAACAAAGCCAGACCGAATAGTTTCAAAGCGAATTTCATGTTTCTCAAAAGTTTTGCTGAATTAAAAAATACAAACTACCGGGTAAGTAACTGAATATTCCCGGTAGTTAGTATTTTTTCAGAAGATTTTATTTAATTCTGAATACCATGGAGTTGATTTTGCGGCCTGCCGCATCTCCAGGGCATCTTGCTTTCACGTTTTCAAAGTAGAAAGTATCGCCAGGTTTTGCAGACTGAACGAGGTTCTCAGCTTTACCTTCGAAAGAGCCACCTGCGTTAACCGCCTCAACGGGGTCTTCACGTTTGGAAACTTTTACGAGGTTGAAGCCCTGGATTTGGCACTTGGCATCGAAGTCGAAGTTGTCGAGCCATGCAATCAAACCTTTCTGCACCTTGAATTCACCGTTACCCATTGATCCGTCTTCTTTGTTACCCAAACGGGCGATAGGATCAGGAATACGCTTTACACGGAAAACTTTGGTAGCATTCATTTCTCCACCAGAAACTGTGATTTTACAGTCATCGGTTGGCTGGCTTACTTTTACAGTCCAGGTATTGCTGCCTGTTTTGTCAAGTTGGCCACCACCACCACTGATACCTACTCTGAGGTCGTTACTGGAAACACCTGCCGCAGATACAGAGATCGGGTTGTCAACACCGACGTAGAATACGTTCATTTTATCAGCTGAAATAGCTACCGAACGCTCACCCACTTCAAACTTGAATTCCTTGGAATAGGATTTAACTTCGTTCGTCAATGGGTTCGTTACGTCAATTTTTACACTGAATTTATTCTCACCAAGGCGGCTACCAGTTGTTTCGTAGCTGGCTTTTCCGTCCTTTACGGGTAAGCTTGATCCGTTTACGCTAATTCTGGTGTTACCGCTTGCTGAAGTGCTGTAAGCACTGAGGAAAACATCAGCCTGGTATTTTTCACCTTTGATAACGTAGCCTTTGTTGGCAGAAATAACTGGCTCGAAGGCATCGAATTTGATGTCATCACCACTTACCTGCTTGAAAAGGTGGTTGAGAATCGTAGTGGAAGATGCTTTCGCATCCGACTGAATTTTAGTCAAAAGCGGGAAAACGGCAGCTACGGGCATTTGGCGGAATTTCCAATCTGTCCAGCTGGTTTTGTCTTTTGAATTTTTCCAACCTTCATCAACTTTCAATGGAAGTGAAGCTGAAATGGCCGGGTCATTATTGACAAGGGCAAGAAGTTTATCTCTTGTCTCTTGAATCTTTTTTTCGAGCTGTGGGCCGAGTGCGTTGTCAATGTTACCATCAGGACCTAATACCAGTAACCGGGTAGTAACGTCTTTGTCTTTAATCCGCTTAGGTTTGGTTGGATCTTTTTCGCTAGGGCCTCCGGCAGCGTCGAAAAGTTGTTGCCAGATATTTCCAACGTATTCTGAAAATTCTTTAGTAATCTGATCCGCTTGTTTGGCAGCGTTACGGAATTGTTCATTCCGCTCGTTTTTGTAAGCGTCAGCCTGTTTGTTGATGTTGACCAAAATCTGATCGTTGGTAGAGTCTACAATTTCGTTACTGTTCTTGAGACCGTTGTCCAACGAGAAAAAGGCATTCATTACCTCCGCAGATATGTTAAGGGCAAGTAATGCTGTAAGCACCAGGTACATCAGGTTGATCATCAACTGCCGCGGTTCCTTTGGAATGGACATGTGCTTTTATTTTTTAGTTTAAAAAATTGAAGGATAAAAATGCTTTCTGCGCTTCAGATTAGCTCTGAGGGCGGAAAGGAGCCATGGCATTCAATAAACCACCGTAAACATTGTTCAGACCTGACAGATTCTGGTTCAAGTCAGAAATTTGAGCTTTGTAGGCTTTTGTGTCCTCCAAAGAATCGCTCAGGTCGGCCATTGCTTCGTTGAGCTTGGAGTAGAAGTTATTCATGGTTTTGATTTGCTCAGTAGTTCCTGAGAAATCTACTTCCTGCAAAGCTTTCAGCGAAGAAAGGTTTTTAGACATGGACTGCAACTCAGTCAACATACCGCCGAGTTGTGCTTCAATGACGTCGCCATGGAGTGGAGTGCCAAGTTGTTGTTGGTTACCACCAGCAGTAAGAGGAGCAATCTGTGAGTGGTAATCATCGAGGCCAGGGTAAAGCTTATTCCAGTAATAATCCGGCTCTGGACCAATAAGGCCAAGAAAGAGGAAGATAAATGCTTCCACAGACAGACCGATAATAAGCATTTCACTTGCACCTTCCCAGCTTTCAAGCTTGAAAAGAGCACCGAGCAATACTACAGATGCACCAACACCAATAATCAAGTTTTTTACATACTTGAATCCTTTAGTTTTTAAGAAACTCATTGTTAGTCGTTTTAAAAAAGTTAGCTAATAATAAGGATGCGGGAATGATTTTCCCTTTTTGATAATGCGGGAAGTCAAAAAGGTAACACCTCATTTCAAAAAGGAAGCAAATATTTTTTGCCCCTGGGCATCAAAGGCAATCTTTTTTGCGGCGCAAAAATAAAAGAAAAGGATAGTAAGTGGGTCTTACTATCCTTTTCTTTTTAATATTTTTTATGTCGGTTAAAAGTCATTAATCGATCTGCCGAGGAATGTTAATGCGCAACGGAAACCAACGTAGGACTTGGTAGTGTCCTGGTATTCCCAGTGGCGGTTACCTGTTTGCAGGAACCATGCAATGTCTTTCCAGGATCCCCCACGGATAACCTTACGCTTGTAAGCTTCAGGATCGTCATCCTTTGCATCGTAACGGATGTCAGGGTTCAGGTCGTGGAGGAATGAGTAGGCATTTTCGTAATAGGCAGTGGAGGTCCACTCGGCTACGTTGCCAGCCATGTTGTAAAGGCCGTAATCATTCGGGAAGTAGGCATCTGCCTTAACGGTGTATTGACCACCGTCTTCCGGGTAATTACCACGGCCAGGCTTAAAGTTGGCGAGCAAACAACCCTTCGCATTACGGAGGTAGTAACCACCCCATGGGTATGGAGCCAGGTCATGACCGCCTCTTGCAGCGTACTCCCATTCGTGTTCAGTAGGGAGGCGGAAGTCTTCAGAGTTAACACCATCAGCCCGAACGGACTGGTAGGCATCCCAAAGTTTCGTTCTCCAGTAGGAGAATGCTGTTGCCATGTGCCAGTCAACACCTACAACCGGATAGTCGTCAAATGCCGGGTGCCAGAAGTAGTTACGTGTCATTGGCTCATTGTAAGAATAAGCGAAGTCACGAATCCAAACCAGTGTGTCTGGATATACATTAATTTTTTTGCGTTTGATGAAAGACGTACGTGGGGACCTGCCCTTGTCGTGAGCAGCTGCCTGCCAGTCGTACCATTCATACTCGAATTCGAGTTTGCTCACGTCGAGCTCTTTTCTGCCTGCGAAACGATCGTCGCCCTGGTAGTACAGGTCTTCAAGTGTTTCGTCAGTCCAGTCAATTTCGTACTCCCAATCGATGCGCTCATCGCCGGTCAATTCATCTTCGATGAAGTGATCCAGGTAGGAGTGGGCCAAAGAATCTTTTACCCAATAGACGAATTGACGATATTCGTTGTTGGTGATTTCTGTGTCATCCATGTAAAATCCCTGGATAGAAATGGATTTTGGCCGCTGAACGAAAGTGTTGGTAATGTCTTGATCGCTTGGACCAATATGCAGCGTACCTGATGGGATGTAAACCATCCCGTAGGGGTTTATACCTTTCCAGGTTGGGCGCTCAAGCACACCAGTCAACTGGCCGCTTTGCTTGCTGCCGCATGAAGATAAGATTACTGCTATGGTTAGCAGTGCAAACGAAGTTTTTAGTAGTTCTTTCATTTTAAACACCCGAGTTTTCCTTCTTAGTGAAAAAGAGTCGTAAAAATAGAGTTTTACCTTTGAAAACAAATGGTAATACCTCATTTCTGCCATTTGGCGGGCAAAATTAACATTTTGCGCAAAACCAAACGTCAGTTATTTCTTGCTTAGTGTGATTTTGCCAATTTTTAATCGAAAAGTTAATCGAATTTAGAACGCCATCGACTTTGGCGTCTTCGAACTAGACCTTTTGTTTTGACTTTGGGCTTTCATTTTGGTTGGCTTACAGCGAGCGTGGGTTGTAGATAATGACGGGGGGCCTGCCTTTTCCAATGGCTTTTCCGAGATTGTAGTTCAAAAATAGCTCATAAGAACCATTATTTACATTTTTTAATTCAGATAATCCTAAATCGTAGGATAAGCCGGCCGTTATTTTTTCACTTAGCTTGAATCCACCTATTAATACGACGGCGTCTATGCTTTCTGAATTGTATCCTCTAAACGAGCCGCCCACAAAAATATTTTCATTATACCGAGCTAAAACAGAAAAATCCATTTGCGTTTGCCGGACGTCAGTTTTTAATAAAAATGTGGGATTTACCGTTAAATTTTTACCGAGATCGAAATTATACCCTAAGTAGAGGTAGTAACTTCTTGCCTGTCTGAACCTCAGCGTGGACAAATCTATTTCATTTTCTAACAAATTTACTGCCGAAAGCCCGGCTTCGAGTTTTTGTCCCTGATAAAATAATCCGGCATTGACGTTCGCACCCATGCCATTTTCCGTATTGATTGTCAAAAGTGGGTCGTTGTGGTTAGAGGGAACGCCTTCATCCAGAAACTCGGTATCAGGCGTTCTGACTTTAGATCCGTCTAGCTGCCGCTGCACCAGGCCGGCGCTGATTCCCAGGGAAAGGACACCGGATTTTCCTGCCTGCATCTGGTAGTCATAGGCCAGTGTCAGGGATGTTTGTTTCCAGGAGCCGATTGATTCATTCTCAAGGCCCAGCCCTATCCCGCCATTTGCAATGTAAAGCGGCATGTGGGCATTGAAATTTTGTGTTTCGGGGCTTCCGTTCAAACCACTCCACTGTTTGCGATAAATTCCCGTCATGCTGAGTGAGTTGTCCATTCCTGCGTAAGCGGGGTTAAACGCAAATTTATTCAGCATGTAAAGGCTGTATTGGGCAGGCTGTTGGGCGCAGGCTGCTCCGCTTATCATCAATGCTGCCAGTAGTGTAATGATGTTTTTCATAGACTTTATCGGTTAAAAAAGTTTGCCAAACAGGAAATTACGCAAGCTAACCAGGCTTCAATCTTCGTATTTCTCAGCTAAAGAACTTTCATTGCTGCGAACTAATTGCCTGAATTCTTCAATTGTTTTGACTGGTCGTTGGCAGGCGTAATCCTGGCATATATATACTAAGGTGTCCCCGTTGTTGTTTTTTCCTTCCAAAAGTGGGAAGGAATCGTTGGGTGTTGTCGATGACATCAGCACCTTTTGCGGTAAAAACTCAAGGTTGATTTTTTCGGCGAGCTCACCGGCTTGTTTTCCCAGTACTGCAATTTCGGGTATTCCGAAAACTTCGCTGACGATTGAAGTAGCCCAGCGGCCGAAGGACCCGGGATAGCGCACGATTGCGTCCCGCATGGCCAGTAAACTTTCTCCGGCTGTTTGCCGCCAGGATTCCTTGCCGATTAAAATACCAGCCCGTTGCAGGTTGCGAACCATTGTGGAGTTGCCCGACGGGGTGGCAGAGTCGTACAGATTTTTTTTTCGAAGCAAGACATCATTTTGTTTTGCTGAGGTAAAATAGAACATTTTGCCGGTCTCGTCAAGGAAGTTTTCCAAAACAAATTCGATGTAGCGGCCGGCTTGCAAAATCCAGCGGGTGTCAAAAGTGATTTCAGCCACGTCCAACATGGCTTCGATCAGGTAGGCATAGTCATCGAGAAATGCATCGTATTGCGCCTTTCCGTTTTTGTAGGTGTGAAAAAGCGTGATGCCGTCCGGCTGCAGGAATTTTTCCAGCAAAAACTCCAGGTTAGCGACGGCAGTATTTTTATACGTATCGTCGCCCAGCGCTGTGTAGGCTTTGGCGTAAGCCGAACACATCAAGGCATTCCAGTCGAGCAGGGTTTTATCATCGAGGCCGGGGTGCACCCGTTTGTCCCTCACTTCGAATAATTTTTGCCGGGCTTTCGCCAGTTTGTTTTTTAAAACCTGCATGTCCATGTCTTTCGCTTCCGCAAAATCTTCGAACGTCCAGCGGCGCCAGAGGATGTTTTTTTCTTCCCAGTTACCATGCTCTGTCACATCGTAAAACTCACAGAACAGCGGGGCGTCTTCTCCCAGTATTTCCTCCACCTCGTTTTTCTCCCAAACGTAATATTTACCTTCAACGCCTTCGGAATCAGCATCTTGCGCCGAATAAAACCCGCCTTCATTACTCGTCATCTCCCGGTGAACCCACTCCAGCGTTTCTTCGATGGTTTCCCGGTAGAGATTTTTTTTGGTGACTTTGTACGCATCGGCCAGCAGGCTCACCAGTAGGGCGTTGTCGTAGAGCATTTTTTCAAAATGAGGAACAAGCCACTTCGAATCCGTGGCGTAGCGGGCAAAGCCGCCGCCGATTTGATCGTAAATGCCGCCCATCGCCATTTTGTCCAGTGAAAGTTCGACGTGGTTGAGTGCCGTTTTTTCACCGAAATAAAAATGATAATCGAGCAGGTAGTGCAGCGACATGGTGCCGGGGAACTTGGGAGCGCCGCCGAAGCCACCGTCTTTTTTGTCAAATTGTTTTTCCAGCGCCTCATACATTTTTTTCAGCAAACCCTCGTGAAATGGCTCATCGTCGCTCACGACCTTCAGCTTGTTCCCGGCAAACGTTTCACCGGAATTTTGAATGATCTCCGTCAGCCGGTTGGCCTGGTCTTCCACTGTTTCACGTTTGTTTTGAAAGGCATGGGAAATATTCATCAGCACCTGCAACCACGACGGACGGTTGTAGGCGGGCATGGGCGGATAGTATGTGCCGGCGTAAAAGGGCCGCCCGTCGGGTGTGAGGAAGCAGTTGAGCGGCCAGCCGCCGCCGCCGGTGAGTACCTGACAGGCTTCCATGTAAATCTGATCCACATCGGGCCGCTCTTCACGGTCTACTTTGATGCAGACGAAATTGTCGTTCATGTAGCCTGCAACTTCCTGATCCTCAAAGCTTTCCCGTTCCATCACGTGGCACCAGTGGCAGGTCGAGTAGCCGATGGAGACAAGAATTGGTTTGTCCTCTTTTCGGGCTTTTTCAAAAGCTTCAGGTTTCCAGGCGTACCAATTGACGGGATTGTGGGCGTGTTGGAGCAGGTAGGGCGAGGTTTCGTGTTGAAGTTGATTCATGCAGTTGCGGTTGTATCTGGCGTTTTCAAAACTTTACACTCTGAAAACGGCCAACAGGGCCGCTGGTTTGTTTTTAGGCTATAAAATGTGGAAACTATTCCGTTTCCCATTCATCGCCCAGGAGTTCAGGTATTTTCCAGTACACTTCTGAGAGCGGTAATTCGAAGCCGATGGATTGAAGCGGAGCCTTTGCGTTGAGCGAAAGATGGGTATTGATTTCCCAAAGGTTTTCTCCTTCCGGTTTTTTAAAATACGTGTCGACCCAAGGTTTGAATTGATCAATCAGCACATACTCCCGCAACGATGGTAGCGAACGGTACAGTTTAAATTTATCCTTTTTGTCAAAACCCTGCGTGCTGCCAGACAATATCTCAAAGATCAACACTGGGTTTACGATCGTGTCTTTCCGGTTCTGCCAATACTCCGGTTTTTCGCAAATCACGATGGCGTCGGGGTATACGTTGCGGTTGAAGGCTTCAATTCTGACCTTGACGTCGCTGGTTAAAACAAACAAATCAAGCTTATTTTCAGCAATCCAACTTCTTAAAGTAGTGATGACGTTGACGATAATCTGGTTGTGTGGAATCGATGCGCCGGCCATTGGGATGATTTTTCCGTTGTGAAATTCATGTTTTTCTTCCGCCTGTTCCTCGAAGCGGAGGTATTCCTCGATTGTATAGCGTTTTTTTTCTGATGCTGTAGCAACCATGAGTCCTGGTTTTAATTTGAAATTTCCTTTGCGAAAGTAACTGATTTTGAAACAAACGGCAAGCAGCCCAGTTGCTTCATTTGCTCACATAAACCGATAGGTATTTGCACTCCTTCACGATCATTTTGTAAAAATCCGTCTCAGAATACAGCTCTTTCAACCGGCTGAAATTCACGAGGTATTCCTCCGGCAGCCGGGGGATGCGATTGCAGCACGGCTCCGGTTTGTAGGCCGGCGTTTGAAAGAAAATCTTCTGCTCGCAGCGGGCGGCCTGGTAGGCAGCCTTGGCGCCAAGCTCGGGGGTGGTAGCCAGCAGGCGGGCTTTTTCAAAAAAATAAAGTGCCCGGCTCAGGTCGGTATTTTCCCGGTTGCCGAAGGGGGTTTGCCAGTGTTCGTACACCCGGCCGTTGCCTTCGCCGCCTTTCGGTTGATGCAGTTTCGACCAGGTGCTGCCGCTGCGGAAGTAGTCCATCGCCTTCCAGCCGAAGCCGAAGTAGCTCATGTTGTAATAGGCCAGGCCAAGTTTGTAGTAGTGAACGGCAGCGGCATCGAGGTCGCCTTTGGCTTTGTATTCCAGGTCGAGCAGTTCGGTGAGCAGTTCGCCTTTGTTGAAATACGAAGACAGTCCGAGCGTGTCCGTTCTTTGGTAGCAATTCACGCAGTCCCGGAAGGTTTCCCGGAAGGGATTGTACTGGCCGTAGTTGTCCCAGATATTGGCCGGGATGCGTTTGTAGGTTTCGAGCGCTGCTTCCATTTCGCCCTTGCTCATCAACAGCGTCGCCTTGATGTCGAACAGGTCGGAGGCGGAAATTCCTTCGAGCATCATGCGCTCGAACTCCGTCCGGTCAGGCTTCAGCGCCACGGCGATCAGGTCGTTGAGCATGGCCTCCTGCGGGTTGGGTTTCAGGTCTTTCAGCGGATGGTGGCTGAGGAAAGCCTTGCCGCCTTGCTTGTATTCCTGGTAGAGCCAGGCCATTTTATCCTGTAAAAAATCAGGGAAACTCTTGTACTGCCGGTATAGCTTGTCATTTTTGATAAGCTGGTAGGCGAACTTTTCGGCCTCCTGGCTGGGTTTGTCGAAGGCGGCAATTTTAAGTGCTGTTTGAAACACGGTCAGTTGTTCCTTCAAAATTTTATCATCCACCTGTCGGGTCGCTTCACGGAAGGTTTTTTCAGCTGCATAAAAATCGCCCGCCAGGAACTCAAGGTAGCCCTCCGCAATCAGCCAAAGCTGCGGGCGTGCGACCTGACCCTCCTGCCTGCATTTCCTCGCAAATTTCTGAAGGTCAATCACGTAGCGGCCGGCGTAGGGCTTTGGGATTTTATGGAAACGTTTGTTTTCGTCCTTGCGGTCGTTAAATTCAAGCCCGAGCAGGTTGCGCTCCATCTTGCGGATTTCCTGCACCAGCAGCGGTTCGAGGTATTCGTTTTGGGGGTCTATTTCATAAATTTTTTCCATCTCCTCCAGTGCCCGGCTTTCCGAATTGGCGGCCCGCATGGCGAACAGCGTGGCCCGTTCGGCGTCAGATTGGCAGAGGCGTATCACCTCGGCCCACTCTTCATCGGTTTTTACATAAAAACTCTGGTAGGCCGAAGCCCGCCGACCCGGGCAGTTCCTGAAAATCTGCACGTAGAGGTACGACGCTTCCACGTTGCGGCCCAGCTTGCGCAGCGCCCCGGCCTTGTGCCCCTCGATCCACCACGGGATGATGCTTTGTGCCCATTTGCTCCGCATTTTATCCACCTTCGGAAGCAGGTCGTCGTACAATTCCAGCACCTGTTCGTACTGCCCGGCGTAGTGCGCCAGCCGGATGATCTGGTAAGCGTAGCGCAGCCGCATGTAGTCGGATTTGGTGTGTTTAAACTGACGTTTGCCTTCGGCAATGAGAGACTGCATGGTCTCTTTGTCCCGCTTGGGCGCCTGCCATTGGTCGTTGGCCGTCACATGCGGTTCGCATTGCTTCGCAAACAGCAGGTACTCGATGGTCTCCTCGCATTTTTTTTCGTGAACGAACTGGGCGAAGGTGTTGTCCCGAAGGTTGACCGGCACGGGCAGGGACTTGCTCCTCGTGGCCGTCAGCAATAGTTGAAGTTCCTCCGCCGGCGCTTTGTAGATGATGAATTCCAGGTCTTCTTTTTTTACATCCGTGCAAAACCGCTCGTACCACTCGGCGAGGTTGTCGTTTTGGTTGGCCTTTTCCACCGTTTCAAAATAATTCTGGTACAGCTTGTCGAAGCGAAGGAACAGCGGCGCCAGCATCTCCCGCTCCTGTTGGCGCAGGATGTTCATATTTACAAAGGTGTAGCCGTGGAAGGAGCGGTCGAAGGGGATGCAGGCAGTGGACAGAGATTGAGGTATGAGGTATGAGGTCAGAAGTATGATGAAAAGACGCAGCTTCTTTGCGGTTGCAGTCTTTGGCGCAAGGGATTTTTCAGTGAAATTCATCCAGCACTTTTTCCAGTTTCTCATGTGAAAATAGTTTGATCGTCGTCGTGTCGAGGTGGTAAAAAGCAACCGTAGCCGTGTCTGATTTGACAAATTTCAGCATCGCCGCCGCCGCCTCCAGTTGGTCAGGCTGCACGCCTTCGAGTCTTAGCTGGTCACCCTCGTAAAGATAGTAACCTTGCAGGTAAGTGCTTTTTTTTACTTCGTAACGATTAGGGGCAATGTTGGTGAAACGCTCAGTATCCATCAAATCTTCCTCTCCGAGATTGTTGATGAGTTTGATCAAACGCCCGTCCCGGAAGAGGACACCCCAGCGGAAGAGGGGGAGGGCGAGGTCGAGCGGAATTGGGAATTGGGAATTGGGAATTAGATATTTTTGAGCGGTTTCGAGGTCGAGGATGGAGTTTTCAGTTTCCCAGGCTTCAAGGTCGCCCATGTTGTAAAACATCAGCATGCCCCGATCGACGGGCGGTACGCCGGTTTTTTCAAAAAACTTGAGTTGGTGGAGGCGGATGGTCGCAGAGAATTTTAATGATGAATGATGAATGATGAATGATGAATCACCTTCCGAAGTGGCTCTGAAATGGTTGATTAAGGCGAAAAACTTCTCCCTCGTCTGCTCCGTCCAATCACAATCGAACTGAATTTCATCCATCCAAAAACCTTCCCCGAGTGGTTCCCCTTTAGGGGTCAGGGGCCGGGGCTGGGTCAAGGGCACCGCCAACTCCTCCATTTTTTCAAAAATCCGCTCCGCAAGACCTGGTACGTCCTCCATTTTCAAATTCAAAAAAGTGCGGTTGGTGATAAAAACCGTGGGCACGATTTCCAACCCCACCAGCCTTGCCGTATCGGTTTCAACCTGCGCATGCGGCACGGGCTGGCCGCTCGCCTCATCCCAATCCACATCGAAGAATTTGACGTAAAGTTTTTTCACACCCAAAGAATCGAGGTAAAGACGCTCGTTTTCCATGAGTTGCACGTGCGTTTGCCAATGGTAAAATGCCGGTGAAACGACCCGAACTGTTTCATCTTTGCAACCTGCCAACAGCCAACAGCCAACAGCCAACAGCCAACAGCCCCACCTCATACCAACCCCTCCCGAATTAAATCGTGCAAATGCACGATGCCAGCGTACTGCTCATTTTCCACGACGATGAGTTGCGTGATGCTGTTGGCCCGCATGATTTCAAGCGCACGAACGGCGAGTTCGTTCTGGTCGATCAACTTTGGCCCGGCCGTCATGATGTCTTTGGCTTTCAGTTTTGAAAAATCCTGACCGTGCAGGCGCTCTAGCATTCGCCGCAGGTCTCCGTCGGTGATGATTCCCTCCACCTTATTATATAGGTCTAAAACCACGGCGCAGCCCAGCCGCTTTGACGTCATTTCAAGAATCACGTCGTGGATACCGGTTTCAGGCTGTACCGACGGCCGTTCGTTATGCGGGTAGAGGTCGCAGACACGCAGGTAGAGTTGCTTGCCAAGTGTGCCGCCGGGGTGAAATTGAGCAAAATCGCCGGGCGAAAATCCTTTCAAAGCCAAAAGACTGATGGCCAGCGCATCTCCCATTGCCATTTGGGCGGTGGTGCTGGCGGTAGGGGCGAGGTTGTTCGGGTCGGCTTCCTGCGAAACGGGTGTGTGCAGCACATGCGTCGCCTGTCTGCCCAGCCAGGAGTCAGGGTTGGCGACCATGCCAACGACCGGGTTGCCCAGGTTTTTCACCAGCGGTACGAGAACTTTGATTTCAGCCGTGTCGCCGCTTTTGCTCAGGCAAATGACCACGTCGTCGGACTGGATCATGCCGAGGTCGCCGTGAATGGCATCGGCGGCATGCATGAAAAGGGCGGGCGTTCCGGTAGAGTTGAAGGTGGCGGCAATTTTTTGCGCCACGATGGCGCTCTTGCCGATACCGGTGACGACAACCCTGCCTTTTGAATGAAAAATGGTTTCAACGACGGCGCAGAAATCGCCGTTGATGCCGGCCCGGAGTGCCTGCAACGCCTCAATTTCGATGTCGAGGGTGCGGTGGGCGGTGGATTTGATGGTGGCCTGATCGAGTGTTTGCATATATTATTTGGCCAAAAAGGCAGATAAAGTTTTGAAAATGAATTGCATACAGGCAAACATACGGCAATGACATTTATGTAATTGAAAAAAATGATTTGCAAGCCAAATTTAATTTTGTTATGTGCTTCTCGTTTTTTATCTTTGGCTGCTTTTTGAAAAATCGCATTAAAAAATTAATTATTTAACAATAAGATAGGCCGGTATTGGGGCGAAACGGATTTCATATTAACTGAAAACAGCGTTTTTACCTGCATGCCAGTACTATCACCACTAAAGTGGGAATCTTTTCAGGTAAACTTTTGGTAACCGGGATTTTTGTCTAAATTTAACGACTAAACTAAATCCCTCCGTTGGGGGTTTCTATCCCTCTAAACTCGCCCCGATACCAAACAAATTTTATTTAGATTGAGAAACCGGAAAAAAGAAATCAGTGATTTGATCACCAAATTTCGTTTTCTGGTTCAAAGGTTTACGAAAGGACCAATTAAACACCAGCGAAATGATGGTAGCGGAAAAAACTGTTGCGACTGACGTCTTGAACGGAGCTTTACACAAGTATTTTGGCTTCGAAGGCTTCAAAGGCAATCAAAAAGAGATTGTTCAAAGCGTCCTTGATGGCAAGGATACTTTTGTCATTATGCCCACCGGCGGAGGAAAATCCCTCTGCTATCAGCTTCCTGCCCTGATGATGGAAGGAACGGCACTGATCATTTCTCCACTCATTGCCCTGATGAAAAATCAGGTGGACAGCATCAGGGGCTACAGCGACGAGGATGAAGTGGCCCACTTCCTGAACTCTTCTCTAACGAGGGTTCAGATGAAAGAAGTGAAGGCAGACATTGTAGCAGGTAAGACCAAACTGCTCTACGTCGCTCCCGAAACGCTTACCAAGGAAGAAAATATCGAATTTTTTCAGAATGTAAATATTTCATTCGTCGCCGTTGATGAAGCCCACTGTATTTCTGAGTGGGGCCACGACTTCCGGCCGGAGTACCGCCGCATCCGTGCCATGATCGATGCGATCAACAAAGAAATTCCGATCATCGCCCTTACCGCTACGGCAACTCCGAAGGTGCAGTCGGACATTGTGAAAAACCTCAACATGGAGGGCGTGAACAAGTTTGTGTCCTCCTTTAACAGGGACAACCTGTTTTATGAAGTTCGTCCGAAAGGAAAAAAAGAGGCAACCATTCGGCAAATTGTGCAGGTGATTAAAACCATGCCCGGTCAGTCCGGCATCATCTACGTACAGGCCAGAAAATCCACGGAAGAAATAGCCCAGGTATTGAACGTGAATGGTATCAAGGCTGCGCCCTACCATGCCGGACTCGATGCGAAAACCCGCTCGGCAACGCAGGATGCGTTTTTGATGGAAGATATCGACGTCATCGTTGCTACCATTGCCTTCGGAATGGGAATTGACAAGCCGGACGTGCGTTTTGTCATTCACTTCAACATGCCGAAAAGTATTGAAAACTACTACCAGGAAACCGGACGTGCAGGAAGGGATGGCCTCGAAGGCCGCTGCGTCTCCTTCTTTTCGTACAAAGACATGGCGAAACTGGAAAAATTCCTGCGTGACAAACCCGTAGCCGAACGTGAAATGAGCGCCCAGCTCATGCAGGAAGTGATGGCTTACGTTGAAACGACAGGTTGCCGCCGCCGCTTCCTCCTGTTCTACTTTGGGGAAGAATTTGACGAAAAAGACTGCGGCTGCATGTGCGACAACTGCCGCTACCCGAAGGAAAAAGTAGAAGTGCAGACTGAAATGCGCCAGGCACTGATGTCCGTTCGGGATTTGGATGAAAACTTCAAAATCAAAGAACTTGTAGATTTCGTGATGGGCAACGAGACGAAGGAAATGAAAGACTACAAGTTCAATAAAAAAGAGCTTTTTGGTGTCGGGAAAGAAAAAGATGAATTGTTCTGGAACTCCGTATTCCGCCATGCCTTGCTGAACGAGTTTCTGCGCAAAGACATCGAAACCTACGGCGTACTGAAGCTGACAGAAAATGGGCGGGAGTTTATCGATGATCCTTCCGAAATAAAGGTTCCGCTCAATCACGACTACGATAACCAGGAAATTGACCTCGACGATTCTGCCGGGAAAGCAACCGCACTGGACGAAACTTTGGTGAAAATGCTGAAAGACCTGCGCAAGGAAGTCGCCAAAAAGAAAGGTGTTCCTCCGTTCGTCATCTTCCAGGATCCTTCTCTCGAAGACATGGCCACGCAATACCCGATCACCATGGACGACATGACCAAGATCCAGGGTGTGAGCATCGGCAAGGCGCAGCGTTACGCCAAATCTTTCCTCGAGCTGATCAAAAACTACGTTGAAGAGAACGAAATCGAGCGTCCGACGGACGTCGTCATCAAGCAGGTAGCCAACAAATCCAAGGTCAAAGTTGCCATCATCCAGGCCATTGATCGCAAGATGCCGCTGCCCGATATCGCCCGCCAGAACGACCTGAAGCTGGACGAGTTGATGGAAGAACTTGACGCCATCGTTTCTTCCGGTACAAAAGTCAACATCGACTACTACCTGGAAGATGTAATGGACGAAACCGTCGTGGAAGAAATTTATGACTACTTCATGGAAGCCGAAACAGACGATCCGGAAGCCGCCTACAAAGAATTGAAAGACGAAGAATTTACCTTCGAAGAAATTCAAATGGTGCGGCTGAAATTTATGTCGGAAATGGCCAATTGATTGAGTAGGCCGGTAGGCGAGCAGGCTGGCAGGCAAGTAAGCACGGCCTCCTACTCGCCTACCGGCTTACTTGCCTACTCAAAATGAAAATTCTCATCATCAACGGCCCAAATCTCAATCTGCTCGGTACCCGTGAGCCGCACATTTACGGCAAGCGCTCGTTCGAGGAGTATTTTGAAACCCTCCAGCAGGAATACCCCGGTGTCATTCTCCATTATTTTCAAAGCAACTCCGAGGGTGCCCTGATCGACCGGATTCACGAGGCAGGCTTCTCCTACCAGGGCATCATCATCAATCCCGGCGCTTACGCTCACACCTCCATCGCCCTGGCTGACGCCATCGCAGCTATCGAAACACCGGTGGTTGAAGTTCACATTTCCAACACTTTTTCACGGGAAGAATTCCGCCACAAGTCCATGACGGCGCCGTACTGCGTTGGCACCATCATCGGACTGGGGCTGAAGGGATACGATCTGGCGGTGGAGTATTTTATGTCGTGAAATGGCTGCTGGCCATCCGCACAGTTTTTTTTATTTCAAAATATTTTTCTTCAAATACGCCATGCTCCGACCCAGGCTGTCGAAGGCATCTTTCGGATTGTCGTGCTCGATGAACGGGTATTTTAGCCCCGCTTTTTTGGCGTTTTTAAAAATGCGTGGGAAATCGATCGAGCCGTCGCCCACCGGCTTCAGTGTCAGCATATCCTTGTCGATGTCCTTCACATGCCAGAGCGGGAAGCGGCCGGGGTGTTTTTTGAAAAGGGTCACCGGGTCGACGCCAGCTTTGATCGTCCAGGCAAGATCGAGTTCCATTTTCATCAAATCGGCCGGTATTTGCGAGAGGAACACCTCGTAGGGCGTGGAGTCGCCGATGGTTTTGAACTCCCAGTCGTGGTTGTGATAGACCAATTGCAAACCTGCCTTTTTACAGGCTTCGCCGGATTTTGTTAAAATCTGCACAGCTTCTGCCACTTCTTCGGGCGTATTGGTGGGAATGTTAGCACAAACGAGGTATTCGACGCCGCCCTCGGCGACGCTGTCCACCAGTTCCTGCATGTTCTCCTTCAGGTTTTTCATCGGCGGAATTTTGATGGGTTCACCTTTTTCGTCGGTGGGCATTTTGGTGCCGGGAGGCAGCTTGAACGGCGCTCCAAGTACGTGGTGTGCCCGCCATTTCATACCCATGCCTTCGAGCGTGGAGGCGAATTCTTTCGGTTTTTTACCATAAAAACCACCCTGCCTGCTGAAGGCCGACTCGATGTTTTTGTAGCCAATGTCTGCCAGTTTTTTCAGCGTGCCCTGCGTGTCCTGGTCGATGACGGCCATGAGGGTGTAGAGTTGTACACCGAGGTCGTATTGTTTTTTACCCAAAAACTCCAGGGCGGAAGGCCCCATGGCGAGGCTGCCCAGCGCCACGGCGCCGGACTGTTTGATGAAATTTCTCCTGTTGGTCATTATCTTTCTTTTTATGAAATAATCAATTGTCTAAAGCCCCGGTACCACATACCCTTTCTCCAGGTCATCCAGGACCAGCACCCAGTCCGTCCGGTGGTCAGGCACAGGCGACCAGACGTAGGGCCGGGCGAATGTCTGCCAGCCTTTGTTGTCAAATTCGCCGATACTCGTTGCCTTTCCCGTACGTGGGTCGTACCAGTGAGCGCTGATTTTTTTACCTGAAAATTTACCCAGATTCACCGTGACAGGCAGCCCGTGAGCTGTGTAAAAAAAAGCGTAGCCATCACCCCGGATGGCCGAAATATGGTCGAAGGCATTGTTACCCTCGTCCTGCAGCATAGACTGATCGGGCGCTCTGCCATCGGCAGGGCGGCTTTCCATCAGGGTTTTTAAAAAGCGCATCTGGTTGGCAGCGGTCAGGTCGAGCGCTTCCTGCCAGCCGTGCAGGTCAGCGAAGAAATGCTCGCCTTTTTGCGAAAAAAAGATGACCGGCCCACAGCCGTAGGTGTGCCCGCAAGCCCCTGCGAAAACGCTCTGCCAGGCCGCCCGGCGAACATCCCAGGCACTGGCATAGCCGAGATTTTTAGCATCGAAACAAACAGGCATTTCCTCGTAAATCGCCTCGCCGTTCAAAAATGGCTTCACTGGCAGCTTTTTCCAGTCAGATTCCATGCGCTGCCAGACAGGCGTATCATTGCAGTGACCTGTTTGCAACATATTCATATCCAGCCAGTTATCCTCATGAAACCAGCGGGACGAGGAGGCCTCGATTTGCTCCGGCTGGGGGTGAAAAGTCATGAACGCCTTGTCGTGACCTCCAACGCCTTCCGCCACACCTGCGGCCATTGCCCGCCAGATTTCCACGTCCTGCGAGTCGTCCCTGGGGTCACGGTCGCCGCCGATGACCCAGATGATGTTGGTGCGGTTTCGGTAGCGGTTGCCGATCCATTTTCCATAGGTCCGGGCATTTTCCGGATTGAAAATTTCCGGGCCCACGCCCCAGGTATTTTTAAAAACCTTATCGCCCCAGGTGGGCAGCAGGGCGATGTAGAGGCCATGCGCTACCGCCATGTCAATGAGCGTATCCACGTAGCGGAAATAAGCATCGTTGGGCTGGGTCGGGTCGGCATTGCGGAGCGGCAAATCGCCGTTTCGGTTGGGCACGTTCAGCACGTCGAGTTCAGCCAGCGCCACGGCCTGGATGACGTTGAAGCCCTGTTCCGCTCTTTTTTTAAAATACACCTCCGCTTCCGCCCTTGTCGTCCGGTGAAACAGCTCCCATGCCGTGTCGGCCAGCCAGAAGAAGGGTTTGCCATCGGCGGTGACGAGGTGGCGGTGGTCGTCGCTGACCTGCAAGCGGGGAAGTTGTGCAAAGGCATCCTGTAGCACCATCAACAGGCAGCAGGAAAGTAGAATTCGTATTGGCATGGCTTACTTATTTCAAGGTGCATTCATTTTTTGTACCGGCTCACCCGCTCATCTTTGATCACCCCCTTCCAGTTCATTCCAAAGCCAAAATCGTAGCTGTGGCCCTCGCTGTCGGTGTGGCATTTCATGTCGTGCGGGGCATCTTCGGCCTGGCGTTCCACCTCGCTCATGCTGTCCGGCATTTGCATGGGCAGCAGGCCGGAAGGCTCAGTCTTGCCCGTTATGAGGTCGAGTATGGCCTGGTCCTGCACCCGGAAATTGACTAAAATGGCACTTGACTGTGATTCGAACTCGCTGAAAACCATCGGATTATCCACTGCCACGCTAACGATAACGGGCTTGCCCTTCATTTTGGCGGCGGTCTCCGTCACCATGCCGAGGTCGGTCACGTTGGTGGTTTTTACGGTTTTGTCTTTGTAGCTGCGATTTGCAGAGTTTTCCTTCGGATCGCCTCCGGCAATGCTCACGGCACGGGCTTCGGTGGCGGTGTAGTCGCTGTATTGCAGGCTGATAGGCAGGTAGCCGTTGCCGCCCGCCCTGATGTCGGTGCTGTCGTAGCCGATGCCGGACTTCGGGCTTTCGATGAAAACAAGCGCCAAATCGGCCTTCTCTGGGTCGTCGGTCACATCGAAGTATTTTTTCACGACTTCAATGCTCACGGGGTAGTCCAGACTCTCGGGCGTTCTCATCCCGAGGAAATTGGTGCTGGCAGGCGTGAATTTCTTAGGCACGTAGGCCACTTTTCTTTCTTTCACGGGTAAAACATTGCCCTTGTTTTTCAGCAAAACCTGCGATTTTAACTGCGCCTCGTAGCCCTCCTTCATGAACTCCGGCTTACCCACGATGGCCTTCGTTGCTGCCGGGTCGAGGTAAGGATTTTCAAAAAGGCCTGTCCGGAAAATATTGCGAAGCAAACGCAGGGCGCTTTGCTCCATGCGCTGCCGCATCCATTTTTCACCGTGCTCCTTCACGCCCATCTGGTAGGCGTCGAGGATGGGCTGTGCCTCGTTGTTGCCACCGAACTGGTCAACACCCGCCATCAGCACTTTGTAGTGGCGCTCCGCAATGCTCAGGTGCTCCAGGCCCCAGGGTTTGCCGTCGACAAAGCTGTCCATCACCCGGTGGTCGCCCGTGATACCCCAGTCAGTGCAGGCCACGCCGTCGTAGCCGTATTTTTTGCGAAGCAAATCGTTGATAATGTAGGAGTTGTATGCATTGCCCACGTTCTCGCCGTTCTTCACGTCCTGGTTCCAGGAGATGGTGTAGTAGGGCATGATGGCCGAGGCCATTTTTGTTTTTCCACTCAACTTAAATGCGCCTTCGGTAAACGGAATGAGGTGCTGATCGAACTGCCCGCCGGGATAAACGGCGAATTTCCCGATGGCGTAGTGAGCATCCCTGCCCGCCTCTCCGCTGCCGCCGCCGGGCCAGTGTTTTACCATGGCGTTGACGCTGCCGTAGCCCCAGCCGTCAGCGATTTCCTTGCTGCCCGTGGAAGTTTGAAAACCATTGCAGTAAGCCTCGGCCATTGCTGCCGAGAGCCAGGGATTTTCCCCAAAAGTACCGCTAAAGCGCATCCAGCGTGGCTCCGTGGCGATGTCCACCTGCGGACTGAGCGCCGTGGCAATGCCCAGCGCCCGGTATTCGGTAGCGGCCACTTGCCCAAAACGTTCTACCAGCGCCGGGTCGAAAGTGGCGGCGAGACCGAGCGAGGCGGGCCACATCGAAATGTTGCCGCCGGAACCTGCATTGTACTCGGCGCTGCTGACCGTGCCGTGCCGGGGATCGGAGCTGTTGTTGGCAGGTATGCCGAGGCCAGTTCCTTCGCACAGCGCCTGCACGTTGTTGTTCCACTGTGCGGCTACCTCCGGCGAAACGACCGTTGTGATGAGTACGTGGCGTAGATTGTCTTTTGTCAAAAACTCAACCTGCTGGTCGGTCATGTCGGCAGGATTCGTTTCGCCCTGGGTGAAGGGTTTGCCTTTGTAGGTGCCTGCAAAATAACCACCCGACCGTGCGGGAATACTCTGGTGGCGGCTGTAAAGCATGAGGCCGGCAATCTGCTCGACGCTCATTTGCGAAGCCAGATTTTTTGCCCGCTCGTCGAAGGGCAGGCGCCAGTCTTCGTACTTATCGAGTTTGCCGTTCTTGTTCAAATCCTTGAACGCCAGGCCATCCACCGTGAGGATGTTCACGCCTGAATCGGTGGAATAGGCGATGGTTTGGCCACCTTTGTTTTGAATGGTGACAATGTTACCGTTGGTAGTAGTGGCCAACTTTTGCTGGGAAAACAGGGGTGTTGCGATGGCCAAAATGAAGGCTGCCAGCAAGTTTGAAATAAGTTTCATGTCGTTCATATTCTTATTTTTTTGACTAAAAAAGCTAAAAACGTGAGCTTAAAATACTGATAATCAATTTAAAAAGGGACTATGCCACCTTTTTGTCCAACCCAGGTTACATCATTGTTTTATCCGCCCCCTGAAACATCACCTGCATCAGCACAAACAGCCCGGCCGGGCCACCGCCCTCAGCACCTTTGCAGACAAAATAAACATCCTGCCTACCCTTCGTCGATTTGAGCGGCGCAACTGCAATGGCAGGTTTCATGGAAGATGGCGGCGCACCCGCCTTCACTTCCGTCGGGGTAATCGGGGACGAAGTGCCGATGATCTCCCCGTCCGGTGACCCCAGGCGTACCTCCACGGTTCCGCCCATCATGCCGTAATTGGCTGGAGCGTTGGCGATGAAAGTCACGGCTCCCATGCCCGAAAGGTCCATTTGCCGGAAGGCCAGCCAGGCGCCGTCTTTCTGGGCGATGGCAATGTTCGTTTCGGTGCCCGGTATTTTCATTTTCATGATGTCTTTGATCTCGTCCGCTGCGGCCACGCTCAGGCTGGCATTGCGCAGCACCAGCACCTGCTCCGAGCGGATGCCGGGGATGCCGTTGGCGCCCTTGTCGGTGTAAGCCGCCCGCAGGATGAAGATGCCCTGGTCGCTTTGCCCCTCCGGGATGGCCGTGGTGTAGCTACCCTTCAGCGGCAGAGAACTGGCGGGCTTTTGTGTTAACCCGAGGATGTATTTCACCATTTTGGTCACGTCCTTGTCGGGAAGACTGGGGTGCGCAGCCATCATCACTTCGCCCCAGACGCCGCCGCCGCCTTCTTTGACCTTTTTGGTCAAATATTGCAGGGCGTTTGGGTCGGTGCTGTATTTGTTTGAAATGTCCATGTAGGTGGGGCCAACGGATTTTTGACCTAACTGGTGACAGGAGTTGCAATCCGATTTGCCCATCAGGCTTTTGCCCAGCGAAGTGGCCGAAAGGTCGTCGGCGAACTTGTGCCCCTGCGCAATGATGGCCTTGTCAAAACCCTCCGCCAGATAGTCGATGGTCACGCTGACCGCCTCCGGTGAGATGCCGCCTGCCGCCGTGCTGCCGTCCTCCTTGTCGTTCACAATCACCTCGTAATCAAAGGATTGGCCGGGGAAGAAAAAGCCGGAATTACCGCTCGTGATGGCCACTTCCAAAACCGGCGGCTCATTGCCTGCCTGCACCTCCGTGGTGGAGACAGACTCGCCGCCCTGACCGTCGCTGACTGTCAGCTCGACCTTGTAGATGCCGGGCGTTTCAAACGTGAAATCCATGTCGGGTGTGGTGAAAGTTTTCAAAGATTTGCCCTCGGGCGAGAGGACGTTCCACTTGAATTTCAGCTCGTCTTTGTCGTAATCCACTGTGCCTTTGGATGAAAAACGGGCGGCGAACGGCACGGCGCCCTGCGTTTTATCTGCCTCGACTTTCACCTGAGGCTTGCGGTTGCCGGCCGTGTATTCGATGCGAACAAGGCGGGCGTCAGGGTTGCCGGTGAACCAGGCAGTGCCGTATTCCAGCACGTACAAATCCCCATCCTTGCTAAATTCCATGTCGATGGGATTGCTGAATTTGTGGCTGCCCATCACCGGCTCCATGCTCTCGTAGTTGCCGTCATTGTCCATCGTCACGGCCATGATCCAACCCCGCATCCAGTCGTAGATCAGGAGTTTTCCGTTGAAATAGTCGGGCCAGGGGCGCTTTGCTCCTTTGAAATCTTCCGAGTAGAAAACGGGGCCTGCCATGGCATTCCGGCTGCCGCTACCCACCAATGGAAACTCCTCCGACTCGGCATACGGGTACCAGATGAATGGATCGCTGACCGGCGGCAATTCCGTCAGGCCGGTGTTGTTCGGGGAGTTGTTGACGGGCCTGGCAGGGTCGTATTTTTCACCGCTTTTTTTGGTTGCAAAATCGTACTCGACGTAAGGCTGATTGTTTCCAACAAAATAAGGCCATCCAAAATAACCTGCCTTCCGGGCCTGATTGACCTCGTCGTAACCCCTTGAACCATAAGGAATTGAATCGTTGTTGGCATCCGGCCCGACTTCGCCCCAGTAGAGGTAGCCTGTTTTTTTATCGACTGAAATGCGGTAGGGGTTGCGGTTGCCCATCACGTAGATTTCAGGGCGGGTTTTTTCCATGCCTTTCGGAAAAAGGTTGCCTTCCGGGATGGTGTACGAGCCGTCTGGCTGCACTTTGATCCGGATGATCTTGCCCCGCAGGTCGTTGGTGTTCGAAGAGCCTTTCTGGGCATCCCACGGGCTGCGGCCGGGGCGCTCGTCGTTGGGACCGTAGGCAAAGTCACGGGGGCTGGTATTGTCGCCTGTTGAAACGTACAAGTTACCCTGCGCATCGAAAGCAATGGAACCGCCCGTGTGGCAGCACTGCTCCCGCTGAACAGGGATTTCGAGGATCACTTTTTTCGACTCCCGGACGAGGCTGGTCTCATTTTTCAGTTCAAAACGGGCCAACTCGTTCACAGCCCTGTCGCCGGCTGGCGAGTAGTAGAAGTAGATGAAGTTGTTTTTTTCAAAATCCGGGTCGAGCGCCACGCCGAGCAGACCGTCTTCGGCTTCGGACTTTTTACCGTCCTTGTCGGTGTACTCGTGGCTGATGGGAATGGTGTCCACGACCATTGTTGCTTTCAACTCCTGGTCGTAAATTTTAATGGCACCGTGCCGCTCGATGAAGAGTACGTTGCCACTGGGCAGGATGGCCAGTTCAATGGGCTCGTTCATGCCTTCGACAAGCGTCACTTTGTTAAAACGGTTCTCCTCTGGCATGCGGAGTGTTCGTACAGCGCTGTAATCCAACGGTTTAGGATTGCCGTCGTCGAGTACCCACTTCAGCCCGCCCCAAACGTGGTTGAGGAACAGCGGCTCCGAAAACGACTCCACCGTGTGGCCCATCGCCGTGTAAAATGCCCGGCCACCATCGTACTCGTGGTACCAGGACATGGGGTGCGGATTGCCCATGTTGCCTTCTTTGTAGGTCGTTTCGTCGATGTTCACAAGCGGCTTAACGTCGGGATTCATTTGTTTGAAATTGTAAAACTCGTCCGTGCGCTTGAAGCGGTCCGGCAGCGAGTCGCAGGCCGGATGGTTTTTATCCACCACAAAAAACTCCCCCTCCTGCACGTTGGGGTTGCCGGGGTGGTCTTTGAAATAGGCGCCTGCCAGCTTGCCATACCAGGGCCAGCCGTACTCCGTGTCGGTGGCCGAGTGAATGCCGACCCAGCCGCCGCCTGCCTGGATGAAGCGCTCGAAATTGTTTTGTTGTTCCGGGTTCAGCACGTCGCCGGTGGTGTTGAGGAACACGACGGCGTGGTATTTTTTCAGGTTTTCCTCGTAAAAAGCGGAGTCGTTCTCCGTGGTATCCACCTGGAATTTATACTTCTCCGCCATGGCCAGCATGGCTGCCTTGCCCGCTTCGATGCTCTCGTGGCGGAAGCCTGCGGTTTTGGAGAAGACGAGGACACGGGGCGTTTCCTTTGCGCAGGAGGCGAATAGGAGCATGGAAAATAAAGTGATGAAAGTCAGAAGGTTAGCTTGCATGGCAAGTATTTGAAATTTGGTTGAAAAAAAGTATCGGAAGGTTTCAAAGGTCAGGAATTGCGAAGAAATAAAAAATTGAAAGTCAATTATTTACAAGTAGATGAAACTGGCTATTCTGGCGATGAAAAGGGTGTGCACGCTAACTTGCAAATTGCTGTGATTTTACTTTTCGTTCAGACAAATTTTAAACATGCCTACCTTTGCGACCTCACAAAAAAATGGTTCGTGGATAAAATAATCGTAATCACGGGCGCTGCCGGTTTCATCGGAAGCTGCCTTCTCCAAAAACTCAACGACGAAAAATTAACTAACCTTCTGCTGGTAGACGATTTTTCTAATCCGTTGAAAAACAAAAATTTAGCAGAAAAGAAATTTAAAGAAAAAATCCATCGGGATGACTTTTCGGCCTGGTTTGAAAAAAACGCCGGTCAGGTCGAATTCGTCTACCACCTCGGCGCACGTACGGACACGACGGAGCAAGACACCGCCATTTTTGACCGGCTTAACCTCAACTACTCGAAAGCTATCTGGAATATTTGCTCCACAAACGGTATTCCGCTCGTTTACGCCAGCAGTGCCGCCACCTACGGCCTTGGGGAACACGGCTACGACGATCGCCACAATATTGTTCCCAAGTTGAAACCCCTCAACCCCTACGGCATTTCAAAAAACGACTTCGATCACTGGGCCTTGCGACAATCGGGTGAGTTGCCTCATCCCTCATCCCTCATCCCTCATTCCTCTCCCCCCTTCTGGGCAGGTCTGAAATTCTTCAACGTCTACGGCCCCAACGAATACCACAAAGGCCGCATGGCCAGCGTCATTTTTCATACGGTGAAACAGATTCGGGAAACCGGAGGCATGAAACTCTTCCGCTCGCACCGCCCCGGCATTGCCGACGGGCATCAAAGCCGGGATTTCATCTATGTGAAAGACGTGGTGGATGTGTGCTGGTTTTTTTATAAAAACCGGAAAAACAGCGGGCTGTACAATGTTGGAACCGGCGAGGCACGCACATTCCTGGATCTGGCCGTGAACACATTTCGGGCGATGGATTTGGAACCGAATATTTCTTTCATCGATACGCCGGAAGATATCCGGGAGACGTATCAGTATTTTACCGAAGCCAACATGGCGAAACTGAGGACGGCTGGGTACGAGCAGCCGTTTCATTCGCTGGAGGAGGGGGTAGAGGACTATGTGAAAAATTACCTTCTGAATGAAAAAAACTGGTAAATGGCAACTTTAAATGCCTGAATACTTGCAACATGCAATTTTCCTGAGTACAAAAATCAAGCTAACTTAGCCCGGTAAAAATCTGTGTCCACCGTGAAAAAATCCTTCTCCCTACTCCTCGTCCTCCTCGCTTTCATCTTCGCTTCCGCAGCGCTCGGCAAGTACGAAGAACCCAGGCCATTTCCCGCTATCGAATCCATTTTGAAAGAACAAGCTTGGGTGGACAGCGTCTTCACCATCCTCACGCCGGACGAGCGCCTCGGCCAACTCGTCTGGCTGCGGGCACACACCGACAAGGATGCCGCCTACGAAACCGCCGTCGATAACCTGGTGAAAAAATACAACCCCGGGGGGCTCTGCTTTTTTAACCCAACTGCCAAAGGCACCCCGGAAAAACAGGTGGAACTCACCAATCGCTACCAGGCCTCGGTCAAAAAAGTGCCCATGTTCATCACTATCGACGGCGAGTGGGGACTGGGCATGCGGATGAAAGGCACGGCGCTGAGTTTTCCCCGGCAGCTCATGCTCGGCGCTATCCAGGACAACAGTTTGATCTATAAAATGGGCGCTGAAATCGCCAAACACTGCAAGCGGGTAGGCGTTAACGTCAACTTCGCACCCGTTGCTGACGTGAACAACAACGCCGCCAATCCCGTCATCGGCTTCCGATCCTTCGGCGAAGACCGCTACAATGTGGCCGCCAAAGCTTACGAATACATGAAAGGCATGCAGGATAACGGCGTACTGGCCAGCGCCAAACACTTCCCCGGCCACGGCGACACGGACACCGACAGCCACTACGATCTGCCGCTCATCAACCACCCCATTGAACGGCTCGATAGCCTTGAACTTTTTCCTTTTAAAATACTCATCGGGCAGGGCGTGGGCAGCATCATGATTGCCCACCTGAACGTGCCGGCCCTTGATGATGCCAAAAATTTGCCCACCACGCTTTCCCGCAAAGTGGTGACGGATTTACTGAAAAACAAACTGAATTACAGCGGCCTCATCATGACCGACGCCCTCGAGATGAAAGGCGTCACCAAATTTCACGGCCCCGGAGAGGTGGAAGCCAAAGCCCTTGCCGCCGGCAACGATGTGCTGTTACTGCCCGGCGATGTGGATGCAGCTTTTAAAACCGTGAAAAAATGGCTGGCCGAGGGCAAACTCGATAGCAACATGATCAACGCCAGCGTGAAAAAAGTACTCCGCTGGAAATATCGAATGGGCGCTACGACCTACGAGCCGCTGCCCGTCGAGGGCGTCCGGGCCGATGTGAACGACAACCGGGCTTTGGCCGTGAAACGGGAACTGATCGCCAATGCGCTGACTTTGGTAAAAAATGAGGGGGATTTATTGCCGTTTCGGGATATCGAAGGTTTACGAAACTTTGAAAGTTTCGCAAACCTGGACATCGCCTCGCTGGCCATCGGTGCCGGTTCGAACAACGTTTTTCAAAAAACGCTCAGCCGCTACAAAAACATCGAGACCTTCATTTCGGGCAAGGATATTTCTGCTTCGCAATGGGTTTTAAAACTCAAAGGCAAAGACGCCGTCATCGTCAGCCTGCACGGCATGAGCCAGTTCGCCTCGAAAAACTACGGACTGACGGAAAGCACGAAAAATTTCATCGAAGCCCTCAGCAGGGAAACCCGGGTTGTGCTGGTGCTTTTCGGCAACCCTTACTCTGCTAAGTTTTTTGAAAAAACCAACAGCCTGCTCGTTGCCTATGAGGAAGACGACGAGGTGGAAGACCTCGCTGCACAGGCGCTTTTCGGGGCATTCCCGATCCGGGGCAAGCTGCCGGTGACGGCCTCCGAAGCGTTCAAAGGCGGCACCGGCATCGTCACTGAAAGCTTGCAACGCCTCGGCTACGGTCTGCCCGAAGAGGTGGGCATGAGCGCTGAAAAGCTGAAAAAAGTGGATGGCATCGTGGAGGAAGCGATTGCCGCAGGCGCTACGCCTGGCGCTGTGGTACTGGTGTCGAGGCAGGGCAAGGTGATTTTTCAAAAAGCCTACGGCAGCCACACCTACGACAAAAATGCGACGGAAACGAAGAAGGACGATATCTGGGATTTGGCAAGCATCACCAAAGTTGCGGCTTCCTCCATTTCACTGATGAAACTACAGGAGCAAGGCAAATTCAGCGTAGATGACCCCGTCGAAAAGCACCTCCACGAGTTCGCCGGCACGAACAAAAAAGGTATCCCCCTCATCGACATGCTCACCCACCGGGCGAGGCTCACGCCGTGGATCAAGTTTTATGAAAAAACCATTTCCAGCAGGCAAAAACCGCTGCCGGATTTTTACCAAAGCAAAAAAAGCGATGCTCACCCGCTGCCCGTCGCAAAAGACCTCTGGCTGAAAGCCGGCTATCCGGATGTAATCTGGCAGGAGATCAAGGACAGTCCGCTGCTCGATTCGAAGAGTTACAAATACAGCGACCTCGGCTTCTACATTGCCGGCGAAATCGTGAAACGCCTGAGTGGACGCCCAATCGAAGACTATGTGCAGGAAACGTTTTACCAGCCGCTTGGTCTGCAAACGATGACCTATCGCCCGCTGGAAAAATTCCCGCTCGACCGCATCCCGCCGACGGAGGAGGACGACTACTTCCGGGACCGCCGCATTCAGGGCTACGTGCATGACATGGGCGCAGCCATGCTCAACCAGGCGACCGGCCATGCCGGGCTTTTCAGCGACGCCAATGACCTGGCCATTTTGATGCAAATGCTTTTAAACAAAGGAACCTACGGGGGCAAAAAATATCTGAGCCCGGAAACGATTTATTTTTACACTTCTCGCTGCGTCGACTGCACCCGCCGTGCCATCGGCTTCGACATGCTTCAAAAAAATACGAAGTTCGAGAATAACCTTTCGGAGAAGGCGAGTGATGAAACCTACGGCCACCTCGGTTTCACCGGTACAGCAGTCTGGGTGGACCCGAAGGAGGATCTGATTTACATTTTCCTCTCCAACCGGACCTACCCGACGATGCGGAACAACAAGCTGGGGAACATGAACACGAGGGTGCTGGTGCAGGATGCTGTGTATGAGGCGATTGTGAAATAATCACGGCACCGGGTACCCCTGCGACGCCACCAAAATCCTGAACCACTGCTCCGTCGACAGCTCCACTTCCAGCGCATCCACGGCCCGTTTCAGCCGCTCGATTTTACCGGTACCCATCACCGGGACGAACTTCGCCGGGTGTTTTAAAATCCACGCAAGCGCTACGAGATCGATGCCGTAGGCGCCCGTTTCACCGGCAATTTCTTCCAAAACTACCTGCAAACGCTCGCCTCTCGAATCCTTCGGGTCGAACAGGTCGCCGCCGGCGAACGGCGACCATGCCATTGGTACGATGCCTTCTTTTTGAAAGAACTCCACGTTGCCGTTTTGGAGGTGTTCGAGGCAGTGGGGAGAGAATTCAACCTGGTTGGTTACGAGTTTTTGTTTAAAATGCCGTTGCAGCATCTGGAATTGCATCGGGCTGAAATTGGAGACGCCGAAGTAGCGAACCTTTCCGGATTTGTGCAGGTCTTCGAATGCCAGCGCAGTCTCTGCCGGGTCCATCAGCGGATCAGGGCGGTGTATGAGCAGGACGTCGATATGGTCGAGCCGCATGTTTTTCAGCGACTGATCGGCGCTTGCGATGATATGTTTGTAGCTGGTGTCGTAATGCCCGATTTTTCGGTCAGGGAACTTGTCAGTGTTGATTTTAATTCCACATTTGGTGACGACTTCCATGCGTTGGCGCAGGCCGGGCTTCAGTTTGAAAATTTCACCAAAAAGCGCCTCGCAAGTGTGGTTGCCGTAAATATCGGCGTTGTCGAACGTGGTGACGCCCATGTCGAGGGCTTCTTCGACGAAGCGCAGGAGTTGCTGGGGCGACATATCCCAATCATTGAGGCGCCAAAGGCCGTGGGCTATTCGGGAAAAGGACAGGTCGACGGTGAGTTGTATTTTTTCCATAGTTGGTTGTTTTTCAGTTATTTATTTCCAGTCCCACAAAACGATGTTCCATGAATCTGTTTCATCTTTAAAGGTATGAATCGTTTTGAACCCCACCCGCTCGTGAGCTTTTTGGGAACGCACGTTCCGGGCAGCGATTTCCGTGATGCAAAAATCAAAGCGATGGACGTACAATTCCTTGTGCTTCAAATACATTTGATCAAAAATACCGGTGCCACGGTAGCCTTCAGCAATGCAGACCTGCCCCATGACATAGTATTCGTACGCTGCGATCTTCCGCTGCTGGTACTCAATCTTCCCGAACATGTCGAACATGGATTCCAGCACCGGAATCATTTCCCGGAATTCAGGCAGCATGACCAGCGCATATCCCACCACTTTTTCGCCGTCCCGGGCGATGACCTGCGGGATGGCCCGGTTCATTTTTTCCAGCAACTCAAAATTGTGCTGCACTGTAACGAAGCCCTGCGAAGCAGCGGTTTCAGGGGAAATGTTGACTGGCAGATTGGCCTGTTGCAAAGCGAGTACCTGGCGGATGTCTTCCGGCCGGGAGGCGGTCGTGATTTGGATTGGGTGTTTTGTCATTTTCAAACCGTTTCAAAAAACATCAGGTAACTTTTTCTGTGCTGGTTGAAGAGGCATTTTTGTGGAATTGGCGCATTTTATTTCGAACATAAATGAGCCGGTAAGTGCCCACGGCCAGGATAAATGGTGAAATGATGACAAAGGCAAAGCCCAGTTCTTTCATTTCAAAAAACAAATCGAGCTTGACGATAGCGATACCGGCGCTCAAAATGCCTGCGAAGGTTCTGAAATAGGCCAAAAATGTACGTTCATTGGCGAGCCGTGTTCTTTCGATGGCCAGGTAGTCCCTGGTGATGATTTTTTGATCCTCCATTGCTCAGGTTTAATCCGGCTTAATCATTGGTTCTTCCCGGCTTTAATTTTTGAAACTCTTCTTCCGTGATGACGCCTTTTTTGCGAAGCGCTTCCAGCTTGTTGAGCTGCTCCAGTAAATCCTCGTCCTGATGGCTTTTCGACTGCAAAATATCGGGTTCGGCAGGTGGTAATTCTGCGGGCATCCGGTAGCCGTTTTTGGCAAATGCATCGAACAGCGGCGTAGTGCGCAGGTGGGCCAGGTCGTCGTGGGTGAGGATGCGGATTTGATCCTTCAAACCGAAAGCTACGGCGGAATCGAGGTGGTGAATGGCGTTTTCGGCCTCTTCGTTAAGTGAGTAGCAGCGGGCCAGCAGGAAATGAGCTTCCGGATCGTCGTTTTTTATTTCAACTGCTTTTTTCAAAAAAGCAATAGCGCCGTCGTAGTCGTACTCCCGGTATTCCACCAACGCCCGGTCTTTGTATTTTTCAAACTGCGTTTTCAACAGGCTTCTGTGCTCTTGCTCGCCAGTGGCAGCTTCTTCAGGTTGTTGCTGTGCCGGTATTTCCTGATTGTATTTTGCATCAAAATCTGCTTTGGACGAGGACCAAAGCAGAACACCATCGATGAAACTGACCACAGCAATGACCGGAATCAAGTTGTCCAGTCCCGGAATGATGAAAAGAGCGGCCAGCGTGAACGACAGGTAAATCATCCCCAGTTTTTTCTGTCCAAGATAGAAGCGATGTGTGCCGAAGATGCCGAAAAAAATGGCCAGCAATCCGGCCAGAAATTTTTTTCGACGGCCTTTCGAAGGCGTGATAGCCGACAGTTGCCGGGGCATTTTTGCAGACATAGACTTCGGAGGGGTAGCAGTTCCGAAGGCTTCCGGTGTTGAAATTCCTTCATTGGCAACGGCGAAAATCCCGACGTCCTGCTGCACATTTTTCAGGGAAAAACGGCCGAGTGAAGTCGTTCGGAATTTGCGGTTGTTTTTGATGTCATCGAATACTTTTTCTGAAATGAAGATGCCGCCCGGTACGCACAGCCCTTCGATTCTCGAAGCCACGTTCACGCCGTCGCCGTAGATATCTTCCTCGCTGTAGCTGATCTCGCCGGTGTGGATGCCGATCCGCAGTGGGATGGCCGGATCCTGTTTCAATTCCCGCTGGATTTCCACGGCGCACTCCACGGCAGCGCTGGAACTCGGGTAGATGCTCAGGGTGCCGTCGCCGTAGTATTGCAGGATTTTACCGTCGTATTTCTCCGTGTATTTTTTGAAAACTTCCCGGTGGCGGTCTCGCAGTTTAGCAGCAATAACTTCGTCTTTTTGCATCATGGCGGTGTAGCCGACGATGTCGGTGAACATGACTGCGGCGAGGCGGCGTTTGATTTCTTTCATTTCGAATAGTTGATATCTGTAGATCGTGTAGTAGGGAGTTTCTTAAATAATGATGGTAAAACTACTGAAATCTGCTGGTACATGAAATGACTTTTCCCTATCTGTATAACTCCTCGCCAATCTGGCAGCACAGCTCCGGTCACTGTTTCAGCATCCAGATGATCCGGTCATACGACACGGCGTAATGGATCAGCAGGATGGCCAGCATGGCCCAACTCCATTTTTCTGCTTTCAAATCATGTAGCGCCCACACCGCCAAACCGAAAAACACTGCTTCGGTCAGGAGCCTCACCAGTCCCGGTACAGCTACCGTTGCCGGGCCGGGATCGTTTGGCACTCGAAAGATACCCCAAATGGTCGCTGCAGCAAAGGGTAGTCCGATAGCGAGCATCCAGCGCTGCCAGCCCTGGCTCTGTTGCCAGCCCCAGGCGGCGAAAATGCCCAGCGCCGCTAATTCCAGTAAAAACCGGACGGCGAGATTGACGGGATGTGCATTCATGTTGAAATGGTTAAATTGAAACGACTTTTTAATCCCACACAAATTTCCACGCTCCGTCCGGTTGCTTTTGCCAAACCGTGTGAAAAATGCCCTCCGAACTGATCTTTTGCCCGGCCGTGTCCACTGCCGAGAACTGGTATTTGCCGTAAGTGTAGCCGAGGTCGCCCGATTTGGCAGCCACCACCTTGTCCGGCGACCACGAGAGTTGCACGCTGTCGAGGGTGCTTTTTTCAAAATAAGCCCGCATGGCGTCGTGCCCTTCGACGAGCGAATTGTTACGCATCATCACCGCATCTTCGGCGGCGAAGGCGAGAAACGCAGCAGGCACGCCCTGCTCCGCCGCCATTTTGGCGAAGGCCGCTTCGGCATCAGCGATTTCGGCTTCGGCCAGTGCCGATTGGTCAGGCGCTTTGCAACCGGCAAGCGCCAGCAGCAGGGCAGGGAGGAGAAGTTTGAGAAATTTCATGGCAAAAAAAATCGTAAAAAATTCATGTGAATTCGTGGTTACAAACTTAACAACCAGCCCGCAATGCTCAGCCTATCCCGCAGGGCCGGTTTCACCTCGTGTTCGATTTCATCCGCTTTGAAAAAGACAACCCGGCCGCCTTCCGGTTGGATGATTTTTTCACCGCCGTCGAGGTAGAGTACCAACTCGCCGCCGTCCTCCGGCTGCCAGTCGTCGTTGAGGTAGCTGACGACGGAGAATTTGCGGCCCCGGTCGTTGTGGAACTGGTCGAGGTGGCGTTTGTAAAAGCTGCCCGTTTCATAAAAAGCGTAGTGAAATTCGTAGCCGTTGATGGCTGTGTAGCAGGTACGGTTGAGGTACTGCACGAAAGCGTCGATCTGGTCGAGGAACTGCCGCTCGAGCGGGCCGGGATTTTTTTCGTCGATCCACGAGATGAGATCTCCCCGCACTTTGAGGTTTTTTTGAAATGTGAAATGTTTGCCCACGCCGGCAGGGTGCATGGCGCCATCTTCGTGCCGGTGAAGCAGATTTTTTCTCAGACCGGCGACCAGTTCAGCGTCGAAAAAACCGGCGGCGGTGCCAAAATTTTCATCGAGAATGCCCTGGATGAGGGGTTCGAATTTTTCTTCCATGATTATTTTTTAAGCCGTGAAAGTAAGCTATCCGTCTGCATTTCAGTCAAATTTTATCCAACTACGAAAAAAGTCGTACTAAAATTTGCATTTACGAACATCTTCGTATAAACTTGCACTACGAAATTTATCGTAGCAACCATCGGGATGAAAATTCCGTCTTTCAAACAAAAAAATAATGTCAGAAAAATCAATTCCGAAGCCCACCGACGCCGAACTCGAAATCCTGCAAGTACTGTGGGAGCATGGTCCGTCGCCGGTGCGTTTCGTCAACGACGAACTCAGCGGGCGCCGGGAAGTGGGCTACACCACCACTCTTAAACTGATGCAAATCATGCACGACAAAGGCTTGGTCACTCGCAACACCGACGCCCGCAGCCACATCTACGAAGCTGCCCTCAGCCGGGAAGAGACCCAGCGCACGCTGCTCGATACGTTCGTTGACAACGTTTTCAGCGGCTCGGCGGCCAGCCTCGTCATGCAAGCCCTCGGCAACCGCAAAGCCTCAAAAGACGAACTTGACCAAATTAAAGCACTCATCGAGAGGATTGAAGGAAAGAAGGATTAAAGATCTGTCTCCCACCTTCAATCCACCTATCCTTCAATCCTCCAATCCTTCAAAAAATGGATTTCATCAATCAATTCATACCTGAAAACATTCTTTACGCCCTTGGGTGGACGGTTGTTCACTCGCTTTGGCAGGCGTTCATTGTGGCGCTGCTGCTGTCGGCTTACCTGTTGGCCTGGCAAAAAACGAACGCCCGGATGCGATACATCGCCGGCAACGTTGCCTTGGTTGCGATCCTGGTGACGGCAGTTGTAACGTTTTTCATCATGCTCGAAAAAATGGCCGTTGAGCCGGAGTTGGCGTCAAGCATGGTTATTCTCGACGAGATGATCACGGTGAATATTTTCGAAGACGTTCAGGCAGCCGGTTTTAGCGATTATTTTAATGAAAACATGCCGCTGATCGTCACCGTGTGGCTCGTCGGGATGGTATTTTTTCTTTTAAAAATGGTCGGCGGACTGCTCTACCTTCAACGGCTGCGTCACCGCTACCTTTCGCCACTGCCCCGCCAATGGCAGGAAATGCTGGGCGCCCTGGCCGGTGAATTAAATCTTCAAAATCACATCCAACTGGCCGAGTCGGCGCTGGTGAAAGTGCCCATGGTGATTGGTTGGCTGAAACCGGTCATCCTCATGCCCGTCGGTGCAGTGAACAGCCTGTCGGCCGAGCAGGTGGAGGCTGTCCTCGCCCACGAACTGGCGCACATCGCCCGGCATGATTTCCTGGTGAACCTGCTCCAGTCGGTCGTCGAAATTCTGTTTTACTTCAACCCCGCCGTGTGGTGGATTTCCGCCAATGTGCGTACGGAGCGGGAAAATTGTTGCGACGACCTGGCCGTACAGCTTTGCGGCGACTCCCTTGCGTATGCCAAATCGCTCGTTTCCCTCCAGGAAATGCACCAGGCGGCCCCGGCTTTTGCCATGCCGTTTTCAAGAAATAAAAATCAGTTACTCAACCGCATACAGCGGATTTTACAACCATCGCAAAACAAATCTAATGTTATGGAAAAATTATCAGCCACCTTGCTTCTGCTGGCAGCCGTCGTGATGCTGTCGGTGCAGGCCAACACGCCGTTCGGCAACTTGCTCCAAAGTGCAGTTTCTTACGAATCGCCCGAAGATTTTGATTACGACTTTGAAGACGACGGATTTATCTACACCACTTACGACACTATTCCCGGTAAAAACCAGGAAACCCGCATCCACCGCAAAACGGACGAGGAAGAAATCGAGCTTCGCAAGAAAAACGGCGAGATCATTTACCTGAAAATCAACGGCGAGGAAATTCCTGCCGATCGCTACGCCGACTACCAGGATTTGATAGATGAAATGGACGTGCCCCCACCCGCCCCGCCTGCGCCGCCAGCACCTCCGGCTCCGCCTGCTCCCCGATTACGGGAAGCGCCGCCTGCTCCTCCGGCACCACCTGCTCCGCCAAGCCCTGAGACCCGTACCCGGCGAATTATCACTCAAAAAGGCAGCAACGGTACCACGTTCATCATCGAATCGGAGGGAGGAAGCGACCCTGTAAAAATTAAGGTGAAAGATGGTAAAAAAGGCAAAATCATCATCAACGGCAAGGAGTTAAAGGGTTTGAAAAAAGGCGACAAAGCCATTGTTGTGGAAGAGGTTGCAGGAGGACCGGGTGGTATGATCTGGCACGGCGACCACGCATTTTCATTTGTCATGCCGGAATTGGCGCCACTGAGCGAGTTACATTTTTCACCTGATGCCTACGTTTTCGAAATGGTTGAACCCAAGATTCACCTGCGGAGGCATTTTGCCCCTGAATTCAACGAAGACTGGATCGAGAGGCACCAATTGACCCAGGAAATGCAGGATCGGATGCGGGACGGCAATCTGAGCGAGGAGTGGCTAAAAGAGTTTAGCGAGCGGATGGGGGAAAGTGAATTCCTGGCCCCGCAGGTGCTTGAATTGCAGGACTTAGAAGGCAGGATGAGTGAGCAAAAAGCCCGTCTGTTTGAACTCCAGGAGGAGATGAAACACCGGCAAATGGAACATCAGGAAAAAATGCATTTCCGGCAGGAAGAGCTTAAACAACGGCAGGAAGAACTCCTGCAACGTCGCCTTGAAATGAAAGAACGGGCGAAAGTCAGGAAGCGAATTATTCGCTTTTCTGAGGAGGATGGAGGAATGTGATTTGACTTTTTGATAAAAACAAAGCCCCGGCAAGTTCGACCTGCCGGGGCTTTGTTTTTATCAAAAAAATCAAATGAAGCGATCAAGATGATTTCCGACCAATGCCTTCAGGGCTGCCAAACCGAGCGCTTTTGCTTCTCTTTCATTAAAACCTTCGTCCATAAAAAAGTCTTCGAAAAGCACCTCTGTTTGGAAGTAGCTGATTTTCAGTGCTGTAGCAACTTCAGTGAGCATAGGGTCACGGCTGGACCAGGCATCGATTCCTTTCCAGACGTTGGCGTTCCAGGCTTCGAGCGCTTTTCGTTCGTCGTCGCTGAGGGCTTTGGGAGCGAGGTAGAGGCGGGCGAGTTCCTGCTGGGCGTCAGCAGCTTTTGCTTCGCTGCACTGACCCTGGGCGCAGAGATCGTGGGCCATAACTGAAAGGACTTTCACCTCTTCCCATTCCCAGAAGCCACCACAGTTTTGCAGTTTCAGCTCACCGCTGTTGCTGGCGGAGGCAAATGCCTGAAGCGCCGGTCCGGGGTGCTTGCGGAACAACCAGCAGGGAGCTGCCGGCTTCTCTGAAGATGCCTGATGCACGTAGCTAAGGTGTTGAAGCAGCTGGCTGATATCGTAGTAGGCGTAGGTGGCATTGGGATCGAAGTTGGCGATACTGGACTTTTTGCTGGAGAATACCGTTTTCAGGGCGTCATTCATCAGCGTGTTCACGTCCCGGCTGGCGCCGTCCCTGACGAAGAGGAAATAGGCCCGGTAAGCTTTGGCGATGGGCGCTTTGGATGTTTCGAGTCCATCGAGGGCTGTTTTGGGGTCGTCCCAGAGTGTATTGATAAAATACTGCACAGTGCCTCGTGCGGCATCGTTGGAAGGCTGCGTAGCATATTTGGCGAGAATCCGGTATTTCTGGATTTGACGGTTGTCGTTGTAGGCCTGCTCGAAAGCAGTTTTGGTTCCCTTTCCGTAAAATCCATCGAGCGAACCTTTGTAAACGCCTTCGGATTTGAGCACTTTTTGAAGCTCAATGGCAGAAGTTCGTTTCACGCCGGCCCTGATATTAGGTATGTTGGGTGAAAACGAGATGACGGAAGCCGGTTCGGCAGCAATAGTTTTGGCAGGAGCGGGAGCGGCTTTGGCGGCAACTATTTCCACGCCTTTGGCAGTCAGCTCATCGCCGGTTTTTGACGGAGCAATGATGGTTACATCTTCATAGCCGACGGGTGTATCCGCTTTTCGGGCATCGGCCAGTGGCTGAGTTTCTTCCGGTTTTTCTGTGAAATCGAGCGGGATGAGCGGCTTTTTTGCGGCACCGCCGGTTTCGAATTCCGTGACTGCATGCAGCAGGGCATTGTTGACGTTTTTCACAAAAGCATCCTTGTATCCCAATTGCTGAATGCGGCCAAGTTGCGCTTTGGCCGTGGCTATGTCCGGAAAAATACCGGTGACGATTTTTACCTGGTTGCCGTTGAGGAGTACGTGGAGCGGCCCGGCTTGCGTAAGTTCTTCCCAGTTGATCTTATCGCCGGCACGCTTGGTAATGAGTTGGATGATGGTTACGCTTTGGCCGCCTTCAATGTTCAGGCGTGAGACAAAAGCATTGTCGTAGCCCCTTGATTTCAGGGTCTCGACAACCTTGGCGGCCTCCGCTTCCGAGCCGTAGCCGCCGATGAAGACGTCGGTGTAGTTGGAAGGCCGTTTGGTAGCGTAGACAAAACCCAGTGACTGGAGTTGGGTGAAATCAGAAGGTTTGGGGTTGACGAAGTTGCCGATTTGAACAGTGTATTCCGGCACGTCTTCCTGCGCAGTGGCCGTGGCTGTCATGAGTGCGAGGAAAGCCAGGGAAAAGAAACGGATTAAATATTTCATGTGTCTTGACTTTGATTTTCAGTATTGAAAAAGCTGAATTGCATGATAATTAGGAGTGCCGGATGTTGCGCCCGTCACTTTTCCTGAATTATTACCATCAATTTTTTTTAGCCATCAAACAATCTCAACCATCATAACTTGCTGAAAACCAATAACCGGGATTGAGAACGTAAAAGTAAGGCAATTTAATGTTTTAAAAGGAAACAAAAAATTGTACCTGAATAATGTTTTGAGGGAGTTAAGGGTTCATTTTGGCCGAAAAATGGAAAATATTTTGAATTTGGTACGAACCTTTTGAACGATCACTACCTTAATTGGGAGAATCAAATAATTCAGCCTATTGCGTAGTTCGACTTAATTTTCAAAACCATTTTTAAGAACCACGTAAACATTTTTAATCATGAATAGCAACAATCCTTCTAACATGAATCAGTCAAATTCAAATAAGCAGAATTTCCTGGCCATAGCTGTCACTGTTGGTGTCATTCTTCTCGCAGTGATTGGTTTTCTGGCATACAGCAATATCAGCAAAGCAAGACAACTGGAGCAAACCGTTACGGAACTTAACGAGTCCGAGGATCTTCGCAAAGAACTGGAAACACAGTACAACACGGCACTCGCCGACCTGGAAGCTCAAAAAACGACCAACCAGGAACTGAACGCCATGATCGATCAGCAAAAAGCTGAACTCGAACAGCAGAAAAACAGAATTTCCGAGCTGTTGAGAAATAAAGGCAAGCTCGACAAAGCACGGGTTGAAATCGAAAACCTGAAATCTCAGGCCAGCGCTTACCTCGCTCAAATCGACAAGCTGAAAGCTGAAAATCAGGCGCTCGCAGGCGAAAACGCTCAGCTTTCCATGGCGAAAGACAGCCTCAACTCTAACCTTCAGCGCAAAACTGCTGAAAACGAAGCGCTTAGCTCTGCCAAGGCTCAACTGGTGAGCGAGAAAGACGCCCTCGTCAGCAAGGTGAATGTAGCTTCCGTTATTAAAATGAAGCAAATCACAGCTGTTGGTCAGAAGGTTAAAGGCAGCGGCAAGGTGAAAGACGAGAACTCTGCAAAGGGCGTCGATCAAATCAAAGTTTGCTTTACAACCCTCGACAACGCAGTTGCCAAGCCTGGTGTTGAAAAATTCTTCGTCCGCATCATCAATCCGCTAGGTGAAACACTGGCGATCGAAGATATGGGCTCCGGCATGATCACCAACAAGAAAACCGGCGAAGAAGTCCGCTTTACCAAAGTGGAAGAACTTGACTTTGCCAATGAGGAAGCGCAGTCCTGCATCGTTTGGGCTCCTACCAATCCTTCTTTCATGAAGGGTGACTATACGGTGGAAGTTTACAACAAAGGCTACCTCGCAGGTACGAGCAAACTGACGCTGAAGTAATAAAGACTTTTTAATTAACCTGTCGAAACACGGGCTGCACTTGCGGTCCGTGTTTTTTTTTGCCAAAAAATGAGCGGCGCACTTCTGCTGAGGCAGAGGGTGTTAGCGGCAGATAATGGAAGTGCTACTCAGGTTTTTCCCTGATTGACCTAACTTGGCCCTCTCAAAACTGAATCCGGTCCGAACAATCGAATTTGAAGAATATGACAGACAATGCACTTTTAATTACCATCAAAAACCCTGAAAAAGGAAAAGTAAAAACCCGCCTTGCCGCAACGGTAGGGGAGGAGCGGGCGCTGGAAATTTACCTCGCTCTCCTGACTCATACCCGTGAGGTGGCGCAGCAGATGAGCGCTGACCGGTACTTGTTTTACAGCAATTTTGTGGATGAAAACGACGAGTGGGACGGGCGGTTTTTCACCAAAAAAAAGCAAAGCAGCGGCGATATCGGCGAGCGCATGGCGAATTGTTTTGCTGAAACATTACCGCAGCATGCAAAGGCTGTGCTGGTGGGCAGCGATATTCCCGGCCTGAGCCGTGAAATTCTGGAACTGGCGTTTGAAAAACTGTCAGTGTTCGATTTTGTCATAGGCCCGGCAGAGGATGGAGGTTACTACCTTATAGGGATGAAAGTTTTCGAACCTGCTGTTTTTCAGGATATTGAGTGGAGCACGCCTGCTGTTTTTGAAAAAACAATCCAGAAAATGGAGGGGCTGGGGAAAACGTGGTTTCAACTGCCCATCCTCTCCGATGTGGACTACGAGGAGGATTGGGAGCAGCACGGGTGGGAGGTGTGAGTTAGCTCGATTTTTCCTGCCGCTTTCGCTTGCGGTTAACTGCCCAAACGCCGATGGCCGGGAATGAAATGGCAAGGGCAATAAATAAAAATTCAGCCTTCAGCAGTAAGGAAATGATGAAGCCGATTACACCCGCAGCTACCATCACCCAAATGTAAAGTTTTGAGTATTGCTTGCTTTCCTGCTCAAATTTTTCACCGGAAAACATGGTGATCTTTCGTTGCAGCAGGGCCTGCCTGAAATGCTCGAGGAAAGCTTCGAAATATTCCTCATCGATACTGGTGATGCGGTCGTTGACGAGGTTAAATGTGCAACTCACGAGACATCCTGTGCCGGTTTCGGTGATGTCAACTTTCACCGAATCATTCAGCCGGGAAGGTGAAAGGACAGACTGCATTTCCAGGTATGTCCGGAAACGCAACCCGTCCTCGCTTTGCAGCCGGTAGTATTTGTGGAGCTGAAAATAATTCATGGTAAGGCTTTCCACTTCGGAGCGGCTAAGCCTTGTGTTGAATTGAATTTGTTTTACCATGATTTTCTGGAAGAAAAAGTTTTTGAAATTACGCTGCGGTCAGCACGTCAATCACTGTTTTCAAAGTTACAAACATAGGTTCCTGGCCTTCCTGGGTCATCGTGAATGATTCGCCGTCCTCGTCTTCAGCTTCAGCGGAGAGGGCATCTTCAACAAATGCCAGCAGGTCTTCCTCCGGATAATTTTCAAAAAAAGCATCGAGCCGCTCCCGGAAGGGTTTGCCTTTCTGGGCCTCGAACAACTCCCAGTTTGCCTCTTCAGCCTCGGCGATTTCGTCGGGGGAGATGATGGACAGGTCCGGGTTTTCTTTTTCAACGGATTTGAAAATGACCGTGGCGAGGTAGAGCATAAAGTCCTGCTCATCTTCCGTGAAAACGCCTTCGCTGTCGGTCATCAGGAAGGAAAGGAGTGCAGGCTGGCGTCCGCCAAAATCACGCACAGCTTTTTCGAAGTCAACTGCCTGGCTTTCGAATTGTTCAAGTACTTGTTCGATCGTTGATTCTGCAATCATGTTATCTTGGTTGTGTTTAAATGGTCATTTAACTGGTGTAAAATTACTCGCAAATCCGGAATGACCAATGAACAACTGCGAATGACCAAATAATCTATTTTTGCCAAATGAAAATTTACCTCCATGACACCCTGAATTTTTTCACCAAACTCACACCTCGCCGGCTGTGGAACGTGGTGAAAATTTTTACCTCCTACCACCTCACCCGCTGGACGGGCCGCCCCATTCAGTGGGGGATGCCCATGACCATTTCGCTGGAGCCAACCACCGCCTGCAACCTCCGCTGCCCGGAATGCCCCAGCGGATTGCGTGCTTTCACCCGTCCGACTGGCAATCTGAAAGAGGATTTTTTTAAAAATACCATCGAAGAACTGCACCGGGATTTGCTTTACCTGATTTTTTATTTCCAGGGCGAACCCTACATCAACCCGAAATTTTTGGATATGGTGAAACACGCCCGTGACAGGGGCATCTACACGATCACGTCCACCAACGGCCATTTTTTAAATGATGAAAACGCCCGGCGCACCATAGAGTCCGGCCTCGACCGGCTCATTATCTCCGTGGACGGCACCACGCAGGAAACTTACGAAAGCTACCGCAAGGAGGGCAACCTGGAGGTGGTTCTTCAAGGTGCCCGCAACGTGGTGAAATGGAAAAAAAAGCTGAAATCGAAGACGCCGCACCTCATTTTTCAGTTCCTCGTTGTGAGGCCCAACGAGCATCAAATCCCCGAAATTTACCGCCTGGCCGAGGAGATCGGCATTGACGAAGTCAAGCTGAAAACGGCCCAGGTGTACGACTACGAACACGGCAACGACCTCATCCCGACCCTCGGCCAGTACGCCCGTTACGAAGAAAAACCCGACGGCACCTGGCGGGTGAAAAACGAACTCCTCAATCACTGCTGGAAACTCTGGCACGCCTGCGTCATCACCTGGGACGGCCTCGTGGTGCCTTGCTGCTTCGACAAGGATGCCACGCACCGGCTGGGTGATCTGAAAAAACTTTCTTTTCGTGAAATCTGGCAAGGAGAGACTTACCAAAGTTTCCGGCGCTCGCTGCTGGCAGGACGTGACCAGATCGATATCTGCACGAACTGCACGGAGGGGTGCAAGGTGTGGGCGGAGTGAGAAGTAGGCGAGTAGGCACGTAGGCCGGTAGGCGAGAAAGCGGACAGGTCAATTTTACTGCGGAGCTACTCGCCTACCGGCCTACGTGCCTACTCGCCTACTTCCCTTTCGGGTAGCACAGATAAAATTTCTTCACAATCCTCGTTTGCAGGCCAAAGTCCGTGAGTTGCGACATGGGCGACACGGTGCCGTCTTTAAACAGGATTTTGATTTCATCTTTTGAAATATTGTAGGCGTGGTTCGTCTCTTCCCCGCTGAAAATGAGGTAGTCAAGATAGCCTTCGGGAAAGTTGCCGAAGCGACCATTCACCATGTTTTTAACTTCATTTAAATAGGCTGGTTCGAACGGCTGGTTTTTTAACTCGATTTTAAACAGCCGCCGATCGAGGATGCAGCTGGCGAGGTAGGCCAGCAGTGGGTCGCTGTTTCCGGTGAAACTTTTCAGTGCAGCGAAAATATCGTAGTCGTCGAGGCGGGCGAAGTGGCCGAGCATTTCATCGAGGTTTTTATCAAAATCTTCCAGCGTCACGTTTTGATACAGAAAAAAAGCCAGGCTGTGCGACACGTCGAGTTGCTCGCCGGCCAGGGCCAGTTCTTTGGCACGTTGGAGGGTTTTTACCAGCATTTGCTCGGCGGCCAGCACGGTTTTGTGGAGGTACACCTGCCAGTACATCAGTCGCCGGGCGATGAGGAATTTTTCGATGGAATAGATGCCCTTCTCCTCCACGACCAGTTCGTCGTCTTTAACCGCCAGCATCTTGATGATGCGATCGTATCCGATGACGCCCTCGGAGACGCCGGTGAAAAAGCTATCCCGGTTAAGGTAGTCCATGCGGTCCATGTCGAGCTGGCCGGAGATGAGCTGGTGGAGAAATTTTTTCGGGTATTCATCCTTAAAAATGCGGATGGCGAGGTCGAGTTTCCCCTCAAAAATTTCATTCAAACGCTCCATGAAACGCAGGGAAATTTCCTCGTGATGCACGTTGATGAGCGTGTGCTCCAGGGTATGCGAAAACGGCCCGTGGCCGATATCATGCAGTAAAATGGCGATGGAAACGGCTTTGGCTTCTTCCTCCGTGATCTCCACGTCCTTCGAGCGCAGCACGTCGATGGCCTGCCCCATCAGGTGCATAGCGCCCATCGCATGGTGGAAACGGGTGTGCAGCGCACCGGGATAGACGTAGTTGGTCAGGCTTACCTGTTTGATTCTTCTAAGCCGTTGAAAATAAGGGTGTTCGACAAGGTCAAATAGCACATCGAAGGGGATGCTGATGAAACCGTAAACGGGGTCGTTGAAGATTTTTCTTTTGTTCATGATCGAGTGTTTGGGTGTTTGAGTGTTTGGGTGTTTGTGCCGGGGCCTCCGCAAAAACACAAACACTCAAACACACAAAAATGAGGCGAATTTGCGGCCCTGTGCAATCATTTCGTCAAAAAAGCGTCGTTAAATAAGGTATGAAAATTGAAACAGTACAATTACGGCGGGTGCCGGCGGTTCAATCGGGAGAAAAATTAGCCGGAATCCGTTACCGTTAAGGTGTCGTTAAAGTTCAGCCCCCGGCTATGGACGATCAAACAAAAACCTGTGAGAAAAGTATAATTGTTGTTGAATTTGCGTTACCGTGTTTGCCCCTTATCTTTGAACCCGGAATTTTATTTCAGGAAAAAAGCGAACAGTGCAGCTCGGGCGGTGTTTTTATGCCAACCAATTTTTTTCCCGGATACCTGCTAAACGCTAAATTTCAGCAATGTCAGATCAATCAAATTCTTCGTCATATTTTAAAATCATAAAAGAAGTTATTATGAAAAACAGAGGCCTTTTGCTTTCCTTGACGGCTGCGGCGGCAATTTTTCTTGCCTTTTACCTGCCCGTAAATAATGCCCAAAAGGAAGCGGCGCTGATGCAGTCCATTCTCACGGAATTGAATTATTATCACTACAAGCCGCTTGAGTTGGACGATAAACTTTCCGAAAAAATATATACCTTATTCCTTAACCGTATGGACGGCGCCCGCCGTTGGCTGACTCAGCCGGATGTCCAGCAGTTGGAGGCCTGGAAAACGAAGCTCGACGACGAAGCCAATGAAGGTACCTTTACCTTCCTCGACCTGGCGGTGAAACTTCAGGAAGATGGTATCAAAAAAACACAGGATTGGTATCGTGAAATCCTGGCAAAACCTTTCGATTTTACAACAAATGAATCCTTTGAAACGGATGGTGAGAAAAAACCTTTTGCCAAGGATGACGCAACGCTGAAAGATTACTGGCGCCAGTCCATGAAGTGGGAGACCATGACCCGCCTCGCCGAGAAACTTGAAAAAAAGGAAAAGGGAGAAGAGAATTTTAAAGATAAAACTTACGAGGAACTGGAAGCAGAGGCCCGGAAGGATGTCCTGAAAGTGTACGATGACTGGTACGTTCGGCTCGAGAAGCGCAAGCGCAACGATTACTTGAGCATGTACCTCAACACTTTTACCAATATTTTTGACCCGCATACGGAGTACTACGAGCCGATTGACAAGCAAAATTTTGACATTGGAATGTCCGGCCGTTTGGAAGGGATCGGCGCCCGTCTTCAAACTGACGGCGACCTTACCAAGGTGAGTGAGATCATCGTCGGCGGACCTGCGTGGAAGGAGGGAAAACTCGAAGAGAACGATAGAATTATGAAAGTAGCCCAGGGTGATGACCCTGAGTGGACGGATATCACCGGCATGGTGATCAACGATGTCGTTCAACTCATCCGGGGTAAGCCGGGTACGAAAGTGCGGCTTTCGGTAAAAAAAGCAGATGGCAGTACTAAGGAGATCGTCATCATTCGAGATGTGGTCATCATTGAAGAAGGCTTCGCAAAATCCCTGTTGATCGAAACTGAGGAGAAGGAAACAATCGGTTACCTGCGCCTGCCGAAGTTTTACGCTGATTTTAACAACAGCAACGGACGCCGCTGTGCCGACGACGTTGCGGTAGAGTTGGAAAAACTCAAGCAGGCCGGCGTTCAGGGGATCATCCTCGATTTGAGGAGCAATGGCGGCGGTTCGCTGCGGGATGTGGTGAAAATGAGCGGATTCTTCGTGGAAGAAGGCCCCATCGTTCAGGTGAAATCCAGAACCCGGAAGGCGGAAGTACTCTCTGATGATGATCCGGGCGTGCAATACAGCGGGCCGCTCATCGTGATGGTCAACCAGTTCAGCGCCTCGGCCTCTGAAATTCTGGCGGCTGCGTTGCAGGATTACGGCCGTGCCGTGATCGTCGGTACGGGAACTTCTACTTTCGGAAAAGGTACGGTACAGCGTTTCTTCGACCTCGACGCCGTTATTCGTGGCAACCCTGAGGTGAAACCGCTGGGTGAAATCAAACTCACCGTGCAGAAATTTTTCCGGGTAAACGGCGGCTCTACGCAACTCCGTGGCGTGACGCCCGACATCGTGCTGCCCGACAACTGGCTCTACCTCGAAACTGGCGAGAAGGAAGAGGACTTCCCGATGGAATGGACGCAGATCGACCCGGTGCCGTTCAGCCAGAACGTGTACAGACCCGGTAATTTGAACAAAATCAAGGAAATGGCTTCCCTGCGCATCAACAAAAACGAGGTGCTGCTAAAAGCCAAGGAGCGGGCCATGCGCATCAAGCAGCAGCGTGACGACTCGCAGATCGTGCTGAACCTGGATGCTTACCGCCAAAAGACGGCCCAGTGGAAAGCCGAAGACGAAGCTTACGATAAACTGTTTGAGGCCGAAGTCGTCACCGGCGTGAAAAACCTGACCGCCGATGTCGCCGGTATCGAAGCTGACGAGAGCAAAAAAGCCCGCAACGACGAGTGGGTGAAAGGCGTAAAAAAAGACGTTTACCTGCAGGAGACGCTGCATATCATGCACGATATGCTGGTGTTGAAGTAAAGGGGATGTTTGAAGGATAAAAAAGCCTTTCGGAATGCGGTTCCGGAAGGCTTTTTTTGTGTCTGCTGTCACCGGATTCTGTTCCTGTCCGTGACGATTGTGATGGCGAAGGCCAATATATATTAAGAGTTGGCAAGTTTGCGAGTAGGCCGGTAAGCTGAAAGGCTGGTTATCAACTATTTAGAGCCGGGCATTTTCGCAAACCACTTTTCTTTGAGCATAAATAGTGCGTTTGTTTCTTTGAAATAATCGAGACATTAACGTTTTTTTGCGCTCTTAAAATGCCTCATTCAAATGGTCATATTAAAACTAATTGCCGGACTCATTCTGCTCGTCGCCGGAGCAGAAGCTCTCGTTAAAGGTGCCTCCAAAATTGCTGCTTTGATTGGTATTTCCCCACTTGTCATAGGGCTCACTATTGTGGCTTTAGGGACCAGTTCACCCGAACTGGCAGTCAGCATCAGTAGTGCGCTCGAAGGAAAGGCGGATATTGCGCTCGGCAACGTGGTGGGTAGCAATATTTTCAACATACTGTTTATTCTCGGCCTTTCTTCTCTCATCATTCCGTTGGTCGTACACCAGCAACTCGTCCGTTTAGATGTCCCTATCATGATAGGTTCCTGTCTGTTGGTGCTGCTTTTCGGTTGGGATGGCACGGTGCAACGATGGGAGGGGCTGTTACTCCTGTCTATCGGAATTGGATACACGGTATTTCTGATCAGGCAAAGCAGGAAAGAGAAGAATGAAGCAGTATTAAAAGAATATGAAGATGAATTTGGCAAGGATAAAAAGATGGAAAAACCACCCATCTGGTTGCAGATAGTGCTGGTGCTTTCAGGATTAGGGCTGCTGGTTTTAGGTTCCGGTTGGCTGGTGGACAGTGCAGTAAGTATTGCCACAGCCATAGGCGTGAGCGAACTCGTGGTTGGCCTGACCATTATTGCGGCAGGCACCTCGCTGCCCGAAGTTGCAACATCGGTCATAGCCAGCGTAAGGAAGGAGGAGGATATTGCGGTGGGCAATGTAGTGGGCAGCAATATTTTTAACGTAGTTTTCATCCTTGGGCTTACGGCGATAGTGGCCCCCGGCGGTGTGCCTGTGAATACGGCAGCACTGAGTTTTGACATACCATTTATGACAGCAGTGGCAGTGGCTTGCCTTCCACTTTTTTTTACCGGCTACCGGATAGCACGATGGGAAGGTTTCGTCTTTGTCAGCTATTATGTTGCCTATACACTTTATATCATTTTAAAAACGAAACAGCACGCCTCACTCGAACTATTTTCCAACACCATGATTTGGTTCGTTGTGCCGCTGACGGTAGTGACGCTGGTAGTGGTGACGATACGTGAACTCAAGCGTAATGGAAACCAAACCTAATGAAAGGTGGTGTGCGAAAATGTCCCGTTGGTACAAGCTTCCTTCCTCTCCACCGAAGTCCGTCCCCGCATGCTGTTTAAAGTTTCAGAACCACAAGTGCCTGGAGCCTTAGGCCAACACATAGAGGGAAGACCCAGCGTTGGGTGGAGAGACTTTTAAAGAATGGGCAGATGCATGCCGTAACGTTTTTTATTGAAATCCCTCCTACCTTTGCCGCCCAACTCAGTAACTCAATAACCCAATAACTCTTTCGTGAACTATCTCACACTCGAAAACGTCACCAAAAGCTACGGTGAAAAAATACTCTTCCAGAACGTCAGTCTGCAAGTGAACAAAGGGCAGAAGGTAGCCCTCATCGCCAAAAACGGCAGCGGGAAGACCACGCTGCTCAAAGTCGTCTCCGGCACCGAGCCGAGCGAAGGGCAGGATGCCAAAGTGCAGTTCCGGCGGGACATCCGCATCGGTTACCTGCCGCAGGATCCCGAATTTTATCACCAGCACAACGCCCTCGAAGCGGTGTTCGACAGCGACAGCGAGATCATCCGCACCATCCAACGCTACGAGCGAGCGATGTTGCATCCTGAAAAAACGGCGGAATTGCAGGCCGCCCTCAGTCGCATGGACGACCTGAAAGCCTGGGATTTCGAAGCAAGGGTGAAGGAGATTTTATTCAAATTCAACATTACCGACCTGGAGCAGCCCGTATCCACGCTCTCCGGCGGTCAGAAAAAACGCCTGGCCCTGGCCAAGCTCCTCATCGAAGAGCCGGAATTCCTCATCCTCGACGAGCCGACCAACCACCTCGACCTCGACATGATCGAATGGCTGGAAACCTTCCTTTCGCAGCCCAACCTCACGTTGTTCATGGTCACGCACGACCGCTATTTCATGGAGCGCATCTGCGACACCATCCTCGAACTCGACCGGGGCGAACTCTACAAATACACCGGCGGCTATTCCGATTTCCTGGAAAAAAAGGCCCTCCGTATGGACAACGAGGCCATCGAACTGGACAAAACCCAGAAGGTTTACAAAAAAGAACTCGACTGGATGCGTCGCTCCCCGAAAGCCCGTACGACCAAAGCCAACGCCCGCATCGACCGGTTTTACGACATTGAAGAAAAAGCCAGCCATAAGATCGTGAAAGATGAAATCCAGATCGACCTGAAAGGCCAGCGCCTTGGCGGCAAAATTCTCGAACTGCACTATATCAGCAAGGCTTACGGCGATCTGAAAATCGTCGATAATTTTCACTACAAATTCAAAAAAGCCGAGCGGGTGGGCATCGTCGGCAAGAACGGCGTCGGCAAATCGACCTTCCTGCGCATGCTCACCGGCGAGGAGCGGCCCGACACGGGCAAGGTGGTTGCCGGTGAAACGGTCGTCTTCGGCTACTACGGGCAGGAGGGCATCCAGGTCAGCCCCGGCGAAAGCGACAAGCGGGTCATCGACTACATCACGGACATCGCCGAGTACATCCCGCTGGAAAAGGGGCAGAAACTTTCTGCTGCTCAACTGCTGGAGCGCTTCCTGTTTTCACGGGAGCAGCAGCAGGTGTACGTCTCGCAACTCAGTGGCGGCGAAAAGCGGCGGCTATACCTGCTGTCCATTTTGATGAAAAACCCTAACTTCCTCATCCTCGATGAGCCGACGAACGACCTCGACGTCATCACGCTCAACATCCTGGAAGAATGGCTGCTGGAATTTCCCGGCTGCGTCATCATCGTTTCCCACGATCGTTTTTTGCTGGATAAACTCTGCGATCACCTGTTCATTTTCGAAGGCAAGGGTGAAATCCGTGACTTTAACGGACGCCACATGGACTACCGGGAGATGCAGAAGGAAATCGAGGAGGAAAAACGCCAATCGGCTAAACCGCAAAACGACAAGCCGCAAGCGCCGCAAATCCGCACGGAATCCGGGTTGACGAACAAAGAAAAAAACGAGATGAAAAAACTCGAACGGGAAATCGCCGATCTGGAAGAGCGCAAGGCCAAAATCCACGAAAAATTTACCCAAACCGGCCTCAGTCTGGCTGACATCGACAAGCTTTCAGCAGATTTGAAAAAAGTGGAAGGCGACCTGGAAGAGAAGGAAATGCGGTGGATGGAATTAGCTGAGAAGTAGGCGAGTAAGCCGGTAGGCCGGTAGGCGAGTAGGAGGTCGGGTTAAGTTTTTAAATATTTGACTATCATGGAGTTAGTACTCAGTTTTGGTTTTTAAAAATCAAAACTATGGACTATCGGAACCTGCACGTTTATCAGAAGGCTTTTGCCTTGGCGATGGCAATTTTTCACATCACAAAACGATTTCCGAAGGAGGAGTTGTTTGGTTTGACCGGCCAAATACGAAGGAGTTCGAGGGCCGTCTGTTCCAACTTTGCCGAAGGCTACCGGAAACGCCAATACCAGCCACATTTTTTAAGCAAACTTTCGGACTGCGACATGGAAAATACAGAAACCCAGGTTTGGTTGGATTTTTCAAGAGCCTGTGAATACATCACAGAGGAAGAGCACAAAAATCTTTTTGAAAAAAGCCTCGACGTGGGTTCCGGTTTAAACTATATGATGAATAACCCCGAAAAATTCCTTCCGAAAAGTTTAAAACAGGCAAAAAAATGAAATGCCCCTTGAATTTATGGGTAGCGCCTGCTTGCCTACTGCCTACTCGCCTACCGGCCTACTAAAAAAAAGAGGTCAAAGCACAGCTTTGACCCCCTGAATAAACACCTAAAACCCTATTAATCTTTGGGAATTTTGAGATTGCCGGATGGTTTCAAATCGTCCGACGAACTATTAAAGGTGGACTGTTTTAGAATTGTTCGGAAGAAATGCAAAAAAATTTTAAAGCCTGCCCCGATTGCACGGAGCAGGCTTATCTGTTCGAGTTTCAGCCGTCTTTTTTAACAATTAGCCAATCTCGATGGTGCGGGCCGGTTGCGGTTTAGCTTCCGGTTTTTTCTCCAGAATGACGTTCAGTACGCCGTTTTCGTAGCTGGCCTTGATGGCATTGCCGTCCACCGTTTCGGGCAGGTGGAAGTTGCGCTTGAATTCGAAGTAGTTGAACTCCCGGCGGGTGTATTTCTCGCCTTTGGTCTCTTCTTTAGCTTCTTTTTTTGCTGAAATCGTCAGCAGGTCGTTTTCAACTTTTACTTCGAAATCTTCCTTGCCAAGGCCGGGCGCTGCTACCTCGATCCGGTAAAAATCAACGGATTCGGCGATGTTCACCGCAGGGCTTTTTTGCTGGTGGTCGTTGCGGAAAGAAACGGGGAAATCGTTGTTGAAAAATTCATTGAACATGTTGTCAATGACCTTGGAGGTGGCAGGTTTTCTGCTCGTTGTTGGAACAAAACTAATCAGGTTCATATTGATGGATTTTTATTATTTGTCTGTGATAGGGAGTGTTTGGAATTGAAAGCTAAGTAGCTCTGAACATGCAACCGCTCACTATCGAAGTACATCCGTCACTGATCAATTGACGTTCCAACCGGAATTTTCTGTTGAAATGGCGGGGGAAGCAGGGTTTGTGACTGTCAAAATGACAAAAATATCGAAAATAGGCTGTCATATTGGCAAAATGGGCTTATTTGATATTTAAAGGCACTACTTGACAGCGATCTGTTTTGTGAAATAAATTTTCTTGTCGATGCTGAAATAGTAATGGCCCTGGAAGTAAGCTGTGCCGTAGTAAATCAAAGGGTCATAGGGCACACTGGCGGGGTAGATAATCTCCTGGGCTTTGCTGAAATCAGGTTTCTCAAGTTGGTAAGGTATGCCGAGCACCTCCTGCGTCAGCAACATGCCTCCAGTCACCTCCACCATGCGAAGACCCGAAGTTGGCTCCACTTTTTGCCAGGTAAGACCATTGTCATTGCTTACAGACAGGTCCGTGTTGCTGAAGCCCGTGATGTAAAGTTTGTTATTGAAAAAGAAAGCATCCCGCATCCATTGCGCAGAGATCTGTGTGACTTCGCCCTGTGGCGTAATTCTCCATGCGCCTTCCCTTGCAGTCAGGTAAAAATTGCCATTTAAAAAGCGGAGATTGGACAGGTTTGCAAAATCAGCACTCAACTCATTCAGGTCAATACGATTGATGATGTTGACGCTGTTAAAGTCGCTGTGGCTCTGGTTCTGATTTATTTGAAACAGGAAAAACGCATACTTCCGGCTCGGGAAGACCCGTGTGGGCAACAAAAAAAGCGTTCCGTCCTCGTTGAAGGCCCCAAGTGTTCGTGCCAGGAATTCGACTTCCAGAAAATTATCGGCCGGGCCGGCCAGGTCGTCAGCAAGAAACGATACGATGGGTCCTGGATTTTTACAAAGGTGAAACTCCACGATTTGGCGGGTTTCGCTGTCGTTCGTCATTCGGACGAAAGTGTGCTGCGACAGAACCGGAACACCTCGTGCGCCAAAAGTAGCATCGAGCTGGCGCTCCTCGATTAACTCGTTACTGGTGTTAAAACGGCAAAACTGGTTCTCTGAAAGGACGTACAACTCGTCGCTGGTGGCGAAGAGTTTTTGGACGAGTCTTTCCGACTGGAAGTTGACGGTTTTCCAATCAGCTTCAGTATTGGTTGTTTGGTCGTCATCAACCATAAAAGGGCGTTGGCAACCAACCATGAAAAAACAAGCAATCGCAAGGATGAGAGGGAGGAGGGTGTTCATGCGTCCTGTTTAAAAAGTGGTGATTAAATCGAAAGTCTTTAAAGAGCTGTAATCCAAAAATAACAAATCACAGGCAAAAAAGCGCAAATTTATAGCAATTGAATTAATGCAGCTCATTTATCAATCTTCCCTTTCAGATGCTGATGATGAAAAAACTGATGAAAAGCCCGTTACTTTTTTCATTGATCGCATTATTCTGGTTCATTTCCAGTGTTTTTTATTTAAATGTGTTTGTTGCTGGAAAAATGGATTTGATTTTTATTGTATTTCGGTTTTCAACCAAATCAGCTTAGCACGGTTTTGGTGGTGGGGTGCCGAAGCAATCTTTTAATTCTTCAAGTCAGACAGATGACAAATAATATCAATTGGCTCCTTCCCAAGTGGCGTAAATACTGTTTTAATACTGTATTTTTGACCTCATTTTCATCCGGCTTTTATCTCCTGCCCCTTAAGCTGACTGTTCAACTTCCCAGGCCAAATTTTAAGTATCCTTGAAGGCAATCCTCCAGAAAGCTTAATTCTTCAATTATTATCATAGCTCAAACAAACTAATCCTCATTCACACATGATGCGTAACATTACTATTCTCTTACTCTTGCTACTGACGTTCTCCGCTTTTTCGCAAAAAGCAGAATTTCAGGGTAATCCGATCAAGTCGCTGGGAGATCCTGCCCTGGATGCTCAATTCAACCAGTGGGAGATTTATCAACTGGACATTCTTGCTTTCGACAACTTTGTCAAAAATGCCGGATCAAGCATGGAGTTCAGCCTGAAATTTGGCACTCAGAACTGGGATATCCAACTGGAGCCAAGAGATATTCGGGGGCCAAACTATGTGCTCTCCGTACTTTCTGACAAAGGTGTCCAATACCTGACTCCCGGGGAAAATATTACCTTCAGAGGGCAACTCCAGGGAAAAAACGGCGGAGCTGTCAGTCTGACTATTTACAAGGATTTTCTTTACGGGTTTGTCGAGAAAGGTGGCGACTACTTTTTTATCGAGCCGCTGTGGTACTTCAAGCCAGATGCTCCGAAAGACAGATTTGTAATCTACGCAGCCTCTGATGTCAAGCCAAAACCCGGAGCCAAGTGTGGTTTTGATGAAATGTTGCAGCATGCCCCGCATGCTGAAGAATTGCTGGAAGGTCCGACAGTTGGTGCTGAGAAAATGGGCTGTAAGGAAGTAGACCTGGCTATTGCCTCCGATTTATCCATGTACAACAAGTACGGCTCTGTATTCGCTGTTGAGTTTCACAACATCGGCGTAATGAACAATGTGCAGACCAACTACGACAACGAGTTCAACGATGAGTTGTCATTCGTGATCGTCGAGCAGTTTGTGGTTGAACCCCCGGCTACCGATCCATGGACGAACTCCACTAATGCTGCCGCATTACTGAATAGCTTTACTGCCTGGGGCCCTACCGGGTTTTCCCAGGTACATGATCTGGGCCAGCTTTGGACTGACCGTGACTTTCAGGGCGGAACCATTGGCATCGCATGGTTAAGCGCTGTATGTACTTCCAGCCGCTACCACTGCCTTCAGGATTTTTCATCTAATGCCAACCTGTTACGGGTGCTGACAGCCCACGAAATCGGGCACAACTTCAGTGCCACACATGATGCTTCCGGAAGCCCGACCATCATGGCCCCGGCTGTGAACAATACCAACAGTTGGTCGTCTCAGTCTATCAGCCAGATTAACAGCTATTACCCGACTCGGCCTTGTTTGACAAATTGTGCCTCTCTGCAGCCGCCTGTTGCCAGTTTCACTGCATCGCCAAGCTCAGGATGCGCACCGCTGGTCGTGACTTACTCGGACAACTCTCAAAACAGTCCGACCTCCTGGAACTGGACTTTCCCCGGAGGAAGCCCAAGCTCTTCCACCCAGCAAAACCCGACGGTAACCTATGCCACACCCGGCTCCTATAGTGCTACCCTGACGGTAACCAACGCTGCCGGCAGCAACTCTCAAACACAAAACGGCATCGTCAACGTACAGACCTCACCTACTTCATCCTTTACTTTTTCCAATGTAGGGCTGACGGTTATTTTTACAAATACATCGACGCCGGGAGCAACTAACTTTCTTTGGGATTTCGGAGATGGGAACACCAGCACACAGGAAAATCCGATTCACACTTACGCAGTGGATGGGTACTACACTGTGACGCTGTCTGCCAGCAATGCCTGCGGATCAATCCCGGCCAGCAGCGTAATTGCTGTTTTCACCACACCGACGGCAGGCTTCTTCGCTACGCCAACCTCAGGATGCGCAGGCATGACGGTTGCTTTTTCTGATCAAAGTTCATCTAATACTACCAACTGGAACTGGAGTTTCCCCGGAGGAACACCCTCCACTTCCACGCAGCAAAACCCGATCGTTACTTACGCCTCTCCGGGGACGTATTCCGTATCGCTGACTGCTTCGAACCCGGCTGGGTCCAATACTTTTTCACAACCGAACTACATCACGGTCAATACCATTCCCACGCCTGGATTCACTTACTCAGTGAGTGGAAATACGGTCACATTTACCAACAACTCGACCAACGCCACCAGTTACAGCTGGAACTTTGGTGATGGACAAACCAGCACTGCTGCGAATCCGACACATACCTATTCCGGCAATGGTACTTACACCGTCACACTGACAGCTACCAACAACTGCGGTCCGGCGACCACCTCTCAAACCGTTACGATCCTGCTGCCTCCAACAGCTGGGTTTACAGCCAGCACGACTTCCGGTTGTGCGCCGCTCACCGTTGAGTATAACAGCAGTACTTCCGAAAATGCAACGGCGTACGTCTGGTCATTTCCCGGTGGTACGCCTTCCAACTCGGCATCGGCCAACCCGACGGTTGTTTACAATACGCCCGGTGTTTACAATGTAACATTGATTGTGTCAAACTCTGCGGGTAACGACACACTTACCCAAACGAATTACATCAACGTTGCTCCGCAACCAACGCCAGGCTTTACCAGCAGCGTGAGCGGGCTGACGGCTACGTTTACCAATACCTCAACCAATGCGACGAGTTACTTCTGGGATTTTGGCGACAGCCAAACAAGCACCCAAACCAATCCGACGCACACCTACGCCGAAGACGGCACCTACACGGTGACGCTGAGCGCTACAAATAACTGCGGAACGGTGACGACCACGCAAACCGTGACGATCGTAACACCGCCTACCGCTGGTTTTTCATCCAACGTAACTTCAGGCTGTGCACCGCTGACGGTTCAGTTTTCAAATGAATCTTCAGAGAATGCTACCGGGTTCGCATGGGAATTCCCCGGCGGAACGCCTGCAACTTCCTCAGTTGAAAATCCAACAGTTACCTACTCATCGGCAGGCTCTTACACTGTGACGCTGACCGTGACCAATGCTGCCGGCCAGAATACGATAACTCAAACGAATTACATCGTCGTCACCACCACGCCGGTAGCCGGGTTCAACGTTGCAACGAATAACGCAACGGCCACATTCACCAATACTTCCACCAACGCTACGAGCTACAACTGGGACTTTGGCGATGGCCAGTCAAGTACCTCCTCCGATCCCGTACACACCTACGCCGAAGATGGTACCTACACGGTGACACTGAGCGCCACGAATAACTGCGGAACGGTGACGACCACGCAAACCGTAACGATCGTAACGCCGCCTACCGCTGGTTTTTCATCTAACGTAACTTCAGGTTGCGCACCGCTGACGGTTCAGTTTTCAAATGAATCATCAGAGAATGCCACCGGGTTCGAGTGGGAATTCCCCGGCGGAACGCCTGCAACTTCTACAGCTGAAAATCCAACCGTGACCTACTCAACGGCAGGCTCCTACACTGTGACGCTGACCGTGACCAATGCTGCCGGGCAGAATACGACCACGGAAACGAACTACGTCGTTGTGTCGACGGTTCCGGCTGCCGGGTTCACTGCCACTACAAACGTGTTTGTGGCGAATTTCACCAATACGACTGCGAACGGTACGAGCTACAGCTGGGACTTTGGCGATGGTGAAACAAGCACCTCCGCCAATCCGGTGCATACCTACGCCGCAGATGGTATCTACACGGTAACGCTGACGGCGACGAACGCCTGTGGCACGGATACATTCACGCAGGATGTTGAAATTACTTCACTGCCACAAGCTGGCTTTTCTGCCAGTGCAACCACCGGTTGTGCACCTTTCACCGTGCAGTTCAACGATCAATCGTCTTCTAACACCACGGAATGGAACTGGAGCTTTCCCGGCGGTACGCCATCCAGCTCAACAGCCCAGAACCCGACTGTGACTTACAATGCTGTAGGCACCTACACCGTCACGCTGACAGTCAGCAACAGCTTGGGTGAAAACACCGTGACGCAGACAAACTACATCACCGTCAATACCACGCCAACTGCCGGTTTCACCAGCAGCACGAACTTGCTGACGGCTACTTTTGAAAATACTTCCGCCGGCGCAACCAGCTACGAGTGGGATTTTGGTGACGGTGAAACGAGTACCGAGGAAGATCCGTCGCATACCTACGCCGAAGACGGCAACTACACCGTTACGCTTACGGCAACCAACGCATGCGGCTCTGTCACTTCCACACAGACAGTGGTAGTTGTTTCACTGCCAACGGCTGGCTTTTCTGCCAGTGCAACGGCCGGTTGTGCACCGTTTACCGTTCAGTTTACCAATGAGTCTTCTGAAAACGCCACTTCGTTTGCATGGCAATTCCCGGGTGGCATGCCTGCTACTTCCACAGCGGAAAACCCGTCGGTAACCTACTCAACAGCAGGGACCTACACTGTGACGTTGACCGTGAGCAACGCTGCCGGACAGGATGTCGTCACCCAAACGGATCTGATCGTGGTCGATGATGTGCCTGTGGCTGGCTTCTCGGGTAGTGTAAACGAGCTGACGGTTACCTTCACCAATAATACAACCAATGCGACCAGCTACGAGTGGAGCTTTGGCGATGGTGAAACGAGCACGGAAGAAAATCCGTCGCATACCTACGCCGAGGATGGAGTTTACGAAGTGATTTTGATCGCAACCAATGGATGTGGTTCCGTCACAGTGAAGGAAGTTTTCACCATCGTGACACCACCTACGGCAGGTTTCAGCGCTGTTGAAACGACTGGCTGTGCTCCGTTTACGGTAGAATTCAGTAATGAATCCTCAGAGAATGCAGCGAGTTTCTCCTGGTCATTCCCCGGTGGCTCACCTGCTACCTCCACGGAAGAAAACCCAGTAGTCACTTACAATGCAGCCGGTACGTACAGTGTTACGCTGACGGTTTCCAATGCTGCTGGCGATGATACTTTTACGCTGACGGACTACGTATCGGTTAAACCGATGCCGGCTGCCAATTTCACTTTTGCAGTGAATGGCTCGACTGTCGATTTCACAAATACTTCCAGCAATGCGGCGAGCTACGTTTGGAATTTCGGAGATGGCGAAAGCTCAACCGACCTGGATGCGCAGCATACCTACCAGATGGACGGCGTTTATACCGTGACGCTTACAGCCACCAACGATTGTGGCAGCGTAACGGTAACCAAAACGGTAGTTATCGCTACCATGGGCCCGATCGCCGCATTCACGGCTTCAAATACAACCGGCTGCGCACCGCTGACGGTGGTGTTTGAAAACCTGTCTTCTGCCAACTCCGAATCCTATGAATGGAGCTTCCCCGGTGGTGAACCTTCTACTTCAACGGCTGCTAACCCAACTGTTGTTTACAGTACACCGGGCGTGTACGATGTGACCCTGACGGCTATCAACGGGCAGGGTAGTAACACCGTCACGCAGACGAGCCTTGTGGTAGTCAACGGCGTTCCGTCAACCAGCTTTAACCATACCGTTGGTGACAGCGGCACCGTGACTTTCACCAACACTTCCACAGGAGCTACAACCTACAAGTGGGAATTTGGCGACGGTGAAACCAGCACCGAGGAAAACCCGGTGCATACCTACTCGCAAAGTGGTGAATACATGGTCACGCTGACGGCAGAAAACGGATGCGGTTTCAGCAGCTCTACGATCACAGTTCAGGTGATGGTGACGAGCGTTGGTGAAATCCCCGGCATCAGTGAGTTCAACGTATTCCCGAACCCGAACAGCGGCCGTTTCACCATGACGCTGAAGGGCGAGCCGCAGACTTCGTTGGAACTGAGCTTTACCAACGTACTCGGCCAGCGCCTGCTCAACGAAAAAGCAGACTTCCGCTCCGGCCAGATCAGCCGGGAGTTTTCATTCGGACAACTGCCTGCGGGCATGTACATCCTCCAGGTGAAATCCGGCGACAAAGCGATTTTCAGGAAACTGATTATAGAGTAAGAAAAACCTGTATGAAATCAACGGGGGCTTCAACCGGAAGGTTGAGGCCCTTTGTTGTTTGGCTGTTTTAGCGGATGTGCTACTTTTACCTGCTTTTTATAAAATATAGTACACAAAATTTCCGATACAAAATGTGAAGGTCAGCGCCTTTCAGACTTCTACATTCTGCATCGAAAACACAATATTTTAATGAAATACATCACCCTGCTTTTCCTGCTTTTCCTGTTTTCTTGTAAAAACGATTCTCATTCCCATTCCCATGCTTCGGCTGAGGAGACTTCTGCGTCAGCGGTGCTGCCGGAGGGCTTTGCCGATTTTTACCAAAAATTTCACAGCGACAGTCTCTACCAGGTCGAGCATATCGTCTTTCCGCTGGAGGGGTTACCCGACCATGCCGACAGCCTTGCGATTGTAAATGAGGATTTCCGCTGGCAGGCTGAAGACTGGCAGATGCAGCGGCAGTTTGATTTTGAAATGAGCGAATTCCGCCGTCACATCGTCCCGGTCAATGACATGATGGTGCTGGAACGCATCGTTCACCAAAGCGGAGAGTTTGGCATGGTGCGCCGTTTTGCCTTGCTTGGCGGGGAGTGGCATCTGATTTACTACGCCGGCATGAACCGGCTGGCGAAATGATCACAGTGGACGGTCACGCCGTGCTCCTTTCACCGTAAACCTTCCACCAAAAAAAATCCAACTATGCTTTCAAAAGCTCTCATCGCCCCCTTTGTTTTTGGCGCATTGATTTTCCTTTACCTGGCCTGGGATGTCGGGTCGAGCTATGCCATCTATATGGTGCCTTGCGTCATCGGAATTGCAGTTGTTTACATGCTCAGCCCGCAGATCGACTGGTGGTGGCACCAGCGCAGACCGCCTGAGTTGCCAGCAATGCTTCGTCATTTGATCAATACACAATTTCCGTTTTACCAAAAACTGACGGTGGAGGAGAAAACCCGCTTCCGCAATCGCATGGTTTGGTACATGGAAGCAAACGAGTTCATGGCGCAGGGCATGGAAGAGGTGCCTTTGGATGTGAAGGGGGTAATTGCCGCTACGGTGGTGCAGCTGACTTTTGGGCAGGAAGATTACCGTCTGAGTAAGTTCGAACACATCATCGTATATCCACATCCATTTCCCTCACCGCAGTACCCTGAGCAGTGGCATGCGTCTGAAATTTTTGAGGAGGACGGTGTGATCATGTTCTCCGCCGAGCAGTTGATGCCGGCGTTTTTACAGCCGCAGCGCTTTTTTTCCGTCGGGTTGTACGAGTACGCACGGGTGTTTCGCCGGTGCTATCCCGGCGTGGTTTTTCCGGTTTTTGATGAAAACAGCTGGGCTGCACTGGAGCAGGTGAGTGGTTTTCAAAAAAGCTATGTCGAAAAATGGGTTGGCTTGACCGATCTCGACGTTACTGCTGTAGCGGTGGTGTACTTTTTTGTTTTTTCTGAAAAATTCAAATCCCTTTTGCCGGAGGCATACGAAAAGTTAGCTGCTATTTTTCAACAGCGACCCTAATCCCACTTGCCTTTTCCTTTGGAAAGGCTGTATTTTCCGGCACCCAGCAGTGCTGCGGCCATGCCGCCGAGCAAAATCAAAACATTCAGCTCGATCATCCAGCCGCCAAAATCGTTGAGCTGAAAAGCGAGGTCCCGGTGAGCCACGACGACTGTCATCAGCATATTGAGCGCCACCAGCAGACCGGCAGGCCGGGTGAATTTTCCAAGTATCAGCATCAGCGGGGCCAACAATTCGCCGATGAAAGTGCCGTAAGCCAACCAGCCGGGGAAGCCATTGGTTGCAACCTGTTCAACCGTGGCAGTTATGCCGCCTTCAAGTTTCCATAAGCCATGCAGGAGCAGGATGAAACCAACGCCGAGACGAAGGGTAAGTTTGCCGAGGTCAGGATGGTCGAGAAATTTGTCTGTATTCATTAGCAAGGCGTTTTTAGTGAAACTTTGACCAAAAATAGGCTTCCCGTTGATTTTTGGCGCAATCAAAAACTTTTAGCCCGGGCCTTTGTCTAACTTCCGGACTAAAAAATTTCACCATGAAAATCAGATACCTGCTGTTTTGCCTTGCTGCATTTTTTGCTTTGCAATGCAAGCCCCAAAAAGACCTCATTCCTACGCCGCAAAACCCACTGCCACCCAATGCATCTCCCTATTTGACCTACCTTGCCTTAGGCGATTCCTATACCATCGGTCATTCGGTCGGGGTGAAACAGCGTTTTCCCGAGCAACTGGCCGACAGCCTTCGTCTCGATAGTTTCGACATCGGCCACGTCCGCATCGTGGCTAAAACCGGCTGGACGACGGATGAACTGAAAACGGGCATTGCCTCGACAGGAATTTCCGACTCGATTTATTCCTTCGTTTCGCTGCTCATCGGCGTGAACAACCAATACCGGGGCCGCTCCGTGGAGAGCTATAAACCGGAGTTCACGGAATTGTTAAACCAGGCGATTGCTTTTGCCGGAGGCAACCGGGACCGGGTGTTTGTCGTCTCGATTCCGGATTATGCTTACACGCCCTTCGGCAATGGCAATACTTCCATCAGTCAGGGCATCGACGAGTACAATGCAGCCAATAAAATGATTTCGGAACAGGCTGGCGTCCGGTATTTTGACATTACTCCAATTTCGAGGAAAGGGCTGGAAGAGCCTCAGTTGGTGGCCGGCGATGGTTTGCATCCGTCCGGCGAGCAATACGCCCGTTGGGTAAACCTGATGTTGCCGGAGGTGAAAAAAATGCTGGAGTAGGGGAGGAGAGATAGAAATTGGAAAATTGAGTTCAGCCTTCGACTGGCGTCATTGAATTTCCCAATTTCTAATTTCCAATTTCAAAAAAAAAGCGTGCCCGCAGATGCAGACACGCTTTTTTTTGCTGTTAAAATATTTCTTAAGCACTTTCCAATGCCGCAGCACCACCCACGATTTCGAGGATTTCTCCTGTAATCGCTTCCTGACGGGCTTTGTTGTAGCTGAGTTTCAGCTCTTTCAACAAGTCGTTGGCATTTTCTGTGGCTTTGTCCATTGCTGTCATCCGGGCGCCATGCTCCGAAGCATGTGTATCGAGCAGACACTTCTGAAAAGTTGTTTGCAGAATGTTCGGAATCAGTGTTTCAAGCAGCTGGTTCATGCCCGGTTCGAAAACGTAGTCCGCTTTCATGCCATCTTCTTCGGCAGATTCCAGCTTGGCAACCGGAAGCCACTGTTCTGTCTCAGGGAACTGAGTAGCGGCATTCTTGAAACGGCCGTATGAAATTTCTACTGCATCGAATTCGCCTGCTTCAAACGCATCCATCAAGCGCTGAGAAACCTGTGCTACGTTGTCGAAGCTAAGATCGCTGAACAGATCGACGTAATCCCTGATGATATGGATGTTGTTGTAGCGCTTGCGGAATACATCGAATCCTTTTTTGCCGATAGGCAAAACAGTCAGGTTACCTGCCTCGTGGACATCCGCATACTTTTTTTCGATGGTTGCAATGGCGGACTTGATAACGTTGGTATTGAAAGCACCGCAAAGCCCCCGGTTGGAAGTAACAACAACGATGCAAGCCTTTTTAACAGGCCGCTGCACGCCGAAAGAAGTGTTGGCCTCTCCGCCGAGGTTGGAAAGAATATTGCGGAGCATTTCGTTCAGTTTGTTGGCGTATGGCCGCATCTGCTGGATAGCCTGCTGTGCCCGGCGCAACTTGGCAGCTGATACCATTTTCATTGCTTTGGTAATCTGCTGTGTATTCTGAACTGATACGATACGTTCCCGTACTGCTTTTAAATTAGCCATTGTGCTTTAAACTATGAACCGTAAACGATGAAGGATGAACAATGAAACCTGGTGTTTCATCATTCATCGCCCATCATTTCTGGTTAAAACTCATTTCTTATACTGCTGCGCAAGTTCTCCGGCGAGTTTTTCAACGGTGGCCAGGGAATCTTCGCTAAGTTTACCTGCTTTGAAGTCTTTGAGAACTTCCGGGTGGAGTTTCTCCAGTTTCAGGAAGAAGATTTCTTCAAACTCCTGAACCTTATTTACAGGTACATCCTTGAGCAAACCCTTGGTACCGAGGTAGATAATTGCTACCTGCTTCTCAACAGAAACCGGAGAGTACTGCGGTTGCTTAAGAATTTCAACGTTACGCTTACCTTTTTCGAGTACCGCTACGGTAGCAGGATCGAGATCGGAACCGAACTTGGAGAATGCCTCCAACTCACGGTACTGAGCCTGGTCGATCTTCAGCGTACCGGATACTTTCTTCATCGACTTGATCTGAGCAGAACCACCAACACGGCTTACCGAGATACCTACGTTGATCGCAGGGCGGATACCGGAGTTGAAAAGGTTTGACTCAAGGAAGATCTGTCCGTCGGTGATAGAAATTACGTTGGTCGGAATGTAAGCAGAAACGTCACCAGCCTGCGTTTCGATGATCGGCAGAGCCGTCAGCGATCCACCACCTTTCACGATACCTGCTTTTTTCAGGCTTTCGGGAAGGTCGTTCATGCTCTGAGCGATTTCGTCGTTGTTGATGACTTTCGCTGCACGCTCCAACAAGCGGGAGTGCAGGTAGAAAATGTCACCCGGGTAAGCCTCACGGCCTGGCGGACGACGGAGCAGCAGCGATACCTCACGGTAAGCTACAGCCTGTTTGGAGAGGTCATCATACACGATGAGTGCCGGGCGGCCTGTATCACGGAAGTATTCACCGATCGCTGCGCCTGCGTAAGGTGCGAAGAACACGAGCGGAGCAGGATCAGCAGCAGAAGCTGAAACGATCACGGTGTAATCCATGGCGCCGTTTTCTTCCAGTGTCTTGGCTACGTTGGCAACGGTAGAGGATTTCTGACCGGAAGCTACGTAGATGCAGAAAACAGGTTCTCCACGCTCGTAAAATTCACGCTGGTTGATAATTGTATCGATGGCGATAGCCGTTTTACCGGTCTGACGGTCGCCAATGATCAACTCACGCTGGCCACGTCCGATAGGAATCATAGAGTCGATTGCCTTGATACCGGTTTGAAGCGGCTCGTTTACCGGCTGACGGTAAACAACACCGGGAGCTTTGCGCTCCAGCGGCATTTCGTACTTCGTGCCGCCGATCGGGCCTTTTCCATCGATGGGCTGACCGAGCGGATTTACCACACGACCTACCATTTCTTCACCCACTTCGATTGCAGCGATGCGGCCGGTACGGCGAACGGTGGAGCCTTCACGAATCTGGTCGCTTGGTCCCATCAATACGACACCCACGTTGTCTTCTTCAAGGTTAAGTACAACTGCCTGTACGCCGGTTTCAAATTCGACGAGTTCACCAGCCTGAGCTTTGTTCAGGCCATAAACGCGGGCGATACCGTCACCCACCTGGAGAACGGTACCTACCTCTTCCAATTCGGTAGCATTACTAAAGCCGGAAAGTTGCTGCTTCAGTATCGCCGATATTTCATCAGGTTTGACGTCAATCATGATATAAATATATTTGAGAATTTGAGTGTTTGTGTGTTTGAATGTTCGTGTGTTTTACTCAAACACATGAACACGCAGACCTTCGAACACTCCTTATTGCGCTAAAATTTGCGAGATATAAAGGTTATCCTTAAATTCTTTTTTTAACAATGACAGCTTGTGCGCCACACTTGCGTCGTAAAGTTTGTCTTCAAATTCAATAACAAAACCGCCAATCAGGTTTGGATCAACCTTGGCAATAAGGTCCACGTTTTGATCGGTCGCTTTACTTGCCAACAGTTTCTGGCGGATATTTTCGATGGTGCTGTCGCTCAGCTTGGAAGCAGTAACAAGGTTGACAGTTGAAATCTTCTTGAGGCGCTTGTACTGTGTGATGAATTCCTCAGCTATTTCGATCAGACCGGCTTCCCGGCCTTTTCTTAGCAGGATATTCAGAAACGCCATGGTCAGTTCGTCAGACTTTTCTTTGAACAGCTTGTTAAAAATCTGCTGCTTCTTGTCAGCCTTGATCACCGGGCTTTTAAGCATCAGCATGAAGTCCCTGTTTTTAGTGACCTCCCGGAAAGACTGAATGTCTTCCAGCACCCGCTCCAGCTTGCCCCTCTCATTTGCGAGGTCAATCAGCGACTTGGCATACCTTGTGGCTACTCTTTGATTACTCATCCTAATTGGATATTGGATATTGACGATTGAAAATTAGTTTGTTGCAAACAGGTGAAGCCTGCCCAAACACTAATGGACAATTGCCAATCACTAATTAAGCTTGATGTCTTTTACCAATCCGCTCACGAAGCTCTCCTGAGCGGTATCGCCTTTCAATTCCTTTTGGAGTACTTTCTCAGCGATATCGAGGGCCATGGTGCCGACCTGATTTTTCAGTTCGATCATTGCGGCCATTTTTTGATTTTCGATCTGTTCTTTCGCATTTGCGACGATCTTTTGAGCTTCAATCTTTGCCTTTTCTTTGGCTTCTTCCACGATGCTTGTACCTGCATCTTTGGCTTCTTTCAAAATGAGTGCACGCTCTTCACGGGCCTGAGCTAAAAGCTCTTCATTCTTTGCTTTCAGTTGTGCCATTTCCTCCCGGGTGCGCTTGGCATCATCCAAGGAGTTCTGGATGTCGGACTCTCTTTTCTTCAACGCTTCCATGATCGGACGGAATGCGAATTTGGCCATGAGCCACCAGAATATTACGAAAATGGCGGTTGTCCAGGCAATGAGTCCGAAGTCAGGTTTTATTACACTTAAGTCAATCAGGAAAATCATATCCAAAAGGTGTTAATTTTTTAATTAATAAGAAAGACGGGGGCAGGAGCCAACCGCTCTGCCACCCGGTCTTTTGCTTTTTGGATTAGCCTGCAACCAATGACAAGATGATCGCAATCAGGGCAGCACCTTCCACGAGGGCTGCTGTCAGGATCATGTTTGCACGGATATCACCTACAGCTTCTGGCTGACGAGCGATGGCTTCCATAGCTTTAGAACCGATCAGACCGATACCAAGACCGGCGCCGATTACTGCTATACCCATTCCAATTGGTGTCATAATTAAAAGGTATTTATGATGAAATATTAATGATGCGCTTCTTCTGTGGCTGCTCCGATGTAGGAGGCAGTCAACAGCGTAAATACAAATGCCTGAATGAATGCTACCAGCAACTCGATGGACATCATGAACATCGTGAGCAATGTTGAACCAATGCCCGTACCAAGGCTTGGTGCTACCTGGCCTTTACCAAAAACAAAGATCAAACTCACAAACACCACAATTACAATGTGCCCTGCAGTAATGTTGGCAGCAAGACGAAGCATGAGGGTGAAGGGTTTGATGAAAATTCCAAGAAACTCCACCGGCGTCAGGATGAGTTTCACCCACGCTGGTGCGCCCGGCATCCAGAAAATATGCTCCCAGTAGTGCTTGTTTCCGCTGAAGTTAACTACGAAAAATGTGAACAGCGCCAGAACTCCCGTGAACGCCAGATTGCCTGTTACATTCGAACCACCGAGAAACGGAATTTGCCCGAAGAGGTTCAAGCCCAGGATGAAGAAAAACAGCGTCTGCAAAAATGGAAGGTACTGCTCCCATCTTGCACCGATGAACGGTTTCGCTACTTCGTCCTGGATGAAAAGGAATATCGGCTCGATGAATGACTGCAAGCCTTTAGGCGCCTGGCCTTCCCGCTTTTTGTAAGCGTTAGCGATGGAAATAAACATCCATGCGAGCAAGGCAAAAACGATTAACATTGACACCACATTTTTCGTAATTGAAAAATCATAGAATGAGGTGATGCCACCGCCAAACATGCCCCCGTCAGCTGTACTTTTGCTTTCGGCCAGGTAAAGTTTTTCATTGTGACAGACGTAAACCACGTCTTTCTCTTTGCCATCCTGCCCCGTTTCTACCTTAGGGATAAATCCGCTGATCTCTACTTCCCCGGTTGGGAAAGAAGGATCTGAGATACGTTTTACAGTACCCTCAACGAGTACAAAGCGGTCGACCGCTTTATGGCCGTTACCGTGGTGCCCGATTTCGAACTTGCCGGATGAAAATGTGTGCAGCCCTTCGCCGGGTACGTACAGGATACAAGGCAGCGGTATGCTTACAGGGCCAATGGTGTAGATGTTCTGATCAGAGACGTGGTGGAAGGCCGTCTTGCCAGGATCAAAGTCGTGGTCAACTTCCTCTCCGCAAAGCACTTCCGTGTGGTGCTCCTCTGTGGAACCTTCCGAATGGCTTCCATTTGAGGAATGTTCACCGTGGTTCTGAGCGAATAAAAATGCAGTAAGAAATAAGGAGAAAATAAACGTCAGAGTATATCGGCGCATTGACTACGATTTTTTTAAGAAAACTGAAAGGCACGTCCTACAAACTAGCTGTACTGGCACCCCCCTTTTCAAAAGCCGCGCAAAGGTAGGGAATCCCCCTTTTTTTCAAAAAGCGGATTTTACTTTTTTTGCCCACAGTGAAAATTGTTTTTTAATAGTTGAGAATCAACAGGTTAGAATCTACAAGGAGGCCTGGTTTTATGTTTCGGGTATTGTTTTAAATGAAAAACTAAGTTTCACACTTTGAAAAACCGGCAAAAGTTAATTCCGGATCACGCAATTTTTTCCATTAGCTCCTGCCAGTTGTAAGTCAGGGTCGTTTCTGTTTCATTTTTTTTCAAAATTTCTAAAAAACGTTCCCGTGGGATGGCTACGGCGCCTAAACTGCGTAAATGCTTCGTTTGCTGCTGGCAGTCGATCAGCCAAAAGCCAAGCTTGTCCAGTTTTTTTACCAGCGTGACGAACCCGAATTTTGAGGCATTGCTCACATGGGTGAACATGGACTCTCCGTAGAAGCACCGTCCCAGTGCTATGCCATACAAACCACCCACCAATTCATCTTCCTGCCAAACTTCTACCGAGTGAGCATAGCCCATTTTATGTAGTTGACAGTAAGCCTTCACCATGTCGTTTGTTATCCAGGTGCCAAAGCCCTGACCTTTTCTCGGTGACCTGCATTGCTCGATCACAACCTCGAACTCTTGGTCAAATGTTACACGGAATTTTTTCTGGTTGAAATACGGACGCATGCTTTTGGATACTTTCAAGTCTTTTGGGAAAAGAACAAAGCGGGGGTCGGGCGACCACCACAGAATGGGGTCATCCTCGTTGAACCAGGGGAAGATGCCTGACCTGTAAGCCAAAATCAACCGGTCGGGGGCTAAGTCGCCGCCAACTGCAAGAATGCCTTCCTTGTTAGCCAGGTGGGGGGAAGGAAACGCAAGTTTATCTTCAGAAAGCCAGAATACCGCCATGTTAAATTTGGTTCGGTGTATGTCGCCTTGCAGATCGTGCTGAGAGGCAGTGAGTCAGATATCTGGCAAAATTATTAAATGTAAAAGGATTTTCTCTAAAAATAAAAATGGGGTGATGCATTGCATCACCCCGTTGTAAGTTTTTTGAGTATGTTGGTTTTTTAATCTTTAGACTTTCTATGGTAACAGGCCCGTTACGATCACTGAAAGTGAAACGGTAGAATTGCTTTCTACGCTGACGCTGTTCAGGTCAATTCCCAGGTTGCCGGCAAGGTTCAGTTCCAACTCGCCTTTCAGTTCCATTTTGCCATCGTTGTCTTTGTCTTCGTATCCGAAGAAGTGTAATTCGTAGTCACCTTCTTCCAGGAATGCAAGGGTGTAGTTGCCTTGTCCGTTAACATTTGCACTGGTCACGGCATTTTTAAAAGTTACGTTACTGGCGCCTTGTCCTTGTATTTCCTGGCTCTTGTTAAAGGAGCCTTTTTTGTAAGCGTACACGACAATTTTTTCGCCGGCCAAACCGAGGTTGTCGCTACAGTTTCCACTCACTTTACCACTGTTCGCCTTGGTAACGAGGCGAAGCGAAGAGCGCAACTCGCTGTCTGTTACAAAATCGTATTTGTCATTGTTTTGCGGAGCTTCCTGGTAACGGATGGATTTGCGCAAGTCAAAATCCATGACAACATTGGTCGTGCTGCCCTCCTTTACTTCAAAGCTGCCTGAGTTGATCTTGAATTCGTTAGATGTGTTGGCAGATGACTTCAGGCTGTGCTTCACGTTGTCAGTTGTCAATACATAGCAGCCTGGCGAGTTGCCGCTGGCGTCAGTCTCGTAGTCGAGCACGAGCGATACGTTGCTGTAAGTGCCTGATTCCAACTCGGCAAGACCCAATGCTTTGGTGTCGCCATTCTGGTAAGCCATCAGGTCGATCGTTTGCTTACCGGAAAAATTGCTGATCGTTTTGCCATCCACTTTTACAGCGGTGACAGTAACAAATGCACCTTTCACGCTTGCGTCGTCAATCGGGCCGTCTGTAACTTCAAATTGTGCCTGTCCAGTTACGTTCGTGCCGTCGTCGTCTTTGGTGCAGTTAGTGAACAAAATGATGGTTGCGAGGAGCAGTGCTCCACTCAAAAAATGCTTCATGGTAGTCATAAACTTGTTGTTTTAATTAAAGTGTACTGTTGGTGTTGACGAGACCCTCCTTCTTTTGATTAAGATAAATCAGACTTGAGAATCAGGGTGATTACTACATCGTGTAGTCCGTCTTCATCCAACTTTCCTGATATAAATTAGGTAAGTGTACTTTTCGATAAACAGCTTTTTTTTAAAATCAGGTGTTGATAAATCAGCGCAGTGCGCAGGTTTTCAATGACGTTGTAACTGGTTTACGATCACAGATAATTAGCAAAAAAAGTCCCACTCTCCCTCGGATACCAGGTCTTTATTCGTCGGGATATTCGGTATCAAGAGGGAGAGGGATGACTGAATATTTGACTAAACACAAAACGTATATGAAACCAATATTCTTATGTCAAGAGTTATAAGATTTACTTCTTTTAGCAGCCTTCATTTCAGATGAAAAAGAACCGTAAATCTTATATATAACTATATAGGGTGAGTGCTTTTTTTGTTCAGTATTAAAGTGATTTTTTTGAAAAAAAATCTTTGTTTTAATTTTTGAATTAATTGATTAAATACTTGATAATCAATAACTTGAAACGATTACTTTTTCAAAAAAGACAGCCCTGCCGGTGGTAATTTTTAATAAATAAATATTTGCCGGAAGATCTGATATATCGACAGTATAATACATGTATCCTGCTGTATATTTTTTTGATGAAAAAAGTTTGCCTGTTAAATCAAAAAAATCAACGTTTATATCCGTAGCAGGAGGCTGACCCCATTTCAGCGAAATCGCCTGAGATGCCGGATTTGGGAAAATATGAATCGTTTGTTCTTCAGCGTAAATTATCGCAAAAACGACATCCGAAAAATTCTCACGGCCATCAAAATCTACCTGTTTCAGGCGATAGTAATAGGCAGTGCTCGGCAGTGCGGTTTCATCAAAAAACTGGTAATTGTTTGTAAGCTGGCTATTTCCGGCGCCATCAATCCAAGCTATTTTGCTGAATGTTGTTTCCAGTTCGCTGCGGCGCTGAAGTTCAAAACCTGCATTGTTCAATTCACTGGCGGTAGTCCAGCGTAACAGGATTTTTCGGTTTTGGCTTTCCGCATTGAACCAGGTCATCTCAACAGGCAAGGCTCCCGGTTGAAAATACATGGTACCAACCTGCCCGACATCACCACTTTCGGCATAACCTTCGGAAGAAGTGGCATTGGCTGTATTGGTCAGGTTTTTTAAATCAAATAACTTGAAATCATCAAGATACCATCCTTCGCAGGCTGTCCCCGGTCCCGGCCCGTTGGTTGTGCAGGATTGAGTGCCTGAATTTGATGCAAAACGAAAGCGAATTGATTGAGATCCGCTCAACCCCGATAAGTCGATAATCGTATTGACATACCCTCCGCTGTACCCTGAGTATGCCCGCCTTCCACTCAATACTGAAAGCGGTACGGGCACGCCGATTGGAGTGGGCAAAGCTGCGAGCAGGACATTATTGTAGCTGTTTTTGATGATTCGATTATCAAGGTCCTCCCAGTTTCCGCCATTCAATCTTTCAATAACGCCTCCATCTACCCCGGCTTCAACATCGAACCATTGCCAGAAACTGAGGTGGTTATTTTTTGCTCCATCCAGCGTCATCGTAAATGTGAGGGATGCATCGGTTGCTGTCGTTGGGTCAAGGTGCCACCAACAGCGGGTGCTTCCTGTGGATGTATTGGGGTTGTCGCAGTCGGTAAGCCAGGCGCCTGCCTGCACAAATCCCGGTGGGGCAATTGATTCTATAGGTTCATTGAGTTCAATTGTCGTCCAGGAGCCTGCATTGATAACTCCTGAAAATGTGCGGATGACCGAGCTGCCGACCGGGATCGAAGCTATGGCGGGGTAAGTCACTACATTTCCCTGAAGGCTGCCGTCGTTGGAAATAGTAGTAACGTCCAGGTTCGCATTTACCGGGTCTGTAATGGTTACGTTTGTCAGTGGTGCGGTTGAGTTGTTTTTTACCGTGATCGTGTAGGTCAGGCTTTCTCCCACTTCGGCCTCCAGTTTGTCCACGGTTTTTGTTACACGCATGGTCGGGTTGTCGAATGCTGCATTGCCACCGGCAGTTGCACTGACTCCAAGGCCACGCCTTGCGAAAGCTTCCCAGATTTTATCATTACCTGCGCCGGCGTACAGTGCATTGTTCGCAGCGATAATGGCATCCCGCATCTGCGGGAAGGATGGGCTGCAAGGGGTCATTTTCATTCCTTCAATCACGATTTTCAAAGCCCTGATATTACCGGCGGTGCTGCTGGTGTTGTAAATATCCGGTTCGTAGCCGTATTCATTAATGAGTTGCCAGGTCATGTCCCAAAGCATGGTACACCAGACGAAGCCGGTGCCGTGAGGGTAAGTCATGTTTGGCACGTCGGCATAGGTGTAATCATTGCAATTGGCAGTGTTGCAATTCATGTTGGTAGTGTAATAGGCCGGGCGAATTCCTTCACCGTTGGCGCCCTGTGCCAACACGTAAGGACCAATGCTGCGAATGCCTTCTCCCAAAACGTTTTCTTCCAGCGTGCCGTTATTGTTCCGGTCGTCCATCGTCATCATCAGGCCGAAATAGTCGCTCCAGCCCTCACCGCCCTGCTCGAAATTGTTCAGGCAGTTGACATTGCTGGCGCCACCTACCAGCCTAAATGAAATTCCGTGAGCGTATTCGTGTGAAATGATGGCATTGTCAAAATCACCATCGATAGCGCTGGACGGGTGCGTGTTCCATAAAAACATTCGCATGATTGGATTGGGAGCAGCTCCGCCTGAAGGTTCAGGTGGCGTGCTGAAACTTGCATTGTTCATGCCCCCTGCATCCTGTGCTCTTGCCAGAACGTAATCTCCGCCAAGCCCCATGCCGGTGGCATTATTTTGCTGAAAATTACCGGCTGCCTCATTGAAACCATACAGGTAAGAGACATCATGACAGATATTGTTCCAGGCAAATAAATTGGTTACCGCATCTTCGAGAAAATCAGTGGCATCGGAGCTGCTGAGATCGTTCGTGTAATTGAAGTCTAGTGAAGTTGGGCAAGGTACGATTCCCGAAACATACGTTCCCCCGCTCGTTCTGGCGATACAAACCGGAGCTACAGGCGGATTCAAAGTGCCCGCTGCGCCATAAAATGCGTAAGTGTTATTGCCACGGGTGTAATTAAAATCAGGCGTAGGAATACTGGCGTCAGTATCATGCCATCCGTACGGAGATGCAGTGGCATTGATGATTTCAAGCCCTGTTTTCAAAGAACGTGTGCCGTAAACCGGCGATTCGACCGGCAACGAAAAAATATTGTATTGCCCGGCAAAGGAAGCTGCCGGCAACTCATCCGATAGGGGTTTGTCGTCGGAAGATTGTGATGTTTCGGAATAATTCAGGGGCTGGGAAGGTAGGAGGGGGGCAGTTGATTCCTGACCAAACTGACAATGTACCGTGTAATTGTTTCGACTCAATTCCTCACCGGTGGCAGCATCGATACGAATATCCCAAATGTCTTCACCGCCTGGAATCGGCACGGTAAACTCCCAGCAGTTTCGAAGTAAACCATCAGCATTCAACTCGAAAACTTGCCTGCCACGATCGGAAATTTCAGTATTGAGAATTTTGCCGGCTTTCCTGGCAGCCTCGGTAGCTGTGAGCGATGCGTTTCTGGTTTCAATTTTTTCATCCAAATCAGCAATCAAATTGATGTTTTGGTGAAAAACTTCTCCTGCCGGCGTAAGATGAATGTTTGCCAAACCCTGTAAAACAGGAATTCCGCCGACCCGTTGCTGTAAATAAAAATGTGTCAGCCCGCTTTCGGAACTGACATGCCAGTCAGTAATGACAAGTTCTGAGATATCATTTTTTTTCAAGCCCCATTTCTCACAGTTTACCTCGATGTAACGAAGTGCTGTGCCGGGAGGTAGTTGTCCATAGTTAGTGTTTGTAAACAGCAACAACCCGAGGGCAGACATTGCTATTTTCTTCAATGTTGACATGGCGACTTACTTTGTTTAGGCTCCGGTTTTCTGGAACACCGCTCTTTTGCAGGTTCAACCGGAAAAAAATGGAAGAAGCATAAATATAGCTTCTTCCACAACTATCTGACTTCTTTCCTAAAGGCTTTTTCTGGTTCTTTACCTAAACGATGGGGTAAAATTAGGTCAATGGGGAAGGGTAAATCGTCTCATCTGATATTAGAAAGGATATGGGGAAAAAATGTTTACCTGACTTACGAGGAATGTGGCGGCATCGGTTTTCGGACGTTGTCTTTTTTTTTAATTTTTTTTGGAGGCTGATTTTCAATCTGTTGAAAACCAGTCATTTAACTGTATTTAAAAAAGTGAAAAAACCCACACGCCAGAGCTGGGGCGGCGGGTTTTTATTTACACATACTATGAGAAAACAAACAATTACTGCTTGAGAATTACTTTTGAAATACCGTCAAACCGCACCAGGTATTGTCCGGCAGGCAGCTGGCTCATGTCCACTTCCGCAGACGCAGCGCCTTCGTTGAGTACAGTGCTGGAGATAAGTCGTCCGTTGAAATCGATTAACTGTACGGGCGTTGATTTGGCACGACCATCGACCAAACGTACTTGCAGGCGGTCAGCTACGGGATTCGGGTAAACTATTAATTCAAAAGGTTGATTTGAATTTTGATTAAGTTTTTGAAAATCAGTGAATTGTGATGCAGTTCCGGTTTCGTTCTGAGCATTGGTGGCAGCTAAAATGACAGGAGGAATCAGGCCGAGTATTTGGTTCAGGTTCACACCGTCACGGGTGCTGTGTCCCGGAAGTGCCCAAACAAAATCGAGATAGGAAAGTCCTGTTCCGGTCAACTGAAGTGAATGGTTATTAAGTAACTGAACGCCAATAAATTGGGCAGTCAGTCCGTTTGCTGCGCCTTCAACGGCTGTCAATGCGCCTGCTCCACCGAAGCTAATAAATTGCTCTACTCCACCGTTAGGGTCGATGAGGGCGATACCACCGCCGTTGCTGTTTTGATCAACATCGTACCAGATCGTGCCGTAGCCGTTTTGCTGGCTTGGAATTACTTGATTACCAAGGCTTTCTACCAGGCTGACAGTGCCATCCAGGTTGTACACAACAGCTGACCAGCCATCGAGACTGGAACCGGCTTCACCGGCAATTTCAAATCCACGGCCGGTGGGGTTGCTGGCCAGGTAATTGACTTCATTGATAAAACTTGCAACCGACTGTGATTGGGCAGCAGACAAAAACAGGAAGAATGAAAAAATAGTAGATGAAAAGTACTTCTTCATGGCGATTTTAGCTTGAAACGTTAATTAATGTGGTTTGAATCTAATAAAGGGAAGTCGCCAGAAAAGAATCACTGTCGGAAAGAAGTAGGGCAAAAGTATTAATTGTTTTCTAGTAATGCAAGTGAAACAGGTATTTCGAAGTATTGGATCACATCCGTCAGCAACTTCCTTGTGGTTATAAGATTTGTTTTGCCGCTGGTTTGTTCAATGACGGCGGATAATTTTTTGACGTACTGGTCCCGCTGTGTTTCCAGCCATTTGGAGGCGTAGTAGAATCCGTGCAGCACCAGATCGTTCTCTGGGTTGACGACTTTTCCGGTTGTTGATTTTTTGTAACGCCGGTAGCTTCGCTCTACTTTTTCAAAATCTTTCAGGCAAAAGCCGGCCAGGATTAAATTCAGATAAATCGGATCAATGTAAGCGTGAAAGGGCACCTGCTGGTAAAATAGCAGTAGGTTTTCAAGCAGGTCGTAGCTTTCTGCTATTTCTTCCTTGCTCCCCAACAACAGCAACCCGGAATAAATAGTGGTCAGATTGATATACTTAACAACGTATTCTTCTTTGAGCATTTTGTTTTCGAGAAGCGCAGTGCATTTGTTTTTCAAAAAACGCACTCGGGTTTTGGTTTCGTCCGGTAAAATTTCAAGGTGGTCTTCCCGGTAGCTGGTAAAATAATTTGTCACCAGGTGACTTGTCTGAATGGCAATAGAATTGATCTCCGGCAAATTGATAAAACTGTTCCAGAACAGGTCGTCTTCGCTTTGCTCAATGATAGCTGTGGCTTCATCGAGGACTTTTTCCGTGCTGAGTTGCCGGGCTGAAAAGTTCAGTTTCAGGAAAGTGAGCTTGGTGCGGATGTTGTGCAAATGCGGAAAAATGATGTAGTCGTATTTTTCCAGGGCTTCTTCGATGGATTCCATTTCCCTGAAATTTTCTTCCGTGTAAAAACTGGCGTCTCTGAACATGAACAGCAGATGGCAAATGCTCAATCTTGACAAAAGCTGGATGACCTGGCTCTGGTGCGACTTGTAGTTTTCAAAAAAAGCCAGCGTTTCAGGCACATTGTTTACTTCCTCCTTGCCTTTGTCCTTCAGCTTCCGGTAAACGAAGAAGTTGATGTCGTTGATGATTTGTTTGAGTTTCAGCAGTTCTCCGATTCTTTCGTAGTAGCTCAAAGCGCCTTTGCTGGATTCAAGATAGCCTTCCCGCTGCGCCAAAAACCGCAGTACCTTCATTTCCGAATCAAAGTCCTCAATTTTTCCACTCACATCAAGTACCATTTCTGCCAGGCGTGTGGCAGCATCCAGTCGTCCCGTATTTACGAGATGCTGGATGCGGGTGATGTTGTTTTGCAGGTAGTCGGGATAGTTTCGGGCCAGGAAGCCGGTAAGTTTGAAAGTGTGATGCGCCAGCTGGAAAAACTTTTTCATGTCTTTTTCGCCTTCAGGCTCATCGCCGTAAACGGCTTTGAAAAGTTTTTCACTCTCCTGTTCTTTTTCCATGTCCCGGTCGATGACATCGAGCAATGCCAGGGGGTAATAGGAGCGGATACTCAGGTTTTTCACGTGCTCCCGGAAGATGCCGAAATGAAAATCATCCAGCAGTTTTACCACCTTTTCAATCAATAGCATAGTGATTCATTTAAGTAAGGAAGTCAAAAACGGACGGGGCGATTCCGTATTGCCCCGGATTTTTTGCTCATGTGTTCGAACTTATCAGATAGGGGCAGGATCAGTAGTCTTTCCGGGTAATTTTGAAGCATAGTTAATCAAAATATCGCCATGAAAAACAGAAATTTTAAAACTGACGCAGTTCTGCACTACTCAAATAAAACCAGACGAACCGTGAATGCCAAACCGTTACCGCCCTGACGGATTGGGTTTTTGATGCAACCTGCTCTTAATTACTACGGGAAAATGCCCGGTGCGGATTCCCACGAGACGATGAATAAACAACTGATCCGACGCCTGACCTAAAATCTGAAACATATGTTTAGCCTTTTGAATTTCCCTTACAACTTGAAGGAAATGATGCAGGATGAAATTGATGAAGTATCGCTTGCGTCTTTTGAAGAGAAGTTAAAACAACTGCTGGAAACCAGGAAAAATTTAACCCGAAAAGAACTTGCAGACGCCATGGGGCTGGAAATGGAACAATGGCTCAAATGGCTGAAAAGTGCTGCTATTTCAACCGGGCTAAAATCAAAAATCGAGAATTTACCGGGTGGATAAACCCCGTTTTTTCCCGAGCCTGAGCCCTTCCTGAAACTTTGTCTCTTTTCAAATAACGATTGAAAGGCTGATATGTCTATGATAAAACTCCACACCGTAGGTTCAAGTTCTCAAATTTCAGAAAAATCATTGCTGCGGTTTGCTACCGTCCGCCATTAAACAGGAAGATAAAAACGAACAGGAGAAATAGCTTGAAAATTATTGTTTTCATTTGGTTTTTGGGGAAATCCCGCTCGGCTGCCATCTTGATGGCGGCCTTTTTTTTTCTCGTTTACCAGCCTACATCAGACCAAAAAGAAGAAGGTAAAACTTGCCTGCACCTTTGTTCCCGTCAACCAGATTTCACTAACCAACTCAAAATTTCATCGCCGTGAAAAAGTCCATTTTTTACATGAAGCACATCACCACAGCTTTGATCATCCTGATTTTCTGTCCGGCAGGTTTCGGCCAATCCAGCCTGCAAAAAATGCAGGAACGCAAACAATCCATTGAAAAAGACCCGAAAGTCGAGTCCGTCGAAATGGCGGTCAAACGGGGTACGCCCCAAACGATCCGTTTTGATGTTTCAAAGAAAGAAACCTACCAACTCAGGGATACCCGTCAATTACTGAAAGATTACCTCAGCCTCGGAACGGCCGACAAGCTGGAAGCCGTCAAAAATACCACGCACAAAAACGGCGTAAGTGTGGCTCGCTACCAGCAGTTTTACAAAGGAATCAAAGTTGCGCACGGGCAATACACTGCGCTGGCAAAAAATGACCAGCTCGCCGCCCTCACCGGTGAATTTTATGAAATAAAAAACCTGAAGACGAGCCCTTCGCTCTCCGAATCACAGGCGCTGGAAGCTGCCAAAAGTTTCATTGGAGCCGAAGAGTACGTCTGGGAATATGTTGAAAGCCTCTGGCGGGGCATGCTTTCGCCGGCCATGGTAGCGCAGATTGAACAAGCCTACGGTGAGTATTTTCCGAAAGGGGAACTCGTCATCGTTGATGACTTCAGCACGCCGGAAACAGATCTCGACCTGGCCTGGAAATTCAACATCTACGCCAACGAACCGCTGAGCCGCAGTTGGGTGTACGTTAATGCCCACGACGGCCGGATTATGCTCCAGGATGCGATCATCAAACACGCAACTGCCTCTGTGCAAACCCGTTACGGTGGTATTCAGACCATCGGAACGACGCTTGTGCCGGGAGCAAACCCAAGCCCGGAATACGCCGGCGACGAGGATTATTACATCCTGCTTGACCAGACCCGTGGCAACGGCGTTCAAACTTACGATATGAATGGCATCGGAGGTGCGCCCATTTCGGTAGCATTGCTCTACGCTCAGGCTACTGATTTTATCGATGATGACAACATCTGGACAACCGCCGAGCACGTGCGTGACCCTTCCCCAACAATCGAGGAAGGCATCAACGACGATGTTGCCTGGGATGCCCATTGGGGTGCCTCCATGGTGTACGACTACTGGCTGGAACGTCACGGCCGTTTGAGCTATGACGACAACAACGCCAAGATCAACAGCTACATCCATTACGGTGAAGGCTATGACAATGCATTCTGGAACGGAAGCGTAATGACTTACGGCGACGGGAGCTACAAAAATTTTGGCGCTTTCCAGATCAATGGTTTTGCGCCGCTGACCTCCCTCGACGTCTGTGGCCACGAGATCGGCCATGCCGTTTGCTCCAACACCTCCGATCTGGTTTACCAGAAAGAAAGTGGCGCCATGAATGAGGGCTTCAGCGACATTTGGGCTGCTTGCATGGAAAACTACGTCATGGAACGTTTTTCGAACCAAACCTACACCTACCAGATTTGGGGCATCGGCGAACAGATTGACTTCCGCACCGGCCCCAACGACCCCAACAATGCCCTTCGCTGGATGGACGACCCCAAGAGAGCCGGCGACCCGGACACCTACGGCGGAGCGAACTGGACCAACCCCAATTGCTCGCCTACGCTTGCCAATGATTACTGCGGCGTTCACTCCAACAGCGGTGTTTTAAATAAATGGTTTTACCTGCTTACCGCCGGTAGCGGTACGGCACCTGACGACGGCGTGAACGACAAAGGTGACACCTATACTGTGACGGGGCTTGGTTTCGACAAATCGGAACTCATCGCCTTCGGCACGGAAGTGTTGCTGACGCCAACGGCCACTTTCGCCGAAGCTCGGGCAGCCTCCATTTCTTACGTGCGGGCAGTGTACGGTCCTTGTTCTCAGGAAGAAGAGTCCGTGACCAATGCCTGGTACGCTGTGGGAGTAGGTGCTTCGTTCAGTTGCACCGGTACGGCAGTCAGCACCGGATTTTTGGTGACGGAAGAAAAAGTCAGCGAAGCAGCCGGCGGCCCCGGTTTCTGCGACGACAGCAAAGCCATCACCGTGAAAGTGTTCGTCAACTCGCCCGTCAATTTCAACGTCGGTGTGGGAGGAACGGCAACACTGGGCAGAGATTACACTCTTTCCACCACCAACATCACGCATGGCACAAATAATTTCATGGTGAAAAACATCACCATCAACCTCATCGACGACGCAGCAGCGGAAGGTACCGAGACCATCGTGCTGACCATTCCTGCCGGTGTCGGAGCCGTGGCCGGGAATGAAGTTTACACGCTTACCATCATTGATGACGACGTGGAGCCGGTGATTGGCATTGGTGATAAAAGCCTGCTTTACGAGCGCTTTTTGACGAATACCATTCCTTCAGGTTGGGGGGTAAAAACGAATGTGGGCAGCCTGAACACCTGGAAATTTGGCGGTTACATCGGCCGGGCTTTCATCAGCCTCACCGGTATTGCGCCGAATTACGAAGGGAACAACAATTCTACCGACCTCATCCTGCACACCGGCCTCGTTGATGCACGGGGGCTTTCAAATGTCTCTGTTTCTTTCGACTGGACGGCCGGCGGTGAGACTGACGTGGCCATCGGCGGAGGTGCTCCGTTTGATTATGCTGCCCTGGTTTACTCGTTCGATGGCGTGAATTTCTTTGAAACCGGCGATGTGTTTGTCGGCGACAACTTCGGTGCAACACCTGCATCGGGAACTTACCAGGCCAACCTTAGCCACCTGTTCGACAACCGCCAGTTTTACCTCGGATGGCGCTGGATCAACGACCCGCTCGTGGGTACGGCTTACAGCTTCAGTTTTGACGAAGTACGCATCAACGCCAGCACCCGCCGGGTGGAGTCTGACCTTGCCGATTCAGGCGAAGAAGACCTGGGGCCTAACGCAACAGTCTATTTTTACAGCGCTAACGACGGCCAGCTTTTAGCAAAAATCAAAAACAACACGAGCCACGATTTTGGCTGCACCACGCTCTTCGTCGAGCGGGCAGGTTCCGGCGCTGAAAGCTGGTACAATGGCGGCATGTCCGCTTCGAAGGCCATCCGCATCGAGCCGGCATCCAATAGCAACAATGCCAACGTTGACATCACGCTTTACTACACCCAGGATGAATTGAACGGCTATGAGAGTGCGTCGGGTACGAGCCGCACTGATTTAAATCTGTTCAAAACAAGGGCGGCGAGTATCAGTCTGGCGAAAGCCAACAATACTGTGGAAGCGGTGACAACCTACACCAATATTTTCAAAACGCCTGCTACGGTCATTGCCGGCAGTTTCACCGGAACTGTTACCGGCAAGCTGGGAAGTGCAGTGGTTGCGAAGAAAACCAGCCTCTTGCCGTTGGGTGCTCCGCAACCGGTCGGTCAGGTGTCGCCGGGCGATGAGCTGACCATTTACCCGAACCCCGCCCGCAGCCGTACGACAGTTTCCCTGCCTGCCTTCGAGGAGGAGCAGCCGGTTGAAATTTCCGTGATGAACCTGAACGGCCAGCGGATGTGGAACGAGCGGCGCATGGCATTCGGTGGTGAAAACATCGAACTCGATGTGGCAGCCTTCCCCTCAGGCATCTACCTGGTGAGCGTAAAAACCCGGGATGGGCATTTTGCGAAAAAACTGATGGTGGAGTAGGGGAGAGGTGAAATTTGGAAATTGAGAAATTTTTGGTGATAAACGGAATTTCTCAATTTCCAACTTCCAATAATTTCTTTTGAAAAAGCAGGTTTGCGGGATACTCCGCAGCCTGTTTTTTTTATGCTCAAACGTTGTTTGTTTAATTTATTTTCAAAAAAAGTTAAACATTGGAAAACCGATCACCCCAAAATTCCCGTAAGTGTGAATGTAAACGTTATTCATTCATTCTTAAATCTAACTAAAAAATGAAAAAGAAGAATTTGCTCCTGACAGCGCTCGCCATTGTCGCAGCTTCTGTAGGAATTATCTGGGCTGCCGATCACATCGATGCGCCAGCCGTTGCTTCTACCTCCTCTGACATCACGGATTTTTACGCTTTCCAAAGCCCTGAAAATTCGAGCAACATGGTTTTCGTGGCCAACCTCCAGGGTTTGCTCGATCCGGCGGCTACTGCCGGAGCCAGGTTTGATGAAAATGTGATGGTGGAATTCAACATCGACAACACTGGCGACAATGTGGAAGACCTCGTTATCCAGGCTGTTTTCAAAGACGGAAAAGTCAATGTTTATGGTCCGGTGAAGCCTGCCACGACCGGCACCATGAGCCGCATCGAAACCAGCGGACCCGTTACCAGCACAGACATCACTGTCTACAACCAGTCCGTATCCATCGGATCAGCCAACGGCATGAAGGTTTTTGCAGGTCCACGTGACGACCCGTTTTTCTTTGACTTTGCCCGCTACAGCGAAATCATCGCCGGCAATGCAACCGGATTCAACAATCCCGGAAACGACACATTTGCTGGCACGAATGTCATGTCAGTCGTCGTGGAAGTACCCAAGAATATGCTCGGCTCAGCAGCTACCCTCAACACCTGGGTGACCACAAAAAGGAAGATCTAAGCATCGCTCCAGTCGCCATTAATTCAGTTTAATCAAACGCAGATTTTTGAATTGATTGATCGTTAAATGCCTGACGATCAACCTGGTATCTCCATGCCTCGCTTCGTCAGGTACTTTAACGATCGGTTTATTCAACTTTTAAAAAAAATTTCTAAAAAATTCAGATCATGAAAAATATCAGTCAATTCGGACTCCTGGTTTTATTAGCCGTTTCCACTTTGTTCGTCGCTTGTGATAAAGACGACGACGTAACACCTGCCGACAACTCCGTGTACATGCAGGAAGACCAAATGGGTCGCCCGGCTATCAACACGGTTTTTGTAACATCCGCAGACAAGGATGCTTTCAACACGACAATTCCGTCGGAAATGGGCGGTAAGTTTGCCGCTAAATTTGAGCAAAGACTGCTCGCACTCAACGACGGTTACACTACTAACGCACTCGGCCTCGATGCCACAACTTTTACCAGTGTATTGGCTACTGACGTGCTAAACGTGTCTACCTCCGGAACTACTACTTTTTTTGACGGAACGAACGTACTCACCGGCCGCCGCCTGGCCGACGACGTGATCTCCGTGGAACTGTTGCTGCTGTTCGGCGGACCTGACGGTACTGCCAATCCGCAACTGACGGACGACAACGTGAGCGCCAACGACAAGGCGTTCCTGACTACGTTCCCATACCTCGCAAGTCCACATTAATGTTTTTTTGGTTAGTCGCTTTGTTAGCCGGACAGGGCCACCTGTCCGGCTAAATATTTTCAAAGAAGTGTGGAGCGAGGGGATGATGCAGGCAGAGACAGAACTTTTCAGACTTCTAAATCCAGCTAAATTTTTAAAAAAATCAACAATGAAAAAAATAATTTTTGCCACCATTGCCATCGCAGCCATCGCCGCATTAGTTTATATTCAATCAGCTTCTGGAGTAGTTAAACCTGCTGATTACGAAGCTTTTATGACAAAAGAACACCTCGAAAAAGCCCGAAAGGAATCGAACACCCAAACCCGATTCTGGGAAGATAAACTGGCTTCGGTGCCGGATAACTTTGTTTACCAGAAAAAACTTGCCGGGCTGTACGCTGCTGATTTCAAGTTGACCGGCGATGTGGAAAAACTGCATCGTTCCGACAGTCTGCTGCACGTGGTGAATGCCCGGATTCCCGGCCAGGTGGGCGTTTTGCAGGCACTGACAGCCAACGCAATCACCCGCCATGCTTTCCGGGAGGCCGAAACTTACATTACACAGGCTTACGAAACCGGCGAAAAAAAATTCGCCAATTCGCTCATGCTGACCGATGTGAAGCTGGAGCGGGGCGATTTTTTCACTGCGCATTTCCTGCTGAAAGATGTGGCTTCCGACAGCCACTTCGATTACCTCATCCGGGAGGTGAAAATGCTCGATCAACAGGGCGACCTCGAAGCGGCCATCGAAAGCATGGAAAAAGCCGCCGCCCTCGCCAGGTCCTCCGGCTCCGTGACCACTACCAACTGGGCACTTTCCAACCTGGCCGACATGTACGGCCACGACGGCAGGATTGAAAAATCTTACCGCACTTACCTCGAAGCACTCTCGTATAATCCCGCTGACCTGCACTCGCTGAAAGGTATTGCCTGGATTGCGTTTTCACATGATAAAAATACGGCAGAAGCCAGGCGCATCCTGGGTTTTCTGCAGTCGATCCACCCTGTGCCTGATTACGATCTGTTGCTGTCTGAAATCGCATCTTTTGAAAACAACGATGAGGAAGCACGGGATCTTCGCCAGGCTTTCATTGCGAAAGCGAGCAATCCGATCTACGGAAATATGTACAAAAGTTATCTCTGCGAACTGATGAGCGACATGGCTGAACGGACACCCGAGGCCCTCGCCATTGCGCAGGCAGAAATCGAGGAGCGCCCGCACCCCATGTCCTACTCGCTGTTGGCCTGGGCGTCGTTCCGGGACGGTGAAAAGCAGCAGGCCGTGGATATTTTAAAAAAGCATGTGATCGAACAGACGGAAGAACCGGCTGCCCTTTTTCACTCCGGTGTGATTTTAAAAGAAACCGGAAATGAGCAGGAAGCCCGCAAATACCTGAAGGCGGCTCTCGATGCTTCCTTCGAACTGGGGCCGGTGCTTACCGGAGAGATTGAAGGTTACCTGGCCCAACTTTAATAGTGGGCGAAAGGATTCGACTTCGTTTCAAAAAAAAAAAAGCGGCAACAAAGTGGACACTTTGTTGCCGCTGTCATTTTAGAGACACTTACTAATTATTCACAGAAATTTTCAGTGGATGCGGAACTTTCCGGCAGCGCTTCGTTCATGAATGAAACTGTTTGCGCTGGCTGGATTTCGGTCTGTGGTTTCACCTGTGTTTCCGTAAAATACGGACAACCGTATTTGGGTGCGCAGGAAGTTCCTAACCAACAGACAGCTAAAAGGAAAAAAGCATTTTTGATCATGGCGATAAAATTTGGTGACGGGTGAAAATAACGGGCCCTTCGGCTCACATCATTTCATCCCACCGGGTTTATGGAATATGAGCGATAATTTTTTGTAAAAAATGCCGGGCTGCCGCAGGGGGTGAAAGAGAGTTTTGTGTACCTGGAGAACACGAGATGGCGGCAGCCCCAGCAATTATTAAACTCATTATTTCAATCTCAATTTTTTCAACTGCTGGAAGGAGAATTGACGCCCGGCACTTGGCCAGGCATCAAAGACTCCATTATCGCCATATATAATTTTGACCGTTCGGAGGATAAATTCATGGCGATCTGACACGATTTCTAAGAACGAAACATAGAGGGCTGGAAATCAGCTTAAAGATTGTTTGCTTTTGTTTTTTATTGACATGACAAAAATGCGGAAAATCTCCCCATCCTCCGGGCAAATCTGATATGCCTGCGAGCATGGGAAAAAAAGTGGAGAAGTCAAGCTCCTCCACTTTCCAGCCTGCGTCTGCTACCGCTGCACGATCACCCGCTTCGTTTCCATCGTCGCACCCTGGCGGATCACCAGAAAATAGATGCCATCCGGCAGCGAACTTGTCTGAAAATCGGCACGGGCGGGTTCGATATTCACCGGCACATTCATCTGCTGGCCCAATTGGTTTTGCAGTTGAAATTCCACGGGAAACTCGCCGTCGAAGCGATACGTGACCGTCAGCCGGTCCTTTGCCGGATTGGGGAATACGGCCGTGACGAGTGATTCAGGGTTTTCAAAAACAGCAGGAAAAATCTGGCTGCCGCTACCTGCCAATGCCTGCGAATTTGCCGTTTCACCCGGGACACCCGCTCCGAATCCGCCTGCTGACGCCGGAACCGTGGCACTCACTTTGAAAGCTGCAGCAGTGAAATTGCTCACTCCTGCACTACTCACCGAGATGTTGAAACTGCTGCCGTTCGACGGCGTGACGGCAGCGACAGGCTGGCCTGAAACGCTCACCAGTTTCAGGTTGCTTCTCGATTGCTGCGTGGCAGTTTCCCAAGCCAGGATTTCAGTTTTTGTGAAAAACAGCGTGACAGTCAGCGTGCTTCCGGCGGGCGGATTACTGTTTTCGGTTTCCAGGAAAAAAGTTTTGGCGGCGAGCGCATTCGCCGGATTATTGTTCCAAAAAGCGACCGCCGGACTGCCTGCGGACGCATTGCTCCGGTCCACGGCGAGATTCACGCAACCGTAGTCGTAGCTGCTGTTGTTTTTCACCGTAGCCATCACCTTGCCGCTGGCAGGGTCGAAGAAATGTACGGTGGCGTTGGGCCCAAGCGGTTTTTCATCCCCGGCGCCTGCATTCACGGCGGTTTGCACGGCAGCGGGAGCACCGGCAGTTGCCCTCAGTTCCACGTTGTCGAAGCTGAAGGGCGGGTGCCCGCCGAGCAGTTCGTCGTTGTCCCAGCGGAAGGCGATGCGCAGGTTCGACGAGTTGTTTGCATCCTGCGGCAGTGGCACCGTCAGGTTGGTTGGGATAGCCTGTCCGGAAAGCTCTTCCGGGCCAAACTGCGTCCAGGGGCCGCCGTTTTTGGAGTACCAAAGCGTGCCGTAGTCGTACTCCGGCTCGCCGAAGCAGGTGTAGGTAAACGAGAGTTGCAGGTTCGTTGCATTGGCGGCATTGATGGAGGGGCTTTCAAGACTGGCCGAGCCGAAAGCGTTTTGATCGTAGATGTACAAATTGCCCGGCAGGTTGGTGGGTGAAATGTAGGCGTTAAAATTACCACCCAAACCCAGCGGTGGCGTGCCGATGCGCCACTGCACGGCTGAACCCGGCGCTGTCACTGCTGTCCAGCCTGCCCCCAGCGTGTTGAAGCTTTCGCTGAAAAGCAGCACCTGCGGCTGGTTGCCGGCCGTTTCCGGTGAAAAATCGTCGTCGAGAATGTTGACCAGGTGCCGGAAGTTGGTCAGTGACCGCAGTGCATCACCCGTGGTACTTACCTGGCTGATTTCAATGCTGAAAAATTCATCCGATTCTACCACGCCGTCTTCAAAAATGGTCAGCGTGAGAAACTGACTGGCGCCGGAGCCCGCCGGGAACGTCAGCGTGGAAGGGCTCACAGTGAAATCCTGACCCTGCACGGCTGTGCCGCTCGTGGCAAAACTGACCGTCGCTGCTGCCGTCGGCGCCTGTGAAATCTGTACTTCGAGGCTCACTGTTTTTACTTCGCAACTGGTGCCTTCGGCAATGGTCGAGTTTGTATTTACAAAAGAGATGTAAGGTTTCGGCCCTGAGCAGGCAGTGGAATTGACCAATTCCTTGCGCCGAGGCGAGTTGGCCATGACGGCATGCACCCTCGATTTTTGATCATTGGTAAAAATATTCATGCAGGGGTCATCGGTGTAGTCCATGTAGTTTTCGATCATGTCACTGGTCAAATTTGGCAAATCGCAGGGCGAGGTTTTATCCTCCGGGCAGCCATAGTTGGCCTGATCGGAATTGGGCGTGTCTTCGCAGTAGTCGTCCTGCTGGCAGCTGCAACCGGGAGGCGCAATGCCGAGGTTGCAACCCAGCCCATCGCCCCAGATGTGGCGCAGCCCCACCCAGTGACCCACCTCGTGGGTAGCCGTGCGGCCCAGGTCGTAGGGAGCATCGAGCTGGAAAGTGCCGTCGTCGAGGTCGGACGTTCCGAAGGAAAGGTAACGGATGACGACTCCGTCGGTGTTGGGGTCTTCACCGCTGGCGGGCATACCGGCGAGGCCGCTGCCTTCCGGAAACTGGGCGTAGCCAAGCAGGTTGTTATCAGGTGCGGCGAATTTGACCGACCACATATTCATGTACTGGTTGGGGTCCCAGATGGTGGTGGGTTTGATCGTGCCCTCCAGGTCGTCACGGGTAGCGCCATCCTGTCCGATGTTTACCCGGTTGACGCCATTGGTGGGATTTCCCCAAGGGTCGACAGTGGCGGGGCAAAATTCTATTTCCACATCGGCGCCGGCCGGGTGGTCGTTCCAGCCTCGTGAGCCGAGGATGCGGCGAAAATCTTCGTTGAGCACCTGCACCTGCGAGAGCACCTGCGCATCAGTGATGTTGGGGCCGGAGCCCACCGGTTCGCCGTTGTGCAGCACGTGCACCACCAGCGGAATCGTGATGATGACAGCGTTGCGATTCTGTGCGGCCTGCTGCTCGTATTCCCGCACTTTTGGGGCCAGCCAGTTTTCAAAATCTTCCATCGTGCCGAGGTTGGGGTTGTTCAAACGGCGGATTGCATCCACCTCCATGGAAGCGCAGCGCACGATGCCGTCCGGCCCGGGCGTGACGGGATGGTCGCTGAACTTGATTTTTTGCTGCGCAAACACGCCGCCAACCAGCAACCAGGCCAGAAAAAGGGTCAGGGTATAAAATCGAAATTTCATGATTCGGGAAAAATTTGAGTGGTGAATGAAAATGTTTGACGGAACAAAATTACCGGCCGGACAGGCGGGAGCTGCTCTCATCTGATGTGGGCAGAGTTTCGGGAAAATGTAGTGTTGGCGAGGATAATCCTGGGTTTTTCAAACTTAGATAACTGTGAAAACCGGGGCAGGCATAGCGTTTTCGTAAAGGATATAACCGGTTTTTTAGTCATACATTTTTTTTTCCCGAATCTTTCCAAAAATCAGATGCGGCCGTTTTGGGCGCCTCTTATCCTCATTTTTGTGCATGAAAAAAAGGCAACGGAACCCCACCCCCCTCGTTGCCTTTAAATTTTTAACAAAAATGATGATGATAAAATTTGGATAGCGCACGATCTAACTTGCTGACAGACAATTCAGTATGTTCATCTTTTATCATCTATCTTCAAAAACCGTAGTCCTATGACGTTTAAATCAACCCAAAGGCTGATGCAGATTGCTCTGCTATTTTCACTTCTTTTTTTAGCGCCGCTTGTGGCGCATTCCACCACCTACACAGCTGTAATTTCCGGAAACTGGAGTAGTGCCCTTACCTGGGGCGGCAACGCACCCGGCACCACCATCAGCGGTGAAGACCAAATTATCATCGCTGCCGGAGTGACCGTGAACATGGATGTGGATGTAGAAATGAATAACCCGCTGGCAGTAATGACGCTGACCGGCACGCTGGAAAGCACGGGCAACAGCCTGACGATCACAGCCGGAACCCTTGCCGGTACGGGAACCCTTCTAGTCGAAGAGCTTACCGTCGGAGCAATGGGTTCTGTCGTTACTACCGGCGATATTGCCTGTGGTATTTTTGAAACGATGAGTACATCGCTGAGCCTTCAGAGTTCTCTGCATGTGAATTCCATGCTGAAACTGATGGCTGGCGAAATGTCTCTTCAAAACAGTGGGCAGGTCATGCTCAGTGCCGGCTCCACCATTCAAATTGAAAATGGATCCCTGGTTACAGGCAACGGTTCATTGCAAACGATGGGTGCTGTCAATTTACTGTACTCAGGTGGCAGCACGACCACCGGCGATGAAATTCTGGTGGATACCATCGCAAATCTGACCGTCAACCTTTCCGGTGCGACAGACTCGCTGGTCCTAAACGGGGATATCGTGGTGACCGATACCCTGAATCTTATGATGGGGCAGCTAACCCTGAACGGGAACGGACTTACCTTGTCCGGAGTTTCTGAAACCTCGGCGCAGGCTTCCATCACCGGCGATGCCAATGCCAACCTCACGCTGAATGGGTCTGGTAATATCAGTCTCGTTTTTTCTCAAAACGGTGCATTACTTGACACCTTCACCATCAACCAAACCAACGGTAGCGTTTCTCTCAGCTCTGATCTGACCGTTCAAGGTTCGATGAACCTTAACCAAGGCAGCCTGGTGCTGAATGGCAATGGCCTGACACTAAACGGCAGCATTGACACGCAGGCAGGTGCTGGTATCACCGGCGATGCTGATGCAGACATTCTGCTGAATGGCAGTGGCAATGTAAACCTTGCATTCACGTCGAACGGCGCATTGCTTGACACCTTCACGATTAACCAAACCAACGGCGATGTATCGCTCAGCTCAGACCTGACCGTTCAAGGATCGCTGAACCTGAATCAAGGCAGTCTGGTGCTGAACGGCAATGGCCTGACCCTGAACGGCAGCATCGACACGCAGACAGGCGCCGGTATCACCAGTGACGCTGATGCGGACATCATGCTGAATGGCAATGGTAACGTTAGCCTTGCTTTCACGCAGGGCGGTGCCGAATTGGATGTTTTCACGATCAACCAAACAAACGGCAACGTTAGCCTCAGCTCAGACCTGACCGTCCAAGGATCGCTGAACCTGAATCAGGGCAGTCTGGTGCTGAACGGCAATGGCCTGACATTGAACGGCAACATCGACACGCAGACAGGCGCCGGTATCACCGGAGACGCTGATGCAGATATCATGTTGAACGGCAGCGGAAATGTGAATCTCGCTTTCACGCAAGGCGGCGCCGAGTTGGATATTTTTACGATCAATCAGACCAACGGCGACGTTAGTCTCAGCTCAGACTTGACGATTCAAGGTTCGCTGAACCTGAACCAGGGCAGCTTGGTGCTGAACGGCAACGGCC
>JASBVF010000023.1 GCA_030147525.1 Bacteroidota bacterium
CGGCGATGCTTTTGAGACCTCGCCGGGTAGATAACCCGGCCACTCCGGGAGTCAAATGAAATGGCAAAAACCTATTTCACCTTAAAGAGCGGTTGAGCGAAAGCCGATGATTTCTGAAAAGGTTGCTGTTTAATCGAAAAATGAACGTGCCCGGCCAATAAAATTTGCAACTCCTCCCTTACTGCCTTGTCTTTGCCCCTGAAAACAATCTTTTGCGTAACCACCGACTTTAATGTGATGAAAAAAATTACCTGCCTGCTCACAGGATTGACAATCTGCGTATTCACTGCCTTTGCCGGAAACGGCCCCGGCGATCCTCCTGTTGAAAAGAAAAAATATTTCACCAAAGCGTTACAAGGTTCTGGTATCGACCTGGACGGCATCCCAGATGAATCCGCCTGGGACGCCGTCGAATGGGGTGGCGGCTTTGTCCAGTTTCAGCCTGATGACGGCGCTGAACCTGCCCAGCAAACGAATTTCAAAATCCTTTACGACGATAAATTTCTCTATGTCGCCTACCGGGCGCATGACACGGCGCCAGACTCCATCGTGCAACGCATGGGGCGCCGGGATGAATTCCCCGGCGACTGGGTCGAGATCAACATCGACAGCTACCACGATCTGCGAACGGCGTTTTCCTTCACGCTGTCCGTGTCGGGCGTCAGAAACGATGAATTTATTTCAAACAATGGTGAAAACTGGGACACGAGCTGGAATCCCATCTGGTTTGCCAAAACCCATGTGGACTCGCTCGGGTGGACGGCAGAAGCAAAAATTCCTTTCAGCCAGTTGCGCTACGGCGACGAAGAAGACAAGGTTTGGGGCATTCAGGTGATGCGGCGGTTGTTTCGCCACGAGGAGCGCTCCACCTGGCAGCACATTCCCCGGAATGCCGGCGTTTGGGTGAGCGGCTTCGGCGAATTACACGGCCTGAAAGGCATCCCGCCACAGCGGCAGATCGAAATAGCGCCCTACGTGGTGGCGCAAACCGAGCGTTTTAAAAAAGAAGAAGGCAACCCGTTTGCCGATGGCTCCGATTCCAAACTGACGGTTGGCGTGGACGGCAAAGTGGCGGTAACGAGCGACCTGATCCTCGATTTCACCATCAATCCTGACTTCGGGCAGGTGGAGGCAGACCCGAGCGCCGTGCGCATCGATGGGTTTCAGAATTTCTTCTCCGAGCGCCGCCCGTTTTTCATCGAAAGCCGGAATATTTTCGATTTTCAAATCACAGGCTCACAGGCAGGCGGCGATTACGACAGCGACCTGCTGTTTTACTCCCGCCGTATCGGTGGTTCGCCTCATGGTCGTCCCCACCTCGCTAATGGAGAATATGTTGACATCCCGCAAAACGCCTCCATCCTCGGCGCTGCCAAATTCAGCGGTAAAACCAAAAATGGCTGGAGTATCGGTCTGCTGGAAAGCGTGACGCAGGAGGAAAAAGCCGTCATCGACAACAATGGCGAACGCCGCAGGGAAGTCGTGGAGCCATTCACGAGCTATTTCGTGGGCCGGGTGCAGAAGGATATCAACGGGGCGAATACCGTCATCGGCGGCATTTTTACCGCCGTGAACCGGGACGACAAGCTGACGGATATTTTACATGGCAGTGCCTACTCCGGCGGGGTGGATTTTCAGCATTTCTGGAAAAACCGCACCTGGAACTTCCGGGCAAGGGGAATTTTCAGCAGGGTGGAAGGCTCGGAAACGGCCATCGCTGCTACCCAGACCTCCTTCGGCCACCTCTTTCAGCGGCCCAACGCAGATCACGTGAACGTGGACGACTCCCGAACCTCGCTCACCGGACACGGCGGTACGCTCTCGCTGGCTAAATTCGGCGGCAAATCCGGCAAGCTGGGGCAGGTTTTAAAGTTTGAAACCGGCGTCACCTGGCGCTCGCCTGAACTCGAACTCAACGACATCGGCTTCATGCAAACTGCCGACGAGATCAACCATTTTACTTGGATTGGCTACCATTTTCCAAAATCATTTTCCGTATTCCGCCAGTTTCGCATCAACTACAACCACTATTCAAAGTGGGACTTTGGCGGGCAGTATCTCGGCCAGACATTCAATACGAACGCCCATGCCAATTTCCAAAACAACTGGCAGCTTGGCGGCGGGCTTACCTACAATCCGCTCGATATTTCAAACAATGCCCTCCGGGGCGGTTCGTCGCTGCGCAAACCGCCGGGCATGGCGCAGTTCGGCTACTTCAGCAGCGATTCCCGCAAGAAGTTTTTCGGAGGGATAGATATGTTCAACGCCTGGGGTTTTGATAAAACCGTGCGGGTGAACGACGTCGGGCTGTTCCTCCGGGCGCAGCCGCTGGATGCCATGAGCATCAGTTTCAGCACCGGCTACAATCGCTTCTGGCGCAAGCAGGATCAATGGGTGACCGAGGTAAATTACAACGGCGAAACCCGCACCATCGTCAGTGCTGTGGAGCAGAACACGCTGCGTTTCACCCTGCGTTTCAACTACAACATCACACCCGACCTGACGGTGCAGTACTACGGCCAGCCTTTCATCACCCGCCCGAAATACCAGGATTTCGGCTATGTCACCGATCCGCTGAACAAGGAATTCAGCAAGCGTTTTCACCGGTTTACGCCGGGAGAGATCAGCTTCGAAAGCGACCGTTTTAAAGTGGATGAAAACCAGGACGGCGTGACGGACTATACCTTTGACAAACCGGACTTTAACTTCGTGCAGTTCCGCTCCAACCTCGTGGTACGCTGGGAATACATCCCCGGCTCGGAGATTTACCTCGTCTGGTCGCAGGGCAACACACCGGATGCATTCGGCGACTTGGACCGGCCGCTGCACACGAGTTTGTTCGACAACCTCTTCGATCAGCAGGGGCGGAATATATTTTTGGTGAAGATGACTTACCGGTTTTTGCGGTGAGCAGTAGCTATAACCGGACAAGTTAAATGGCAAAATTATCACAGCAAAGGCAAACACTGGAAAGATGTTTGCCTTTGTTCATTTATAATACTACTATCATGAACTTGCTAAAGACCAGATTTTTATTGCCGCTGATTTTGTTTTTTTTCAACACGGAAATAAAGGGACAAAATTCTTTTCAGGTGATTGTAGAGCCTCCGGCTGCTGGTTTTTTCAGGGTCGAAGGATTGGTTTCTAACAAGAATAGACTTGTTGGGGCATAAGTAGCTGATTTTCAAGCGATGTTCAAGCTGAGTTTGTAATTCCAAAGACCAGCACAAATGCCGATTATTCTGTCAATAAAACGATCACATTTCATTCTCAGGGGATAGACAAGTACG
>JASBVF010000056.1 GCA_030147525.1 Bacteroidota bacterium
TTTGGAGGGCATCAATTCAAAAATACAATTGGCTAAAAAGCGTGCAAGGGGTTATCGAAATCTCAACAATTTCATCAATATGATTTATTTCCTGTGCGGAAAGCTAAAATTGACTTACCCACAGGTTTTCATATAGAACCAGTTTTTTTGTACAATCTAACAATTTGTTTACGGGTCTTGATGTGAAGCTCGTCGATAGGATGGGAAGAGTAGTGAAGAGCTGGCAGGGTATTTCAACCGGAGAAACGTTGTGGATAGATGAAGTAGGCGCCGGGCTTTATTTTGTACAGGTGTCATACGAACGCAGATCGGTGGTAAAGCGGATTGTCATACATTAAATAGCCTTTACAACCAGAGTAGGCGAGTTTGCAAGTAGGCCGGTAGGCAAACGCACTGATTTTGTTCAAAACCAGGCACTTTCGCAAACCACATTACTTTGGACATAATTTGGCCTTGGCCAATTGTATGAATTAAGGGGCCAGGAATATGTGTTGATATATTTTTCAATAATCTTCCTGGCTCCATCACTTCCAAATATTAAAAACCAATATCATGAAACCGTTAACATTTCAACCAACGGGCATGCTGCTGCTATGCCTGCTAACGAGCTTTTCAATTTCAGCCCAAAGCTATCAACCTGATACTTTGAAAATAAGCGGCAAGGCTCTATACACCGGCAGCGAGGTCATTGTCAGGTGGGCGCCGCTTGATTTTGAAACCTGGCAATGGGGCGCTGAACATGGGTACCGGTTGGAACGAAGGACGGTGAAAGATAACGGCGTGGCTTTGAACATCGGTGACCAATTGCAGAGCATCGTTGTGCTGGATTCCCTGTTACTTCCGCTTCCGGAAGCGCAGTGGGAATCGATGGCAGATACCAATGCGATGGCAGGTGTGGCTGCGGGTTTGCTTTACGGTGATAGCCTCGAAATTGTCAATTACGACAGTTTATCGTTTACGGACATGATAAACCTGACTGCGGAGCGTGAAAATCGCTTTGGATTCAGCCTGTTTGCGGCGGATAATTCATTGCCCGTGGCAAAGTCCATGGGGCTTGGTTATGAAGATTCAACGGTCAGTTCAGGCAAGGAATATGTTTACACAATCAGCATCAATAACGCTGATTCCCTGACAGTAGTTAAAAAAGCTATCGTGGTAATCGCAACAAGTGGTAGTAATACTTTTCCCGCCCCGGTTGAGTTGAAAGCGATGCCAGGCGACAGAACTGTTGTGCTGAGTTGGAGCAAAACTGGCCTCGATGATATATACACAAGTTATTGTGTGGAGAAATCTTCCGATGGAGGCTCCACATTTCAACCTGCCCATGATCTCCCGCTGGTATTTTCAAGTTCGCTAACGGCCAATGCGGAAAATGCGCATTTCTACGATTCACTTGCTGCCAATGGTGTGACCTACGTTTACCGTGTAAAGGGAAAGTCGCCGTTCGGGATCATGGGACCCTATTCCGATACCGTGCATGTGAAAGGCGTACCCTCTCCATTGGGAACCAATCCGGTGATTTTGAAAGTGACGGACGCAGTTACAGATGGCGATTTGAAGATAACATGGGATTTTCCATCGAACCTTGAAAGTAAAATCACAGGCTTCGATATTTACCGGTCAAAAAACCTCGACAGCACGTTTGTGAAAATAAACCCAAATATGCTGGGCGTTTCGATCCGTGAGTTTACAGATACGGAGCCTTATCCGGTGAATTATTACAAGATAAAATCTGAGGATGAGAACGGATATGAACTTGCCTCCAATGTTTTGCTTGGGCAACCGAAAGATACCATTCCACCTGCTCCTCCGTCAGGACTATCGGGTGTTTGCGATAAAAACGGTGTTGTGACGCTAACCTGGGCTAAAAATGCGGAAGCCGATCTGATGGGCTACCGGGTTTTTATGTCAAACAATCCGGACAGCCTGTTTCAGCAGGTGACCGGATCATGGGTTACCGATACGACTTTTAAATACACCATTAATCTGATGACCCTGACCGAGCGAGTTTATTTCGCTTTGAAAGCCCTCGACTTGAGGCAAAATGCTTCCTTGCTATCGCCATCCTGTACGGTCGTCCGGCCAGACATTATCCCTCCGGCGCCACCGAACATAACAAATGTCCAGGCCGAACCGGGCAAAGTGCATTTTAACTGGGCGCTGAGCAGCAGCGGGGATGTGGTGTCTTACGAATTCCAAAGAAAACCCAACGGAAGACCAGGCTGGGAAGTCTTGTTGTCTTTTTATCCGGGTAATGCTGTCCGCAGCTTTACGGATTCAACGGCGTCTGTTCGAAACTGGTGGGATTACCGGCTGTTGGCAGTGGATGATGCCGGGTTGGTTTCCAGTTCCAAAGTAATCAAAGCCAAACCAGTGGATAATGGCGTCCGTGATTCTATCCAGAATTTCAGCGGACAGTTGACCGGCGCAGGAACGGATGCTGCACGTGTTTTACTGGAATGGGATTATTTCAAAGATCCGGACCTGGAAGGATTCCAGATTTTCAGAGGGATTGATACGAATTCGATTCGCTCCTATCAATTCATCACGGCAGTGCAGGCAGGGCAGATGGCAGCCACCTATGGTTCATCCCTCACGTTTGCATTTGTGGATTATGACCTTGACTTCAGACAAGTGACGGTGCAGAATACTTACACCTCATCGTCAACGGTCAGTAATTCGGGCGGGAATCCCTCACAGGGAGTTTATGTAGCACCCATCAATCCGAATGTTCCGGTCAACCCTCAATCGGGTGTAACGCTGACCTACCAGGTGATGGCAAAGTTTGTTGACGGGGCATTCTCACCTCTGTCTCAACCTGTGATCATTCAGATACAGTAGAATGCGGTTGGGGGTATACACAGCTATTAAGCAGTTGTCTCCAATCAAAAAAAATTAAAAATGGAAAGACCAAACCAATTTAAAGCCATTTTGATGTTCGGAGTAACCATTTTTATTACCAACATTTTGCACACCCAGAATAGTTGTTTCGAGCAATTACAGGATGCCTCTGGATTTTCTTCATCGCAATTTCAAGTTGATTTGCTTGAAACAGCTTCATGCAGGCTTTTAGATAGCCTTCCAACAATTTACCAAGATTCATTCAAAATATTTGAATTCGGATTTTACCTGCACAACGAAGTAATGCAAGGAGGGATACCCGAAGTGTTCACACAAGTTAAAAGCACTGTGAGCCAGCAAAGCAAATATTATTTGCTGTTTGGAAAACAGTCTGATAAAAATGGAGTGCACACAAGGTTTTGGTTGGACTTGAACCTTCCAAATGAGGATATTTTCTATTGCATTGACCAATTGTCTGCAACCCTAAGAAGTGAACTGATACAGAAATTCGAATTGATAGCCAACGCAATTCACCTATCTAACGATAAGTCGCCCTATAGTTATCATTTAGCAGAAAAAGGGACCATAGATTCCCTAATCAACTATGTTTCTGACCTTAAACAATGTTGCCTTGGTCAACAAAGGCAGCAAAGGTCAGCTTCTGGATGCACACCCTGTGCCTTCAGCAAATCACAGTTTGAGGCATTGCTCGTTAACGAAGGGCTTTTGGACATGGAAGTAAAAAGCATTATTGACGAATCGCAACAAGCTGTAGGGGCAGAAGAAGTCGGCTTCAAAATCGAAATTAATGGAGAAATGATCGATTTGGATGAAGCCATTGATTCACTCAAAGCAAAAATACATGCTTCCTTCTCCAATGTTTCCATAAAAGTTTATCCCTTCAATTATGGCCAACAGTGTTCAAACTTTACGGGATTGAAAAATCAGTTCCTCACCGAAAATGTTGATTTGGGGATACTAATTGGGGTTATTGGAAACAGTGATGGGAGCGGGACTGTTTATTGGCAGATGGTAAGTAAAGAATCAACAGTGCCAGAGCCTGTTCCATTCACCTCAGACTCTTGTTATTATTTTGATTCAAATAATTTATTTGTGAGAACGGAAACATGTAATGGAGGCCCTCGGGGAGTAATAGAAAACATGAACAAGCAAGGGTTTAATTATGAGTTTACTTTTGCTGACCCTGAGACTACGCCATTAACTTTAACCACAGATTCTGTTTTTGATGGTAATGGGGCACCGATTTTTTTCAATGGAACTCTTGAGCCATTAACGAATCGAATTTTGTCAATGACTAAACCTATGATTTGGTCGAGATTGGCATTGGGGACAGCATTTGAACCGAAATCTTTTGCTCCGTGGGCATTATATGTTGGTAGCTCTGGATGGTCTGCTCCTTTTGATTTTTCTCAAAAAGATTTTTTCTGGGAAAGAAGAAATTACTTATTTATTACAGATGTTAGGACGGAAAGTGGAACTTTTTTAGTTGTAGCCCATAATTTTAGAAATATGGGGAATTTTTTGTGGGGAGCTTCAACCTACATAATGGGAGTCCCGGAATGGCTATCATTAACAGGAGCTCATCTAAACAATTTAAATACAGACGGAGGTTGGGATGCTCCAGACGACCAATATTCGATAAAGTTAGGTAGATATTACGCAAAGCGAATGGGATGGAAAACAGTTTATGCCGGGCGAAACAATATTTTTAGAAACTAAAAAAATAAACCATGAAAAAAATAATAATTGCGATAATATTTTTCGCATTATTCAATTCATGTGATGATAATATTGAAAAAGACGTTAAAAAAAGAATTTCAGTTATAGAAAGTCTTGATTCAGCAACCTTCAGCGGATATCAGATATTTGTAATTAGAGGAGATGTCAAAAATCCTAATTTTGCTGTTTACAGAAAGGATGAAAAAAAAGAGTATGCTGTGTTTAGCATAAGTCCAGAAATTAAGATTGAGAAGAACTTCAGTGGTGATTCGATAGATATATTTTTTGTAGAGGAATTTGAAAAACTTGATTGCATAAACTTTCAATATAGCCAAGAGTTTATAAGGGTTGATTTTTTACATAAGCAGGGAATTCTTGGCAAAAAGGAAAAGGTGATATTATTTAAAGGTGATATTCCTAAGTATCAAAACTTTCTCTTAGAGGAATCAATTGTTAAGGAGTTACCCAAAGGATGGAAATACTTAGTCATACCTATAAAGTAGAAAATGACTTGAGACAACACTGCATATAACCCGCTTTCCCTAATGCCCTAACTGGGCAAACAAGGTAAATACGAGCCAATAACCTTTGCCAAGATGAGAAAGTTGAGAAAATGAGAAAAGTGAGAATTTTCTCAACTTTCTCATTTTCTCAACTTTCTCATCTTGGTATAAACGCCGTGTTGCGTGCACTCCAGGTAGCTGCCGGTCAGAGACTCTAACATTCGGTCCACGGTGGCCCTGCTGAGGTCGAATGTGATGCCAGCCTCTATGGCTTCTTTTCTCCGGAACTCATTCGGAAGACTTTCGACGAACAGGCGCTTGTTATTGGGCAAGTTGTTGAACGCCGACACCGCCTCTCTCGGCAATTTTTCAAACAAAAACATCGCATGTTGCAGGTAGGCTTCCACCAGGTGGGTGGCAGTCTGAAAATCCACGTCATCGCAGGTGACGGTGGGCGAGGCGTCCGCATTTTCAAAACGCCGGCAGGCGGTAAGCGTCATCGCGATGCGGAAGAGGATGGCGCCGAGGCGCTTGATGCTGGACAGGCTTTCCGTGCCGAAAAAGGCATTGGTTTCCTGCAGCAGTTGGCCGAAGCGCTGGTTGAGTATTTGCCAGTGCGTTTTTTCAAACTGAAACTGGGCGGGATTTTCAGCAGTGAAACGGTGGATTTCGAGGACAACCTCTGAAAGTTTGGTGAAATGCTCGGTTAAGTTGATACCACCGGTGGAAGGGGAAACATCCCGCCAGTTGGGTTCGACGGCGTAGCAGTAGAACAGAAAGCGGCTAAAAAGTCCGTCCTCGACGGAAGGGATAAGTTTGAGGATTTGGTTGGGCGTTCCGCTGATGGCCACGCTGAGACGGGGTTGGTCAATTTCAAAAAACTCCTGGCTGCCCTTGCGGGAGTAGCTGATTTTTTCAAAATGAAATGCTTTGCGGAGCAGATCGGAATAGCCTCCCCAGTCCTGTTTGAGGACGTTGCCGAGGGTGTCGGCTTCGGTCTCGCACATGATGCCGGTGCCGCCGGTGTCACGCAGGTGCTTGATAACCATAGCGGAGGAGGAGTTGGCGGGGATGAAGAGGACTTTGAAGGGCGGTTTTTCAGGTTCTTCCGGCAGAGTTTTGCCCCGTTTGTAGTTGGACATGAGGAGTTTGTAGTCGGCGAGTTCCTGGCGGTACTGCTGCATGGCGGTGTTGTTTTCTTCGAGCAGGGTTTTGTGGACGGCGTCGCCGAGTTGCTTGGCGAAGGTGAGGGCAGATTTGCCGCTGGCGGCGGGGGCGATGATGAAAGCGAAGAGATTCGGGTAGGTGGTGCGACGGTCGTACACGCCCTCGATGCCGGTGAGGCAGCCGGAAAGGACGGCGAGTGCACCGGTGAGGAAGACGTCCCGTTCACGGGGATCGTCGAAGGCTTGGCAGCCTTCCAGGAGCGGGGAGGGGAGGTTGGGGAAGATTTGGGAGTCGAGGAGCGGGGTTGTTAATAAGAGGTCATTTAAGTCGGCCTCCCCCCGACCCCCTCCCGGTGGAGGGGGAGTTGGGGCATCGTTGTTCGGTTGGGATGGAACGGGTTCCCTGTGGGGATGACAAGCAGCGGTGGCATGTTCAGCGGCGTGGTGCTTGTAGGCGCTACTGATGGTTTGGCGGACTTCCCGGTCATCGAGGTCGTTGAAATGGCTTTGGGCGAAGGAGAGGGTTTCGGCTTCGGGGATGCCGGCACGGTTTGCGTTGCTGGATAAGAGGTAGAGGAAATTGTTGCGGTTGCCGGGGGTGTAGGTGGATTGGGATTCGGTTTGACCGAGGATGGTCGTTAGCTGTTGGCCATTGGCTGTTGACCGATTGTTTTCACTTTTAACGTGGACGGGTCCTCTTCGAGGATGACAAGCACTTTGGGATGGAACGGGTTCCCTTCGGGAATGAGAAACACATTTGGCGTGGACGGGTCCCGACTTAAGGTCGGGATGAAAAGAGAGGAGGACGGGAAAAACTTCCTTGCTGGGGTCGTACCAAGCGTCCGGATCGTGGGAGAGGAAGCAGAGGCGGGTGATGTCTTTGCCGGAGTGGTCAAGGCCACACCCCCCTTTGATTCCCCCCTGAAGGGTGGAAAGCAGGTCGGAGTAGTATTTGGTGACCTGGTGGAAGGCTTCGATGTGGTGATTCTGGTCGCTTTCCACCTGGACGATGATTTTGTAGCCGTTGCCGCTGGGAGAGGTGAAGCCGGCAAGGGCGAATCGGTCCTGCTGGGCTTCAGATTTCAGATTTTCAAGCTGGGTGGGTTCGAGTTTGTCAAAATCGAGGATGAGGAATTGGGTGTATTCTACCAGATGTTCGAGGGTGCGACCGCCGTTGAAGTGACCGGAAGGGGTGAAAGCGGGAAGTTGTTTTTTCAGGTTGTTGGCCTGTTTGTCTTTTCCAATGCCCACCAAATGGCGGATCCGGGCAACCGGGTCTTTGAAGTGATTGCCCTGGATCGCCTGGATCAGTTGTTCGAGGGTGCGATGCCCGGCGACTTTGTTGAAGTGGTAGAAGAGGGTCAGTTTGCGGTCGTTGGACATTGGTCATCAGTTGAAATGGATGGTTGGGAAACATGCAGACAAGGGAACCGGCGAGGCGTTCGATGGCGGAACGTCTTCGGGAATGAGCGACTCCATGAGGTCTTTTAAAAATGGCGGTTCGGGTGGCGGTGCGTAAAGAGAAGCCAAGAAGCTGGAAGCTCCGGGATTGTAGTAGGCCTCCGGGTCGAAGGACATTTTGTTCAGCCAAAAGGGGTAGTCATGTTCCAAGCTCATTGTGACCGGTAGCAGGATTTCGTAATACTCCACCAGCTCGTGAAAATGGAACCGGTAATTGTTAATGCTGCCACCGGTGCGAACGATGATTTGAAGCTGGTCGCCGGTGACGTTTTGAAAACAGGCCAGCGTGAGCGGGTCGTTTTCAACGATCAGGCGAACTTCTGAAAGCAAATCAGGAGGCATGTGCTCAGTTTCGAGCAGGACGCAACCGCTGAAGCTGACCAACCGGCTCGGCCGAAAGGAACTTTTAAAATGTCCTGCGGGAGAGTAGGATGGAATGTTGCCGAGCGCTTCCCGGAAGCGTTTTCCTTCGGCTTGCCGGTAATGCTGGCGGGCCAGGGTGACGACTTCCTTGTAAGTGCCGGTTTTGATGTGCCGGACGATGTTGGGCAGGGGCAGACAATAAGCTGCCTGCCTTCCGGATGGAAAGACAGAGATGATCATGACTTGAAAAATTTAATGGTGAAAGAGGAATTCGACGTTGTTCGTTGCTGGTTGTTCGTTCGAGACGTTGCAGATCCGCTACGAGGATGACAACCGGCTCAGAACTTCTCCGTTTTGAAAGCTTTTTTGTGATGTTTTTCGATGAACTCCTCGACGTCGGAGATTTTGTAGTAGATTTTTTTACCGATCTGGGAGAAGGAGATGAGTCCTTCGTCCCGCCAGGTCTGGGCGGTGCGGGGGGAGACTTTCATCATGCGAATAAAATCGGAGTTGTCGAGGTACTGCTCGGAGAAGGACTTTTGAGGGTCTTTGAGCGTCTGCTTGATTTCTTCGAGGTGGTTGACAAGGTCCTCGTATTGAGTTTGGGTTAAAATAACTGCGTTCATTGAACTATAAGTTTAATCATAGGAAGTTTAATAGCGTATTGTGGAGCCAAAGATAATGGAAAGGATAAAATAAAAACAAATTGTTTTTAAATGCTGCGTTATTTTGCTTCTTTTTGATGTTTTCTGCGTTTTAAAAACAAATTGTTTTTCAAAATTGATGCTTTCAGTCGTTGAAAATATCCATCGCCTTGTCCAGTTCCGAGTTTACGATTTTAGCATACACTTGGGTGGTTTTAATGGCGTTGTGTCCCAGCAGTTTTGAAACGTACTCGATGCGCATGCCTTTCCGCAGGGCACGGGTAGCGAAGGTGTGGCGAGAAGTGTGAAAACTGATGTGCTTATCGATGCCTGCTTTTTTGGCGATAGTTTTCAGATTTTTATTGGCGTAGGCGGTGTTGGAGGAGATGGCATTGAACAGTGTTTTACCTTTGGAGTAGTCCATATCATTTTGGAGGAAGGGAAAAATGAAGTCGGTAGGCTTAGCGTCTGGTTTGAGATACCGCTGGAGCATGACCAACGCTTTGTTTGGAAGCTTGACGGAAATCTGTTCTTTGGTTTTCTGCATAGTAACGGTGATGTGGGTTCCGTTGAAATTATGCCATTTCAGTTGGAGCAGGTCGGAGATACGCAGGCCGCCTGCGTAGGATGAAAAAATGTATAGGTTACGATGGTGGTTGATGACCTGGTCTTCGGGGAGCGGCAGATTTTCAATTTTGTTAATTTCCTCTTCGGTCAAGTATTCCTTGGTGGTGTTTTCCCAACTGAGTTTGTACCGTGGAAAAGGGTTTACCCCTGGTTCTATGATTTCTTCCCGCACGGCGGCGTTCATCAGTTTACGAATCACTTTCAGGTTGGCGTGGACGGTATTGGTGGTGTTGCCCAATTTGTTTCGGAGGTAATGTTCGTATTTTTTGAGAAAGTGGTAGTTGACTTCTTCGAAGGTCAGGTCTTTTCCTTTCAGGTATTTTTTCAGCTTTTTCAGGACGGAGCGGTTGTGGGCATAAGTGCCCAATTTATTGGTATCTTTCAGTGCCTCATTGGATTCTTTGAAGTATTCCAGGAAACTGGGGATGGTTTTGCCTTTGACGTTTTCCTTGATGGAAAGGGTGGAAATGCTTTTGTTTTCGGTTTCCAGTTCGAGAGCGACACCTTCGGCTTCGGCAATTTTTTGAGCCAGGAAGTTGTTGAGGCGCACGGAGTTGGGATGTTTTTTCTTCACACGCTGCTTTTGATCATCCCAAACTTCAGGGTGAACCTTGATGCCAAGTGACAGGAATTTGGTCTTGCGATCCTTGATAATTCTCAGGTAAAGTGGCATTTCGCCATTTGCGTCTTGCTTGTTTTTCTTGAGGAGAAGGGTAACGGTTGCCATGATTTGTTTTATTTTTCGGTTTGCTCCTCAAATTTACTGAATAGGTACAACAAATGGTACAACATTTATTGCTTTTATTTGCAACTTTTTGCTTTATTTTGAAAAATAAATTTTGATTTTAACTGATTATCAAGCAATTGACGAAGAAACAAATAATTTTAAAAATGAAAAATAAGTCCTGTCGGGATCACGATTATTTTTGAAAAAAGCCTTGTAGGTCAAAGACCTATGAGGCTTTTTTGTTGTATAGCGGATCAGAAACTATCGCCCAGGTCGTCATTTTATTTCAAAAACTTCTCGCCTGAAATTCTTGGTGTTCACCTTCCGTGTATTGTATTTTTTCAAATACTCCAGGTGCTCAGCGTCGGAAGGAAACGATTCCTCTTTGCCGTAAGGATACCTCGTCATGGCGTGAAAAGGCAGCGGGTCCACCGTCTTGCCATGAGCCGTGTTGAGGTCTCCGTCTTTAATCCAGCCTTCACTGTAGATCAGGAAATCCCGTTTCCATCCGGCGGGCAGCGGTGGCAGCACATTGGCATCGAAGGAGACTGTCATTTCATCGCCGGAATTCATGATGACCAATTTATCATCCACCTCGGCGAGCAAGGAAACCACTTCCCCGAAACGGGTGTAGCTCCCGATGAGGTCACGCCATTTCGGCCCCTTTTCGACTTTAGAATAATCGAACCAGTGGGGGCCGTAGCGACCGCCTTTGCGGTACAGCGCCGAAAAGCCACGGTAGTGCAAATCAGCTCCGATCGGTTTAAGGCGGGAAGCTCTGACCTTGCTTGGCTTCGCCTTAGGCGCAAAGAAAATTTCATCCCAGTAAATCTGCATGTTGGTGCGGATTCTGACCCGACGGTCTTTTGACAAAAACTTCCCGCTCAGGTCTACAATCATCAGTTTGTCCTTGCCCATGGGAAAACCCATGTTAGGAATGACCGTTTGCCACTCCCCTTTTTTGTTGATTACCTGCAATTGGGGCGGTATCACCTCCAGCTTGGAGGACTGCCCGAGCGCCACATTGATGCTGGCATCGGACGGGAAAATCCAGCCGTTCATGAAGAGCACAACGTCGTCAGGGGGGAGATCTTTACCAGGGTCGAGCACCAAATCATGGGTTTCCGTGATGCCCTGGTATTCGTCGAGTTGGAAATTTGAAATGTACCGGTCGTCCTTTTTCAAAATCAATGGCAACACATCGGTCCCTGCTCCATCGTTGGCCGACACAGGCGAAAACTTCTTTTGCACCGCAAAAAGCTCGTACTCGTTCGAGTAGGGCGGTAGCGTAAATTTTTCATCTACAAAGACCTCCTCGGTTGCAGGGTGGTCGATGGCGACCATTTCGAGGTTGTCGAAGTAGGCCGTTTCCCAAAGCTCCTCAGTCACCTGAATGATGTATTTGCCTCCCTGGGGTTTCATCATTTCACCTGGAATTTTCAGGTATTCCTGCGAGGGGTCGGCGGGTGCATAGGCTGTGTTGGCACCCATGATCCCAAGCGGCATACCCAGGGCACTTCGCCACATCATGTCTTTGAAAAACACATATTTCTCCCCGTCCCAGGTGTACAGGAAGGCACAGGATCCCTTCAGAGCCTCAGCCTCCAGCAGTTCCTGATCGGTTCCGGGGAAATATAAATATTGTGCAACGCCATTTGTCCAGAGTATCCGCACCACGTCGGCTTTCAAATGTGATCCAAGACCAAAATGCATGTTTGGTTCGGTGACAACCTTTGTTTGGTAAAGTTCCCTGGAGCGCAATTCCACTTTGGCTCCTATTCCAAAATGGTTGTTCTTACCGCTGCCGTCACGCCGAGCCATCAATTTCAGCCTTAAATAATGGTTCATGCTACCGCCTTCGTTCTCCAGAATTTGAAAATCTCCTTTTAAATTGGCAGCAAATACATCCAGATCGCCATCTTTATCAAAATCGGCGGTGCCAATTTGACGGGCGGAAACAAGGCTTGCGGGTAAAAGATTTGAAACATCTTCAAAATTGCCTCTGCCGTCGTTGTGAAACAAAAATGCCCCTCTGCTTCCACTCCTTACCGGCCTGCCTACCACCATGATATCTAAGAAGGCATCATTGTCGAAATCGAAAAACATGGCGTCAAGCGCTTCAAGGTTTTTCAAAGCCTTCGCCCAGGGCGTTGGCACCGCCTTAAAGGTTCCGTCACCACGGTTGTTGAATAACTCAAGATTGCCGGGAGTTTTGGAGAGCAGGAGTAAGTCGGTGAAGCCGTCATTGTTATAATCTGCGGCAGCTACTGCCACTGCGGGTTTGGAACTTTGCAGTCCGCTGGCGGAGGTGACGTTGGTGAATTTGCCGTGCCGTTCGTTGGTGAACAGCAGACCGGACGTTTTATCATTTGTAAAAAACAAATCGAGGTCGCCATCATCGTCAAAATCAGCGAAAGCGGCGTCGGTGCAATGTGTAAGGGGTAGCCCCAGCCCCATTTCAGCGGCTTTTTCCGAAAATGAGCCGTCGCCGTTATTGCGGTACAGTAAGTTCGAAGCAGGCCGGACAACGAGCAGGTCGAGGTCGCCGTCGTGATCAGCATCGAGGAACAATGCAGCGCTGCCCGACTCCCGATCGTCCGTTTTTGAATTGGGAGTTACGTTGGTAAAGCCACCGTTTTTATCATTTTTAAACAGCTCATTCGAACCATCTTTGACAATGTACAAATCGATGTAGCCGTCGTTGTCGTAATCGCCGAATTTGGCGGCGGTTTCAAGTCCGGCAGGGCTATCTACTTGCCCGGTTTTATCTTCAAAATAAACGCCGTTCCGGTTTCGGAGGAGGCGCCCGGAATCTTGAGTGCTCACATACACATCCACGTAGTCATCACCGTCGAAATCTCCAAGTGTAAACTGGCTTGCCACCTCTTCCACTCCCGCTTTATCCTGACCCTGCTCAGTGGCGGAGATAAGGCCCATCTTCACGGAAGTATCAAAGAATCGAATCCGGTTATAAATGGATTCACCTTCCCGGGCATAGGGCAAATCAAAATCGCTAAGGGTGAGCACGAGCAGACCTGTGAAAGTACCATCGGGACCTTTTAAATCTTTGAGACCGGATTGATACTGGCCTGTAACTGAGATAAAATTTCGGAACAAAATGAAGTTACTTCCCGCAGTTGCAGTGTCAGAGGCATACAATGCTGCCATTGTTTTATCATAATATCCGGAAGGTTCTTCCGGGAATTCAGGGAAAATTTTTGGGAGTTCCTCCAGGTGCATAGTTGCTTCCTCATACCTGCCTTTTTTCATAAAAAGATCAATTAGATCGATCCTCGGCACCATGTTCCCGGGAGCTTTTTCCACTACCTGCTTAAGGTACTTTTCCCTGTTGGAATTGGCTGACTCATTTTCCGATTGGTCATAGATCAAGGCAAGGTTGTATAGTGCTTCCACATAGTCAGGGTCTTTTTCTAAAATTTTCCCAAACTCTTCGATAGCCTTGTCCGGTTGTTGAGTCAGTTCAAAATACCTGGCAGAAATCATTCGGATATCCAGGTTATCGGGAGCTTTTTTCAGTGCTTGTTTTATTCTCTTTTCAGCTTCTTCGTACCTGTTTTGTTTAAGATAAACGAGGGCAAGGTTTGCATAGGCGGTAGCATCGTCAGGCGCTTTGCTAATGAGTTGGAGATAGGTCTCTTCAGCGTCTTCCAACATGTCTTTTCCCAGGTATGATCTGCCTGTCAGCGTGAGAAACTGAATGTCCAATTCTCTTTTACTTCGTTCTTCTTCACTTTCACGACAGCTAAATAACATCCATGTCGAAGCTAATATCAGGGTGAATACGATAATGTTTTTCATGAAACAAGATATTTGGTAACCTTATTCGGAATTCCAGTCTACTTGATTTTTTTTCTTAAATCCTTCAAAAAGGCATCGAGGCTTCGATAGGATTTTCCGAGGGCCTGGTCAACCTGCTCCGCTTCTACTTCTGGCAATTCTTTCGTAAACTGGATGAAGATGGATTTATTCGTTACGTCGCCAAAGCTTTTTCCCTTTTTTGTGTCACCCTCGCCAATCACTTTGTGCAGGTTACTGTCGTCCGGTTTGGCATATTTTACTGCTGTGTTAAACAAGTCTCTGGCATGTGCCGCATCACCTTTTTTCCAAGCCACGTAGCCGCCCAGATAATAGGCTTCAATGCTTTTGAAATTAGATCCTGTTACAGCTTTGAAATCTTTGGCAGCATCATTCAGTTGCCCCCGGATGAGTTTGACTTCGCCCAATGACAACACTGGCCCGGATTCTTCTTTGTTGATTTTCAGCGCTTCGAGGCAGGCGCTTTCGGCCTTGCCGATGTCAAACAACTCGTCGCTAATGAGATAGAGATTTCCAAGTTGCATAAAAGACCGGGAATTTCTCGGATTGACCTGTGCAAGCTTTTGCCAATATTGCTCTGCTTCCCGGTGCCGGCCAAGTTCTAAGTACATATTTCCCAAATAATACAGCGCATCCTCATGCTCGCCGTTCAAATCCAGCGCATCGTGGTAGGTTTGGGCTGCCTGTTCCCACTGGTCGTTCATTCGCAGATCGGTCGCCTTGCGGTAAAGTTCCCAAAACTTGATGATCTTCTCCTTTTCGATGGCAGTATGACCGCTTTTCGCTTGTTCCGGTTCTGCTGCCGGTTTGTTTTTGTTAATGGTAATGAATACGAACAGTGCGGCGAAAACAGCCATGGCTGCCAGGGCTACTTTTTTCATGATAAAATTTATTAGCGCTTTGTACTCTTATCCCCCTCCACGATTTTAATGATTTGATTGGCTTCAAAATCTGTAAAGGTCTGTTTTGTCCCCGAGGGCCACGTAATAAAAAGTGAATCAATTCGAGTAGTTTGACCCAAACCAAAATGCTGAACCGGACTGTTTTGGGAGCAGTAGGAACCCTGAGCCCCAACCTGCTGTATCAGTGTAGCTGACTGAGTGACCAGCCGAAGTTCGGCGCCGAAGGCGGATGTGTTACTTTTTTTACCTTCCAGGTGTATCTTCAGCCAGTTGTTTTTGTTGCCGCCTTCGTTTCTTAAAAGTTGCGCAAGGCCGCAGTTATTGACAATGAAAATATCCACGTCGCCGTCATTGTCGTAATCGCCGAAGGCGGCGCCTCGCCCGACGTGTTCCTGTTTAAAAACGTCCCCGCTCACGGGCGACACTTCAAAGAAACCCTCCTGTTTTCCTTTGTTCCAAAAAAGCAGATTGCGCATGGGGACCAGCAATTCAGGATTGTCTTTTTGCTGAAAAGTGCTGCCGTTCACGACAAAAAGGTCAGGCTGCCCGTCGTTATCGTAATCAAAAAATGAGGTTCCCCAGCCGATAAAATCCAGGGCGATTTGACCGAGGCCAAAGCGATCTGCTTCGTCCATGAAACGCAACTCCTGCAAGGGGTTGTCGGCGGAAGTGAGCTGGGTGTGGAGGCTGCTGTACAGGGCATTTTCCTGCGCTATCCAGTGAGTGATGAACATGTCATAATCGGCGTCGCCATCCCAGTCGCCAACGGCGATGCCCATAGCGCCCCGGTAGTCAGCGACGAGAGCATTGTGGCTGATTTCAGTGAAGGTGCCATTGCCGTTGTTTTTATATAAAACATTGTCGGAAACATCGTTGGCGACGTAGATGTCAGGCCAGCCGTCCTGGTCGAGATCAGCCCAGGTGGCTGATAGACTACGGCCATTTTCGTTGGCTACTCCCGCTTTTTCGGCTATTTCAGTGAAAGTGCCGTTGCCGTTGTTTTTAAACAACAGGTTGCGCTCCGGCGGGAAGGAGGAAGGATTGATGCTTGCAGGAACTTCCACATCGTACTGCTTGCTGCTTTCTGTTGAGGTCTGGAAAGTATATTTCACATAGCCACAGACGTAGAGGTCGAGGTTGCCATCCCGATTGAAATCTCCCCAGGTAGCACCTGCCCAGAAACTATTATAGCCTTCAAGGCCTGCCTTATCGCTTGTTTCGGTGAAAGTTCCGTCGCCGTTGTTGTGAAAGAGGTGGTTTTGGCCGTAGGCCGAAACGAAAAGATCGGTCCAGCCGTCGTTGTCGTAATCGCCCCAGGCAGCTCCAATGCCCCAACACCTGATGCCTACGCCTGCTTGCTTACTCACATCAGTGAAGGTGCCGTCGCCATTGTTGTGGTAAAGGGTGCAGGTTGCGGGCGAATCCTGGAGTACCTTGCTGTCGTCGGTGATGGGGCCGGCGAAATTCACTACGAAGAGATCAATCCAGCCGTCGTTGTCGTAATCGCCCCAGGCAGCTCCGGAGCCCATGTCTTCCGGCAGCTGGATACTTCGCTCGCCCTGGAAATGGTTGAAATTGATTCCGGCAGCTTTCGTTGCGTCGACGAAAGTCACTTTCGGATAGTCCTCCGGGATATCACGGTTCAGGTCGGTAGTCAGGCCTTCGGTGTTGGTGCCGGGCAGGTAGGTGTTTTTTTTCGGGGAAAGGACATACATTAATGTCAAAATGGCTGCAACCATCACCATCCCCAGCAGAGCTGCGAAGACTACCTTTCTTCTGCGTTTAGGTAAATTTTCAAGCATTAGTCAGCGATTGTATCTCTTGGCTTTTGGCTGTTGGCCATTGGTTTGATGAAAATTTTTAAAAGGACAAGAGTTGACAACTTTTGAAAAGATGTCAACTCCCGTAAGTGCAAGCCAAAAGCCAATGGCCAATTTAAGATTTCACCTTAATAGTTTTTTTATCCTCCGACATCACGGTTACCGGTGCGGTCAGGCCCGATTCAGCTCCGAACAGGAAGTTCAACAAAAACTGGTCGAACTTCCGGTAGAGCAGTTTAGCACTGACGTGTAGTTCGCCTGTTTTGTTAGCGTCGAAGGCAAAGTCTGTCTGAGGCACAGCCGGTTTTGCTTTGACCTCGCCTTTTTCCAAGCTTCCGGGACAGGAAAATGCATACTCTGCTTTATCTGAAAAACCGGGGAACATGGAGCGACGGTACCGAACACCGACCATTTCCCAGAGATTATGCTTATCGATGAGGTTGCCATACTGATCAACCGGTTCTGCTTTGAAAATGAACGCACCGGGCTCAATGAAGTGCCCTTCGTCCTGCTTTCCTGAAGAAAAGATCACGTTGCCGTCCTGGTCAGTCACTTCCACTTCTACCCAGGCCTGAATGATATCGAGGGGACCGGTCGGGAATTCATGCCCCACCTTGTTGTTGGTAATCAAGGTCTGAATGTTCACTTTTTCACCTGGTTTCACCGATTCCGGTACTACCAGTTCGATGGGCACAGCTGGACCTGCTTTCCACTTATGAGCAATCTCAGGTATTTCCAGCTCACCCCGGAGCCATTTTTTCGTCAATTCAACTTGTTCATCGGCGCCCGGCAAACCCAGCGCAGCGGGCATGTATTGGTTGGCAGCGAGGAAGCGATGGCTGCGGTGTTTGCCGTCATTGGAGGTTCGATTGTAGTCACTTTCATCGCCGGCCGAAGGGTCTCTGGAATCTACGAGCGGCATGTGGCATTCACGGCATTCCACCGTTTGGGCGGGGTCGCCGGGATGGTTCCAGCGGCTCTTGCGCCAGTTGTCAAACTGGTTCTGCAACTGTACCCAACCTACTTTATTGATTTCCTCGTCAATAAATTGTTTGTGGCAGGCTGCGCAAAACTCAGGACTTTTGAAAAGTGTATGTTGAAACGTCTCGATATGCTTCTCCGGATATGCCCGGATAAGGAAATCGCTGATGAACTTGGCGCTGTTTCCTTCCTTCATTTCAAACAAATATCGGTCGGGTTGCGTCATTACGTAATTCGCATTGCCCTTGATGTCAGTTTCTTTGATAGCATGGCAGGAGATGCAGGAAACTCCTTCCTGGTAGCCCGAAAGATTGGTCAGGTCTTCAACAAATATATTTTTAGTGCCGGAAAACAGTGAAATCGGATCGTGACAACCGCCACAATAGCGGGTGGATTCCGGCCCGTTCTGTTGAGCCATCACTGCCTGCACTTTCTGGAACCCCACGTCCATGGCCGACCAGCGATGGGCACTCACTTGCCATTCGTCATAGATTTCCTGGTGGCAACCCGAAGTCCCACAGCCCTCCGATCCGCTCATGGATTTGGCGTCGAACGCTCCGCCCGTGCTGGTGGTCGCCAGGCTGGGGGCAAAAGGTTTGTCCCCGCCATACGAAAGATTGTAATCTTCCGGAAATTCATTGTTAAGGGCCTCCGGCTCGTAGCTGTACCCCGCCAGGAAAATTGCCGCCAATAATATGACGGAAACCAACGCCGTATTCGAGACGTACTTTTTCTGAGCGTTTACGATGGACTGCATGACACCCGAAGAACGGGCTTGGTAGTTCCTCACCATTGGCATCACAGTATGCGGTAATAAAAAAACGATCAGCGCAAATGTGGACACAACGTGCACCAAATCCCATGCCTCGCTGATTTTTGGTTGAAAAGCTGCCTGCCAGGTAAGGACCAAACCACTGACAGACAAGGCCAGACCCAGAACCATAGACACATAGCCCGTCAGTTTAAAATGGTCGAACTTTCGCCAATTGTAAACCATCAGGTGCCTGCCGAGATAGAACAAAAATGGCAGTGTAAAAATCAGCCCTCCAACCGTGTGGAGGAGAACCATTACCTGGTTGTTAACACTGAATGGCAGGAAATATATAGATAAACCGGAAAGGGTCTCAAAAGCAAGAAAGGCAGACACAAATAACAACAGTTTATGAAGCCATTCTTTTTCGCTGGAATGTTTTGTAAAATTATCGCTCATGTTAATAGGATTTATTGAGCAGGTCCGGCATCCGTTTTTATCAGAATGATGGGTACAGGACTTACTCTTCTTTGACTAAAAGAATCATAGTATTTTCGGGGAAAGTGGCAGGTTGAGATGTGTCATAGAATTGAAACTCTAATGTATGGGGATAATTGAAAAAATACGAATGACTTTTGTCACTTGGCTATGTTGGAAAGACAGTAATCGCACTTGATGGCAGGAGGGATTTTCTGGCCCAAATTCATTATTCCCAATCTTTTTTTTCTTTTTTCAAAGCAATGCGGGCAGTTGGAAAAAATGTCCAGATCCCACAGGTCGGCGAAGACTCGGCCGAGGCCGAGTTGGATGCCGTATTCCATCACAATCTCCAGCGAGGTAAGGGAGGGTTTTGTAAAAAAATCATGCGCTTCCAGCCAGTCCATTGCCCCATTCCCCGGCCTGGTGGGTATTACTACGCAGCATTCCACCCCGACATCAAATGCAAAATCCAGCGTGCGTTTTGACCAAAAAACGCCTTCCTCCTCGGTCAAAAATGGTGGTCGCAACAGCGTGAAAGCCCGTGTCCGGATTCCGTTTTTCATCAAAAAACCCACACAGCGCCTGAATTCTTCCAAATCCATCCGCTTTTTCAATTTTTCCAGCACTTCCGGGTGGGCCGTTTCCAGCCCAATGGCAACCTCCAGTTTGCCCCGCAGCATATCCCGGAATTGCAGGCAGCGCTCGCCGATGAGTTTTGGGTGACTCTCCACGATGACGATATCGAAGGGTTCAAGGATGGTGGCTATTTCTTCGTAGTCTTCCGGCGGGATGGCTTTGGTGTCGAAGAAATTTCCGGAATTGTACAGTTTGATGTGGCGTGCCGGAGGTAGCTGCTCCAGAGCCCAGGCAATCTGGCGGGGAATATCGCCGGGCTGCGACTTTTCGCCGGTGGTATTTTTCCACAGGTCACACATCAGGCAGCGAAACGGGCATTCCCGGTTGGTCAGAAAAACCGTTGCCACGTTTTCGATGTGCCCGGCGGCGGTGCGTTCCTGCTCAGCCAGGAAGGCATACGGCACCCGTGCGTCCACCAGATTTTTGGACGACCGGTGCGACAAAATCCACCGGTCGTCCATTTCGAAATCAGGAAAGTTGCTCATACATGTCCTGGAATGCCCGCCGGTAAGTGATGTCTTTTTCAGGGAACAGCTTTCGAAAACCCTGCATCTCGACTGCCCCGTGCTGGAAACGCCGCTTCGGGAATACCGGCATATCCACCCCGGTGATGGCTTTGACTCCCCGGGCCACGATGGCGCCTTTCAGGGCGTACAGTTTTTCATGGTCCCAATCCGTCAGTTCGATGAAAGGGATACCCTCAGCAACCTCGATAACCTTCGGAAGGGTATAAGGGCTGAAACCCTCGAACCCAAGCATGTCCGCCGGGGCGCTCGTGCGCACATGCCCCCGACTGAGGCCGCCGGAGTAAGTCATGGAATGTTTCATCGAATCCACGCCCCAGCCTTCCTGGTAGAGCATCAGATTGTTCAGCACACTTTTGATGGTCAGTTCCGGGTTTTCCTCAATGGGGTAGTCTTTCAGGTTTTCATCGCCGCCGTCGCCGTCGAGCAGGAACTTCCAGTCGGGGTAGCGCTGACGGATGCCTTCGAGCAGAGCCACGTTCATCGTCGCTGCCTGGATGTCGAGCGGTTTGTAATCTTCCACGATCCGGATGGCTTTTTTCCAGTCGAGGTCATCGGACGAAACTTCGATTTCCTCCAAAAACAGGCCGAGTTTCACTTTTTCCAAAAACTGCCGGGCCTGCCGCACATCCTCGCCGCCACCGTCCACACTGAGGGTAAAGGCCTTGAGCCGGGAGGGGCTTTCACCCAATTCCAGCAGCGCGTGATAGGTGAGTAAAAATACCGAACCGCTGTCCACTCCTGCGGAAAAACTGACGCCGATGGGGCCGGTGGTTGCCCTGTTTTTCAGCCACTTTTTTATCTCCTCGTACAGGGCGCTCATGTACAATGTGCCCAGTTTTCCGATATCGTCCATCGGGTACTTGTTGCGCTCCGGCGTAAAAAACCGCTCGTAAACCGGGTTGGGGTCGGGACACCCTAACAGGTGGATGGTCGTGACGTAATGGGCCGGCGCCATCCTCGTGTACGAAGGATGGTACTGGTCGTCGATGCCCTCCGACTTGAGGTAATCGAAGATGGTGTCTATTCGCTCCGCAACGACGAGGTTGGGGCCCTCCGTCCGCTTGGCGATGAAATACCGCAGCGGCCTGCCGATGGACCTTGCCAGCCGGATGACCTTACCCTCAACAGAAACGAGTGCAAACTGTCCGTCAATCTTTTGGACAGCTTCCGGGTCGCCGGATTTGAGCAGTGCCCTCGCCTGCTCGTTGGTCATATTGTGAATGATATTTTTTTCAGGGTGGGTCAGGTCTATGACTTTGCCGATGTAATCGTGGTGCATGATTTTTTATATTTAAATGAAATAAAATCAAATTTGGTCGCAACTCCCGCCTCCTTATCATTGCCTTCAGGGATAAAAAAAGGATTACTTCTTCCCCGTCCCCTGCCTGATTTTGAGGTATTGGTCGCCGACGATATTTTCAAAAACGTCTTTTGATCCATCCGTCCAATCAACCTCAATTCGGTCAACTTTCGAGCGGCTGCCCAGCCCCACGTGCACCCGGTTGTCACCATAGCTAAGGTAAGCATTGCCAGGTTGGTGAATCAGCACCTGTGTTTTCCCGCCCGCCGTGACGCTTACTTTTGACCCCGGCCAGGCTGGCGAACCGTTCCGGCTGAGGAGGACAAGCCCCAGCCAATGGTTCCCGTTGTTGCACTGGTTGCGGAGTAACGAGGCGGTGGCTTTCAGGTCAACGTGCGAGACGACGAGGTCCAGGTCGCCGTCGTTGTCGTAGTCCAGGCAGGCAGCTCCACGGCCGGAGCGCTTTTGGACAAAATAAGCACCTCCCTCCACCCCTGCATCGGTGAAATGGCCCTTGCCGTCATTGACCAAAAGCAGCGGGTATTGCTCGGTCAGCACCTCGGCCGCTCCATTGGCCGAGAAAATATCGAGGTCGCCGTCGTTGTCAAAGTCAAAAAGAATAGCAGCCCAGGAGCCTTTCCCATTGAAAAAATCCTTCAGTCCGCTCTGAACCGTAAAGTTTTCAAACGTGCCATTGCCCAAGTTGCGATAAAGTGCGCCATGCTCAAGGTCAGATACCAGTATGTCAATCAGTCCATCACCGTCCACGTCGCCGAGAGAGGGATGCATCGAGCCGGTTGGAGCGCCGTCATCGTTCACGGCGATGCCACTGTTGCGACCCGTTTCAGCGAATGCAGAGCCTTCATTTTTGAAAAGGAAATTCGCCTGGTGGTCGTTGGCCTGCACGATGTCGGGATTACCATCCGCATCGAAATCGAAAACGTTCAGGCCCATGCATTTCGAGTCAGGGTAAAAAAGTCCAAGCTGCGAGGTGACGTCTGCAAATTTCCCTCCCGGTATTTGCCGGTAAAAAAGTGATGCCTGCCCCCGGTACTCGTTGGGATGTGGCATCATGTCAGGTTGACCGGGTGTCCGGTAGGCTGGGTCAAATGCGAGGAAATTTCCCAGCATCACATCGAGCGCACCGTCCCGGTCGAAGTCCAGAAAGGAAGCGCCGACGCTCCATTTGACGAATCCGTTGAGCGAATCAGGGCCAGCCAGGCCCATCGTCGCCGTTGCATCCTGAAAGGTGCCGTTGCCATTGTTTTGATAAAAAACATTGGGGCCGTAATTCATCAGGTAGAGGTCGAGATCGCCGTCGCCGTCATAGTCCACGGGTGCGGCGGCCATGCTCCAGTGCGAGTCGTCGAGGCCTGCTTGCCGGGCCACTTCGGTGAAAGTGCCGTCGCCATTGTTGCGGTAGAGTTGGTCAGGCGTATTTTCAAAAATCTTCCCCTCTGAATCGCTGATGCCTTCGAGCCAGGTGCCGTTGAGTAGGTAAATGTCCTGATCGCCGTCGCCGTCGTAGTCGAAAACAGTGACACCGGAGCCGCTGCTTTCGAGGATGTTTTCATAGGTGTAATCCCCGAAATTGTATTTGAAATCGATGCCCGCCTCCTGCGTTACGTCCTCGAAGTATGCAGGCTCCGGGCGGTTGCAGGCGGTAAAAACAAAGGTGAGGCAGATGCCGGTACATGTAAAAAAAGTCAGCTCGGTAAATTTAAGCATGATAAAAATTCTCGTTTTGACCTGTTCACTGGTTTTTAAGATGTTCGTCTGAGCACCTCTTTCGGCAGGCATAGTTCGTGATGCGCCTGAAAAGCTAATGTCCGGCTTTCCATCAAAATTCAAAAAAGGCAATGCATGATAATTATCAGTAGCGTGATTTTTCAGCATACATCCAGGGAATAGTCGTGAACAACCTGCATTTTTCAACCAGTAATTTTTCCATTCCCTCAAACAGCGGCTATATCTTTTGTAATTTTATAGCCAAACCAACTCCATACCCAATGACTTTCTTCGAAAAACTCCGCATCTACGCCCGGGTCATCCGCTGGCGCCTCACCTGGAACCGCCGCCAACTCGATTACCTCCCGCCCGGCATTACCAATAAAAAATTCATCACCGCACGGGAAGCCGCCAACCGGGTGCCCGACGGATCCGTAGCCCTCAGTGGCGGCATGGCGGGCAACGCCCGCTGCTCCGTTTTTTTCTGGGCCATCCGGGAGGCTTTTTTGAAAAACGGGCGACCGAACAACCTCACCTGGATCAACGTTGGCGCACAGGGCGGACGGGGCAGAGCGCCCGGCACTGTCGAAGAACTCGCCCTGCCCGGACTCGTCCGCCGATACATCACCGGGCACCTGGAAACCGCCAAAGCATTTCTCCAACTCGCTGAAAAACAACAGGTTGAACTCGTCACCATGCCTCAGGGTGAAATGAGCCTGCTGCTCGAAGCCCAGGGCCGGGGCGAAGATTCCATCCTTTCCACGGTCGGCGTCGGCACCTTCATCGACCCTCGCACGGGCAGCGGCCCCGTCGTCACCGGAGGACCAGCCGAGCCTTACGTTGTGCCGGAAGGCGACCTGCTCCGCTACCGGCTACCGAGAATCCAAACCGTCTTTTTCAACGTCCCCTACGCCGATGCGGAGGGCAATATTTATTTCACCGACGCCGCTACCATCACCGAAAATCTGCAGGGAGCGGCGGCGGCCCGTGCCAACGGCGGACAGGTGATCGCCACCGTCGCCGGCATCGTTCCGAAGGACGAATCGAAAATCGGCATGCCCGCCAGCAACGTGAACGCTATCGTCGTGCATCCGCTCAACGAGCAGACGGCGAGCATCCCGCAGCTCAAACCCTGGAAGGAATTCACCAGCGGAACAAAAGTGAACATCCCCGAAGCCCGTGAAAAACTCCGCCTCATCAACCACATCATGAAAATCACGCCCGTGCGGGGCGAGGTGGAGGGCGCCCTTGCCCGCCTTGGAACTTACGTTTTTTCAAAAACCGTCCAACCGGGGGCACTGGCGAACATCGGGGTCGGGTATGCCGAGGAGGTTTGCCGGGTCATTTTCGAGCAGGGTTTGGACAAAGACATTACCTTCACGACGGAGACGGGCGTGTACGGCGGACTGCCGGCGCCGGGCATTTTTTTCGGCTCGGCGATCGCACCGGAGAAGATGATTACCTCCGCCGAAATGTTCCGCCTTTACCGCACCAGCCTCGACGTGGCGGTGCTCGGCTTCCTGCAGGTCGATTCACAGGGCAACGTCAACGGCTCGAACCGGGGTCCCCGCTACACCGACTACGTGGGTCCCGGCGGCTTCCCCGACATTGCGATGGGTGCGAAGACGATTTTTTTCATCGGCACCTGGATGGCGAAGGCGCATTTTGCCATTGAAAACGGGCGGTTTTTGATCAAAAAAACCGGCCAGGTGAAGTTCGTGGAGCAGGTGGACGAGGTAACTTTTAACGGTCGAATCGGGCTGGAACTCGGCAAGCAAATATTTTACGTGACCAGCATTGGCGTATTTCAACTCACTGAAAACGGTCTGGAACTCCGCTGGGTCGTGCCCGGCGTGGACATCGAGCGGGACATCGTTTCCGCCAGCAAAGCCAAAATCCATGTTTCGAAAAATGTGGAGACGGTGGATGCGGCGGTGCTGACGGGGAGGGGGTTTAAGCTATTTTGGAGTTAAAACCTGGGAGGATTGAAACACGGATTGGACGGATTTAACGGATCTTCACGGATAATTTTCACCACGAGTTGATCAAAAAATCCGTGATAATCCGCCCAATCCGTCCAATCCGTGTTCCAATCCTCCCAATTTTGTTTAAAAAAAATCAATCATGAACGGCGGCCAACTCATCGCATCCGTACTCGCAGCGCAGCGGGTAACCTTCCTTTTCACCCTCTGTGGAGGGCATATCTCCCCCATTCTCGTCGAGGCGAAAAAACTGGGCATCCGGGTCGTGGACACCCGCCACGAAGCCACGGCCGTCTTCGCTGCCGACGCCGTGGCGAGGCTCACAGGACGCCCCGCCGTCGCAGCCGTCACGGCCGGACCAGGCGTCACCAACACCGTCACCGCCGTCAAAAATGCGCAGATGGCACAGTCGCCCGTCATCCTCATCGGCGGAGCAGCACCGACGGCGCTCAAAGGCCGGGGCGCCCTGCAGGACATCGAACAGATCGGCCTGCTGAAATCGGTGGTGAAATGGTCGAAGCGGGTAAAGCGGGTCGCCGATCTCGTGCCGGTCATGGAGGAGGCGTTCCGCAGGACGCAGGAGGGCACGCCGGGTCCCGTTTTCGTTGAGATTCCCGTGGACTTGCTTTACGATGAAAAAACCGTGAAGGAATGGTACGGCGCTAACCGGGGAGGCAAAACCTTCCTGGACAAGGCGCTGAAATGGTACCTGAAACGGCACGTCAACCGCCTCTTCCGGGATGCCTGGGAGCGCAAGGCTGGCGATTTTATTGAAATCCCGCCCCCTACCCCATCGCCCGGTTCGGTGGAACGGGTGATCCAAGTTTTATCAAAAGCCAAACGCCCCGTGCTCATCGCCGGCAGCCAGACGACCCTGCAAGCCGGAGAAGCTGACCAGATCGCCGCCGCCGTTGAGAAGCTCGGCATCCCGACTTACCTCTCCGGCATGGCCCGTGGACTCCTCGGTCGCAACCATCCGCTGCACCTGCGCCACAAGCGCCGCAACGCCCTGAAAAAAGCCGACCTCGTCCTGCTTGCCGGGGTGCCCGCTGACTTCCGGCTCGATTACGGCAACCACATCCGGCGCAGCAGCACCTACGTCTCCGTCAACCGCAGCCGCTCGGATTTGTATAAAAATCGAAAGCCCGACGTGGCGGTGCATGCCGATCCCGGCTTGCTCCTGCGGCGTGTTTCAGAAAAATTTTCACCCCCCGCCGAATGGGCGGACTGGCTCGCTGAATTGCGGGAAACGAACGACGCCCGTGACGCCGAAATCGTCACCCAAGCCTCAGCGACCGCCGAAATCGTCAACCCGCTGCATTTTTTCACCGAAATGGAAAAAACGCTGGGTGACGGCTGCATCCTCGTCGCCGACGGCGGCGATTTCGTGGGCACGGCGAGCTACATCCTGCAGCCGCCCGGACCGCTGACCTGGCTCGATCCCGGCGCTTTCGGCACGCTGGGCGTGGGGGCAGGTTTTGCCCTCGGCGCCAAGCTGGTACACCCCGACCGGGACGTCTGGATCGTCTTCGGCGACGGCTCGGTGGGCTACTCGATGACGGAATTCGACACTTTCGTGCGGCACGGCACCCCGGTCATCGCCGTGGTCGGCAACGACGCCGGGTGGACGCAGATCGCCCGGGAGCAGGTCGAAATGCTCGGCGACGACGTAGGCACGGTGCTATCCCGTGCGGAGTACCACCGGGTGGCGGAGGGCTTCGGCGGCGCCGGTTTTTTATTAAAAAATCAGGGTGAAACGGATGAAGTTTTGACCAAAGCGAAAGCAGCGGCGAAGGCGGGACAACCGGTGCTGGTCAATGTCTGGCTGGATAAAACGGATTTTCGGAAGGGGTCGATTTCGATGTAATTTTTTGAATTCTGTAATTGTCAGCTATTCCGGCCTTTAGCGAGTGCGCACCTCCTGAGCACAGTCGATTTTAACCTGCTGCGTCGGTTTGTCTCCAACCGGACCTTTCCATCATGCCACCTCCGGTCTATTCAACTTGCGTAAGCGATATGCGTTTAGCTGCTTTATCATTTTTCAAATTCAGATTTATGAAGACTTTAATCCTAACAATTTTAAGTATGACTTTATCACTGACTGCCTCCATCGGTCAACTTCCCGAAAAAGCAGAAGACATCTCCCCACTTTTGGCAGGTGAAATTTTCCCTGACCTTCAGGTGACCGCCCTGAACGGCGAATCCGTTTCCACCCAACAAATCTTCAGTGAAAAATCAACTGTACTCGTTTTCTACCGTGGCGGCTGGTGCCCTTACTGCAACACGCACCTGTCTGAACTTGGTAAAAACGAAGCGGAAATCCTCAACCTTGGCTATCAAATCGTTGCCATCAGTCCCGACGCTGCGGAGGGCTTGCAAAAAACAACTGCCAAAGCTGAAATTAATTACCGCCTCTTCTCTGATGCCTCCGGTGATCTCGCTAAATCTGCAGGTATCGCCTTTCAAGCACCGGAAAAATATGGCAAGATGCTGTCCGAAAGCTCCGGAGGGAAAAACGAAGGATTTTTACCCGTTCCGTCCGTTTTTGTATTGAATACGAGTGGTGAAATTCTTTTTGAATACATCAACCCGAATTATAAAAAACGCCTGAGTGGCGATTTGCTGCTGGCCGTGCTGAAGGCACTCAAAGCTGAACAATAAGAAAAAGGCTCACCTGAATTTGTAGTTTTAGGTGAGCCTTTTTTTATTAAAACAAGTTGTTCACTCCTCAAATATCTCAGTGCCTGGGTAAAATGCGCCCCAGGCGAACCAGTAGCCCACAAAGCTTTTGGCAGGTTTCAGAACAGAACCTTCCCTCGGCCCTGCAACTGCCTCGCCAAAAATATTCCACTCGCTGCCTTCGCTGTCCTTCATTACCACAGGATTACCAGTTTCCGAAATGGCCGAAAACTCCAACAGCGTCCCATCCGTCAATTTACGTTCGAATGCTGCCACAAAATTCAGGTCCTTGCTGCCTACGACCACCAGTTCGACATTTTCAAAAACATCATGAAATACAGTTGCCGCAGAACCAAACTTTTCAACCGGGTAAAATTTTGCTTTTTCGTTGATGATCAGACCTAAACCCCGCTGTTTGCGGGGCAGGCGTTTATCATCCGGAACGACGGGAAAAAGCAGCAGATCGTGGTTGGTCCTGTAATTTCCGTAAGGATAATTCCCGTAGTTGCGGCTGAAACCGGTGTTCGTGTTCAGCACCTTCGAACCGGGGAACATAGTTTTCCAGGTTTGCCAGGTCGTCTCCAGCACCGGGTACGTTTCAATTTCTTTACCGCTTTGCGGCCCGTTCACACTTTTCAGCAGTATCTGCGACCAGTTGCTGTTGGTGTTGCGGTCGTAAGGGATCAGGTTGGTGTTGTACAGCAGACCGGACACCCCAAATGTCGTGGGCCAACCGTTCACTTCCCTGACCCAACCGATGCCGGTGCCAGTTAGGGGGCAGTACGTGATGGCCAGCGGTTTTCCACCCACCTCGTCGTTCACGATTTCATGCCAATCCAGGATGGAATGGGGATACGCACGAATCTCGCCGCCGACATTGACTCCCAGCACCAGGTCGCCGGATGCCAGAAAATCAATGCTGCTCACATCGCTAAATTTCGGGTTGTCGATGGAAGGAATGCCGTCCTTGCCCGGGCCACCGTCGAAGACCTCATCCCGGGGAATCAGCCAGGCGTTGCTATTATTGTTTCCACCGGTATTGTTGCCCGGTGGCACCATATCATCCGATTGGCCGGAGCAAGAAAACAGCAGCATGCTGGCCGAAAAGCTAATCAATGCCGTTTTTAAAATGATGAATTTCATGATGTTAGTTTTTAGATTCACTTTACCTGAAAATCACTTGCCGGATGTGATTTTTTAACCAAATTTATTTTCGTGAAAATACCTGCCGCAATGCGGTAAGTCGGCGTCACCTGCGTCCCCGAAATATTGGAGTAAACCGGCACTTCAACCCGGGCATTGAAAGCACTCCGGGGACTGAACCAATAACTCAGCCCCGGACTAAGGAACACCCAACTGCCACCAGTACCAGGCACATCCTGGCCGTTGAAGCGATCGGAATTCACCTGACGAAAACGCAAATTGAGCGAAGGGTCGATTAATATCTTTCCGATCAGCAACCGATCGGCAATTCCGGCAATCAATTGCAATTCGTTGCCGAACTGATAAGTCTGACTGCCCAGGTAGGTGTTGTTTTTCCCCTTGAAACCGTAAACTGCTGTTCCGTTCAGGCTCATGCCAGGCCGGAATTTAAGCATGTGAACCACCTGCGCCCAGGCTATGCCATCCCAGGCGCCACTGCCCGGCTGAAGATCGGCATTAATACTCAGCCCGTCCTCCCGCCGGAGATCCGAAGGCCCCAGTGGCGCTTTGATTCCCAACGCTCCCGTCACCACTGTCTGATTTTGAAAACTGGAAAGCAGCTTGTATTTGAACAAAAAAACCGCATCGCCAACGCCATTCGTCGCCGTAAAATCCACGTTACCAAACTGTTGGATCGAACGCTCCTGTCGTACCCACGAAAACAGGGCATCTATCGATAACCGGGAAGACAGGCTGTACCCTGTTTGAAACAATGCGGCGTGGGTACGGCGTGTACGGGAGTTATCGTCCAGTTTCTGCATGCCGGTTTTGAGCGTATTCAGCACATTGAGGTCGTAGTTGAGATTAATCTGAAGGGTATTTACTTCCTCCGGGGGCAACCCCAGATTGGAAGAAAGTGGTACACCCCCGGAGCAGCAGGTTTGACCGGAAATTTCACCGCTCAAAAACAGCGAAACGAGCAAAACAGGGATGAAACGGTAACCTTCCATGCTTCGGTTTTTATAATGAAATCCGTTAAAAATATCCAATCCTCGCCTTTATTTCCACCAAATCACGGGCATGTGTCCAGACACGGACATTGCAAAAAAGATTACTTGCGAAGATGTATGGGGGCCGACGGTAAGGGATGACAGGCCAATGAAAGGCAAGGCAGGCAGGCTGTTCGGTTCAAAGCCGGGCCCGGTAAATGACTCTTCCGGAAGGGGTCGATTTCGATGTGAATTCTTCTCCCGCAGATCACGCAAATTCACGCAGATTTATTCATTTGAGTCTGCGAAAATCAGCGGAATCTGCGGGAGCAAAACCCCTCACACCTCCCCATACACCGGCACCACAAAACTCCCCTTCAGAAAACCCTCCGGCTCAATCTGGCTCTGCAAAATCACCCCTTTCCGGGGCTTTTCCAGCAAATCCATCGCCGCCTGGAGCATGGGCACTGCCGTCGTCGTCTGAATGGCACGGAGTGTGTGCCGCCCGACCCGCTGCGGTTTTATCAGCTTCGCAACCTCCCGACGGCGCAGCGTGCCGCCGGCGTCTTTCCCTTCCACCGCAGCGTAGAGGATGATGCGGTCGTCCTCGATATGCGGGATGACCTCCTCCATCTTTTTTTGCAGGGCGGCGATTTTGTCTTTTTCATTGTTAAAACCGGCGAGTTGCTCCTTCACCCAACCGTAGTGACCGGGGTGGCGCAGGGTTTTATAGTCGAGCGATTTCACCCGGCCAGCCAGCGCATCAGGCAGGTCGGCAGCGCCGCCGGAGGTCAGGTCGTCCTCGTAGGCAATGCCGTCGATGATGATGGCGCCCGTTTCGGAGAGGGCCGGCAGGGTTGTTTTTTTGAAATTGCGAAGTACCACGGCGTCCTTTACGTACTCGGTCGCAACGCCGACGGGGCTCCAGGTGAAGCCGTAAAAATGCGGCGCCACGGCATGGTCGGTCAGCGCCCCGACTTTGAATTCGAGCTTGTCCACCTTGTCCACGCCGAAGTCCCGGCAAAATTTCAGGAACATGCCATGCGCCAGCACGTCGATGTAGCCGGGGGCAATGCCGGTTTGCAGCACGAAGCCCGTCTCCGCATCCTTCGCCAGCGCCATGATTTCGTTGGTTTCGGCGACGTATTCGGTCATGTTCACGTAGTGCATGCCGAAGTCTTTGGCAAAACGGGCCATCCTGGGCGCCAGGCTGCCAGGCAGGCAGTCGAGTAAAATTTCACCCCTTGAAAAAACATCCTTCATCTCCTCCGTCATCTCTGTTCCGTGGAGGTGGAAAGGTTTTACCTTGCATTCACCGGATATGCCCTCCTCAATCCAGCGGGCAACTTTCTGCGCTTTTGACAGCGTCCGGTTTCCGATAAAAATTTTCGGAGCCGTCCGGCTCCACTCGGCGAGCAGCAGACCTGCTGCCTCGGCGATTCCACCGGCGCCGGCGATGATGATGTGGTGTTGTTTTTTCATGAATTTGATTTTAAAAGGAAAGGGCAGATTCGATTTTCCGGTCAGTTTTTCTTTTGGCAGGCGCCGCTTCCGCAGCCGTAATTTCCGCAGCCTTCACCCAGATTGTCAAAGTGATTTTTGGTACCCATTTTTTTAGCTAAAAACTGAATGGCCACCCATCCGGCGGCGAGCAGCGCCAGGGCGAGGATGGGGAGGAGGTGGGAAAGAATTTGCATTGAAAAGTTTGTTGTTTAGTCCATTTTATTCCTGAGTTTTTCTTCACTCCAGACATTTCCATAAATTCCATTTTTGGCAACCGATTTACTGAACCCCTTCTTTTCATCATCGGTAAAAAGTACAAATGGAAACCCATTCAATTCTAAAACCACATTTCCCCCAACTCCCCATTTCACAGAAATATCATCTACAGTCAATTCGTGCTGATGACTCTTGGCAGTGGCAAAATCCAAAGTCATGGGTGGCGGTATTTGTTTCTTTCTAAATTCCTCAAAATCAAACTTCTGTATCTTGATTTCATTCCTGCTGCACAGAAAACAACTTTTCTCTATTCTAATTTCGTTTGGAAATGTTAAGTACGCCCAAATCGAATTTTCATCCTCTTCGACAATTAAATACCTTCCCGTGATTTCGTCCTGGTCCTCAAAGAATATTGGTTCCATTCAGCAATTTTAATTTCACCTGAATAATCTGCCGGATAATAAATCATCCCGCACTAAACATCCCCGCAAACCCCATAAACGCCATCGACAAAATCCCGGCGATGATGAGCGTCAGCGCCGTCCCTTCGACGACTTTCGGGATGTCCAGCAGCTTCGTTTCTTCCCGGATGCCGGCCAGCAGCACCAGCGCCAGCGTCACGCCGCCGCCTGCACCGAGGGCATACACCAGCCCTTCGACCAGCCCGTAGCCCTTGTTTGTTGAAAACAACGCCAGCCCCAAAATAGCACAATTCGTCGTGATGAGCGGCAGGAAAATCCCCAGCGCCTTGAACAGCGCCGGACTGAGTTTTTTAATGGCCATTTCTACCAGTTGCACCATGCTCGCAATGACGATGATGAAACTGATGAGCCGCAGGTACGGCGCATACGGCAGGACGAACGTGTTCAGCAGCCAGGCAAAAAACGCCGTGATGAGCATGACAAAAATGTTCGCCAGCCCCAGCCGGAATGCCGTCTCCAACTTCCCCGACACCCCCAGAAACGGGCAGATGCCCAGGAAATACGCCAGGGTAAAGTTGTTTATCAGCAGCGCTGAGATGAATATCCAGAGAAGATTTTCCATGTCCTACTTTTTCATCCCCGCAGGGGATTTGTTCATGTTAAAAGTGCTGGCGCTTTGTCATCGCCGAAGGCGACCTGCAACGTCATGAGGGAAGTCACTTTTAGCAGTCCTCACGACTTAGCAGTTCCTCTTCGAGGATGACAAGGGGGTGGTCAAATCACCTCTTTTGCACGCTCCTTCCGCTCCTTCCTCCAATTAAAAAACAGCAACAAAAACCCCAGCGTAAAAAAACCGCCCGGCGGCAAAATCATCACCACCCACGGCTCGAAAGTGCTGCCAAACAGCGGAATATTGAACAGCGACCCGCTACCTAAAATCTCCCGTATCGCACCGATGCAAAACAGTGCAAACACAAACCCGGCACTCATTCCGAAGGCATCCGCCAACGCCAGTTTCACATTGTTTTTGCTGGCAAATGCCTCCTGCCGCCCCAAAATCAGGCAGTTCACCACGATGAGGGCGATGAAAGCGCCGAGTTCCTTGTGGATGTCCGGCACCACGGCGGCGAGCAAAAAATCAATCACCGTCACCATCGTGGCGATGATGATGATGAACGTCGTGATGCGCACAGGCCCCGGAATCCAGTTGCGAAACAGCGACACCAGCAAGCTGGAAAACACCAGCACAAACATCGTCGCCAGCCCCATCGCCAGGCTGTTGATGGCGGTGTTCGTCACGGCCAGCACGGGGCACATACCCAGCACCATCACGAAGACGGGGTTCTCCTTCCAGAGCCCTTTGAGGAACTCTTCGGCTGTGCGGTTAGTGATTGGTTCGGTGGTTTGGTTCATGCCTGCTATTTTTTGTGAATTGGTGGATTGGTAAATTGGTGAATTAGTAAATTGGTAAATTAGGACGGGGGCGGGACATGCGCAGCCTAATTTACCAATTCACTAATTCACCAATTTACCATTTCACTGTGTTTTCAAATACCCCTCAATCGCCCCCTTCCACTCTCCAATCCCTTTGTTCAGCAGTTTCACCACCGTCTTCGACGAAATCGTCGCACCGGTGATAGCTTCCACTTCGTTCGGGTTTTTCTTTTCGCCCTTTTTCACCGACACGATTACCGGCTCGACGGACAGCGACTCGAACTGCACGGTGAACGCCTGGTCTTTGATGATTTTATCACCCAGCCCCGGCGTCTCTTTGCTGTCCAGCACCTCGAAGCCGACGATGGTTTTCGTCTCCGGCTGGTAGCCCATGATGCCGGCAATCACATCCTGAAAGCCCGGCTCGTCGGATGGAATAGCGAAGCCGACCAGTTTCCCTGCGTCGTCGTGTCCGGCGTAAATGGCTTTCGGCGGCTTGCTACCGGCGGCGGCTTTCACTTCTTTCAAAACGTCCAGTTTTCCATCGGTCAAGACCAGTGTCTCGAAACTCGTGCAGCTGGGCAACACTTTGTAAATGGCCCGTTCCAATGCTGCCGCCTTGTTGGCTTCAATCATCGGCAGGGTGTACAGGTACGCCCCCACCAGCAGCAAGCCGGAGAGGAGGCCAGCAATGCCGAGGGTGGCGATGAGGCGGGAGGAGCTGGGCTCCAGTGTCGTTGTATTTTTAATGTCGTCCATTTTATTCTCGTAAATTGGTGAATTAGTAAATTGGTAAATTAGGACGGGAACAGGACGTGCGCAGCCCAATTTACCAATTCACTAATTTACTAATTCAACAACCCCCTACTTCGGCTTGCCACGTTTAGGATTCTTCTCCATTTGCTCTTCGATGTAGTTGATGTAGTTATTCAAACGTTTTGCAAGCGTTTCATACCTTTCTTTCAAATCTTTGTACTCTTCACTGGTCACCAATTTCCGGCTATAGGCTTTCAGGAATTGGGTTTTTGATTCATACAACGAGCCTCTGCCATAAAAGCAGAAATTGCGGTTTTCACTATAAAAATACCTGCCGTAACCTTCGGCAATGTTGTTTGCCACAGAGTCCGTCGAATCCGTCCATTGTGCACCCAACCCCCGCTTGTTAAAATAATCCCATCGCTGCACTATTTTGTAAACTATTTCCCCCAACTGCATGGCCAGCTTCCAAACCTCCAGGCTTTCAAGTCCCTTCCAATCGTTTTCCATAGTCGATTTTTTGTAAATTGGTGAATTAGTGAATTGGTAAATTAGGCTGCGCCTGTCCAGTTCCCGCCCTAATTTACCAATTCACTAATTTACCAATTTACTAATACCCATAAACCCTCGTCCTCGTAAACTTATTTATCAACGGCGTCGCCGCATTCATCAATAAAATAGCGTACATCACCCCCTCCGGCAGACCGCCCCAGACCCGTATCAGCACGACCAACAACCCAATGCCGATACTGTAAATCCAGATACCCTTCGGTGTCAGCGGCGAAGTGACCAAATCGGTCGCCATGTACACCGTTCCGAGCAGCAGGCCGCCCGCCAGCGCTATGAAAACCGGCGACGCAAATTTTTGAGAATCAATTAAATACAGTGCCCCTGACAGCACGCCCACCGCCAGCAGAATCCCCACCGGGATGCGCCAGTTGATGATTTTCCGCCAGGCGAGATACAGTCCGGCGAGGATGAGCACCACGCCGCAAGTCTCGCCAAGCGAACCACTGATGTTTCCCAAAAACAAATCCATCACGGGCGTCGCTTGCTGGCTGAATTTCATCTGCGCCAGCGGCGTTGCCATGGCTACAGCGTCCACCGTTTCACCCTGAAAAAACGGCAGGGCGAGGTTCGTGCCCCGTGCCGCCAGGTACTGACCGTCCGGGGCTTCCCAGGTCGTGATGGCCGTGGGGAATGCCGCCTGCAAAAACGCCCGTCCGAGCAGCGCCGGGTTGAAGATGTTCTGCCCCAGCCCACCCCAGATGATTTTGCCCATGCCGATGGCCACCACCCCGCCGAGGAAGGCCATCCACATCGGGAAGCCCGGCGGCAGGGTCAGCGCCAGCAGCATCCCGGTAATCATCGCACTGCCGTCCCGCAGCGAGGCGCCCCGCTGGGCATTTTTATCGAAAAACCACTCCGTCGCCAGGCACCCGGCAATGGCGGCCACGCTCACCAGCAGGGCGCTCAGCCCGAAGTAGTAAAACGCCGCCAGGAAGACCGGCACCAGCGTGTACACTACTTCCCACATGATTTTCGGGGTGGTATCCCGGTGGTGAAGGAAGGGGGAGGTGGAGATGGTTATTTTAGATGGTTGGACCATATAATTATCAGATAATCAATCTTTTTACTAAAAAATAAAAATAACTGGGCTACCAAAACTTCTATTTGTTTTTGGAAGTGAAATATCGAATAGGAATTCTTTCTGCTGTTTTACCCCCTGACTTTTCATGTTCAAATTGAAGTCGAGCGACTTCAATAAGATTATTGATTGAACCTCCGTAAGTGAATTTGTCAGAAAAGTCATTTGGATTAAACTGCTTTTGAACTTCAATATTTGCCACCACTTCTGGCTTTGCTTTGTCTTTTTTTAATGAAGAAGCATACATCCACGAAATAGCTGGTTCTTCCTTCCAAAGGGCAAAAGACATGACCAATACATTTGACTTTTCAAAATTTTTTGAATCTGGTATTTGTGGTTGATTTATTTCTAAAGCAGCGATTAAATTGAGTCCATATTCGTCACCATTCACTGCTTCAAGGACGATTGCTCCGCCATAATTGCCATTTTCAAGTTTATATGCTAAACAATCTCCTTTTTTATAAACAGGCTCTACAATTCGCTTCTTCTTTCTCCTTCTTGGTTTTGGTTTATCTGTTTGCAGTTGAACTAAAAACTTATCAAGTGCAGCTTTTCGCTTTTTCAAATCACCGTTGCTCGCTCCAAGATTTCGCCACACCTCAAGGTCTTCGCCCGACTCGATGATTTGTTTAACTCGCTGAAACACATCCCCATCAAGTTGTTTACATTCCCATTGAGCTTTTGCCAGGGCAAACCAAAAGTTGTTTGCATCATCTTCGTCACCAATGACTTCACTGTTGTCTTCAACTAACTTTTTTGAAACATCCTTGACCTCCCATCCTTCGTTATATAAATCAAAAAAATCCGCATATACGTCGGCATATGTGTCATTTGAAGAAATCGCTGTACCCCATGCTCCCATTTTACTATGCTTTTAAGTCTTAACATTTTTACAATCCATAACCTCTGACTGCCACAGACGAACTGCCACCTACCCCTCCTTCTCCCTCGCCTTCCTTTCCCTAATCATCGCCTTCCCCACCCGAAAACTCTGCACAAGCGGTATCCCCGATGGGCAGACGAACGAGCAGGAGCCGCACTCGAAGCAGTCCAGCACGTTGTAGTCCTCCATTTCCTCCCACAGCCCTTTGCGGGCGAGGGCGCCCATACGGGCGGGGTTGAGGAACAGCGGGCAGGCGTCGAGACAACGGCCGCAGCGGATGCAGTTCAGCGTGTTGATGTCCTGCACCTCCTGGTCGGTCAGTAGCAGGATGCCGGAAGTGCCTTTCACCACTGGCACGTCGAGGTTTTTCTGCACGGCGCCCATCATCGGGCCGCCGAGCAACATGCGGGGCGATGGGTGCGTGAGACCGCCGCAGTAGTCCACCACCTGCCGCATGGGCGTACCGATGGGCACGAGCACATTGGCCGGACGCTTCACCGCCGTACCGGAAACCGTGACGACCCGCTCAATCAGCGGCAGTCCCTTGCGGAAGTATTGCGACATGGCCACAATCGTCCCCACGTTGGAGACCATCGTGCCGACGTCGAGCGGCAGCTTGCCCGCCGGGACTTCCTCGCCGAGAATGGCCGAAATCATCATCTTTTCCGCCCCCTGTGGGTATTTCACCTCCAGCCCCACCACCTCAATGTCGAGCCGGCTCTTTTTCGCCGCTTCCCGCAGCACGAGGATGGCGTCGGGTTTGTTCGCCTCCACGGCGATGTAAACTTTTTCCGCAGGAACGAACCGTTGCAGGATTTCACAGCCGTCAATCAGGTCGCCGGCGTACTCGACCATCACCCGGTGGTCGCAGGTGAGGAAGGGTTCGCACTCGCAGCCGTTCATCATCAGGTACTTGCAACTCTTGCCTTCGGGAATGGAAAATTTCACATGCGCCGGAAACGCCGCCCCGCCCATGCCGACCAGTCCGGCCTGCTGCACGGCTGCGATGAATTCTTTTGTAGTCAAATTTTCCGGCGGCGTGGGCAGGTTCACCGCCAGTTTTTGGGTGGAAAAGGGGTCTGTTTTGATTTTGATACCCGGCGCCATCTGCCCGTTCGGTTGGTCGAACAGGTCAATCGCCGCCACCGTGCCGTCCACCGGGGAGTGCAGCGCCACGGAGACGAAGCCGCCGGGTTCGGCAATCATTTCGCCCCGGCGTACCCGCTGCCCTTCCTTCACCACCGCCTTCGACGGCGCCCCGATGTGCTGCCCCAGCGGCAGGATGTACTCCTCCACAAACGGCATCCGCTCTATCCGGCTGTTGCAGGAGAGTTCCTTGAATTCTTCCGGGTGTACGCCGTGCCGGAAGGTTTGGAGGGGGCCGATGGCGGTGGATGTATTTTGCATTCGTTATTACTTGTAAATTGGTGAATTAGTAAATTGGTGAATTAGGTTGGGGCCCAGCCCAATTTACTAATTCACCAATTCACTAATTTACTCCTCTCATAGAAAGCGCCAGCAACTTCTCCCGCAACTTCACCTTTACATCCGCCATCACCGCCGCCTCTTTTTTGGCCAGTTGCGATTCGTAATCTGCCCGTACGTCCGCCAGTTTTGCCTCGTATTTTTTCGTCAATTCCGCTTCGGCTTCCTTCCAGAGTTTTTCCGGGTAAGGCGTTAGCGTTCCGGCGATTTCACGCAGGGTATGCCATTGATTTTCAGCGGCTTGGGCTGCTTCTACGACTTGGCGGGAGGCCACCCAGCGTTGTAGTTCGCCGTTTTCACCCAAAGAAAAAATCATGGCCACTTTGCCCTCCCTCGCCGATGGTTCCAGCGCCAGCAATTCGGCGACAGGCAGCAGGTTTGCCTCGTCCTCCAAAGCTGGCCGGAAGTGCGACGCCCAGTTGACCTGCGTGAACAGCCAGTCTGCCAGCGTCAGGGTGTAAGGTTGCGATTTTTGTTCGTCTTTTTCGATAAAATTCAACTCCGCTTTATGCCAATTTTCCTCTGCCGACGGATTTCCTTCCAGCGAGATTTGCGTTGAAAGGAAGCCACCTTTTTTCACTGGGTCAAAAGCAAAAAACGGAAAGGCACGGGTCTCCAGCGCCAACTTCGGTAAAGCCGTCCAATCAACCGCCGTGTGCTGCACTTGGTAGGGGGCGAGCAGGTGGAAGAAGGCCGGGCCGGGGCGTTGCAAACCTTTCAGCAGGTTGTTGAAAAGCACCTTGCCGCCATCCATAACTCCCTGAAAGACAAAGGCTTTACGGAGCGCCAGTGCCGAAAGCAGCAACGTGTTGTTTTTACTAAAATTCACCGCCGCTTCGCCGTCAGGCGAGAGCTGACCATCGTTCAGTACGATGATTTTTATCGGAAAATCACCTGCCAGCAGGCTGTTCAGTTGGGTGAAATTTTTCTCCAGAAAACTATCCCGGCTGCCTACCAGCAGCATCGGCGGCACGAGGCGTTTTTCGCCCTCCTCCAAATCCTGCCAGCGCAGGGCGGCGATTTTCGGAGCATGCACATCGGGCTGGTACTTGTCGTTGGCTTCGAGGCGGGCACGGCGCAGCAGGCGCAGGTTGTCGAGCGCATGGCGCAGGTAGCCCCGGAAAAGGCCCTCGGCCAGTTCCGCTGTCACACCGTTTTTATCAAAAATCACGGGCGTCGTGAAGGGGTTGAACGGGAACGCAGCGCCCGGCAGCGAGCCGTCGTGCAGCGCCAGTCCGAAGCGGGAACGTCCCATGCCGTTCGGTCCCTCGGTGAGCAGCCAACGGAGTTCCTTCAGGTCGTTGACGAGCTGGATTTTGCGTTGCAAAAGCGCCGTGTCCAGCAATTTGAGATGCTCCCCGGCGCCGAGTTTTCCGAAGATTTCATCCATCGGCAGGCGCTTGCCTTGGGCCTCGGCGATGGCATTCCAGAGTGCCGACGAGTCGTCCTTTGGCAGGGCGCCGCTGAGTTTTTCATGGATGTTTTCGGAGAGGTTTTCAATCAATTTTTCTACCTCCCGCACCTGTTCCACCACGCCCGGTTGCACGGCGGATTCGGTGAGCGCCGTGAGCCAGTGCAGCAGCGTTTTCGCCGGTGCGCCGGATTCGCCGAGGCTGCCGCCCGTCATCGAAAGGTAGTTGAAACGGCTGAGCAGCACGGCGGCGAATGGGTTGTAGTCGCCGTCGTTCACCTGCCGCCGGATGGCGTCGGAGGCGGTATCGGGCAGTTGCTCCCAGGTACTGAAATTTCGCTCCGTTTGCGCCAGCAATTCGGGCGTTTGGGCGCTCATCGTAAGGGCGTCTTCGGGGCAAATTTGAGCGCAAAGTCCGCAGGCCGTGCAGGCGTGCGGGTCAATGGCGAGTGAGAACAGTTCGCCGCTGCCCTTTTCACGGGTTTCATTTTTTTCAAAAAACGCCTCTGTCACAGCCACCGGGAAGTCCGACAGCACGGAGAGGAGGTTGGCGAAATCACGCTGGGCGTTCTCCAGTTTTTCGCCGGTGAGGTTGAGTTGGGTGGTCAGTTTTTCAAATGCAAATGGCAGGAAATCGCCCGCCAAAGTGACGGGGTAACTTGAAGTTACCCCGTCACTTGAGGCAGCGTCACTTGAGGCCGAGCGCACCACCTGCGCCGACACCTTCCCCAAATTTTTCACCAACGGCGTCAGGCTTGAAACGCTCAGCCCCTGCCGTCCTGCGATGTCCATGCCGCCCCGCAGTAGGCTCTCAAAACCCAGCGCCACGGGCGGAATCGCCGAGTGCGGGCACTGCACGAAACAGGTCCCGCATCCCGTGCATTTTTCAGGTAAAAAAACGGGCAGCTCCGTTCGCCGGGCGTCCATGCCGGACAGCCCCGCCGTCGTAGCGGGCATCACGGGTAGTGCCTGAAACGGGTCGGCGATGAGTTCCTGCGCCTCACCGGACTGAAAAAAATAGGCGGCATCCTGGTAAAAACGGCTCAGCCGGGAGTAGGGCGGGCCGAGGTTTTTGTGCTTGCGCACGACGAGGGGCAGGCCGAGGTTGCTTTCCTTACCACGGTTGAAACCGTGGGTTGAAATTGGTTCCTCGGGCAGCGTTTCGTCCCCGATTCCGGGGTACTCCCGTGCGATGGTTTGCAGCAGGACTTCGTGCTGCGGGTAGTCGGTTTTGTTTTTGGTGAAATGGAGGCCGAGGTAGTAGCGGCGTTTGGCTTTGTCGCCGAGGAGCATGTTGCGTAGGGCGGCCGTGATGAGTTTTACCAAATTTTCAAAATTTGGTAAATCTAACTGCCCGGAAATCAATGCCAGTTCCTTCTTTTTATCCCAAAAATGCCCGCCTGAAGGCCCACCTTCCAACGCCGCTTTCACCTGTGTAAAAACGGGCGGCTCACCCATCTGGACACCATCCACAGCTTCAAGCACCGTCACGGCTTTTTTACCCGAAAGCAATTTTGCCAAGTCCTCCGCTGGGAAGGGGCGCACCAAGTTCAGATTCAGGCAGCCCACTTTTGCTTTTTCTTTGTTTCGCAATTCATCCACCGCTTCAGTTGCTTTTTGAAAAACGGCACCCTGCGTAACCAGCACGTAATCAGCATCATCCACCCGGTGGGCGCTCACTGGTGCGTATTTCCTTCCCGTCAATTTTTCAAACTCGGCAAACACCGAGGCGAAGATTTCCGGCAAATGCTGGTAGAAAAACCGCTGCCGTGCCGCCGCTTCAAGTGATTGTGTGTGGGCGTCTTTTTCCACGCCATTCACCGTCGGGAAGTCGAAGTTGAACCAGTTGGGCAGCCTCCGGCGGGTATCGCCGAAGAGCATTTTCTGGGCGGGTGTCGGGCAGGCGATTGGCTCGTCCGGGTCGCCGAGGAATTGGCGGATGGTCGTTTGGTCAGGAAATTTTACGGGCTGCTCGCCGTCAAAGTTATGAAAAACGATACCCGGCACGAGCGACAATTCTGCCACCCGGTGGGCGATGAGAGCAAAATCCACAGCCTCCTGGGTGGTGTTGGCGATAAGTTGGAAGCAGCCGGAGCCGCTCAAGTTAGGCGGTAACTTCAAGTTACCGCCTAACTTTGGCACCACATGTACCACCGCCCCGATGTGCTGCCGGGCGAGTGTGCTCAGTTGCCCCATATTTTTCACCAAATCCTCCTCTTGCACGAAGCCCGCCGTCCGCAAGCCACTGGAAGCGATTCCCAACAGGTAGGATAAGTCGTTGGAAGCGAAGCGGTTGGGGGTTCTGCCGAAGGTGTGTTCGACGGGTTTTGATTCCCAGCCCACTGGCGTCAGGATGCCTTCGCTGATGCTGGATTCGAGCAACTGGACTGCCTCGGGGACAGTCAGTGTTAAGGATTCACCGTGTATTTTAAGTTGCTTTTGCATGATTTTTTTGCTTCATCTTGGGGCTTGGAATGTTGCATGTCCGTCACAGATTTTCATGGAAGGATGAAGTACTACTTTTCCTTCCTCCGTCAGGACTACTTTTTGGCGACTAATTAGAAAGTTGAGTGCATTTTCTTTCGGAAAAGCATTTCCCGAACATGCACCAAAGTGAACATCAGCGCCCCACGTGTTACCGATGGCTTCTACCAACTCTTCAGGTGTCCAGTGTCCGTTATTCTTTTCGACTAAAAAGATTACCTCGTGTATGTGCTTTATGTTATTCATGTCTTTTGTTGCTTTTGCATGATTTTTCTTGGCGCCCACCCCTGACCCCTAAAGGAAGACCACTTCGGGAAGTGCGCAGGTATTTGCAGATTTGGTTCCCCTTCAGGGATCAGGGGTCAAAAATTCTCCTTAAACCCATACTTCTCCACCCGCCCCGTCGGCAGCCACGTCCCTTGAATTTTGGCGAACTGCGCCTCCTCCACCCACACAATCGCATCGGTGGGACAGCGGAGGGTGGCGTCGATGGTCGCCAGGTGGTTCAGGTCGTAGTTGATGACGGCGAGGTTGTTTTTGATTTCAATCAGCCCCGGTGCGGCGTCGGCAACGCAGCGTCCGCAGGCGGTGCAGGCGACGGAGCATTTGTTTAGCGCCAGGTCGCCTTCCAGCAGCGATTTGCACTGCACGATGAGCTTTTGACTGACGGGGTACAGCTCGAACAGTCCCTTCGGACAGGCCACCACGCAGTCGTTGCAGGCGACGCATTTTTCGGGGATGACCACCGGCAGACCATCGTCGTTCATCACGATGGCGCCGAAGTCGCAGGCATCGGCGCAGTCGCCCAGACCGATGCAGCCCCAGGAGCAGGCTTTCGGTCCGCCCGTCACGACGGACTCGCCACGGCAGGTGCGCAGCGTTCCCCGGTATTCGGCGAGGTTGTGCGCTTCCCGCTTGCCACCGGCGCAGAGCAGCCTTGCCACCCTGCGCTCTTCCGAACCGGCATCCACACCGAGGTATTCGGCGATGCGGGCCAGGCCATCTGCCGACGAGACGGTGCATTTCGACACGGCCACCTCACCTTTCACCACCAACTCCGCAAAGGCCCGGCAGCCGGGTTGCCCGCAGGCGCCGCAGTTGGCGTGGGGCAGCATTTCCTCCACCTCGTCGATGCGGGGGTCTTCGTACACCTTCAATTTCTTGTAGGCAACGGCGATGACGGCGGCGAAGAGGAGTCCGAGGCCGCCGACGATGGAAATGGCTATGATGATTTCGTTTAGCACGGTTTGGTGAATTAGTAAATTTGTGAATTGGTAAATTGGGTGGGGCGCTGAGTGAATTGGTGAATTGGTGAATTAGTAAATTGGGTTAGGACCCAGCCTAATTCACCAATTTACTAATTCACTAATTTACTGAAACTTCTCCGCCCGCTTCACCAACTCCTCCAACCCCGGCTCCTCCGCATTCAGCGGCGCCCCCGGATGAATAATACTCACCGGGCACTTCTCCGCCGCCAGTACCAATTCACGGAACGTACCCGCTTTCGGGTCGGCGATAAAGGCCTGCTTGTCGGCGTTGTAGTTGAACATGCGCTTGTTCAGGTTGATGCAGTCGTTGCAGGAGGTACAGAGCGGAGTGTCAATCCACGGCTCGCTGGACATGAGAATTTCTTCTTCCGCCTGCTTCGGAGCCTCCGGTTTCGGTGCCTCAGCTTCGGCGACTGGCTCGGTGGACTTAGTTTTGGGAGCGGGTGCAGCCTTCACTTTTTTTGGCGGGCCAACTGGCAAATCGACCAGTTCCGAAGTATCCATGTCGAGGAGGACGGCGGCGAGGCGCTCCATGGCGGCACGGCCTTCTTCCTCTTTTGCCTTGTCCAATTCGGCAGCGTGAACGGCTTGCAGGTCAGTAGTTTTTTTGGAAAACTCCGCCTCCAACTCCTGGCGCAGCCGCCCGGTTGCCTGCTCGACGTGGTAGCTGTGGATGCCCGCATTTTCCTGTAAAAAATGCCAGAAATCCAGCCGCTCACGGCAGGCGACGACGAGCGGGGCAGCAACGGCGGCTTTTTGCAAATTATTCTTTTCATCCACCACCCAGATGTAAGGGACTTTGGCGTAGAGTTCTGCCGGTGGTGGTTTGAGGTAGTCACCGAGCGGCACGAAGTCGTCGGTCCAGAACTCCGGCGGCACGAGGTGAAACTGCCCGGCGTAGTGCCCATCCTGCGCCGCAAAATCGGCGAAGGTGAACGGTAAGTCGAGCGCCTCCTCTTCCCCTTTTTCATTTTGAAAAACGAGGCGGTGCTGCGGGAAATCGTCCTCCGGCTGCGGGTTGTGGAGGATGTTGAAACGGCTGCCCCAGCGTGCGCCCTGCTCGTGGTTGTACACGAAGCCGGGGAATTCCCGTCCCTCGACGGCGGCGCTTGTCCAGAGGTTCGGGCCGCTGAGGGACTGCTCCTCGCCCGCCGGTGAGAAAATGTAGAACATCGCAGGAGCGAAACTGCCCAGCCCTTCCCGGTAGCCCTCGACCAGTTTGCCGGGAGCGACGGAGGCGGATTGCAGCACGTAGGCGTTGCGGTGGGCAATGGCCAGAGCGCCGGGTTCCTGGCGGTAGGCAAAGCCTTCGGCAACACCCGGAACACCCTGTTTCAGCACCAGCATTTTCACGGGGCGATTGCTGGACAGCAGTTGCGAAAATTCGTTCAACTCGCTCGCTATCAGTGCATTATCTTTTGTAAAAAGTAAAACTGGCGGGCAAACAGCCATCTCCTCCGCCGTGAAGGAGCGCCAGTCGAAGTGGGCGAAAAAGTCGCCGTGAATGTCAGGCGTGTACTTGTCGTCCACCTCCAGTTCCGCCGTGCGGATGGCAGCGAACAGCCCGGCGTATTCCGCCATTTTTTTATCGAAAACCTCCATTGCCAGTTGGCAATCCTGCCCCGGATTGGCGACCAGCACGGTGCATTTTTCAAAGGCATTTTCCCAATCCACCTTGGCCGATGCGGCCAGCGATTCGCCGAGGATGAGGCAGGCATTTTTTTGAAAAAAGTCAGCCTTGGTGTCCTCCAGCAGTGCCACGATTTTTTCGATGCGCTGCTGCCGCTCCTCCGGCATGATGGCCGAGCCACCCTTCGGAATCACTGATGACAGTTCCTCGAAGTTGAAAAACTCTTGTGCAAAATCGAGCGAACCATGCAGCTTGTCCGGCGAGTGGGACTCCGGTTTTTTATCCTGCTCCACGGCGAGGATTTCCTTCAGCCGGGCAGTCAGGCGTTTGATTTTTTCCTGTAAAACCTTGCGCTTGACCGTCAAGTGATTGCGCAGTATCGCAGCGAGCAGGTAAAACGGCGCATTCGGCGAAAACGGAACGAGCAGCCCCTGCCGGGGGATTTGCTTGCGCAGGTTGTTCACGTCGTTGGCGAAGGTCTCGCCCTCGGCCCCGCCGATGTTCAGGCGGGCCACCAGTGTCTCCAAAGCATCATCAATGACGGCGAAGGCCTGGTAGGCATCCTCAGCGAACTGCACCTTCTCCCGCACGATGACTTCGAGGCGCAAGAGGTTGTCTTTCAATATTTTAGCTTCACCCTCGCCGGGCGCCGAACGGGCGATTCGCTCCGTGAGCAGTTCATGCAGCGGCATGACCTGACCGCCTGCTTCCTCCTCCATCCAGAGGGGGAAGTTGCGCTCCATGTGCGGGCGGTTGCGGTACGGCGCCAGCAGGGCGGGGTAGCCACCTTGCGGCATTTCGCCGCCCTGTCCGCTGCGGAAAAAGGCACGAAGCGTGCGCCAGTAGGCACGCTGCTCCTCGTTGGGTACCGGTTCGGCTGCGGGCATCACGGGGAGGGTGCTTACTTCCCTGAAAGTCAACTCGCCCGGGTGTTCGGCGGTGATGCCGCCGCCGGGACGGATGCCAATTGCCTCTGCGGCTTCTTCGGTGAAGAGGTCGAGGAGGAGAGATGTATCTTGTGAGTTATTTTTCATCGGGATAGATTTTACACCGCAAACGCCTCCAACTTCCTTTCAATCGCCGCCATCTTTTGTTCCGGCGTATAGCCCAGGTTGTGCGCCCCGTACAGGTCGTACCGCAGCGCTTGTTTGTTTTGATAAAACAGGCCGAGGTAGGTCATGCTTGGGTCCTCGGCGAGGGTGCGGGCGGCGTTGATGTCAGTTGGGTCGTGCTGCACGTGGTGGGTGAACATGCGCTCGGTCGACTCGTCCGGCTGGATGCCGTTTTCATGCATGAGCAACTGCACGGTGTCCCGCTCACTGACTTTTTGCTTCGCAAAATCGGCCATGAACTTCGGGCAGCGCATGGATATTTTCACAAAAGAAAAACCCTGGTGCTCGTAAGCGGCCTTGATGGTGGCGTACAGGTGGCTCGGCACCCAGTCCACGGTCTGCGCCACGAAGCTGACGTTCGACACGCCGAGCGTTGTCTGGATGGGGTTGACCGGGGGCAGCACGGAGCCTTCCGGGTGGGTGTTGGAAATGGTACCCATCGGGGAGGTCGGCGAAGTCTGCTTTTTAGTCATACCGTAAATCTGGTTGTCGAACAGCAGCACAGTCAGGTTCATGTTGTAGCGGATGGCGTGGAGCCAGTGCCCTGCGCCGATGGAGCAGCAGTCGCCGTCGCCAGTTACCACGAAAACGTGCAGATCGGGGCGGCGGAATTTGACACCCTCGGCCACAGGAAACGCCCGCCCATGCAGACCGTGGAAGCCGTAGGTATCCATGTAGTGCGGGAAGCGGCTGGAGCAGCCGATGCCGGACACGAACACAGTCTTTTCCGGCGGCAATTGCTTTTCAGCGCATAGCCGCTGCACAGCATGGAGTACGGAGTGGTCGCCGCAACCGGGACACCAGCGGGCGATGCCCTTGGTGTAGTCGCTCTGCGGATGGTAGGTTTCGGGGAGGTCGATGGCGCAGTAGTCGTTGTTTAAGCCGAACATGATGTTAGTGAATTGGTGAATTAGTGAATTGGTGAATTGGTGAATTGGTGAATTAGTGGGGGACCCTCCTAATTTACCAATTCACTAATTCACCAATTCACTCAATTCCTGTTTTATCCGCTCCAAAATATTCCTCGGTTTCAACGGCTGCCCGTGTACATTCGAGAAGCAGTCGATATCCACCAGCGTGCGGGCCCGGAGTATCCAGGCGAGCTGGGAGTAGCGGCGGTTTTCTTCGGTGATGAGCGGCGCATTGGGGTCGTCGCTGTAATTGATTTCGACGGTCATCACTTTTTTGAAACGTTTAAAAATATCCTTCAGCCCCGGCTCAAACGGACTGAGAAAGCGCAGATGGACAGACGAAACTTTACCGCCCAGTTCCCTGGCCCGCTCGACGGCTTCCTCGATGGCGCCACGGGTACTGCCCCAACCGACGAGCAGCAGGTCGCCCTCCTCGTCGCCGTAAACTTTCGGCGGCTTCAGCGTGCGGCTGAAGGCGGCGATTTTGCGGCTGCGCATCTCGGTGCTTTTCTGGTTGACTTCCGGGAGGTAGGAAACCTGCCCTTTGGTGTTATGGGTCAGGCCCGTCAGCGTGAATTCACCACCTTTCTGGCCGGGGATGGGACGCTTGCTGAGCCCCGTTTCTTCATCCCAGGCGAAGGGGGTGACGCCCTCCTTCCAGGGACTTTGGTCGATGGGCGGGGCCATCCACTCGGCTTTGAGTTTTGGCTTCACAAATGGCTGTACGCCGGTGGCCAAATTCGAGTCAGAGAGCAGGAAGACCGGGGTACGGAAGGCATCTGCAATCTGCCGTGCGACGATGGTAAACTGGAAGCACTCCTCAATGGTGGAGGGAGCGATGACGATTTTGGGCGCATCGCCCGCTGCTCCGTAGAGTACGGCGAGCAAGTCGCCCTGTTCAATTTTAGTCGGCATACCGGTGGAAGGGCCACCCCGCTGCACGTCGATGATGAGCAGGGGCACTTCGGCCATCACGGACAGGCCGATGAATTCCGTTTTTAAAGCAAGTCCCGGACCGGAAGTAACAGTCAGCGCCGTTTTACCGGAATACGACGAGCCGATGGCAAAGCCGATGGCGGCGATTTCATCCTCCGCCTGGTGTACGAGTCCGCCTGCTTTTTCAAACGCCTCGGCCAGCATGTGGGAAACGGAAGTCGCCGGGGTGATGGGGTACATCGAACAGACCTCCACGCCGGCAGCCATTGCGCCGAAGGCGAAAGCCTCGTTGCCGTTCATCACCACGAGTTCCTTTTCGCTTGGGATGGAGGGAATTTCAAATTGAAAATCGAGGTTCTCGGCAGCCCAGGCGTGGCCTGCATGCAGCAGGTTGATGTTGGAATCGACGACGGCCTGCGATTTTTTTCGGAATGTATGCCGGATTTGGTCTTCAGCGATATTCAAATCCCGCATGTAGATGTAGCAGAGCATGCCGAGCACCCACATGTTTTTACCCCGTTTGGGGTCAGGCACGAGTTTGAGGCACTCCTCCGCCATGGGGATTTCATATACGACGTAGCCTCTGTTTTTGAAATCGGCAATCGCCTTTTCGTAGCTCTCCTTCACCGTGGGGTCGTCGTGCTGTGCCCAGGCGCTCTCGATGAGAATTTTGGTGCCCGGTTTGAAGGCGTGCTGCTCGATTCGGGAGTAAGGGCACACCTCATTGAAAGCCACCACGAGGTCGGCTTCGTCGCCGGCATTGGTGATTTCCTTGGAGCCGATGCGGATGCGAATGCCGGAAGTACTCTGGATGGTACGGGGCGGCGGCTCGATGTCTGAGGGGATGATTTCGACGGTCCAGACGCCGTTGCCCATTTTGGCGCTCATGGAGGCGAAACTGGTTCCTGCCTTTTGGGCGCCCTCGCCGGAGTCGGCAACGATTTCGACGATGTGGCGGGAAATAACCTGCTTGCCGGTTTTGTTGGGCGCAGGTTTGACCAATGTATCGGTGAGATTTTCCATCCTTGCAATGTGGAAGCGGCGAATTGGTGCATTGAAAATTGGTGGTTAAAAGCAGCCATCGATTCCCAATCTCAACAATTTCAACCTGTTACAAATTTGGCGAAGCAAAAAAATGACAGATTTTTCTAATCGTCTTCTTTCAAATTTTGCTTCAAAAATTCGGGTAAAAATTGAATTTTTCCGCAGGTGTACAAATGATAGAAATCAGTGGAAGGGGTGACCAAAATCAGGGGGCAGGAGCGCCCGGATGGTTAAATGCAGACTTTTTTCAGACGATGGATTGTACGTTCAAGGCTTAGAATCTTGGGTTGTTTCGGCGATAGCCTGCTGAAGTTGTCCGATATAATTTTTGGTTTTGGTCAATCGGCCTTCAAGTAGCTGGCGGCGGCCGGGGTCGGTGCAATTCTCAATTTCCTTTTCAATTTCGGTCATACTGGCTTTCATTCTTTCGATCACTTCCTTTTTCTTTTCCACAGAACCTGCCTGTTTCGCTTCATCGAAGGTGATGTCTTCCAGGTATTTTTGCCTGACCTCTTTTTTTACCCGTTCTTTTTGGGGAATAAAAACCTGATCGTTTACCTGCCGCTGATTCATGAAGGTAGGGGAAACAATTTCGATGCCCAATTCGTGAAGGGCATCGAGTACCGATTCGTTGAGACTGGAACGTGCGGAAAGCAGCTTATCCGTTTCTTTGAGTATCCCCATCACCCGGTAAACGACGGAAAAATCGCCCAGGCTGATGACATGCACAAAGTAAGGCTCCTGTACAAATTCGGCGGCCTTGGCCGCTTTTTCGAGACATTCCCTGATTTTATGACGGGAAACATCGTAGCCCAGCGAAACCTCCGTTGAAATCACCGTCCCTTTTTCCCGCATCACCTCCACCGGATTTGTGGTCAGGTACAAGTTGGGGAGCGTGGTCATGCCCCGGTTTTCAACCTGAATTTTGACGTGAAAAGGCCCCTGATCCGATACCTGACCGAAGTAATCATTAACCTTGATGAAATCTCCCGGTTTGATACTGCCCACGCTTCTGATCATCATGCCCGCCAGCGCATTGCCCAAAAAAGTGGTGGAACTAAGTGCAAATGCCCCACTGATGAGCAGGCCCAGCAACCCAAGAATTTTCTCCCGCTGGCTGTCCTCCAGTCCGGGTACAAACAACACCAGAATAGCAATGGCCAGAATCAGTCCGATGAAAACAGCGGCTACTTTTACGAGGGCATTTTTTTGATCTTTTAAAATACGGTGGAAGAGGTAGTTCGCAGCAATAAACGCAAGTGCAATGGCGATAAAGACGATGGCAAAAATGTAAGGCTGTTTCATGTGAAGCTGTTGGACAGGGCAACCTGGCCACCCCGGAATTGATATTACCTGATTTCAAAAACCGCTGTCCGCACCCGCCTGCTCACGCCTCCATCCGGCAGCGGTTCTTCCAAAATTAGGTTTTTTGCCGCAGGAATTTCAAAAACCTCCTCCAAATTCCGGATCGGGGCCACCGGCACCTGCAACTCGTGGCAGCGCTCAAGTATCTTCTCCGCAGTCATTTTTTGAAAGGCTGGCATCAGTTTTTCATTCAAAACCGCCCGGTTCGACAGGCGCAGGGTGTTTGTTTTAAAACGCTCATCTTCAGCTATTTCCGGCACACTGAGGATTTCACAAAGTTCCCGGAACTGCTTCTCCGTTCCCGTGGCGAGGATGATCGGCTTGTTGTCATTTGTGTAAAATATTTCACCGTAAGGCGCAATGTTCGGGTGCTGGCTGCCCATGCGCTGTGGCAGGTGGGCCACGTTGAGCCAGTTGGCCGCCTGGTTAGCGAGTGAAGCAACGCCGGCATCGAACAGCGAAACGGTGACCTCACTCCCCTCCCCCGTCCGTTCCCGCTGAAGCAGTGCGACGAGAATTCCCTCCTTCAGCTGATGCGCAGCCAGGATGTCCATGAGCGCAACGGGCATTTTCACGGGCGGGCCGCCGGGTTCGCCGTTCATGAACATCCAGCCGGTTTCGGCCTGAATGGCCACGTCGAAGCCGGGGCGCAGGTCATCTTCGCCGTAGGCGGAAATGCTGGCGTAGATCAGGCGGGGGTTGCAATCACGCAGGGAGCGGCAGTCGAGGCCGAGTTTTTCGGCGGAGCCAGGCTTAAAATTGGCGATGACTACGTCGGCGTTTTTCACCAAATCAATCAACTGCGCCCGGTCCTCCGCTTTTGTTAAATCCATAAAAATGTGGCGTTTGTGCCAATTCACGGAGTGGAAGTAGGCCGAGGTGGGGCTGTCCTTATCTTCCTGCGGCAGCTTCCAGTGGCGGGTAGTGTCGCCGCCGGTTCGGCTGTTTTCGACCTTGATGACTTCAGCGCCGAGTTCGGCGAAGAACATACCCACAGCCGGACCGGCGAGCACACTGGCGAGCTCGATGACTTTGAGATTATTAAAAAAAGAATGCATGCGCCGCATATTGTTTTGAAGTAAAATACACGGCGTGAAGATAGCGGTTTTGACCACACTACTTTGAATACCGGTAATCAACCGGCACCCCGCCAGCCATCAGCATCCCGTCGGAAACTTCGAAGGTGTTGCCTTCCGGAATATAAACCAGCAGCCTTGCAGCATTAGCGGGCAAGTCAACAGCTACGTTGCCTTTTACTCCCCTTTTCAGAATGGTGCGGCTGACGGCATCGTAGATGTCGACAGCCTGGCTGCCCACCTCCGTTGTGATCGATTTCACCTCCGGATAGGGATTGTAAAACAGGAAAGTCGGGTATGCCCCGGATTGCATGAACATATCCGTAGCCAGACAGTCGATCCGCAGGATGCGCTCCACATTCGTTGGTTCAATCAGCGCACCGAAAATACCGGCATGTCCACTGCCGTAAACCGAAAACATCGTTTCCGGAGGCATGCCTTCCGCCCAAAGCGGACCGTCGCCCTGCGCAAACGGCGTGATGCCTTTAAACTCCGGATAAATGGATTCCTTGATCAACCCCTCGTAGGCAATGAGGTTTTTGGTGATCGCTTTTTTATCCGGAAGCGCCTGCAGGGAGTCCGGAATGTCATACGGATAAAACAGGCGGGCAGCATTGGCGGCATTGAGCATCCACTTACCGACGGCCCGTGCGTAGCGCTGGTCGTAGCGAACCATCGGCGCAAGTGGCCAGGCCAGGTCGAACGTATTCATCAAAAAGCCGTAGCCACCATTGTGCACTGTGCTGCCGGCAATGCCGCTCACGTCGTAACCGCCCCAGTTACCCACAACTACGCCCCAGCCTTCCCGGCCCACGGCATCGCCGTCGAAGGTCCAGTTCATGAATTTCTGCACCTCGTAATCGCCATTTTGTTCGGCATTGAGGCGAGCAGCCATGTAGGCGCCAAAAGGCATAAACATTTCGTAGTTGCGATTTTCCGGCAGGTCGTGCAATACTTTCAATGCGTGACGGGCTGCCTTCAGGTATTTTTCATCACCATATTTCTGGTAGGCAGCGTAAAGAATAAAAGCATAACCGGCTGCTACATCCTCCTGGGCAGGGATGTGGTTCTTTCCGGGGGTCATGTTTTTAAAATCAAAATAAGAATAGCTGTAGCTGTCACCCAGAATGGAGTCAGATTTATAAAACTGGTCGGCAATTGTGAGCATGATATCATTCACTACCTCCTCCTGGGGGTAGTAGTGGCCAATGGCATAGAACAGTACATTGTTGAAGACATCGTACCAGTAGTCGTTGCCATATCCGCCGCCGATATGGGCGCTTTTGTTGGTGAAATTCTGAATGATATTCCAACCATTGTCCTTGTTGAAATAATTAGCGAGCATGCCCACGTAATTATGGCCGTTCTGGTTGCTTTTGTCAATACCAATGAGCGTTGCGCCCAGCACGGCGCCCTGCGCACCCAGGGCCTCATGGTTTTGGCCACCGTTAACGGAAGGCCCCTCCCGTACATCGCCGATGGCAGTGTACAAACCGAAAGTGGTTTGATCAAAATTATGGCCGGAGGAATCGAGCCAGATCAGGGGCAAAAAAGGCCCCTCCGCCTCAAAATCAAAGGCAAAACGGTCGAAATCCAGCGCCGTCTGCCGCCAGTCTTTCAGTTGATAGGGTTCGGGCAGGTTAGGCATGGCCTCGATGCGCTGCACCGCTACCTGTTCCACGGGCTTGCCCGAGGGTTCAAACTGATTAGACTTGCAGCCGAACAGGCTGATCGAAAACAAAAACCAAGCGATAAAATTTCTGGTCATGGTTGTCTATTCTTAAAATGATTATACCCGAAGAAAAGTGGTTTGCGAAAATGGACGACTTTAAACAATTGAAAATCAGTCTGTTTGCCTACTGGCCTACTCGCAAACTGGCCTACTCTGGGTATAGAATGAAGTGTCAAAAAAATTAAGTTACTGCACTGGTCCGCCTACCGCTTCCGCAGCCTGCAAATCACTGGCAGCAGGTTCGTGCCAATACTGGTCTTTCAGAATGGATTTTGCCACCGGAATGGATAGCAACTGCACCAGCGCAATCACCAGCAAGGCGTAGCGCAGGGCCACATCCTCATTCACGTAGCGGGCCAGGCCGATGAACAAACCGCAACCCACCAGCCTGCCGAGGTAGAGCCCCAGCTCATGGTTGAAAATATAGGAAAATTCGTTGCGCTTCTCTTTCGCCGCCACCACGTCGATAACGCCCAGCTGAATAGGGAAATAGGCCAGGTCGAGCAAAGGCCTGGCAAAAATGAGACAGGCAACAAAGAAAATTGCTCCAAACATCGAGTACAGCCCCGCATTGGCCAGGGCTCCTAAAGCGAAGAACAACAGCCCTCCCGTGAAAATGGCCAGCCGGTGTTCGGGCTTTGCCATGCGGCCCAGTAAGTACAGCATGATGGCCGACAGAAATGCCCCGACGGACTGGATGATACCAAGGGAGCCTTCCTCGCCAACCAGTTTCAGGATCAGCATCACCGGAGCGGTGACGATGTAGCCCTGGGCGATGCCTTTCAGGGCAGCCAGTTTGAGCATTTTCCGCCAGAGCGGATGGAATTTTAAAAACAGAAATGGCGCCTTCTTCGGGTTGCTGAACTTGCCCCGGTGAACGACAATAGAGGCAGCAATCGTCAGAACGTAAACAAAGCCGGTCAGGATGTAATAGGCCATGTTCACGTTTCCGCCGAACCAGCCTTCTTTCTGCGTTGTGGCAATGAACACACCGGCACAAAACGGCACCAGGATCGCCGTGATGGTATAGAAAAACGATTCCAGTCCGTAGTAGTAATTCCGGTTGTCATCCCTTGTGGTATTGAGCGCCAGAAAATCCCGGTTGGCCCAGAAAAACCCGTAGGAAACCCCCATGATCAACCCAGCCAGAAATACGCCCAGCGTATCGAGTTCACTGAGCATCATCATCACCGTCATGGACACGCCGCTCAGCAGCATACCGAAAGAATACACCCTGGAAATGTGGACCTTGTTAAGCAAAAAACCATTGAGCATGAAAGTAGCAGGAATACCTGTGTAAAGCGCCAGCTGAAACACCACCACCAGACTGAGATCTGAGGAATTCCGCATGATGTAGGCGCCGATAAACAACTCGATAATGGGCAACACCAGCGAATAAATCAGGTTGGTCAGCAACAGCATGCGCATGCTGAAGGGATGTGATCGGAAGAATCTTAATTCTGATAACATAAGTTAAAAATGATGCGGCCAAACTTTTCCCGAGCTATCGACGATACCCCGGGCAAAGGAAGCCAGGCTGTTACTATCCGGATTATGTTCAATTATTTCAGGCTGAAACCCTCAGGCTGGCCAAAATGCCCTTGACCGAAAGTTTTGCGCCACAGATAACTTCGTCTGAGGCGCCATAGTACATCGTAATTTCATCCCCGTTCACGAGGTGGCCGTTGGTAAAAACCACGTTGCCGAAAAAGCCGGTTTGTTCGTAAGGGGCTACTGGTTCGAGGAGTGGTTCAGAGGAGCGGGCGAGTACCTTCCAGGGTTTTTTCAGATCGAGCAGCACAGCTCCGAGGCAATACCGGTGATTGGCATCAGCACCGTGGTAAATTTCCAGCCACCCTTCCGATGTTTTGATGGGAGCTGCGCCTGCGCCCACCCGTGCGCTGTCCCACATGCCGGGCCGGGTTTGAAGGATGCAACGGTGGTCTCCCCAGTGTGTAAGGTTTTCTGATTCGGCGATCCAGATAAAATTCCCGCCTAAATCTACACCCGAAGGGCGATGCAGACAGTAATATTTCCCATCTATTTTTTCTTCGAACAAAGCACAGTCTTTGTTGTGGGGCGGCAGAATCATTCCTGCCCGGTCGATGTGTTGCCAATCCTTCGTTCGCATCAGCCCCACGCCGACGCCGCAGGCCGAAACCTGCGTGTAAGTAAGGTAATATTCGCCATCTATGAAACTAACCCGGCAATCCTCGATGCCAAAAGTTTCCAACGGCCCGGCGCCAAACAAACGGGTCAAAGCCGGGCTATCCGGTTCGTAAAAATGTATGTCGTCATCGCTACACATCAGGCGCAGGTGCGAAATCGTTGAGAGGTAAGTCGTGTTATTGTACTTCACCAAACGGGCGTCGGAAAGGTCGAGCCCCGGGTGGCCTTTTTCAAATTCAAGAATGTTAAAAGTGCCATCCTCATTCAGCACGGGGAAGGAAATAATACCTTCCCGCTGGGCCGGGCGTTCAGCGACCCTGAGTATTAGCCAGGTTTTACCCTGAAAAGAAAATACGCCGGGATTGAGAACACAATTCACTTCCAGCCCCGGATGGCTGGGTGATATATCGCGGGTGCTCAAAATTGGATTTTGGTCAAACCTTGTTGTCATAACAACCGCTCTTGCTGAGTTAAGAAATAAACCTCCCGTTTCACCGAAGCAAGGCACGGTGAGGAGATGGATTTTAAAAAATGAAAGAGAAAAATTCACCGGGCAGATAAGACCCGCCCGGTGAAAAGGTGATGTTTTTTAACGTTTGTCAAACTTCACCGAACCGAGGTTTTTACCACCCAATACAAAATTGAGGAAGTAAGTACCGGAGGATAAGTTGCTCACGTTCAGTGAAAACTGTCCGGCGGTCAGCTCGTTCCGGTCAAAACGGACCATCCCGGTTTGCCTGCCGGAAGTATCGAATATCCGCACCTGCAAAGGTTGCAGGTTGTTGAAATTATGCTCCACTACCAACTGGGCAGAGGTCGGGTTCGGAAACACTGACTTCAGCACACTCTTCAGGTAGCCGCTCAGGTCGTCGGTACCAGTGGTACCTGACTGGTAGAGTTTGGCCACTTCTTCGGGCGTAAGTGCCCGGTTGTAGATTTTCACTTCGTCCAAAGCACCGTTGAAATACTGCCCTCCGTCGATGGGATTGCTACCCATGCCAAACGGGCGGTTGGTGCTGTTGAGCGTACCGGCAGCAGGCAGGTTGTTCACCTCCTCGCCGTCGATATAAATGATGTCGTTCACGCCGTCGTGTACCATCGTCACATACCACCAGAAACCGACTACGAGTTCGTTGCCGTCCTTGGAGTCCATGTCGTGGATAAAATTGTTGGAAACAGCGTTCTTGCTATTGGTTGTCCAGACAATTTTCTGGTGCTGTGGCAAGGAGATTTTCCAGCGCTGATCCCAGTGACCAAAATCAAGTACGTAAGCCTCTGCATCAACTGAAACAGCATCCGGCCTGATCCAGAAGCTCACCGTGGTGTAATCCGAAATCAGCTGTACAGCATTGGGCGCCAATACGGAATCCTGCTGGCCGTCAAACTTGATGGCCTGTCCTCCGACACCATTCGGATGAGTCACATTTTCAAAAGTAGGATTGCCTCCGATGGCGCCATGGTTAGCGTAAGGCGTGGCATCGTTGGCGTCGCCATCGAATTTGTACCAGGCCACCAGGCCAGGCTCGCCTGTATTCAGTTCAGCCTCCGTCGACACCGTGATGTCGGCGATGGGCGATTCATTACCTGCCAGGTCGAAAGCATAGATTTCGAAAGTGTAGAACGTTTCGGGATCCAGGCCGCCTACCAACACGGAAGTAGCCGAGCCAGCCAGACTGTCGTAATGCACACCGTCCACCAGCACTACGTAGCCGGCAACCTGGGTATCATCTGTTGAAGGTTCCCAGGAAAGCAGGACGGAGTAAGCGCCCGTAGAAGCGGCAAGGTTGCCCGGCATAGTCGGAGGTGTTACGTCCGGTGTTTGATCGGGTCCAGTGGTGGCTTTCAAAGAGGAAGGAAGGGATTCATTCCCCGCAGCATCCACTGCAGTAACAGAGAAAGTGAACTGGGTCAGCGGTGTCAGAGTCGTTAACTGGGCAGTCGTGCTCGTAGTCGTCATCACTTTCACGCCATCTTTGAAAACATTGTATCCGCTCACACCCACGTTGTCGGTGGAAGCCAGCCAACTGAGGGTCACATTGTTGAAAAATACGGAAGCCGACAGGTTCAGCGGAGCTGTAGGCGGCTCGTCGTCAGTCGAAGCCGGAGGCGTCGATTGAGCAGCATACAGATCGGCCACTTCCTGGTCGGTCAGCGCCACATTGTAAACCTGCACCTCGTCAATTGAACCCTTGAAGTGATTGCCACCGTCCACGGCGTTGTAACCGATGCCGAGCGGATGGGTGGTACTGTTCATCGCACCGGCAACTGCTTTCGAGTTAGCCAGTGTTCCGTTGATAAAAATTTTGTCGTTTGTACCGTCATGTGTAAAAACCACGTGTTGCCAGGTGCCTGCCGTCAGTGGCGTGCCGCTGTCCATGTCAGAGATACCGGAAGTATTGTTCGTCGTCCAGACGGGTTTGCCGTGGCTGGGCAGCGAAATTTTCCAGCGCTCCTGCCAGCCGCCGAATGACATCAGGTAGTATTCTCCGGTGACCGGCATTTCTGCGATGTTTACCCAAAAACTCACGGTCGTGTTGGGTGAGTTAAGTTGCGTGGAGTTGGCAGCGGTGATTTCATTGCCCAATCCGTCAAAACGGTAAGCTTTGTTGGCTTTGCCAAACCGGTCGTTTGCCAGTTGGGCGCCTTTCACGAGCGCATTGTTTTGAAATGGCGTGATATCGCCGGCGTTACCACTGAAAGGATAGTCCGCTACCAGAGGGCTGGTTACAGTCGGGGCCGGACTTTGTGCAGCGAATAACGCAGCGATTTCAGCATCGCCCATGGCGACATTGTAGATCTGCACGTCGTCGATGGCTCCGTCAAAATAACCGCTGGCGCCAATCGGATCGTAGCCAATGCCAAGCGGATGCTTGGTTTTGTCGAGCGTTCCGGTGACCGCTTTTGAGGCTACCTGCACGCCGTCAAAATATATTTTGTCATTCGTTCCGTCGTGTACCATGGTGACCATCTTCCACTGACCCACGGTCAGCGGAGTGCCAGAATCCATGTCCGAGCAACATGCGCCGCCGGAGTGCGTGGTAAAAACAGGCTTGCCGTGATTTGGCAAAGATATTTTCCAGCGCTCCTGCCAGCCGCCGTTTGATAAAAGAAAAACCTCGCCTGAAGCTGGGAATGAGTTGGGTTTCACCCAAAAATTAATGGTTGCGTAGTCGGAATTCAGCGCCGCTGAATTGGCAGCGGTTGCCGCTCCCTGCAACGCATTCGAACCCCAGCCGTGGCGGTTGGCCACAGCGGTGGCGGCGGCGTCAACAGTAGCATTGTTGCCGAATTGTGTGGCATCTGTTCCGTTGCCGTTCAGGCTGTAATCTGCCACCAATGTGGCGGGCACACCGGGGAAAGTGGATTGCGCAGCATACGCAGCAGCCACCTGAACGCTGGTCAGCGCAAAGTTGGCAATCTGCACATCGTCAATCGCTCCGTCGAAAAAGCCGCCGTTGTCAATCGGATCGTAACCGATGCCCAGTGGATGGGTGGTCGGGTCAAGCGCTCCGGTCACGTTTTTTTCAGCGACTTGTACGCCATTGAAATAGATAATGTCTTTCGAGCCGTCGTGCACCATCACCACGTGTGTCCAGGTGTTCAGCGGCAGCGGAGTACCGGAGTCCATGTCACTGCAGCAGTTTCCTCCGGAGTGGGTGGTGAAAACGGGTTTACCGTGGTTGGGCAATGAGATTTTCCACCGCTCCTGCCAGCCGCCGTTGGACAACAGGAAAACCTCGCCCGAAGCAGGGAAAGAATTGGGTTTTACCCAAAAACCAATCGTAGTGTTAGCCGAGTTCAATTGTGCCGAATTGGCCGCCGTCACTGCGGAAGTAGTGCCGTTGAATCGAAATGCGCTGTTGCCAAAGCCGAAGCGATCCGTGGTAAAAGCCACATCTTTCGCCGTGGCATGGTTAGCGAATGGGCTGGCATCCAGTGTGTTTTTGCTGAAAGAATAATCCGCCACCAGGCCGGGCATAACCGTCGGTGCTATGTTTTGGTCCGCATACAGCGCAGCAATTTGAGCCGCTGAAAGGGCAGAACTGTAAATCCTGATCTCGTCCAATGACCCGGAGAAATAGTTGCCAACATCGATAGGATTGTAACCGATGCCGAGTGGCCTGGTTGTGCTGTTGAGGGTTCCGGATACATTTTTCTCGGCTACCTGGACGCCATTGATGTAGATGAGGTCCTTGGTGCCGTTGTGTACGAAAGCCAGGTGCGTCCATACGCCTGCCATCAGTTCGTTACCGCCTCCGGCATCCATATCGGAAATGCCGGAAGAGTTATTCGTCGTCCAAACCAGCTTACCGTGCGTGGGCAGGGAGATTTTCCAGCGCTCCTGCCAACCACCGTAGGAGAGGAGAAATGCCTCGCCCTGGGCTGGTAAGTTTTTGACGTTCACCCAAAAAGCAACCGTCGTGTAGTCAGAATTCAGCGCAGCATTGTTGGGTGCCTGAAGATAACTTTGTACCCCGTCAAAGCTGAACGCATTGTTTGCCCAGCCGAAACGATCCTGCGTCAGGGTCGCTCCGTTTACCAGGGCGTTGTTGCCGGCAGCTGCCGCATCGTTAGCGTTTCCCGTAAAGGTGTAATTCGCCACCGGCGTCTGTGCATGTAGGCCAGCTGCGGCAAAAATCCAGCAGCCAATTAGCCATCGAAGTGAATGTAATTTAATTTTCATGTACCATTTTTTTTGAAACGTTGAACATTAAAAGTGAAATGGCACGGGCTCTGCCGCCCGTGTTACATTTTTATGAATCTGGCCACTGCCATGGTCATTTCATTCTTAAAAATCAGGGCGTAAACGCCTTGCTGCCAAGCTGCTACATCGAGGCTCAGGCTGCTATCCCCATTGGTTTTCCGGGTCGTCACTAACCTGCCGTTCGCATCGAAGACTGACAACTCGCCCGGTGCCTCCGGCACCCGGACCCGGATTTCATCTTGCCCGGGGTTGGGTGAAACAAGCATTTTTTCCACCTGCGCCCGGCCGGGGTTCACGGCCGTGAGGCTGTTTTCAAAAAGCTCCCGCACGGCAGGCGGCGTCAGGGCATAGTCAAAGATTTTCACCTCATCCAGCAGGCCTTTGTAGTTGTATTCAGTTTGGTCGGGCAGCATCTGCGCCACGAGAAAAGGCTGCGTGGTGGTCCGGATGTTCCCGTTCAGTGTGCGGTAGGAATGCAGCTCGCCGTCGATGTACAGCAGCATCCAGCCATCGCCGTAGCTTGCGGTTATGTGGTAAATGCTGTCCTGCTGCACGGTCAGCTCCGAGTCAAGGTCGCCGATTGACTGGAGGGTGTTGACCGTCCAGCGGATTTTTTTATCAGGGGTGATCGAAATTTTCAAACGATTCTGCCAGCTGCCGTGCGAGAGGATAAACATCTCTTTGTCAAACAGTTGGGTCGGCTTTACCCAAACGCTCACGGTGATGGCTTCCTGGAAATTGAGCAGCGGGTCGTTGGTCACCGTCATGCGGTCATTCAAGCCGTCGGTGAGTATTGCACTGGCGGCATTTCCCAGAAAATCCGGGACCAGCAGGGCACCGAAAATCTGTCCGTGGAGGTTGTTGCCGCTGATGTCGTTACCGTTGCCCGAGAAAGGATACCAGGCGACCAGATTGCCGCCCGAAGCCGGGAAGTTTTTCACCAGCATGGTCGTTGTTGCGGATGCCGAGAGCCCTTCGTCGTCCTGCACGTCGAGCGTAATTTGATAGATACCTTCTGCTGCAGGCGCCGTCCAGTTTACGGTGCTGCCGCTGCCGGAGAGCGAGCCGCCGCTGGCGGACCAGGTGTACGTCAGTGGGTCGTTGTTGCTGTCGAACACGTTGGCCGTCAGGCTGACCGAACCGGCCGGTCCTACGTAAGGCTCGCTTTTTTCAATGGATAAAATTTGCGGAGCATCATTGATTTCCGCCACGATGTCCAGTTCGAGTGTGGCCGTATCCTGATTGCCGGTATCGTCCGTTACGATCAGCGTAATGGTGGCGCTGCCCTGGCTGGCCGGGGCTTCGAACTGGACGGTAGTTCCCGTACCGGAGATGTTGCCGCTGCTGGCTGACCAGGTGTAGGTCAGGTTGTCGCTGTCTTTGTCAAAGGCTTTGCCGTACACCGGAACCGAGGTGTTCATTTCTACCTCTGTTTGTTCCGTGGCCAGTGCCTGTATCCTTGGGGCATGGGTAAATGGCTCCGCCGTTTGCATGAAATCCACCACTACCCCATCGATCAGCATTTTGTTGCGATCGTAGCTGACCGTGCCGCCAGCCGGAGCCAGCGTGATAACGATGGCTTCGTTGGCAGGAATGTCCAATGCAGCTGTTCCGCTCACATTTTGGGAAATAAAAGTCTCCGACAGGGCCTCGTAAATATCCACGGGATCGTCTCCCACGGCTATCGACACCGTTTTCACCATGCCGTAAGGATTGTAGAGCAAATAGGTCGGGTACGCCTCCCCGTTGTAGAAATCGGTTTTCAGAAGGTCTGTCTGAAGGATTTTCGGATCGTCAGTTTTTTTCAAAATAGCACCCAGGTAACCGATGGAAGAGGTGCCGTACAACGCCAGATTGGTCGCTGCCCAGCCTCCGTTGACAGCGTCGCCGGTGGAATAAGGCGAATTGCCCTGCCAGACCTCCCGCAGCGCTTCGTAGCCGACGACCCGTTCGGGATCGTTCGCATCCGACCAATCGGAGGCGTCCTGCAGAAAACCGGGCAGAAAGCCGGGGTAAAACAGCCTGGTAGCGTTGGCCAGGTTCAGCATCCATTTGCCGATGGCCCGGGCAAAACGCTTGTCGTAACGCACCATGGGCGCCAGGGCAGCCGCCTGCTGAGCACCATTCATCTGGAAGGCATAGTCATTGCCGTTATCGTTCGCCTCACCGATCAGACCATGTACGTCGAAACCTCCCCACTTACCCACAATGGCGCCCCAGCCCCGCAGATTGCCCCGGTCGAAGGTCCAGTTGACCATTTTTTCGATGTTATAGTCAGTTCCGATCTCTGCATTCATTTTTGCCGCCGTGTAAACGCCGTAGGGCAACTGCAATTCGTAGGAGGGGTTGTCGGGCCAATCATTCAAAAACTCCATGCTCCACTCGGCCGCCCGCAGGTATTCCGGGTTGCCTGCCTGCTTCCAGGCATTGTAAAGCACCCAGGCGAAAGCGCCCGCCGCTTCAGGCTCCTTCACGCCGTTGGCGTTGGGTTGCATTTGTTTGAAATCCCAGGCCCGGTAGTTCATGTAGGCCGGCTGCCAGGGCGTATCGCTACCACCCATCGCCCGCACGGCCTGCGAAAATCGATCGGCGACGCTGATGAATTGAAAATCTTCGTCGCCGCCCACATCCGGGTAGAGTTCGTACAACTGGTAGAAGAAAATATTGGGCATCATATCGTACCACCAGTCGTTGCCGCTGGAGCCGCCGACGTTGTTCAGGTAAATCAGTTCGCCATTGTTTTTATTGAAAAAATCCTGGCTCATGAGCACCCAGTTTTGCCCGAATTGATTGGATTTGTCGGTTCCGGCGAGCGTTGCACCCACCAGCGATGGCAGGATGTTGATGGCTTCTTTCCCGTTCGGGCTGTTCGTGCCGACGTAGGTGTGCAGGCCAAAGGCCGGGTTCTGGGGATAATTCACGCCGCTCGCCTGCAGGTTGACCAGCGGAAGGTACTGCCCCGTCCGGGTGATGTCGTACACGAAGCTGTCGTATTTCACGGCCACTTCATCCCAATCACGAACGTTGAAAGGTGAAGGTTCATCCGGCATCATTCCGATGCGAGGGATATCGATCTGGGAGACCTGCCCGAGCAGGCTCAGGGTGAGAAAGGTAAAGATTGTCAATATGCTGTTTCTGCGTGCGGTCATGCTTATTTTTTATCAAAAATTACAATGGTCCCTGCCTGCTTGAAATTGAGAAATTATCAGAAATTGGAAACTTGAACCACCGCTTTGATTATCAACTGGTTACTTAATTTCATAATGCCGCTTAATTTCTCAATTTTAATCAGGCCGGGCTTTCACTCTCAGGCCAGAAAGATTCAATACCCCTGGTTCTGGACCAGTAACGGGTTCAAATCGATTTCTGCCTGCGGGATGGGGAACACTTCGTGCTTGCCGGACTGGAACTCCGGTATCTTTTCCCCGGCGATGCCCCATCGAACCAGGTCAAAAAACCGGTGCATTTCAAAGCCCAGTTCCACCTGCCGCTCATGCCGGATGGCATCGATCATTTCCTGTTTGTTCGTAGTCGTAATCGCCGGCAGCGCCGTCGAAGGATCGTCGGCCTGTGCCCGTGCCCGGGCCCTCACTTTCTCCAGCGGCGCCTGCGCTTCAGAAACACGACCCAGTTCGGCAAGCGCTTCTGCCTCCCAGAGCAGTACTTCGGCATAGCGGATGGCTGTGTAGTTGATGCCGCCGTCGGACGGCTGGCTTACGGATGCTGTGTCCTGCAAATATTTTTTGATACCATAAAAGGTGGAGGAGAAAGACGGCTTGAACACGTAGTCGAAATAAGGCTCGTTGTTCTTCGCAACCGTGAACTTCCTGCGGGGATCGCCCTGCTCGAAAGCATCCACAAACTGCTGGGTCGGTTCTGCAAAACCATAACCGCCGACTTTTTTACTGCGCCACCATTGGTTGAGGAAATTACCCACACCCAACTCAAGATTGGCATGCTGGATTTCCCACACGCTTTCCATGTTGTTTTGGGTACCTTCCCTGAAGTTGTCCAGGTAATCGGGCATCAGGTCGTACACGCCGAGGGACTTGACTTTACCGGTAAATTCAAGCGCTTTTTCCCAGTTTTTGGCATACATCATGGCCTTTGCAGCCAGGGCAAAAGCAGCGCCTTTGGTAGCTCTGCCAACATTGGCCCCACTGTGCTGGACAGGTAGCCGGGTAGCTGCCTGCTCTGCATCGGCAGCGATTTGAGCATAAATTTCAGACCGGGGAGTTTTGGGGACCTTCAGCTCGTCGGGCGGAGTGATTTTGAGCAACAACGGGACATCGCCGAAAACCTGCGACAGCAGGAAATAGTAGTAGCCCCGCAGAAAATACGCCTCGCCAAGAATGCGGTTTTTCAATGCCTCATTCATCTCGATATCCGGCACTTTTTCGAGCACTGTGTTCGCCTGGGTAATACCGTTGTAGTTTACCCTCCAAAAGTCATTGAACTCCTGGGTGCGAGGCGTATGCGTCAGGAAATCGAGTTCCACGATGCCTGCCCGTGAGCCGTCGCCGCCGGCGATAGCCTCATCGGAAGTCACTACGCCGAATGCCCAGTAGAAATTATTGTTGTTGTTGTTAAAAAGCAGCGGCTCGTAGGCTGCATTGATCGCAGATTCCGCATCCGCAGCGGTTTGAAAAAAGGACCCCGCATCAAGCGTTCCGAGGGGATCTTTATCCAGAATGCCTTCGCAGGAAACCAGCGCCAGGCAGGAAAAAGCAAGAAGGTAAAGTGTTGATTTCATGTATTCCGATTTTTATAAAAGAGAGCAGTTAAAATTCCATGCGTAAGCCTGCCAGCCAGGTCCGTGGCGACGGAACGGTGCCCCAGTCGATACCAACGGCCAGGTCGGAGGCGATATTTATCCCACGTGTGTCGTTGGTGTTTGCCTGAATTTCAGGATCAAGGCCGGGATATTTGGTAAACGTGAAAGCATTTTGGGCCGTCAGGTAAAACCGCAGGCTGCTGATGGATTGGGATTTTATCAAATCTTTGAAATCGTATCCCAGCGTGATGTTGCGAATGCGGAAATACGAACCGTCTTCCAGCCAACGGGTAGAGATGCGGCGGTTGCCGTTCCGGTCGTCGAGGCTGACTTTTGGGATATCCGTGTCTGTATTTTCGGGTGTCCAGCGGTTCAAAATTTCGGCGTAGGAGTTGAAACCCCGGGCCTGTACTTCGTAGGCAAAATTGCCGTACAGGAAATATACGTCATTTCCCTGAACTCCCTGTCCCAGCACCGACAGGTCAAAATTTTTGTAGCTCAGGCTTGCATTGAGGCCGTAAGTAAAGTCAGGGAAAGGGTTCCCGAAATGCGCCCGGTCTTTGTCGTTGATGACGTTATCGCCGTTGAGGTCGGCAAATTTGACATCACCCGGCCGGGTGCTGTTTGTCTGAAACGGGCTGGCGTCGATTTCTTCCTGGCTCTGGAAAATGCCCTCCATTTTGTAAAGGTAAAACGAGCCGATGGGCCGTCCCACTTCGGTCCTCGTAATGGCCCCGTCGGACAAGCCAAAGCCGCCGAGAATGGGTTCGCCGCCTGCCAGCGATACGACCTGGTTGCGCACGGTGGCGATGTTGGCCCCGATGCTGTAGCTGAAGCTACCATGGCCGCCCCGCAGCGAAGCGCTCAATTCAATGCCTTTGTTTTCCACTTCGCCCGCATTCACGAAAGGCGCATTGGTGGAACCACCGGCTTGCGGAATCGGCACCCTGACGAGCACGTCCTCCGTGTTCTTTTTATAATAGTCAAAAACAAATGACAAACGATCCTTGAAAAGACCCAGCTCGATGCCATAGTCCCGTTGCGTGGTGGTTTCCCACTTGATGTTGCTGTTGCCAATCTCGACCAGACGGGCGCCCGTGGCGATTGTTTCACCAAAAACATAGACCCGCCGTCCGGTTTCCACCAGTGAGCTGAAAGGATACACGCCGATTTCCTGGTTCCCCAGCCGGCCCCAGCTTGCCCGTATTTTCAAGGTGGAGACAAATGGCACGTTTTCAAAAAAGCGCTCATTCGACACATTCCAGGCAGCTGACACTGAAGGGAAAACACCCCAGCGGTTGGCCGGACCGAAGCGGCTGGACCCGTCACGGCGTACCGCCCCGTTCAATACGTAACGATTATCGTAGCTGATGGCGCCCTGCGAAAAGTAGGACAGCAGCGCCCACTCGGTTTCGATGCCTGAAGCCCCCAGGTTTTCGAGGTCGGCAGCCACGCTGTTGTTGATATAGCGGAAAAGGGGGTCGGTGCGGAAAAAGTTGTTGGCGGAAGCGGCCAGGTAATTGGTTTTGTTTTGAATAGCCTCCATCCCCAACAGGCCGGAAATGCGGAAGCGGCCGAACGTACGCTGAAAATCGAGGGTATTGTTCCAGACCAGGTTTTGATCAAAAACCCGGCTTTCAGTCAGCGAACTGGGATCGTAAATATTGACTGACAACCGCTCCTTGAAAAGTTTGCCGTTCTCAAAAAGCATGTCGGCGCCCAGCGTGGTACGCAGGTTCAACCCCTCCAGCAGGGTGAGTTGGGCGAAGACGTTTCCGAAAAACCGGTAACGCTTGATCGTCCAGTCGGTAGCGTCCACGAAAGCCAGCGGATTGGCATTACCATCGCCGAAAAGCGTGGGATCGCCCAGCTCGGAAGTCGTTTTAATGTAGTCTCCGTTTTGATTGTAAATAGGCGCCAAAGGCGATGCTATCAGCGTGTAGCGGATGCCACTGAGTTCGTTGCCGGGACCGAAACCATCGCCGGAAGAATTGATGACCTGACGATCCGTGACAGCGAAAGAGAGGTTGTTACCAATCTTGAAGCGGCGGTTGCCGGTCTCGCCGTTGAAGCGCAGCATGTATTTTTCAAAAGCCTGTCCACGGAAAACCCCGTCCTGATTCTGGTATTCACCTAAAATATAGAAACGGCTCTGCTCGCTCCCCCCGGTAGCACTCAGGGAATAGCGCTGAATGGGAGCCGGGTCGAACAACTCATTCAGCCAGTCGGTATCCGGCAGCGTATCCAGAATGGAAGGGTCGTAAGTCGGGATGCGCCGGGGCGGATCACGCAGTTCATTGGCGTTGACGATGGCCTCGTTCCGGATGGTCAGATATTCTTCTGCATTGAGCAAATCAGGCAGCCGGTTGGCCTCCTGTATGCCGGCGGAGGCGTCAAAAGTGAAACGGGCAGCACCGGCCTTTCCCTTTTTGGTGGTGATGAGCACGACGCCGTTGGCAGCCCGGGAGCCGTAGATGGCCGCAGAAGCACCGTCTTTGAGCACTTCGATGGATTCGATGTCGTTCACGGAAAACATATTGATATTGCCCGTGGTAGGCACCCCATCGATAACGAAAAGCGGGTTGTTGTTGCCCAAAGTTCCTGCTCCCCGGATGCGCACGGCAATATCATCGCCGGGAGCGCCGGTAGTTTGGGTGACCATCACACCGGCAGCCTGGCCCTGCAAAGCCTGATCGACACCGAGTACGACCAGTTTTTCAATATCCTTTGATTTGACGGAGGTGATGGCGGAGGCCACGTCGGATTTGATTTCTTTTTTATAACCGGTCACGAGTACTTCTTCCAGCAACTCCGAGCCCTCGCCCAATTCCACATCAATCGTGCGCCGGTTTTGGACGGCGACTTCCCGGTTTTCAAAACCGATATAGGAAAATACCAGCCTGGCATTTCCAGGCACCGTGATGGCGTACTTGCCGTTTTCATCCGTGATGGTGCCGTTTTGGGTTCCTTTTTCCATTACGGTCACCCCGATGAGCGGAAGCCCGTCAGCCGCTGAGACAACTGTTCCGGAAACTTCGATCGAAGCAGTTTGGGCGGCCGCCAAGGAAGGCAGCATTAACCAGCCTAACAAGACAAGGTGACACAGAAAAAAAGGAAGGCGAATTATTGCGTTGGGTAAGTATCCTGTCATAAAGATTGTTTTTGATGACCAACTGAGTCTCAAATCATGTCTTGCAAATTTCTAATATTCCTTATGCGGTTTTTGATACTTTCATGCAAAATGATAGTACTTTTGTGAATAATTATTGGATGATCCTAAATTTTAAGAAATTTTATTTCATTATGAACATCTACAGAGAAATAACACCCTTGCAAGAGCCGGATGTGTTTGTCGTCCTGGATTCCTTTAACAATGGCTTTGACTATCCCATCCACAACCACCCGGAATTTGAGTTAAATCTCGTGATGGGTATTTCAGGAACCCGCATCGTCGGAGATTCAACCGAGCGCTATTTCGACCATGACCTGGTGTTGCTTGGGCCTTACCTTTATCATAAATGGGATGGCGACGAAGCTATGCAGCAAAGTGGGCAACCCTACCGTGTCATCACCATACAATTCGGTGTGGATCTATTCAATTCACATTTGCTGCAGAAAGACCGCTTTTTTAAAATCAGAAAATTGTTGCAGGATGCATCGAGAGGAATCAAATTTCACGGAAAGACCCTGGAGGGCGCCACTAAAAAAATGATCGCACTGACTGAGGACCGGGGATTTACCAGCATCATAGAATTTTTAGAACTGCTGGATTTACTCTCGTCTTCTGCTGAAAGTGTGTTCCTGGCCAGCGAAGGATTTACGCCCCAGGCCCTGAAATCGGAAAGCAACCGCATCCGCATCGCCTACGCCTATATATTAAAGAATTTCAACGATCAGAACATCAAACTCGGCGATGTGGCAGAGTTGGTCAACATGAGCAATTCCGCCTTCAGTCATTTTTTTCAAAAATACACGAACAAAAGCTTCACCCAGTTCCTCATCGACGTGCGTATCGGGCACGCCTGCAAATTACTGTTGGACACTGACGACAACATCAGCCAGATCTGCTACCTGTCCGGGTTCAACAACGTGGCAAATTTCAACCGGCTTTTTCGCAAATACCGGTCCTGCACGCCGCTCCAATACCGGCGCCGCTACCAGGAAAAAAGTAAGTTTGACTGGACCCGGCAAATGACGCCACAGCAGTTTCTGCCTGCCGGCGCCATGGTAAGAAAGGGGTCCGGACCTTTTGAATACACAACAACCAAGGTCGTTCATGCCTGAAAGAAGGATGCCGGCGACGGGGCTAACATTTACTAAACTTTTCGAAGCTTAGTAAATGTTAGCCTAATGATAGACATGTCCGGCAGTATGCCCAAAGCCCCACACGATCTGTCTCAAATCCCCGCCGTAATCTCCGGAAACACCTTGTAAAACATCAGGTACGCCATACCCAGCGTCAGCAGAATGTTCAGCGTCTGACCGCAGACGTAGAGCAGGAGCGGTTTTCCGCCGGTGAAATGGTGGCGCAGCTCCCGGAAATTAGTGCTCAGGCCGATGCTGGCAAAAGCCAGGCAAAACAGCCAGGTACGCAGGTTTTTGGTGAAACCGCCAAGAATGCCCTCATCGATCACAATGCTTGCCATATTCTCGTCCATCGAGGTGTAAATGATTGTAAATAAAATACTTGCGCCGACGAAGCCCAGGATAAATTTTGGAAAACGCCGCCAGATTTCACCCGCTCCCACCTTCGGGCCACCTGCCTGCCGCTCGACTTTGGTAGCAAAATAAACTGCCACACCGAACGCCACGAACCCGATCAGTACGTTCTGGATCATTTTGATGGTAGCGGCCACGTACATCGCCTTGTCCCCGAGCGCTGCACCGGCTGCGACTACGGCTCCGGAGCTGTCCACCGTGCCGCCGATCCAGGCGCCGCCGAGGACTTCGGGCATGCCGGTGAATTTTACGAAAATGGGCATCACGACCATCATGATGGCGGTGAAAACCATGCTCAGGCCAATAGCCACCGTCAATTCCTCACGGGTAGCTTTGCTCGCTGCGGCCACAGCTACGGCTGCAGATACACCACACACGCTCATGTCGGCACTGATGGTGATGTTGAGCGATTTGGAGGCGATTTTTAAAATATTTTGACCAAACCAAAACGTAGTGACGAGCACGATGGGTGTGACCACCCATGCGACGAACATGCCCGGCACGCCAATGGCCAGGATTTTATTGAACAAAATCTCGGCACCCATGACGATGAGGCCGGTTTTGATGAAGAATTCCGTCTTGAGCGCCCCACTGACCCAACCCGGTGTACCCACCGTGTTGCTGATGAGCATACCCAGCACGATGGCCCAAACCGCATACTCGATGCCAATGTCATGCAGGTCTTTTTGCCCAGCCAGCACCAGCGAAACGAGCGCCAGCAGGAACACAAAAACAAAGCCTTTAGCAAACGACTGAAACGATGTTCCCTGTACTTTCGCCCCGATGCCGAAGAGCAGCGCCAACAGCACGAACAGCCCGGCCAAGTGCGGGAAGGAGAAGCCGCCCGGCTTCATTTTGTCCGCTTTTTTGTTGTATTTTTTTTGAGCGTCCTGCCATTCGGCGATGGCGGTAGCGGCGTTCTTGTTCAGGTTTTCATTACCGTAGTTGGCATTAACGGCGGCATTTTCCGCTTCGAGGGCCGAGCGAAGGGCGTTGTTGGCTGCTTCTGCTTCGACGGAAAGGTCAGCCTGCCTGGCGGATTTGTGAAATGCTTCGAGGGGGTTGGTAGTCCAGCTGTTGGGCTTGCCGGTGAGTTTTTTCAGGAATTTACCAACGGGCTCTGAGGAGAGTTTGAGTTTTTCCAGATCAGCATAGGCTTCGTGCCGGGCTACTGTGTTGAAGGGGAGGTTTTCTGTGTTTTTCAAATCCATTTCCACGCGCTGAATGCGCTCTTTCAGATCCTCAGGAATGATGGAAAAGTAGATGGCCAGCGCCGCCAGCAGCAGGAATCCGCCGATGACAATGGCCCAGAAATCTTCTGTTTTTGAAAATGGTTGGTTGTGCCGCATATTGGTTTCGTTTTGAAAATGTGCGGCGTGAAGATAGCGGTTTTTGGACGGGATTTCTCCCACCGATCTCGCAGATGTACGCAGATTCGATTACGTTTCTGATCTGCCGGCAGCAGGTCCGGCCCGCTTCCGGCAGGATGTGAATTGAATTCACACCCTATTGGAAACGGGCCGGACGATTGACCGCATTTAATTAAACACCCCGTGCAGCAACTCCGTCTCCAGTTTGATTGCCTTCGGAAACAGCAGGTTGTTCTCGAGGTGGATGTGCCGGTGCAGATCCATCTCGAACTCTCTCAACTCATTGAAGCTCAGCTGGTAAGACGTGCATGCATCGAGGGGTGGCGTATAGTTGTTGCTCAGCTCCCGGATTTCTTTCATCAACTCGCCTGCCCGGTCGTGTTCCAGTTCCATCACCTCAATCGGGCTGGAAATGAAAGGTTGCCGGGGCATGAGTACCTCGTTCGCCGTGCGATAAGCCGCAACCAGCCGTTTCACATAAGGGAAAAGAATGTTTTCCTCTTTGAACATGTGGTGGGTTAGTTCACCGGCAAGTTCATGCCACAGCTCAGCGATTTTTACCAGGTTCGGATACTTTTCTCCGTGCTTGTCCGCCACTTTCTGGGTGTGTGCCAGCATAACGGGAACCATCTCCCGGACGTAGCTGTGGTGCTTGAACATGATGTAATCCGCTAGCTTGTCCAGAGACATATTCTGAAAGTCTTCACCAATGAATTTGGTGTTTTTCCGGAAAATAACTTCCAGTTTTTCAGTCACCTCGTCAACGTTGAGGCCCTGACTTTTGCAGGCATCTTCGAGGGTGCGTTTACCATTGCAGCAAAAGTCAAGCTGGTATTTTTCAAAAATAACAGCTGCCCCGGATTGCTGCGTCACCAGTTCTGCCAATGTGATTTCACGAAGATTTTTCATGATCAAAAAAGTTTAAAAAGAAGCCGGGCAAAGCCGAAACCCCGCCCAGCTTCCATCCAAAGTGAAGTGTTGTTTTCTGACCGAGTTAGCAAGCAGCAGGCAGGCGAGCATTCCACCCACTGCGGTTGCTAACTGCGATTTTATTGTTTGACAAATCGTTTCTGCCCGACCCTTCCGTCTGATTGAATAGTCAAAATGTACAACCCGGAAGTGCATTCAGCAGGCAGGGTCAAAGTCAGTGTGTTGTTGCCATCGGACAGCAAAGCATCCCGTTGGAGCAGGATCCGGCCCTGCAAGTCAGCGATCCGGATGACGGCCTCCTGGCGGCTCGTTGCGGGTATCCGCAGGAAAATCATTTCCCGTGCGGGGTTCGGGTAGAGCGCCAGCTCGATCTCACCTGCCTTGCCGGTTTCCTGTGTGCCAGTGAGGAACGATTTTGCTTTGAAAATGTCATCCTGAACGATGGTCACCGGCGTATTCCGGCGAATGACATCAGCCAGTCTTGTGTTTTTGATGAATTGTATTTCTTGCGGTGAAATACCGGGATCAGCTTCGTAGTAAAAGCGGTCGCCATCCCGCAGCGCCATGAATTGCTGTTCGATGATGGTCATGGCCGTTTTACCAAAAAGGGCATCCGGCATGTGATTTTCAGACAGCATACCCACCCAGGGATCAATTTTATTGATGTCGCCGTACACGAATTCCATGGTCAGGTTCATGAGCGGATCGGAAGACATTTCCGTGAAACTGGTCAGTGGATCCAGTCCAAATTCCGTACGAATCGTGTTGTAATCCGGTAAGCCCCGCTCCCGTCCCCGCTCGATGTTGATGGCGGCCAGGTCCATGCCACCGGCGCCGGGTGCGCCGAAGAGGAAATTCCGGAGATCGTCCACCAGTTTACAATCAAAATCCTGCTGCACAACGGTTGCCATGCCGATGAGGTAAGGCTCGATGCCGCCGACCGCCATGGTTGCGTTCGGGTTGAAAAAAGCATCCCGCAGCAGGATGTCGCCTTCCGGCAGGTATTCGCCGTCATTGTCCATGCGTACCAGCAGGCTGTTGATGGTGGTGTGTCCGTAGCGATAGGCTGCGGCAGAAAAAACGTTCAAAATACCTGCATTTTCAGCAACGTCGTAACCGCTGTACGGAGGCACGTGCATGCCCATGGCCGGCAGCCATTCTTCGTAAACGATGGCCTGCATTTGTCCGCCCACCAGCTTGCGGGCGTGCTGGTAAAGCTCCTCATCCGTCCAGCCGGGATTGCTGACTTTGAGCACATCGCAAAGGCGGTTGTGCTCCCGCACAAACAGCGTGTGCATGGCCGTCAGAAACGGATTTTCATTCGCCCTGACATCGCCCGCCACGAACCATTTTTGAACGAAAGGCATTGGCATGGCCATTCCGGGCGCCGTTGGGTCAATCGCCCCGTCTTCCTCGCCGGTAACCGTATTCCACGGAAGCAGGTTGCCTGCTGACACCCTTAGTTTTCCGTCGGAAAAAGTGCGCAGCCAGGCAGCCCGTTCCTCATCGGAGCCGTACACTGCAGATGCATCGATGTAGGCACTGATGGAGTTTACAAACATGCGTGGATTAGAGACTGAAGTACCGGTCGTTGGATCATAATCTGAGCGTTTCATAGGAATTCCGACCAAACCGGTGCCTGCCGGATCGAAGAAAACATCGCCGGCGGGAATAGGAATGGTCAGACCTTCGGAGGGATGATCTTCCACAAGCGTGATATCGTGGTCGATGAATTGACCCCAGGCCCAACAGTAAGAACTGAGACTCCGGGGGTCGTTCGCCAGCGTGTTTTGCATGAAAAGCGAATTGCTGATGAACCGAGGGTTCGGACGGTCAGCTCCGGCAGGTTCAGAGATGCCATCGGCATAACCGAAAGCTCCAGGGTTGAGCTGGTTTACGCCTGCTGAACCCCAGCTTTTGTTTACCAGGTTGTTGTTGTAGCCGTCCAACGTGCGATTACTTTGGGTAAAAACGCCTCCGGCAACCAACATCGCCAGTGCTGTTGTGAACATGAATTTTGTAAAATTTTTCATGGGAGAAAATTTTGATTGTTTTAAAAAGCAGGCGGACTTTGTGCCGCCTGCAGGAATGCTTTCTCGATAAGACTATATTGAAAGAACTTCTTCCTGATCTGGCTCGATGACGTCCTCCGGCGTTGGATCCAACTCCTCGACAGCCTCCGACGGCGGCTTTAGCGAACGTGCCCTTGAAACGATAAACCACGTCAACGGAATCACACCGGCAAAAAAGAAGATGGAAGCCCCGACACCCCGCAGCCAGGTCAGTGTTTCAAAAATGCCACCTCCGATAAATTCATGCGAACGGGCATACCACAACCCCGAATCCACCACCGCCTTGAACTGTATCGCCCCGGCCGGGAACAAATCCATGATCACCATCAGCATCAGCCCACCGTTGATGGCCCAGAAGGAGAGTTTCACCACCTTCTCGCTCCAGCGGTTGGGCCGCAACAGCAATCTCGAGGCGAACAGGGCGGCAGCCAGCGAAATATTGCCGTAAACGCCCATCAGCGCTGCGTGTGCGTGGTTGACGGTGAGGTAGGTTCCGTGCTCGAAATAATTCATGATCGGCAGGTTGATGATGATGCCCATGACGCCTGCTCCGAAGAAATTCCAGAAGTTGACGGCAATGAGAAACAGGAAAACTTCCGGAAAGCCGAAGTCGCCCAGGTGCTTCCGCTCGAGGCCGTTGATGGCCATTTTGGGCATGTTTTTAAAACGCCAGGCCTCCACCGTCAGCAGGATCAGCGGCACGAATTGCAGGGTAGAAAACACAGAGCCGAGCGCCATCGTGGCCACCGGTTTTGCATTCCAGTAAAAATTGTGGGAAATGCCCAGCAAGCCCGTTCCGAGAAATAAAATCGTCGCAAAAAATACCACCCGGATGGCTGCCTGCCGGCTCACCAGCCCCATCAGCACCATCAGGTAACTCACGATGACGGTGATGAACACTTCGAAAAACGCCTCCACCCACATGTGAATGACCATCCAGCGCCAAAAGTCGGCAATGACGAAGTTGGTCTCCGGCTTGCCAATAAACCCGGACAGGAAAAGCAACGGAATACCAATGACGGAGTAGATAATCCAGTTGGGCAGGTTCCAGGGTTCGCCCCTGACAAATGCAGGTTTAACACCCCGGTACACCACCACGCCCCACAGCACGAAGATGACCATGAGCAGTCCCTGGTAAATTTTACCAAAGTCAACATACTCCCAGCCCTGGTGTCCCAGTTCGTACCACCAGTCGCCCAGCATTCCTTTGGGACCTAAAACCATCCCGGCCAGCGAACCTCCTACCAATACGAAGAGCAGCACAAAGAGCAGATTTATCAAGGGAAGCTGGCCGGGAATTTCTTTTTTCGATAAAATAGGCAGGATGAAAATAGACGATGCAATCCAGCAAGTCGAAATCCAGTACAGCGACAGCATCAGGTGCCAGCTCCGGGTGATGTTGACCGGGAGTACTTCCGACGTGTGAATACCGAAAAAGCCGAGGAAATTGACAAAATCATTGATCGTAAAAATACCGCTCACCACCTGCAGGAAAAACAGCACGATGGCTACCAGAAAAAACTTGAACGTGGCCCGCTGTGTGGGGGTGGGTTTGAAATTCTGCACCCGTTCCACGGTCATCAGATCTCGCTTCGGCGGCTTGAAAAACTTGTTCGGGAGCTGGTTGTACTGGCCGATGTAGTACAGCACGATGCCGCACATCAGCACGAACGCCAGCATGCCCAGTACGCTCCACAGCACGACCGGTGAAGTAGGCGTGTTCCCGGCATCGGGATCGTAAGGCCAATTGTGTGTGTAACTGAACCCACTCCCCGGTCTTTCAGCGACGCAAACCCAGGCGCCCCAGAAGTAGAAGGAAGCCAGGTTCTCCACCTCTTCACGGTTGGTGATGTAGTCCTTCGGCGGAAATGAGCCATCCGGATTGTTGTCTATGAAAATGTCGGTGTAATACTTCTTCAGCTTCGTCAGGGCGTAAGTCTGAGCATCGGAAAGGATGACGATATTTTCTGCTTCGTTGTAGTTGTTCTGCTTCAGTTCGGTTTTGATGTTTTCACTGATAATCTTCAACTCCATGTCCGTTGCCTCACGACCGTACTCCTGTTTGAAGGATTCAACGTAGTATTCCTGCATGTACACCGACGTCAGGTGCAGTGCCTCCGCTGTAAAATCAGGCCCCCGCTGCGCACCGTCGCCAAAGAATGAGCCGTATTCCATCAGGGCGTATTTATGAAAAACCTTCTGCCCTTCCTCAATCGTCGTTTTACTGATCAAAACTTCACCTTCGCTGGTCTTGAATCCGGTCATCGGCGGGGCATCGTTGTAGGTCTGATACCCGATCATCCCCACCCCGGCGATGCTGATGATCAAAATGAATAGCAATGGCTGCCACCAGTTCTTCGTATTCATGAAGTAGCTGATGCTCTTTGTTCCATTGCTGGAGGGATCTAAATTCTGTTTCATGCTTAAATTGTTTCAAAACAAAACCGGCTGAAGCGTGACCCCCTCCGGTTTTATCCAAAGTGATGGGAAAATAATTAAGAGTTTTTTGTCTTAAATAGGGGCAAAAAATTTTGACCCCCTTCGGCCATCACTTTTTTACCCGCTCAAACGCAGTCGGTTTTCGCTGATTTTCGTTCCCAGTTCTGCCAGCGAAGTGGTCGCAAATTCATCTTGCAGCGCAGCTTTGGTTACCTTCCAGAAATCATGCACCGGGCATGGTTCAAACTCTCCGCAGCCGGGCAGACCCAGCAGGCAGGAATCGAAAAAATTTTCTCCCTCGAGGATTTTCACCACGTCGATCAGGAAGATTTCTTCCGCCGGTAATTTCAGGGCGATCCCGCCGTTGGGGCCCCGGTAAGACTCCAGCAGACCACGCTGTGTGAGTGATTGCAGAATTTTGGTTAAGAAATGGAAAGAAATACTCAGTTCTTCCGACATCTCCCGAATGCTCACGTATTCACTTTTATCTTTTTTGGAAACGATATACAACAACGCCCTTAACCCGTAAACACTGGCTTTCGATAATACCTTCACTTTGGATTTTTTATATTTAAGACAAACTTGTCCCAAAATAACGCCAAATATTTTTTTCTTCCAAATGAAGTAAAGTTTTTTTTGAAATCCGGCGTCATTTCAATGCCCCGCTGCCACAAGGTTTTCTTCTTCGATGAATTGTAATTGGTCCAATTCTTCGCCCAATCGTTCCAACTCATCCACAAAACTGTCAGGACCATCCCCCAACTTCGTTTTCATTGACGCAGCCAATTCTTTGTAGTACGCTACCCCATCCTTCAGGTTGTCCTGATATTTTGTCAAAAACTTCAAATCCTTGCCAGTGGCAGGCACCCCGATTTCTGTCATTTTTTCTTTCAGAAAATCAATGTTGAGCCTCAGTTCTTTGATGAAAAGATTTGGCCGTCCACTCCTTTTTATCAGGTTGATTTTACCGTAAATATGATCCGTCATTTCCTGCAGGGAAACGATCGTCGAGAAGTGCGAAAGATTTGGTCCCGGACAAACGGAAACTCCCGTTCCTTCCACTTTCGTGTCCAGGTTGTTGACCAGCAAAGCTGAAGTACCCAGGCCCACGCAGATGCAGGTTTTGTCTACAATCCTGGCAAAGGCTTTTGCGTACGAATCTTCGTCTAAGCCCTTGGTTTTCAATTCTTTAATTTTCAAATACTGGTACTCCCGTGAGGCCGTGCAAATACCTTCTTCCGAAAACTCGGCACTCAACGCCAGGTACTTTTTGGGGCAGGAACTGCCGGGTCTTCCCTTACTGATGAATTGCTGTTTTTCAAGCTCCTTGGTATTTCTCCGGATGGAATTGAAGCGCACGCCCAGCGGTGAAATATCGCTGAGGTACAGGTCTTCCTCCGTTGCATCTTTCAGTAATTCGAGCGTTTCAGCATCCACGTTGGTTACCTCCGGCACGAGCAGGAAAGGAGTTCCCCAGCCGACAGAATCGAGTTGGTAATGATTCAGCAAAAACCGGTGCTCAGCTGCCGTACCAACGCCACCCTGCGCCGTAATTTTCATTTCCGGAGGAGCCTGGGGAGCGGGTAGATCCCTGCCCTTGAGCGCTTCGGTGTAAAGTTCGAAGGTTGCCTCGATCAGCGACGCACGGTTGTTTTTGAACTCTTCCAAAATCGGCCCCAGCAAAAAACCGTCAGCCGGAAAGGCATGGCCGCCACAGTTCAATCCTGACTCAATCCGGTATTCCGAAACCCACAGTCCTTTTTTCGCCAGAAATTTCCCCTGGATGAGAGCCGACCGGTAGTCGCTCACTTTCAGCGTGATTTTCTTTTTGAAAACGCCGTTTTCATCCGGATAAAAATCAGCGAACGTTTCCAGATAGCCGTACAGCCTCGGATTCATCCCTGCGGAAAGGATGACCGACGACTCGAGCATACTTTCCGCAAAACCCCGCAGGGCGGCGTGCGCATCGTTGAATTCCGTGGGCAGGGCCTCGTGATTGCGAAAATTAACCTTATCAACTTTGGTCATCACGTTCACGTCAATCGATCCCGGTGTCAGGTTTTTCTCCACCCACTGCCGGGTAAGCTGTTCATCCCTTGCTTCGGCGATCAGAAGGAATTTTTGCTTGAATTTTGACGAATCCGGCAGCAAATTCAGGTATTTTCGGAATGGACCGTCCTGCTCGAATACCGACTTTTTCACCTCCTCAATTTTAGTCTTCACCAAGCTGTCCATCAGGTTCAGGTAGGCAGTAATCCGCCGGGCCCTGAAGTCTTCCATCTTGTTTGAAATGGCCTGAAAAGGCAACTCAAACTTTTTGCAATAAAATGCCCGCATTTTTTCCATCAGCCCGTCATCGACCAGCGAAATGGCCGAAGCAATGCCGAATGGGGCAACTTTCAACGGTGTATCAATCGTAAAACCGATGCCCATGACAGGTATGTGAAAATCGTGCTCTTGGTTAAATTTCATCTTTGCTCAGATTTGCCCAGGCGCTTGTAAACCGGCAATCATGCCTCCCGACTTTGCTGACGGGTGCATGCCATGCCTGGTTCCAGGTTGAGTAGCGGAACCCATTTGATCAAAAAAAATGAAGGAAAATGTTCAGCTCGTCTGACATTTTCCGGATTCCGAAAGAGCGGCTTGCCTTACCCAAAAAACTAACCTGTAGTCGTACACGCACGCTGGAATTTTATATTTAGGACTATTTTGTCTCAAAATAACGCCAAATAATTTTCCCGGCCAAGGGAAGCCGGAAGTTTTTAATTTTTTGATCGAAATCGAATGCTGTTTTTTCCCTTGGTTTCCGCTTCGTAGCTTTGTCCAAGCCTCTGAATCCGCCATTTTTCTCACCAAAATTTTATTAAAATGAAAAAAACTACGAAGAATACCCGCCGCTCTTTCGTTAAAAAACTGGCAACCGGTGCAGCTGCTGCCGCCCTGCTTCCCACCGCTGCCACCGAAGCCAAAAACATCCAGCATCTCGAATGGGAAAAGCCTTCCCGCCGCTACTCCGCCAACGACAAAATCAGGGTGGCAGCCATCGGCATGGGCATCATGGGTTTCAACAACTGCAACACTACCGTGAAGGTGCCTGGCGTGGAACTCGTCGCCGTTTGCGACCTCTACGACGGCCGGCTCCAGCGCTCGAAGGAGGTCTTCGGTAACCAACTTTTCACCACCCGCAACTACGAGGAAATCATCAACCGCAAGGACATCGATGCCGTCATCGTCTCCACCTCCGACCACTGGCACGACCACATTTCCATCGCTGCCCTCAAGGCGGGCAAGGCGGTTTATTGTGAAAAACCAATGGTGCAGCACATCGACGAAGGCATGGCCGTCGTTGAGGCGCAACGCAAGAGCGGCAAGGTGCTGCAGGTAGGCAGCCAAGGCGTCAGCTCCCTCACGCAGGCCAAAGCGAAGGAACTCTACGAACAGGGCGCCATCGGCCAGCTCATCACCGTGGAGGCCTGGAACGACCGACAATCGCCCATGGGCGCCTGGCAATATTCCATCCCGACCGATGCTTCCGAAAAAACGGTGGACTGGGCCCGCTTCCAGGGCGATGCGCCGAAGCATGCATACGATCCTCTTCGGTTTTTTCGCTGGCGCAATTACCGGGATTACGGCACCGGCGTCGCCGGCGATCTATTCGTCCACTTGTTCTCCGGTTTGCACAACATCACCTCCTCCGTGGGGCCGGAGCGCATCTACTGCACCGGCGGCCTGCGTTACTGGAAGGACGGCCGTGACGCTGCCGACATCATGACGGCGCTGTTCGATTATCCGGAAACGAAAGCGCATCCGGCTTTCAATTTTCAGCTCAGGGTCAACCTGATCAGCGGAACCGGTGGCGGCTCCATGACCCGGCTGGTCGGTACGGATGGCGTGATCGAACTGGGCTGGAACCAGGTCACCCTTCGCCGCAACAAAGTGCCAACCCGCCCCGGCTACGGAGGCTGGGACACCCTGGAAACTTTCTCCGAAGCGCAACAAAAAGAATACATCGAATGGTACAATAAAAAATACCCGCCGCTACCGCCGCAGATCGAAGAGCCTGCCGAAGCCATTTACAAATCGCCCCGGGAATTTGACGACCACCTGGCGCACCACACCAACTTTTATGACTGCATCCGGGAAGGTCGCACACCGGTGGAAGATGCCGTCTTCGGACTCCGTGCTGCCGCACCCTCGCTGGCTGCCAACCTGAGTTTTTACGAAGGGAAGGTGGTGAAATGGGATGGGGAGAAGATGATGATGATGTAGCAAAATGAACGCTGAGACACGGGGACACAGAGCATTGAAACCTCTGCGTCCCTGTGTCTCTGTGTCTCTGTGTTCATTTTATAATAAACTCCACCCGCCGGTTTTCCGGATGGTATTTCCTGCCATCGGACTTGACCAGCGGCCGGGTACTGCCGTAGCCTTTCGCCTCGATGCGACCGGCGACTACGCCGTTTTTCACGAGGTAAGCCGCCACAGCGTAGGCACGGCTTTCTGAAAGTTCCCAGTTTTTAAGGGCATCGCCGGGAGTATCCGTGTGGCCTTCGATGCGCAGGGAGTAGTCCGGGTTGCGAACGAGGAAGGCGGCCAATTGGTCCAACTCTTTGTGCGAAGCTGATAACAGTTTGCTTTTGCCTTGCTCGAACATCACATTTTTGGGGATGTATCGTTGCAGGGTGTCAGCATGGACAACTGTTTTCGGCGGATTTTGAGGCTTGGGAGTTGATTTTTTCGGAGCCTGGATTTTGGGCTTTGTCTCCGCCCGGGGTTTTTCCCTGATCAACGGTTCTTTTTGAACGACGGCAGGTTTTTCAGAAATATGGTAAAAATACTCCGGCGCTATCACCACCGGATTGTCATCGAACCAGCTGTTAATGCTGCTTTTCATGCTGGGCAATTTCCACAGCAGCCGTACCTCTGCTTCCACCAGTGCGTTGAAATATTCCACACGTATGTTGTACTCCTCGCCGGCTTTCAGGATCACATTTCCGGCAAAAAGACCCACGTCGTGCAAATCCCAGGCATCGATGATGAGCAAACTGCCGATCCACACCCGGATACCATCATCCACCCGGGCCGAGAAAGTGTAAGTCCCGCTTTCCGGCGACTTCAGCCTGCCCGTCCAGCGAACGGAGCAAACATTGGGATTCATACCGGGAAACGGCGGGGTATGGTTCCAATAAAAATCGATGTTGGGATCGATGCGCTCCGCAATTTTTTCATTGAAATCGGTGCCGTTGAAATATTCTGCTCTGAGGCCTTGCTGGGCAGGAAGGTATGAACAAAATAAAAATGCTAAAAAGAGAGAAAAGGTGATACGATTGTTTTTCATGGCCGGGTGATTTTTGGTACAAATAGTAAGTCAACGACACAACTAACAATATGGTTGATTTGCCGGCTATTTAAAATCCCAGCCAATTACAAAATACGTATTTACCGCTCCGGCCTCCCCGTAATTTCCAAAGCATATTTGCCTTTGAACGGCTTATTTTCTGTGAATTTGAAAGTGAAATTTGTGAACCGGCCGTTATCCGTCCAACCGGAGATGGCAGTACCTGTGAATTCTTCAGTCTCAAAGCCACTGTTGTTGAGGTCAATTTTTTTCCATTGACCGGGCGAAGTCTCTACCTCCAACAGAAAATCATCGAACCATGCCGTACCAGGTACAGAAAGACACCCGCCCAAAAACAGGCTGTCGGCTGCTGCATCCACTTTCCCTTGTATTTTATAAATATTCCAGTCTCCGGACTTGACCGGCCGGTCCATCATATTGTCAAAAAACCCCAGTCCGCCGTCTTTTTTATCCACTCTTGCCCAAAGTACCGCATATCCATCCTCCTGAACTGCCGTTTTTACCGCAGCCTGCATTCGGAAGGATTTATCCTCAAATGCAGAAATATCCACCGAATGGGCAAAGCAACCCCAGTTGTTTGTCAGCTTCAACTCCAGATTATTGATAAATGCAGCGACAGGCTTCCATTGACCGCCAGATTGCTGGAAAGTAGTCTGCATGGAAATGATGCCAGAGTCTTGTTTCATTCGGTTGTTTTCCTTCCATTCTTCCTTGTAAAAATGATTTTGCAATACCCACACGGTGTTTCCGTCCTTCGACCGGCGAACGCTCAACGTATCTTTTGAATAAAAATACGGCGTACTTTTCCCCCAAAAAATGCAACGATACTCATCGCCGATCGAGTAAGTCACCCTGCTGACAAAGGAAGGTTTGGTTATTTCCTGAATACCTCCCCGCCAACAGAGCGTAATCAGCATATCATCCGAAAGCAAAGCGTTCAGGCCGGCAGAATCTTCTGTCATCCATGCTTTGTTCAAACGTATTCCCCAGTCAAGAAAGTAAGCATTGTCCGTATCATTTTGAGCAGAAAGGGTAGCCAACCCAAAGAACAACGCCAGAGAAAGAAACAAAAGGAAAGTCATTGTTTTCATATGATTAGTAGTTTATCCCCCGCGTCAGGGGTAGGTAAATGGTGATTGTGACAAGTTCAATTTTTCAATTTTTATCTTAATTCGGCTTGTACTTTTTGATCAAAATCTTGTATTTGTCTTTCACTTTGCGTGAAATAATATCCAATAAAAAGAGATGTTGTCGATACACCGGCAATCATTGCTTACCTCACTGAAACAAAATTAAACTCGAGTCAAAAATTTGTATTTTCGATCTCTAAGTAAGCGACTTCGAGTTGAAGAAGCTTTTTTTGAGAGTCCTTTTCAAGTTTTCAAGGCCGGGATAAAACCACAAATCAAATCTTTGATAATCAGTAGCTTAGCCTCATAGTTTAATTTGCAACAAAACAATGAAACCCATTCTCCTCATTTTCAGCCTTTTAGCTTTAGCAAGTTTTCTTTTTAGTCAAAACGCCGACCTCTCCGGATTACCCGATTTCAGCACATTTCAACCAAAAAAAAACAAAGACTGGCTCATCCACCCCATCGAAACGGCAACGGAAGTTTACCAGGACGGCAGCAAGGACATCGTCCTCACCAACGGCCTGCTGCTCCGCCGCTGGCGCATCGAACCGGAGGTAGCGACGACGCACGTCACGCTGATGACCACGGGCGAAAATTTCGTGCGAGGCGTGAAGCCGGAGGCCCGGCTCGTGCTCGACGGCGACACGGTCTTCGTGGGCGGCTTGCAAGGTCAACCCGAATACGGCTACCTGCTGCCCGAATGGCTCGACTCGCTGACACCTAACCCCGGCGCTTTCAGTTTTCATCATTTTGAAACCGGTGAAATCAGGCCGCTGCTCGACTGGAAGCGGACCGGCTGGAATGGCCAGCCCAACTACCCGCCGAAAGGCAAGCGCCTGACGTTTTTTTACCAGCATAAAAATGAAAAATGGCGGGGTGTGACGGTGGCCGTGCATTATGAAATGTACGACGGCATCCCGATGCTCTGCAAGTGGCTTTCGGTGAAATGCGAGGGCCGCAAGGAGTTGAAAATCAATCATTTCACCAGTGAGATACTAGCCGTGCGGGAAGAGGAAAGTTCGGTCGATCATGCCGATGGCCTCCTGACCCCGAACATGCTCGTGCAGACGAACTACGCCTTCCACGACATGAGCAGCCGCTTTTCCAACCAGGCCGTGCGTTGGCTGCCCGATCCTGACTACACTTCGCAGGTGAACTACCGGCGGCAAACGCCCAACCTGCTCGACGTCAGTCCGCCGCTGGGCCCCGGTGTTATGCTCTCGCCCGGCGATGAGTTCGAAACCTTCCGAGCCTGGGAGCTTTACCACGACAGCCACGACCGGGAGCGCAAGGGGCTCGCCGAGCGCCGCCTCTACCGCCTGCTGGCGCCATGGGCGACAGAAAACCCTATTTTCATGCACCTCACCAGCACTGACCCGGAGGTTATCCGCACGGCGGTGGACCAGTGCGCCGAGGTGGGTTTTGAAATGGTCATCATCAGCTTCGGCAGTGATTTCACGATGGAAGATGTGAGCAAGGAGAACATCCGCAAGTTCAAAGAATTGGCCGACTACGCCCACTCGAAGGGCATCCGGCTGGGCGGCTACTCGCTCTTTTCCAGCCGCCGCATCGACGACGCTAACGACGTCATCAACCCGGCCACGGGGCAGCCGGGCGGCGCTATTTTCGGCAATGCGCCCTGCCTCGCCAGCGAGTGGGGCATCCAGTACCTCGAAAACCTGAAGGCATTTCTCACCGCCACCGGCTTTGACCTGCTGGAACACGACGGCCCCTACCCCGGCGACGTTTGCGCCAGCACCCAACACCCTGGCCACACCGGCCTCGAAGATTCGCAGTGGCAACAGTGGGCCATGACGGATGATTTTTACAAATGGCTGCGGGAAAAAGGCATCTACCTGAACGCCCCCGACTGGTACTTCCTCAACGGCAGCAACAAAACGGGCATCGGCTACCGGGAGGTCAACTGGTCACTTCCCCGTGACCGGCAAATCATACTCGGCCGCCAAAATATCTACGACGGCACCTGGACGAAAATCCCGTCGATGGGCTGGACCTTCACGCCGCTGGTCGAGTACCACGGCGGCGGCCCTGCAGCCACACTGGAACCGCTGTCGGAACATCTCCAGGCGTACAAATCGCACCTATGGCAAAACTTCGGCTCCGGCGTGCAAAGCTGCTACCGTGGGCCCCGCCTCTTCGACTCGGAAGTGACGATGTACACCGTAAAAAGCGCCGTAAACTGGTACAAAAATTACCGGGACATCCTCAACAGCGACATCATCCACCTGCGCCGCCCCGACGGGCAGGACTGGGATGGCATCCTGCACGTGAACCCGAACCTAAAGCCAAAGGGCATGGCCATGCTCTACAACCCGTTGAAGGAGAATATTTTACGAAAAATAAAACTGCCGCTCTACTACGCCGGCCTGACGGACGTGACGAGGGTACGCATCGGCCGCAGCGACCTCCTCAGCACGGATGAGACCGAACCGAGGACGTACATCCTGAACCGCTTTTTTGAAATTGAAGTGGAGGTGGAGATCCCGGCGGAGGGCTGGGTTTGGGTGGTGATGGAGTGAGAAAGACAAGTGCTACCCCTCCAACCACTCACTAAGTCCGGGATAAAAAGCATTGCCGATTGAGCAAATATCTCCGTTTCGCAGGCGCACCTCCCTGCTCGATTGATCGAGCAGCGAAATCCAGGTGATATTGATGACTTCGAAGCGGTTAACCTGCACAAATTCATGGGGAAGCTTGGCAATCAACTGCGCCAGGGAGAGGTTACAGCCAATCTTGTGGTGTTCGAAAATGACCTCCGTTCTGCCCTTGCTTTTAGCACCGGTTTTCACCAGAATAATATCGTCCGGGTTGACGAGGTAGCTCTGCCGGCCATCCTGAATGGAGATGAGATTTTTTGACAAATGTTTTCGATCGGCAAACCGGGCCGACTGATTTCTCACATAAATGGCTTCGATAATGCCGTCCCGCCGTTGTTCCCAGTCTTCGTAAAAGGGTTTTTTCAAAATAGACAACACCTCCTGGCTGTACTCATTGTGCAGTTTTTGGGCATACTCAAATTCCTTGTAGCCGGTATTGATCACCACCGGTGGAATGGTCACCTGTTCCCGCCGCAAGAGGTTTAACAATTGAAAGGCATCCCCATTCATCAGTTTGATGTCGAGAAACAACACATCGGCGGGGGTGCTTTGTATTAAATTGAAAGCATCCTCAACCGAACCTGCATTGCCTACCACTTCGAGTTCAGGGGATTCGTTCAGCGCATCCACCAGAATTTTCAGGTGGGGCGCCTCGTCTTCCACGACCAGCGCCCTAAGTTTACTAAAGCTCATAGTTGAAATTTTTTGGAATAAAAATCAGGACCCGGGTCCCGTAGCCACTGCCGTCCGTATCTTTAAAAATCCGGTCTTCGTACTTTATGGTGAGCGGCACGGCATTGTATTGATTGAACAAGCGCACGAGGTCGTCCATGACCTCCGTGCTGCCCTTCCGCTCCACGATCCGATCTTCCTGCATCAATGGCCTGCCCCTGCCGTCATCTTCGATCACAACGTGGCAACCTTCCGGTTCCAGGCGGACAGACAAAGTTATCTGACTGGCTCCCTTGCGATTGCGGATCCCTTTCTCCACGGCGTTTTCCGTGTGGATTTGAAGAAGCATGGCCGGCACATACACCCCGTCGTACCTGCCGGGCTCCTTCTGGAAGTCATAGTTGGCATCCAGCCCTCCGCCAAAGCGCACCTGCTGTATTTTCAGGTAATTGGTCACGATGTGCAGCTCCTGTTCGAGGGAATGGTAAGCCATGCCGCTCTGCGTATTTTTGTAAAGAATAAACACGTTGTCCGCCAGCCTGCCGATCATGGTGGCAGTTTCCGGGTCTTTGCGGTATTTGCCCTGCACCCAGTGCAGCGAGTTATTGATGAAATGCGGGTTGAAAAAATTGGACAGCGCCTGCACTTTCAGGCTGTCCCGTTCCCGTTTCGATTTTTCAAGTTCCAGCTGATGGCGCTTTCTTATGTAAACATAAGTAAAAAGGACGCCCATCAAAGCCGTGGTTAACGCCACCCAAAACCAGGGGTTTTCATTCAAAAATTTTGGAACGGTGAAATGATATTCCGCATGGCCTGACAACACATTGTGCTTGTAGGCCACGAGATGCAAGGCGTAATCGCCATACGGCAAATGGTCAATTTGAATATTGGTCTTTTCCCGTGTGGAAATACGCTGAAACAAAGTGTCTCCATCGGATTTCACGAGAAAAATATCAAAGAAGAGGTTGTCCCGCAGGCGGTCATTGCCCGAAGGGGCAAATGAAAAACGCATGTTTCGTTTGCCGTAAGGCAGGCTGCCGAGGTCCATTTCTTCGATGAGAATGGGCGAATCACCGGCCTGGAATGCCGTCAGTTTCATGGATGTTGCTGAAGTGTCGAATTGCAGTTGGGAAAGGTCGATGCGGGTAGCGCCCGTCTGCGTGCCGATCCAGAGGAAACCCTTGCTGTCGAGCAGGACGGCGTTTTGCTCCGAGCCGCCGCCTTCGAGGTCAGTACCGTATTTCAGGGAAAAGATGCGGGGGCGCTCGCCGTGGTAGTTTTTATCGAAAAAATAAACGCCCGAATTGGTGCCGAAGACGATATGGCGCCCGGTATTTATCAAAAAATTGACCCACCCGGCGTCCGTGCCCGGCAGTGGTATTTTTTCGAGGTGGTCAAACAGGTTTTCTTTTAGAAAATCGAACTCGTGGGCATGGCGGAGCAGGCGAATCCCATCGTTGGTGCCAAGCCAAAGCGAACCGTTTTCATCCACGCAGGAAGCCATCATCCCAATACTGTTGGGGACTTCCGGTGAGCGCAGCCAGGTGACGACGGTGTCCCGTTGCGGGTCGTACACGGCTACGCCCTGCGACATGCGCCCGCACCAGAGCCTTCCACCCTGGTCTTCCGAGACGGTCAGCACATTGTCGAGCGCCAGGCCTTTCTCCTTGCCGACAACCCGGATGGAGGAAATGAGGCCGTCAGTCTCCGAGGCGATGCCAAGGCCGACGCCGGCCAGCCCTAAGGCGATTTGGCCATTGCGGAGGGGGAGGAAATAATAGCCGAGGGCAGTTTTGCCTTGCTCGTTTACTGGAATATTTATCGGGATAAGCTGACCCTCCTTGATTGCCATGATACCCGTCGGGACTTCCGTAAAAAAATACAACGTGCCCGATTCGCTACGGCAAGTGCCGGGAAGGACGGGCATGATCGGATAGCCCGTGTTCCGGCGTTGCATTTTGCCCCCGCTGTACACCGTAAACCCGCCGGCTCCGGTATAACCACCCATCCAGATGTTCCCTGCATCGTCCTCGCCAATGGCGTGGAGGCCGGTGACCATGTCCGGTGTGTTTTCATGGGAAACCAACTGCGACTGGTCGGTGCGCATCACCCCGGAGGAAGTACCGAACCACCAATGTCCGTGCTTGTCTTCGGAAAATGTGTCCCGGAAATAGTCCTTTGGCAAATGACTGAGCAATAGCTTGGCCGTCAAGGTGCTGTCAATGGCGTATAGGTACAAGGTTCCATCCATGGGGTCTTCAACGACCAATCCACCTATGCAATGCAAACTCTTTCTTTCCCCCCAGCGATGGAGTATGGTCCACCGGGTGGATTTGCCTTTTCTGCCATTCGGTAGCGTGATTTCTATGTCTGTGGTTTTATTGTCGTCCCACCAAACGTATTGGCCATCTTTTGTGTATACCCCGATGGCCGTTTTTTCCGAAATATAGATGGGGTAATAATCCAGTGATGGAACAGCAATCGCATTTTGAAAACCCTCGCCATAGCGGATTATGCTTTTGTTTTCTGAAGGAAAATTTGTGACCAGACAGGCGGTGCCATCAGTGGTATTGTGCATCCCCTGAAACAACTCATCATTAGCATCTTTGGGAACATGCAAAGGCTTTTCGGAGCGTATGAAACGGTCGGTTTTACCATCGTATTGGTAGGAAAAAAACTGGACGTCCATCAACGCCAACCGGCCATTTTTTGGAGAAACATAAACACTAAACCTGCCCTCCAGCTTGTAAGTCTTCCAAACTCCTTGAAGCGTCAGGCAGGCCATCTGTAATCCATCATTGGAACCACTATGAAACCATACGCCGTACTCATCTTCCATAACAAAAGTAAGCCCCAAGGGCAGGTGCATCTCCGCCAGTCGGTAGTGCGTCCAATTGATACCATCAAAACGGGAAAGCACCTCACCGCTGGTGTACCGCACCCATGCTTCGCCGTTTTTGGTGAAACGAATGCCGTCTGTTTCGGGAAAGGGCAGGCCATCTTCGATGGTATATTTGTGCTGGAAGGGCTGCTGAGCAGTACTTACCGAAGCAAGCAGCAGCAAGCATGCAGCAAACAGGAATGGTTGCAGATATCTTTTTGTTTGAAAAGTCATCTCATCGGTGATTGTCCCTGACAAGATAAGACTCTAGCTGACAGTATTAGCTAATCGGGCCACGAGAAATAGGGAAACAGGGCATGAAAAGAGAAAAACAGGTGTATGAAAAGAAAAATGTAACAAAGTACTTTCGTCTGATCCGGCACCCACTGCCAGTGTATTTGTAGTCAGCCTGACGGCCAATGATGCAGGTTCATGGCCTGAAAACGGGTTTTCATGGTGCTTTTCCCTTGGATTCATGGAAGATGTGCGACAGGTGTTTGTTTAATCAGGATATTTGTGATGCAACTGAAAAAAATTTGAAAATACCCTCCAAATGAAAGCAATAGTCCTTAACCCAGATCACACCGAAATAAACCACTGTATTTATCCCCAAGATTGGCTTAGCTCAAGTTTACCCGCTGTATAATGTCCCCATTCCTTGAGCAAGGGCCAGCCCCAAGAAACCAAATTTTTTAACATTCAAAATTCAGTCAGCTAGTGGCTGAGCATGAGTGATTCGTGCTACTTCCTACTTTCGTTCGTCCTGAAAAAACGGGAGGCTTTGATTTTCTGCCAAAATCTTCCTCACTCTCATATCTGAATCACTTTATAAACATTCCAAAATTAGCCCAAATCTCTAAGATCATACCAACAAATTTGCCTGACACAACCTCTGTAAACCCAACCTTTTGGCATCCTCCCGCCGTCTTCCCCTATACATCATCCTTCAACAAACTTCCACGGTATGAAAAAATTTGCCTTTACCCTCACTGCTATTTCCATGCTCCTCCTCTTCGCCTGCTCCAAGGAAGACATTTCCACTCGCTCTGGCAGTGAAAGTTATTCCCTCGATAGCTCATCAGCCGTTGCCGGTTCATCCGGCAGTTCTTCCGGCAGCGGCGACTCGACTGCCAATGTCCCCGCCGGACAAATCACCGCCGGCGAATGGAACGACCTCGACAATTGGGATTTCTGGAAAAATCTACACGCCAACGACACCATCGCCGGGTACCAGGATTATTGGAAATTTTACCCGACGAAGCGTTATTCGGTTTCAGTTAAAAATTTCTTTGGAAAACCCATCGCTGATTGCCAGGTACAGCTCAAAGGCATGGGTGGCGGCGTGGTCTGGGAAGCCCGCACCGACAACTTCGGACGAGCAGAACTCTGGGCCAATCTCTACAACGACGGCAGCGATGCCAGCCTGATTTTCATCACGGACGGCAGCGATTTTGTGGCCATTCAAAATCCTGTTGAGTACGGCTTCGGCATCAACCAGGCAACGCTCAACAGCCAGGCTTTCCCCCTCGACGCTGTGGATGTGGCTTTCGTCGTGGACGCTACCGGCTCGATGGGCGATGAAATCACCTACCTCCAGGCCGAACTGACCGACGTGCTGAACCGGATCAAAAGTTTTAACAACAACCTGAACCTGCGGGCCGGTTCGGTCTTTTACCGGGACATCGGCGACGATTACGTCACCAAAGTTTCCCCGCTGACCAATAATTTTTCACAAACGCAAAGCTTCGTCAACAATAACCACGCAGGCGGTGGCGGCAACTTCCCCGAGGCTGTCGATCAGGCCCTCGACGTGGCCATCAACAACCTCGAATGGTCGGCAAAAGCCCGTGCACGGATTGCTTTTCTCATCCTCGATGCACCGCCTCACCAGGATCAAAACGAAGTGATTTTGAGACTGCAACGTGCCATTCGGGAGGCTGCGAAAAAAGGTGTGAAAGTCATCCCCGTCACCGCCAGCGGTATCGACAAGGAAACGGAATTTCTCATGCGCTACTGCGCCCTGGCCACCAACGGCACTTACGTTTTCATCACCAACCACAGCGGCATCGGCAACCACCACATCGAGCCAACCGTCGGCGAATACGAAGTGGAATTTCTGAATGATTTGATGGTAAGACTGGTGAAAAAGTATATAAGTGAGTAGGCAAGTATGCCGGTAAGCCGGTAGGCGAGTAAACCCGCCTCCTACTTGCCTACCGGCTTACTCGCATACTCGCCTACTTACCTGGCGGCATCGAAGGCCGCACTTCCACCTTGCTGGGCAGCGTTCGGGGGTGAATTTTCAGCAAATCCACCGTCATCTGGCCAAGGTCTTCGGGCTGGATTTTCCAATTGTCATTCATATTCGGCATGTGATCATTGAAGTGCGTAGCCACTGAGCCGGGCATGATGGTCGTCACTTTGATACCCTTCTGCCGCACGTCGAGCATGATGGCCTGGGTGAAACCGACGAGGCCAAACTTGCTGGCATTGTAGGCAGAACCGCCGGCAAAAAAGTTCGTACCGGCCAGGCTGGCGATGGTGATGATGTAACCCTCCGATTTGGTCAGTGCATCGAGTGCAGCTTTCACACTGTAAAAAACGCCGGTGAGGTTAATGTCGATGGTTTCATTCCATTGATCCGGTGTCAGGTCAGTGATGGAACCGAAGTGACCGAGGCCGGCGTTGGCGATCAGCACGTCGAGGCTGCCAAATGCTTCCAGCGTTTTGGCAACCGATTTTTTTTGTGAGTCAAAATTCCGCACATCGGATTCGATGCCGATGACTTTTCCTTTTCCGATTTTCGAGAGTTCTTTCGCCGCCGCATCGGCTGACGCCTGGCTGCGGCTGGTGATGGCAACGTTCATGCCTTCCTTCAGCATGCTTTCGGCGATGCCGTAACCGATACCTTTGCTGCCGCCGGTGATGAGGGCGGTTTTTCCGTGGATGTTTTGCATAGTTTGAAATTTTTAAAAGTTCTTGATGGAGGTTTCACTGGTCAAAATGGAATGAGGGGGGAAAATGTTTAAAAGCAAAGAGAATTGAACTACGGATCAGATGGAATTTCAAGGACTTTTTTCAGGAAGATGTGGTTGTCGACATTGGGTTTTTATCCTAACTTGCGTTAAAATTTTGATCCAAAATGGTAGCTTTCAAAGAAGTCGAAGTGTCAGAACATGAGCCATTAGCGGGACTACCGTTTCTTGCCCCTGTCATCCTTGACCGGTATTTCACCAAAGAAGAATTTTTAAAAATTGCATCCCGTTATCCCGACCTCCAAATGGAGAGGGAAAAGGATGGTAAAATTTCAGTTATGTCCCCTGTAAAAACTGGTTCTGGCAAACGGGAAAGTTTAGTTATTGGGTATCTTTTTGCTTGGTGGCTCAAATCCAAACAAGGCCAAACCTTCAGCTCCGCAACCGGCATCGAACTCGACGACACTTCCATCAAAAGCCCCGACTGCGCCTGGATCAGCCCCGAACGCTATGCAAAAGTCAGCCCGGAAGAAGAGGAAACTGACTTTTTGCAAGTCGCCCCGGATTTTGTGGCAGAGGTTCGTTCAAAGTCCGACCGCATTTCAAAACTCAAGAAAAAAATGGCCGATTCCTGGATCAAAAACGGTGTCCGACTGGGGTGGCTGATCGACCCTTACGAAGAAAAAGCCTACATCTATCGGGCAAACGGCGAGGTGGAAATCATTACTGGTTTCGAAAGCAAAAAACTCTCCGGCGAAGACGTTATGCCCGGCATGGAACTCCCCCTCGACGATCTCCGCATCCGAAAATCCTGAAATTTCCCCGGCACTTTTTATTTTCGGCTCAAAATTTCACAAACATGAGAGCCGTACTTACCCTTATTTTTTTCATAACTTTTTGTTTCACAACCTTTTGTCAAAATCCCCTGCCCGGCATCCTGCCCGAACGGGAGCGTGCCCGCATCGTGGATGAGATCCTCGAAGACCGTATCGACAACATGCTGCCGCAACTTATGCGCCGGGAAGGCATCGACATGTGGGTGCTTATTTCACGGGAATACAACGAAGACCCGGTGATGAAAACCATCCTGCCAAGCACTTGGCTTTCGGCCCGCCGCCGCACGATGATGGCGTTTTATGATCCCGGCGAAGGGAAACCCATCGAAAAAATCGCCATCGCCCGCTACGACGTTGGCAAGCTGCTGAAAGGCAACTGGGACCTCGACGTGTACCCCGATCAGTGGGAGGCGCTGATGAGCATCATCGAAAAACGAAACCCGAAGAAAATCGGACTAAACACCTCCGAAAATTTCGGCCTGGCCGATGGACTCGTGCATTCCGAGTACGAGGCGTTTATGAAACATTTACCCAAAAAATACCAAGCCCGGGTCGTCTCCGCCGAGAACCTAGCCGTCGCCTGGCTGGAAACCCGCACCGAACGGGAACTTGAACTCTACCCGATGATCTGTCGGCTGGGGCACACGATTTTGCAGGAGGGCCTGTCCGAAATGGCCATCCACCCCGGTATCACCACCACCGACGACGTGGTCTGGTGGCTGCGCCAACGGGTGACCGATCTCGGCCTCGATACCTGGTTTCAGCCGTCCGTCTCCATCCAGCGGGCGGACCGGAATAACCGGGAATTTCTGCGTTCGTTCTCGAAGCGCCCGGAAGACGATATCATCCGTCCCGGCGACCTGCTGCACGTGGATTTTGGCATCACGTACCTGCGCCTGAACACCGACCAGCAGCAGCATTTTTATGTGCTAAAACCGGGCGAAACGGAAGTTCCGGAGGGTTTGAAAAAAGCTTTCAAAAACGGCAACCGCCTGCAGGACATCCTCATCGAAAACTTCGAGGAAGGCCGCAGCGGCAACGAAATCCTCGCCGCTGCGTTGAAACAGGCAGCCAACGAGGGCATTCAGGCGTCGATTTACACGCACCCCATCGGCCTGCACGGCCACGCTGCCGGTCCGACGATTGGTCTCTGGGATCAGCAGCAGGGCGTGAAGGGCCGTGGCGGCGACTATCCGCTCTTCTCCAACACGGCTTACTCCATCGAGCTGTTCGCAGCGTCGGAGGTGCCGGAATGGGATGGCAAGATCGTCCGCATCATGCTGGAAGAAGACGGCGTTTTTCAAAACGGGAAATTCTGGTTCCTCGACGGGCGGCAGGAGGAGATTTTGACGATACCGAGGGGAGTAGGCAGGTAGGCGAGTAGGCGGTAGGCGAGTAAGCAGTAAGCCTGACCGGCTCTTTTTCAAACTTTTGATGCGGCTTTTGTCATTGCCTCTGGCAAACTGCAACATCGTGTGGGTCGTCAAAAATGTGTTTTAAAAAAATAACCATGACCACCGAAGAAATCCGGCAGTTTCACGAAAAACTGCTGAAAGAAAAGGAAAAACTCCAGCAAAAAATAGCTGACATGGAGACGGACGTTGAGCCCATTTCACCGGAAAACTCCATCGGTCGCATCTCACGGATGGATGCCATCAACAACAAGGGCGTGGCGGAATATGGCATGCGGCAGGCCAAACAGCGCCTCAACGGCATCAACGCCTGGCTGGCAAAAGTTGATACGGATGCCTTCGGCAAATGTGTGGAATGTAAAAACGAAATTCAGTTCAAGCGGCTCATGTTCATGCCTTACAGTCTGAAATGCATGCGGTGTGCGAGCCGGTGAGAAATGGAAAGTTTAGTCACCCACCTTACCTCTTCTTGAAAAATTGACTCCGGTCACATTTTCAACCTGCATTTGCCGTTAGATTTGTCACCTCAGGTTAAATTCAAAAAAACTAATTGATGAAAAAACTCATCCTTCTCGGTCTGCTTCTTGGCGTTTTTGTGTTCAACGCCTGCAAAGACGACGACGAAATAACACACGAAACGGAATACCATATCCAATTCATGGAACCCGCTAACAATGCCAGCCTGGCCGTTGGCGATATGCTGAATGTCCACGTTGAATTTTCAGAACATAATGACGGCACTGTCCACCACATCAATGTGCGGGCTTACAACAAAGCCACCGGCACGGAATTGTTCAGCTCGCCTGCGGAGGCACATGTACATGGCGCCTCACCTTACTCATTTCAATTCCAGCAATCGCTGGCCGGCGTGGCGACCGGTACTTACGTGATCGAAGCGAAAGTTTGGGGACTCAATGCCGGCGTGGCTGAGGTAACGGCTTCACGTGAGTTCACGGTGAATTAAAGTGTGTTTGTGTGTTTGTGGGTTTGTGGGGATTGATTTTCAATCAGTTACGACATGATTACACAACAAGCGTATCGGCTCAATTAATTTTATTCAGGACTTGGTATAAAAAAACGGGGACAGCATAAGCACTGTCCCCGTTTCCTTTTTGTGAAAAACAAGCGCTGTCATACCTTAGATGCAGCAAATAAAACCAGCCCTGTGACATCAAACCTGCCGGGAATATTCCCGACGCCTGTAGAATTTTCGCACACCTGTCGGGAATATTCCCGACGCCTGTAGAATTTTCGCACTCCTGTCGGGAATATTCCCAACGCCTGTAGAATTTTCGCACTCCCGTCGGGAGTATTCCCGACGCCTGTAGAATTTTCGCATTCCCGTCGGGAGTATTCCCAAAGCCTGTAGAATTTTCGCACACCTGTCGGGAGTATTCCCGACCAATTGGGAAAGTTTCTTGGCTTAATTTTACCATCCTCAATTCCCTGCCGGCACCATCACATAGCCGCTCTGCGCTATTTCACCGAAATCATCGAAATCGATCCAGAGGTAGCCGTCGCTGCCCCACTCGGGGCCCCAGGCGCTGAGGACTTCGAAGGATTCCAGTTCGAGGTTGTAGCTCACGATCAGGAAAGGTAAAGTAACTTTTTCGCCGCCGCCGGTACCGGTGGCTGACCAAAAGCGGGTTTTTGAAATTTTATCAAAACCGGCAGGCACCTGCATTTCTACGATGACAGGATTTCCACGCATGAGCGCTTTTTGCGTTTCAAACACCTTCTGGTTGTCACGATGGGTCTCACGGAAAATCTGCAAGTAGTTGGTAATCTTGTACTTGTCCGTCGCTCCGACGCTGCGGGGGATGCTCGGCGAATCGTAAGGCATAATGTCGGCGCTGACCGTCCCGTCGGTGACGAGGAAGCGGAGGGAGTTTTTCAGGTCAGGCGTTCCTTCCCTGGCTGTGCTGAGCGCCACGAAATCGGGGCTGAGGTTGACCTTGTAGTTTTTCCTGAAATTGCTGTAAAACTCCATACAGGCCGAGAGCAGATAGCTCGTGACCGTGCCCCGCTGCCCCACCTGCCGGGGCGGCATCAGGTAGGATTTCACGCTTTGCTGGTTCATCATCGCCTTGGCGTTGCTACCGAGGCCGGGCATGGTGACCATCATCTGGTCGATCAGTTCAGGGGCGCTGATGCCGATGGCAACGCCTTTGACGGTGAAATCAGCGGGTAACGTGTCAGTTTGAGCGGTGATTTTGATGAAAAACAAAGAAAATAAACAGGCAAAAAATAGTCGGATGTACATGACGATTGGATTTTTGAATTGTGAAAACACTACAGCCCAATGAACGAAGCCTGGGGCCGTTTTCTTTTCAGGGGCGCAAAAAAACGAAATATTTGATTACGGTTTAGGTGTATTTTTAATGCGTTCCACCACATTTCACTTTCCAATCCGGTATTCCAAACCGACGATGTACTGTGTGAAGGAGTACTTTTCCGGCATTTTTTTCAAAATATTATAGACGTTAAAACCCAGGTCGAGGTAGAGATTTTTCCAGATTCTCGGGCTGTAACCGGCGCCAAGGTCGAGGTAGAGCAGGTCGTCTTTTCGGTAGGGATCGTATGCGCCGCAGGTGCAGTAATTGCCATAAAAAAGGCCTGTTTCAAAATACAAGCGGTTTCGGTTTGCAGCCCTCGGCGTGAAATTGTATTGCCCAAAACTCCCCACCAGGAAGTATTTTCCATCTTCTGAATCAGGGCTTTTGGTGAAAATCTGCATACCGCTGAGGCCGAGGCGGAGGCTTCCTGTCATGTCCGTCGCTAGGTTGATGTTCCAGGTAAATTCCTGAAAGAGATGATTTTCGGGCAGGTTGCGGGAGCGGGAATTGGGATCCCAGATGTAAGTCAGCGAGGAGCCGATGATCAGGTTGCCAAAGCCGGTAAAAACGTCATTTTCTCCTTTCGGGCGGCAGGTGAGCAGCCCCATAAAAATGGAGGAATTGCAATCCGGGGAAGGTTTTTGATAGTTTTTACCGGGAAAATAAAACTGAAAAGTGCCGGTCCGGTACAGCCCGCCGGGCACTTCCCCACCGGGGTAGAACGAGCGTTTCAGCGACATTTCATAATAAAACCGCCCACCCAACCGGACGCCCACCCCAATCTCCGGCGTGATTTCCTGGGTGCTCAACTGGTCGAGTCCGGTTAACACACCGTTTTTCAGGCGGCGATTGGAAAAATTATGCTCCACGCCGGCGAATGGAAACATGTGCATCGTTGCGCAGCGATCACAAATTTTCACGCTGAAAACCGACCGCCGCTCCCAGTCGCCGGGATAAAATTTCACGAAATAACCAAGTCCTTTAATGTCAGGGTATGCCGGGTAATTTTTATTCACCACCTCAAATTCGTACTCCGCCTGAGCGCCCACCAGCAGATGACGGGTGAGAAACGCCCCGAATTTCGGTTTTACCCGAAGGGCCAGGAAGCGATAATCTATGCCTGGATCGAGCGGATCATTGGCGCTGACGAAGAGCAGCCCCGTTTCAGTTCCAAACGAAAATTTAGGTTGAGAAAAAGCAGCGGTAGCAAACAGAAGCAGGCTACACCAGGCAAGAAGGGAAAAAGGCGTTTTCATACCGTTTAAATTTCACACGAAAACGCCTTTTTCTGTCCCTTATTTTTATTTCAAAAAATTACTTGCAAAGTACCGGAATCAACTGGTTCACCACGTCGATGGACACCATTTCCCGCACTTTCAGAAAGTCGGCACAGGCTTTTTCGATGTCATTCATATTCATGTAAGCCTGGCCCCGCAGGTAGAGGAAATTCGCATTTTTCGGGAACATCGTCAGCGCCTCGTTCAATTTTTTGATACCCTCCTCCTGCTTACCTTCGTTAAAAAGACTACTACCTTCATCGGCCAGGGCGTTCGCTTTTTCATAGCTACTGATAGTTTGGGCGCACTTGGCGGCATTCGGCAAAAACGTCACCGTCAAATCGTAGGAAGAAGGCACCTGCCGGTCTTTGCGCACGGCGGGCTGCCACTTACCCCAGGTTTCGGTCGCTACCCGAATGGCTTCCCAGCGAAAATCCCAGCCCAAGTTCCAGTAATCCGCCAGGTCGAGCACCCGGACATATCCGCTTGGACGGGCAAGAATTGTCATATCCATCGTACCGATTTTACAGCTATCCCGGTAGGCGGCGGGCGTTTTCAGGTTGTTTTTGATGAAATTATCGAGTGCAGCCTCGCCGCCGGTGTATTTCAGCGAATCATCGACCACGACATACACCGTGTCCCTGAAATTGACAATGACAAAGTCGAGCGGCTCCTGCAACTTGAATTTGATCGGAACGGTCACCTGCGTGCGAACGGGTTTGCCGTCTTTCTTGCCGGGCGTCCAGGCGAGTTTGGCGTTTTTCAGCGCTTCGTTCATGCCGCTGGCAACCCTGACAGCCTCTTCGCCACAGCCGCCACCAATGTCCCTGACCACGGTTGGGTTGGAGATGTAGCCGTCTTTTTCGACCACCAGACTCAGCACTACGGTGCCTTCGATGTCCTGCTCCCTTGCATCCCAGGGGTAAACGATATTTTGGTTAAAAAACATCAGCAGCGCCGTCTGGGCGCATTGGGTTTTGGCCTCCAGCGTGGTGTCGATTTGTTCGCAACCGGGAAAGCGGGGCATCTCCGACACGACTTTGTAAATCGTGGTATCATTTTGGGAAAAAACGGCGAGGGCAGTCAGCGTGAAAAATAAGGTCAGTATTTGTTTCATGTTTATTTTTTTTGGTGACGGTGAACGTTGGCCGCAAAAATATCAATTCTTAGTTCACCGGAATTTAAACGGCAATAACATCGGTACATTTTCCTGGTAGGAACGGTAGGCGTCGCCGAATTGCTGCGTCAGCTTACGCTCCTCCAGCTTGCTGCCCACGAAGAGGTAAATGGTTGAAATGATAGCCATGACCAGCACCGCATCCAAAGGCAGCACCAGAAAAAAGCCCCAAACCACGAGCAAAGTCCCGAAGTACAGCGGATGCCGGACCAATCTGTTCAAGCCACTGACGTTCAAGGAAGTGTGCTCAGGCTGGCGTCCGTTTTTCAGCTGAAAAAGTCCGGTAAATTCCCCCAAATCGTAACCCTGCATAGCCTTCCAAATCCAGATCAGGCCACCCAACAGCAGCACCCCGCCAGGCATTGCGAACCAGGCATTTTCCAGCAGCATTTCCTTTTTTATCGAAAAAAAAAGCCAGGCAATAGGCGCCAGCAAAATCACGGCAAGGAGGTTGTAAAACAACCGGTAATATTTGACCGGGATCAGGTTTTTCATCAAAAAAACCTTGACACGCTCCGCCGCCAGCACGCTGTGGAGGATGAAATACGCCGTGGAAACTATGGCAAAAACGAATATTGACATAGGGCAAAGCTACAAACAAGCTGCTGATTGATTGCCCTTCCAAAAGCTTCCAAAAGCGGATGAATTCAATTCACCCGCTTTTGGAAGAGCGGCCAATCGGCAAAACCTGTTTTCTTTGCCCCAAAATATTTTTCATGAAACCGCTCGCTGTTACCCTGCTTTTGTTTTTTTCGGTGAAATGTTTCAGCCAAACGGAGCAATCTGTCGGCATTCACCTCGGTATCCCTATCATCCACGAAAAACTGTCGGAAGGGCGGAAGTACAAGCCGTTCCAGTTGCTGTTTTATTACAATTTCACTAACCTGCTGAAAGGCAAAAAGAACGACCTGTTCGTCTATCTGGAGCCGCAGCTGGTGTGGGTGCATTTTTCACCTAAAGACAAAAAAGAATGGGAATTCGGCGCCAACCTCGGCCTTGAATACCGCCTGAATGTTTCAGATCAAACAGCGCTGACAGCAGCCATCGGCTCCGGCCCGCACTACATCACCGTGGAGACGAAACAGCAGGTAAAAGGCTTTATTTTTTCGGATAATTTCACCGCAGGTCTGCGGCAAAAACTGGGCGACTCCGGCGTCAATCTGGATCTGAAATGCCGCTTCCGCCACATTTCAAACGCCAACCTGAAAAAGCCGAACAAGGGGATTGACTCGTGGTTTGTGATCGCCGGGCTGACGAAGGATTTGTAAATTGGTGAATTGGTAAGTTAGTTCGGGGGCCTGCCTAATTCACCAATTCACTAATTTACCAATTTACAACTCCACCAGCTTCCACCTCCCCCGCCGGAACAGCACGATCATCACCACCGACATGATGGCCTCTGAAATGGCGACTGACCAACAGACACCAGCCACGCCCCACCCTGCCTCCATCGCCAGCACGTAGCCGAGTGGAATTTCCAACAGCCAGAAACATACAAAATTAACGAGTGTAGGCGTCCGGGTATCGCCCGCTCCATTGAACGACTGGCTGAGAATGAGGCCGTAAGCAAAGATGAAATAGCTCACACAAAAAATCCGCAGAGTGATGATACCAATGCGGATCACTTCCGCATCCGGGTTGAACAGCGGGATGATAACCGGCGCTGAAAAAACCAGGATCAGCGAAATAACAACCAGGAACATCATGGTGAAATGGGCCGTTCGCCAGGCTGATGCTTCGGCCCGGTCGGGTTGTTTTGCGCCAAGGTTTTGCCCGACGAGCGTGGCGGCAGCATTGCCCAATCCCCAAATCGGCATGAAGGTAAAAATGATGATACGGATGGCGATGGTGTAGCCCGCCACCGCCTCGCTGCCAAACTCCGACACGATGCGCACCAGAAACACCCAGCTTGCCGACGAAATAATGTACTGCCCCGTGCCGCCCGCCGCCACTTCGATGAGCCGCACGATCGTCTCCCGGACAATGACAAAATGACGCCGGGCTATTTTCACAATGCCCACGCCTTTCAATAACAAATAAAGTTGCATCGCCACACCAACGGACCGGCCAAACACGGTTGCAATGGCTGCCCCCTCGATGCCCATCTCCGGGAATGGCCCCCAGCCGAAAATCAGCATGGGATCGAGCACGATGTTGATGCCGTTGGAAATGAACAGTACCCACATGGCGTAAGTCGCATTGCCCGCCCCCCGAAAAATGGCGTTGAACAGGAACAGCAACATGATGACGATGTTGGTGCCAAACATGATGCGGGTATAGCCGGAACATTCGGCAATCAACTGTTCGCTGCCGCCCATGAGGCGCAGGATGTCGTCCGCAAAAATAAATCCCGGAATACCGATCAGCGCCGAAATGATAATGGCCAGAATAGTCGATTGCACGGCTGCCCGGGCAGCTCCATCCGGGTCATTCTCGCCGGTGCGGCGGGCCACGACGGCCGTTGCAGCAGCACACAAACCGACGGCAATAGAATACACCATCGTCATGATCGACTCTGTGAGTCCGACGGTGGCCATAGCGTCCACGCTGATTTTGGAGACCCAGTAGGCATCGGCGAGGGCGAAGACGCCTTCCATGATCATTTCCAGTACCATCGGAATGCTGAGCAGAACGATGGCCCGGTTGATGCTGCCGGAAGTGAATTCCTGCTCGCTGCCGGTGATGGCCTCACGGAGGGTTTTGAAAAATTTTGACATGTGAGAGTACGGGTGATTTCGATGGAAGATTTTGCGGGGCGAAGGTAGGTTTTTTGGGGTTTTGGAACGGGGGTAAAACTGAGAGGGGAAGGTAAAAAGTTCCGGACAGTCTGATATTTTGATTTTTGGGTATGTTTGTTTTCAGATTTTCAAAAAATCCAAAAAAACCGAAACAATAAAACACAGAATCGTTCAAAAACCCAGACTCCTCCAAAATCCAAATTCCAAAATCGTAAATCCAAAATGCCCTTCCCCTTCCACCGACAACTCGACGCCATGGACTGCGGCGCTGCCAGCCTCCGGATGATTGCGGAGCACTACGGCCGGCGCTACACCCTGCAAGCCCTGCGGGAACGCACCTACGTGGACAGGGAGGGCGTCTCGTCGATGGGCATTGCCAAGGGTGCAGAGAGCATCGGCATGCTGGCCCTGCCGGTGAAATTGCCCTTCGAAAGCATCGGCGAAGACGAGGCCGGACTGCTGGAAGCGCCCCTGCCCTGCATCGTCCACTGGAACCAGGCGCACTTCGTCGTCGTTTTTAAAATTTCAAAAAAATACGTCTGGATCGCCGACCCGGCACGGGGAAAAGTGCGCATCCCGCATCACGAATTCCTGCGCCACTGGGCCAGCGACGCAGGCAAAGGCGTCGCCATCCTGCTGGAACCGACGCCCGATTTTTACACCGGCGAAGATGAAAAAGTGGACCGCACCGGCCTCGGTTTCCTGCTACGCTACGCCCGGCCTTACCGGCGGCTGATCGGGCAATTGCTCATCGGGCTGCTCGTCGCCAGCATCATTCAATTCCTGTTCCCCTTCCTCACGCAGGCCATCGTGGATGTGGGTATCGAAAACCAGGACCTGCATTTCGTCTGGCTCATCCTCTTCGGTCAGCTCATGCTCTTCGCCGGACAGACGACCGTGCGGTTCATCCAGGGCTGGATTTTACTCCACATCGGCACACGGGTCAACATCTCGCTGGTCAGCGATTTCCTGGTGCGGCTGATGCAACAGCCGATCAGTTTTTTCGATGCAAAAATGACCGGCGACCTGCTCCAGCGCATCGGCGATCACCGGCGCATCGAGGAATTTCTGACGGTAAGTACGCTGAACATCCTGTTTTCGGCTTTCACACTGCTCATCTTCGGCACCGTGCTGGCGATTTACAGTTGGACGATCTTTTTCATTTTCCTCATCGCCAGCCTGCTGTACGTGGGGTGGATTTTTCTTTTTTTGAAAAAACGGGCGGACGCCGATTACCTGCGCTTCCGTGCCCTGTCCGAAAACCAAAGCTCGCTCATCGAGCTGATCCAGGGCATGCAGGAAATCAAGCTGCAAAACAGCGAACGCAAGCGCCGCTACGGCTGGGTTCACATCCAGGCGAAACTGTTCCGGGCCAACGTCCGCTCGCTCAGCGTCACGCAGTGGCAGGAGGCCGGGGCGCAGTTCATCGCCCAGATCAAGGACATTTTCATCACCGTCATCGCTGCTGCTGCCGTCATCCACGGGGATTTGACGCTGGGTATGATGCTGGCCGTCATGTTCATTCTTGGCCAATTGAACGTGCCGTTGCAGCAGATCATCACTTTCGTAAGGGCGGCACAGGATGCGAAGATCAGTCTGGAGCGGCTGGCGGAAATCCACGATGGAGAAGAAGATTTGACAAATTTTAAAAATTTGTCAAATCTAAACCCGTCAACCAGCAATTTTACGATTGAAAACGTAAGTTTCCGCTACAACCCCCTCTCGCCTTTTGTTTTGAAAAATATCAACCTCGAAATACCGGCGGGCAAAGTGACCGCCATCGTCGGCACCAGCGGCAGCGGAAAAACGACTTTGGTGAAACTGCTGCTCGGCTTTTACGAACCCACCGAAGGCAGCATCCGGGTGGGGGCGGCTTTTTTGAAAAACATCCCTCCGCACGAGTGGCGGGACCAGTGCGGGGCCGTGATGCAGGAAGGTTTCATCTTCTCCGACACCATCGCCTCCAACATCGCCGAAAGCGAGGGCGTGTGGAACAAAGTGGACAAAACCCGCCTGCTGAAAGCCGTTCAAACTGCTCACATCCAGGATTTTGTCGAAAACCTGCCACTGGGCTACAACACGATGGTCGGCGCACGAGGCAACGGCCTGAGCCAGGGCCAGCGTCAGCGGCTGCTGATCGCACGGGCGGTGTACAAGGAGCCGGAATTCCTTTTCTTCGACGAAGCCACCAACGCCCTCGATGCCCACACGGAGAAGATCATCACCGGCAACCTGAGCCAGTTTTTTCAGGGTAAAACCGTGGTGGTCGTCGCCCACCGCCTGAGCACGGTGAAAAATGCCGACCAAATCGTCGTGCTGGAAAAAGGCGAACTCGTGGAACGGGGGACGCATGAGGAACTGACGGCGAAGCGGGGGGCGTATTTTAGGTTGGTGCGGGAGCAGTTGGAATTAGGAGCGTGAGGTTTATCTTTATGCAATAAAGTAACGCCGGCTTATTCAGATTGAAAAATAACCGATTTTTCCCCGCACTGCCTTGTCATCGCCGCAGGCGACCTGCAACGTCACGAGGGAAGTCACGACGGCACTTTTAGCAGCCCTTATAACGTAGCAGGTTGCCTGCGGCAATGACAAGGTTCGCAGCTATAAAATCGATAAAAAAGTCAATTTCAATTAGCCGGCGATACGAGGCGCCAGCTAAAGCCGGCATTACTTTGAATTTTAAAACAAACGAAAAATGAAAAGAAGAGACTTCATCAAAACATCCGCCGGCTTAGCCGCCATCGCATTTTTACCTTCATTTAAAAATGTAAAAAACGGACGCTTACGCACGGCCCACATCGGCGTAGGCGGCATGGGCGCTGAAGACCTGAAAGCCATTTCATCCCATAAAATGGTGGACGTAACGGCCCTCTGCGATGTGGATGCCAACGCTTTAGCGGCAGCCAAAAAACTGCACCCCAACGCCAAAGTATTCGCCGATTACCGGAAAATGCTGGCCGAAATGGGCGATGAAATTGATGCGGTTATCGTCTCTACGCCCGATCATACCCACGCCCCGGCATCGTTGACGGCGATGAACATGGGTAAACCCGTGTACTGCCAAAAACCGCTGACCCACCACGTTTCAGAAGCCAGAAAAATGGCCCAACTGGCGAAGGAGAAAAACCTGGTGACACAGATGGGCATTCAGGTGCATTCATTTTACGATTACAAACTGGCGACCATCCTGATTCAGTCCGGCATCATCGGCAAGGTGAAATGCGTCCGGGCCTGGTCGCCGAAAAACTGGGGATACGACGGCCCCGCCCCCGAAGGCAGCGACCAGGTTCCTTCCAATTTAGATTGGAACCTTTGGCTCGGAACCGCCGCAGAGCGCCCCTATAAAAAGGATGTTTACCACCCGGGCAACTGGCGAAAAGTGCTGGATTTCGGCTGCGGAACCCTCGGCGACATGGGCGTCCACATTTTCGATACGCCTTACAATGCGCTGGAACTGGACGTCCCGAAAACCATCAAAAACGAATGCCGCAAACCGACGGGATTCGGGTTCCCGGAAAATAACATCGTGACCTACAAATTCCCCGGCACGAAGCATACCACCCGCTCGCTGAAATGGGTCTGGTACGACGGCCCCGGCGCTCCCACACAGCACAAAGACCTGCAACTGCCCAACAACGAAAAATTGCCCGATCAGGGCGCCATGTTCATCGGCAAAAAAGGCCGGTTGCTGCTGCCGCATTTCATGGAACTGCCCCGGCTGATCGTGGATGGGAAATACGAAACGCTGGATTTGTCGAAATACGAAGCAGCGCAGGCCATGGGTGAGCCGGTCAGGAATTATGAAACGGAGGGCAAGAAGCACTACCACCAGTTCGTGGATGCCTGCCTGGGCCAAGGCGAATGCACCGCCCCGTTTTCCTACGCTTCCCGGCTCACGGAGACCATCCTGCTGGGTGTGATCGCCGGACGTTTCCCCAATAAAACCCTGCACTGGAACCGGGAGCAGGCGAGGTTTTCGGAAGCGGAGGCGAATCAGTTTTTGGATGGGGTGTATCGGGAGTTTTGAGGTGGGTAGGCAAGTTGGCGAGTAGGCTGTAGGCCAGTAAACTGATTTTCAAACGGTTGAATTGGAGTGTTTTCACGAGGCACTTTTGGGGTAATTGGGAAGATCGGAACTCACGTTTCACACCTTATTATTCAAATGCAATACCTTGCAAACGCCTTATTCATGTTGTATAATTGCAAAATCAGTTTTACCTGAAATAAAATGAAAAACATCACAAAATCCACCATTCTCCAAACACTGTCCCGGCACCGGGCCGAACTGAAGAGTTATGGGGTTAAACAAATCGGGTTGTTTGGGTCATTCGTTCGAAAAGAAGAACGGAAAGAGAGCGACATTGACATTTACGTGGAGTTCGAGCCGGAAATGGAAACTTTCGACAACTTCATGGGGCTTTGTTTGATGTTGGATGACCTTTTCGAGGGACGAAAAGTGGAAGTCGTCACGGAAAACGGTTTGAGCAAATACATTGGCCCGAAAATTTTAAAAGAAGTGGAGTATGTCTCAATCGCCGGTTGATTACTTGAAGCACATACTCGACGAATGCGAGTATATTTTGTCAGCCATTCCCGATGGTTTTACAAAAGAGCAGTTACTGATGGATGAAACCCTGAAACGGGCAGTGGTGAGAAGCCTTGAAATTATTGGCGAAGCCACCAAAAAACTACCTGACGACCTTAAAAATGAATGGCCGGCCATTCAATGGAAGCACATCGCAGGCATGAGAGATAAATTGATTCATGACTATTTTGGCATTAACTACTCGATTGTCTGGGATGTCATTCAAAATAAAATTCCAGAATTGACTGATACCGTCCAGCAGATATTGAAAAAAGAAGAACTGTCATGAACAGAGCCTTGCCTTTTCTATAGAAAAAATTTCCAATGCCCATCCAAAACCCATCCGACATCCGCCTCACCGAGCGCAACGACCTGGAAGCCATCATCGGCAGCCCGCCGGGGTGGATGCTGCGTTGGGGAATGACAGCGCTGCTGCTGGTGTTTGCGCTGCTGCTGGCCATCAGTTGGTTCGTGCAGTACCCCGATGTAGTGGAGGCACCCGCCGTACTCACCACGGAAAACCCGCCCATCCGGCTGGCGGCGGGGGCGAGTGCGAAGATCAGCGAACTGAAGGTGAAAAACGGACAGACCGTGCAGGCTGGCGAACTGCTGGCCGTGCTGGACAATCCCGCCCGCCACGGGGACGTGCTGCGTTTGGAGGATTTTTTAAAAAACCTGTCGGCCAACGAGGGGCAGGATCTGCTGGCGGTGAACCTGCCGGAGGGACTGCAACTGGGCAGTTTGCAGGCGGGCTTCGCCCAATTTTCGCAGAGCTTCCGGGACTTGCAGTATTTTTTAAAACAGGATATCAACTACCTCAAGATCAGCAATTTGCGCAAGCAAATCGCTGAAATACTGGCGCTCAACCAATCCCTCGCCCGGCAGGAATCCATCCTCGCCGGGGAAGTGGCGCTCACCCGCAAGAGTGCCGAGCGGGACAGTATTTTATTTTCAAAAAACTCTCTCAGCCTGCTGGAATACGAGCAGAGCCAGGCCGCCTGGCTGCGCTCCCGCCGGGAACTTGAAGCCTTGCGTTCCGGTACCGCCCAGAACAACCTGCGCATCCGGCAGATGGAGGCGCAAATCCTTGATTTGCAACAACTTCAATCCGACAACAAATCCGGGCGGATGCTCACATTTCAGGCGGACTTGCAACGCCTCCAAGGCGACGTCGCTGCGTGGAAACAGGCCTGGCTGCTGGTAGCTCCCATCGGCGGCGAAGTGGCGCTGACGCAGGCGTGGAGCGAGCAGCAGTTTGTGCGGGAAGGCGAGGAGGTACTGACCATCGTGCCGGTGGAAAGTTCCGGTAAGGTGATGGCGAGGGCGCTGCTGGCTTACCAGGGTTCCGGCAAAGTGAAGCCCGGCATGCCCGCCCACATCCGCCTCGACGGCTACCCCTACCAGGAATTCGGTGTGCTGAACGGCGAGGTAGAACGCATCGCAGCCGTGCCGGGCGAGCAGGGCTACGAGGTGGCCGTCTCCGTACCCGCCGATTTGAAAACGAGTTACGGCCGGCCCATTCCTTTCCGGCAGGAGATGCAAGGAACGGCACGGATCGTGACGGAGGAGCGGAGTTTGCTGACGAGAATTTTAGAGAAAATCGTTTCGGCGATCAAGAATTAGGCAGGCACGCTACTCACCGCATGCACCGCCTCCGCCATTTCCTTTACCAGGTCAGGGTCTTTTTCGATGGCATTGCCCACGACGATCACATCGGCGCCGGCTCTGGCATTCGCAGCTGCTTTTTCGGGTGTTCGGATGCCTCCGCCAACGATCAGCGGAATAGAAATAGCGCCACTCACTGATTCGATGATGTCTTCCGTCACCGGCGTCTTAGCGCCGCTTCCCGCATCCATAAACAGCAGCCGCAGCCCCAGCATTTCGCCGGCCATCGCTGTACAAACGGCAATATCTTCCTTGTGGGTGGGGATGGGCCGGGTATTGCTCATATAAAGTACGGAAGTGGGGGCGCCGCCATCGATCAGCATGTAGCCGGTCGGTAAAATTTCGAGCGGGCTGAGCTTCAGGTACGGCGCAGCGATGACGTGATTGCCGATGAGCAGGTCGGCATTTCGGCCTGAAATCAATGAAAGAAACAAAATGGCATCAGCTTTCCAGCTGAGTTGAAGGGAATTCCCCGGAAAAAGAATCATCGGAATTTGACAGCGCTCCTTGATGGAAAGCAGGCACTGGTCCAGCATGTTGTTGACGATGAGGCTGCCGCCGATGAAAAAGTAATCTACTTTGGCTTCCACGGCGAGGTCGAGCACCTTGTCCATATTTCCCAGTCGAACTTTATCGGGGTCGATGAGGACGACGAACTTCTTTTGCTGATTGGCTTTAGCCTGTTGAAAGTCTGCAAGAATATTGAGCATAGCAAATGGTGGTTGGTGGTTATGGTTTAGTAAGAGCAGGCTCGCCAATTTGCATGGGCAAGGCACAAATATAATCAGATGGTTTTATGAGACCTGCTCTTTTTGACGATTCGTTTTCCACTCCCACGCAAACCAGGCGGCGACCGTTGTGTATTCAAGTGCTACTACCCACAGGTTTTCCCTGTAAGGTTCGTAGCTGTAATTGACGTAAGTTAAAAAAATCAACCCCGACCAAAAGATGGGAAAACGCCATTTTGTAAAAACACACAATGCAAGTGGCAGCGCCAGATACCAGGGATGCAACGTCGTGGTGCAAACAAGGTAGAGGATGATGGCGAAGAGCCAAAGTTCAGGGAGGATTTTGAAATTAAAATCACCGGCTTCAACTTTTCCTTTTTTTAAAATAACATCTCTCAACGCCATCCACAGAATCCCACACATGGCCAGCACACCCAGCAGTGGCCCAAAGATGGCAATTTGATTGTATCCCCAAATTTGAAAACCTGCCCACCGTAGCAGATAGTACAGGCTGGCGTTGTATTCCAGTTTTTGAAAATACAGATTCAGGCTGTCGCCAAAATTTGCCAGAAACGTAGTGTTCACAATGGGTAAAAACAGCAGCACCGTCACCACACCGGTGATAGTAAAATACCGCAGGCTTCTCCCCCACCCCATACGTTTGATGAAAAATGGAAGAAACAGCAACGTGAGCAGCTTGGAGCAGATGGACAGGGCAAAGGCAAGGGCAGAGAGGAATTGGTTGTTGGATGCCTGCCTCTTTAGGGTTGGCTGTTGGGAATTCAAGTTAGGCGGTAACTTCAAGTTACCGCCTAACTTGGCCACCGTCCTATGCCCAAAACTCGGCGATGAGCGGCATAGTAACCACAGCGCCAGCAGCAGGAAAAAGATCATTGCCCCCTCGAAGTGCAGATTCCCGGTGATTTCGAAAATAATCAGCGGATTAAGTGCGTACAGCAAAACATTCCGGGCAGGGAGATCAAAGCGGCGCAACAGTTTGACTATCAGAAAAATAGATCCCACCTCGAAAGCGAACAGCCACAGTTTCATCACGACTGTACACCAATAGATATTTTGTGGAAACAACCAGCAAGCACTCGCAAACTGGGCCTGTGCTACCGGTGGATACACCGTGTACGTATTTTTTGCGTCAAACGCTTCGAACAGTGCCCGGTCAATGCCCTTCACCGGCACATCGTTTTCGAGGTAGTACATCGGCAGGTGGTCGAAGGGGTTGTAGCCCTGCACCAACAACCGCCCGTCCCAGATAAAACGGTACACGTCGTTGCTGAGGCCCGGCTCGGAAAAGACGAGGATCAGGCGGAGGAAAATGGCGACGATGAGCCAGAATTTAAATTGGGAATTGGAAATTGGAAATTGAGAATTGGCACTTACCAGCAGGTAAAGCGCAAAAAACGGGGCGAAAAAACCGATGATCTTCGGGAATTCATGCTGCTGGGTGAAATAGCCGAGGCCGATGGTCAAGGCGGCCATGAGGAGGGCGATGAGCCAGTGGACTGGAGAAGCTGCGACGGAATTTGACGGCAAGGTAGATTACTTTTTCTCTTGTTTTTCGACCATTTCGAGAAGGTTGATTTTTACGTCTTCGATAATGTCGAGGTTGAGATTCCAACTGTGAGTCAGCCAGGGCTCCTGCTCGGTCGCCACCATCACTTTGCGGGTTTTGGTGAAAATCCAGAAGACTTTTTTCACGCCGAAGTCGAGGTAGTCTTTAATTTTTTCGAGGACGTAGTCCATCTCGGTAGTGTTTTCCGTATCGGCCTGCACATCGATTTCGAGGATTATTTCGGGGGGAAGGTTGGAAAAACCGGCGCTTAGTACAAAGTTTTCTTTTTTGAAAATAGAGAGGTCAGCCCCCCGTTTCGTTTTATTTTGCAAGTTTAGCCCAAGCTCTCCGGCCACTACGACAAAATTTTTATTGAACAAGGCGTTGATTAACATATTGGCCAAATATGTTTTTAACCATGCCTGGAGGGTGCTTTCCATAGTAATTTCTTCGAAGGTTTTAGTTTTGTTCAGTACGTCTTTGTAGCCTTTGTAATAGATGGGTTTGCCCTTAACCACTTCGTAGATGAGGTAATCCGGTACTGCCTGGCCGGTCTGTTTTTCTTTTTTTGGAAACGTTTCGACTGCCATGTTTCATCTTTTATGCTCAAACTTGAGCGATTCTTTTTAAAAAGTTGGGAATGATTTCAAAAATAACCACTTTCAGGCAACATCACCTGACTTTTCTTTCCATAGTTTTTTCAAAATCCGGTACCGCTGCCGGATCATCCGGGCGCTGCGGATACTGATGAGCCATCCTTCCCGACCATCGAGAAAGCCTTTTTTCAAAAAATAAGTCCTGAAAAAGCGGGCAGGTGGCGACAGGTAAAGCTTGGCGAAGGTGGGCCGCTTTCCTTTCTGAAACTGCTCCTGCGCCGACAACCGGGCGTATTTTTCCATGCGGCGGAAGTGGTCTTCGCTGTCTTTGTAGGAGTAGTGAAAAAGCTTTCCTTGCAATTTAACTTCCTGAAAATCAGCGGGAATCGTCAGCGTTTCATGCACAAAATCACCCTGCCAGCGCACTTGCCGGCGGTTGAAAAGCCGCACCTTCCAGTCGGGGTACCAGCCGCTGTGACGAATCCATTTTCCACAGAAATTGGTCAGGCGGTCGAGGGCGTAAACTTTACCGGCTTCCGGTTTTAGTTTTTGTAAAACAGCTACCAGTTCATCGGACAACACCTCGTCGGCGTCGATGGAGAGGATCCAGTCGTTTTTGGCCATGTCGTTGCCCACGTTTTTGGTTTGGGCATAGCCCAGCCACTCCTGAGGTACGAGCGTCACGCCCATTTTTTCGCAAATCTCAACCGTACCGTCGTCGCTGAACGAATCGAGTACAAGGATTTCATCGCAAACCAATTTCAAAGCCGCCAGGCACGACCCGATCGTATCTGCCACGTTGTGTGTGATGATAACCGCAGTAATTGGCCAGCTATCGCCTGCTTGCCTACTGCCTACTTGCCTACTGCCTACTCTACTCATGCGGCGAAGATTGAATTTTTTGGTAAAAAATGCCGGGGTTTTCCGGCAATTTGTAATTTCAGGCCTGTTTGAAACTTAAATTCTAATCTCGCTGAGTTCCCGGGCTTTCAAAATTTTCCGAAAAAAATAAGGTCAGCTGAGAAATCAGCGGGAGAAAAATCAACTACACCATGGCAAAAATAGCAATGCTCGGCACTGGTTTCATTGCCGATTTTTACATTTCCGCCCTCCACGGCCAGCGCAGCCGTGACCGGGTCATCATGGCCTACTCCACCACCCAGCACCGGGCCGAACCGTTCGCAAAAAAACACAACATCCCGCACTGGACCAACGACCTCCACGAGGCAGTCAGCCACCCCGATGTTGACATCGTTTGCATCGGCTTACGCAACAACCAGCACCTCGAAGCCGCTGAAGCTGCCGCCAAAGCCGGCAAGGCCGTCATGTGCACCAAACCACTCGCCCGCAACGGCGAAGAAGCCTGGAAAATGCTGCAAGCCGTTGAAAAAGCCGGCGTTTTTCACGGCTACCTCGAAGATTTGGTTTACACACCTAAAAACTTAAAAGCGTCTGAGAGTGTGCGCAACGGTGCCATCGGCCGGGTGCTTTGGGCCAAATCAAGAGAAACCCACCCCGGCCCGCACAGCCCCTGGTTTTGGGACATCGAAAAGGCAGGCGGCGGGGCGCTCGTGGACCTCGGTTGCCACTGCATTGAAATTGCGAGGAATTTTATTGGTAAAAACGTGCGCCCGGTAGAAGTCATGTGCTGGGCTGACACACAGGTAAAGCCCATCGATGCCGAAGACCACGCTATCGGTTTGGTGAAATATGCCAACGGAGCTATCGGTCAGTTCGAGGTTTCCTGGGCATTCAGGGGTGGTATGGATCTTCGGGACGAGGTCATGGGCACCGACGGCACCATCTGGCTGAATAACTTCCTGCGCACCGGCTTTGAAATGTTCACTGCCCCCGGCAAGAGCGGCTACGTAGCCGAAAAAGCAGAATCCGCCAGTGGCTGGCTCTTCCCCGTCGGCGACGAGACGAATGAACTTGGATACAACCACATGTTTACCGACATGCTGAATTCCTCGGAAGCAGGAAAGCAGCCAATGGAATCATTTTATGATGGCTATGTGGTAAATGAAATCATGGATGCCTGCTACCGTTCCGCCAAGTCGAAAAAGTGGGAACCCATCACCCTGAAAGAATGGCGTGGCCTGCCCGACGAAGCCGTTCAGGTGCAAAAAGAAGTGGAATTCGATAAAGACCACTGGCTGCTGAAAGAGGAAATTTTACCGGACGGCACCCGGAAGTTACTGCTGAAAGAAAAAGCGACAGGGAATCTAGTGCAGCGGGAGTCATAAAAATGTAGAATGTAGAATTTTCAATGTAGAATGTTGAAGTGCATGGCGTTGCCCCACTTCAACATTCTACATTGAAAATTCTACATTTTACATTTCTAATAAAAAAGTAGCCCCTCTCCGACTTTACGGGGAGGAGCTATCCCAAAAACCAATTGTTAAAGGACATCTATTCTTGGCACTCATTTCACAGTAAAGGAAATGAGTCGTATTAACATCTAATCAATTACATCGCTTATTTCAGTCTGTTATCGTCTGGGTTTAACCGGTGTGCGGTCATATTTTTTCTTGCCTCCGGCGAAGTCAAAAGCAATGGTGACTTCGTGCGTACCTCCATTATATTTCTGTACATTCTGGAATGCCACATCGTAGCTGTAGTAAAGCCGGAAAACATCGATATTAGTCCCCAGCAACAAGCCTACAGATCCACCCAAACCAGCCCGGTAGGATGCGCCTGCAATCAGCTTGTCATCAATGAAAGAACCAAGCAGGTTAAAATCAACCTGGAATGGTTTGTCTTTGATGCGCTGGGCCATAATCGAGGGCCGCAGTTTGAAATTGTATTGTTCGATTTCAAATTCATGGCCGAAATTCAGCATGAAATAACGGAAGAAGGTACCCTCCGGATCACCGGATTCGATATCGCCGATTTTAGCAAGTACAAGGTTGGAGAAGGTAAGGCTGAAAAATGTACTTTTATCAAAAGTACCATGCAAGCCGAGGGAAGCATCAAACGTACGGTTACCCTCCACGGCATCTTCAACAATCTGGTCGCCAGGCTGGTAAAGCGTGCTTTGGATTACAGAATTAGCCAGCTGATGACGGATAAACTCTGTGGAAAAACCTGCCGCAAATTTCAAACGCTTCAATTCGTAACGAAAAGCATAGTTCAGCTGAAAACGCTGGCTGTTGATGTTACCTGCCGTTTCAGACATCAGTTGCAAGCCAAGGCCCAAAGTCTTGCCGATGGGACCGTTGTAGCCGATGCCGTAAGTTTTTGGCGACTCGGGGAAGCCGGTCCACTGTGCACGGACGTTCATCTGAATCTGGTGGTTTTCAGAAAAACCGGCAGCAGCCGGAGAAATGAGCACCGGGCTGATATGGTAGTGTGAAAAAATGGTGGAATACGGATTACCCTGAGAAAAAGCGGCCTGAAAAATGAATACGGAAGCTATGAGTAAAAATAACTTTTTCATGTTCAAAAGGATTTAATCGGTTGATGGAAGAAATAATCTGTTGGATGCTGGGTATCGGGTATTGGATACCAGGTATTTGACAGCGAATCCAATTCAATGTCAAATACCCAGTATCCAATCACACTTATTTGCGCAGTACTGTAACGTTGCCTTTTTTGACAACTCGCTGGTTCGTTACAGGGTCGAGATAGTCGAAGACGTAGAAGTAAACACCGTCCGGTACATCCCTGCCTCTGCGGTCGGTGCCACGCCAGAGGTTACCATCGTTGTAGTTGTCAGCTTCATAAACCAGCTGCCCCCACCGATTGTAAATTTCCAGACGGTTGTCAGAAAAGCGGGAAAGGCAACCAATCAGAAATTCTTCGTTAAAACCGTCGCCTTCCGGCGTGATGACCGTAAGAACTTCGCCGCACTGGGTTTCATCGCCAACTGTGATGACTTGCAGTGCTTCGCAACCGTAGGCGTCGGTTACTTTCACAAAATATCTTCCCGGAAGCAGTTCCGTAAGGATGCTGTCGCTTTCAAGATATCCCATCCATTCAAATTCGTATGGCCAGGAACCGCCGGTAACCTGAGCAATAGCTTGTCCGTTCGGGCCGCCACTGTCCGGAACAGAAATTCCGGTGATTTTCAGTGGGTCCGGTGACGGGATAGAGGCTTGACCGATGGCAGTACACTGGTTAGCATCGGTTACCGTCACCCGGTAATCCCCACCTTTCAGCAGAATTGCAGTCGGAGATTTCTGGTTTTGAGCATCGCTCCAAATATAGCTGTAAGCGGGCACACCTCCACTGACAAAAACACTTGCGATACCACTGTTTTCAGAGCAACTGCTGAGACTTCCGTCCGTTTCGAGTGAAAGCGCAGGTGGCTGGGTAATGGCGAGGGTTTTCGTTACCTTACAACCCTGGTCGTCGGTCACGGTAACAGTGTAGTTGCCAGCGCTGAGTCCGCTGATGGACTGCAGAGCCGATCCATTACTCCATGAATAGGCGTAAGGCTCGTCACCATTCGCCGCAGTAACTGTGGCAGCACCGCTGGAACCGTTGTGACAACGAACATTGAATCCGTTGAAATTGCTGGTAGCGGTAGCAGTTGACTGTAAATTTGAAATAGAGGAAATGGTGAAATTCTGTGTAATCACCGTTCCCTGTGAGTCTGTAATTTTTACGGTGTAGGTGCCTGTCGGCTGGTTTTGCAATTCAGCTGTTTGTGAAACAACCTGGTTGGAGGCGTTCGTCCAGACGTACTGGTAAGGCGTGTTGTCACTTCCTGTCGCCTGAATCGTAATCGAACCGGTTTGATCCGGACAGGTAGGCATTACCTGGTTAGCAATTTCAGCTTTGAAAAGCCCAACCGTTACATCAAACACCTGGAAACAGCCGTTTCCGTCGTTCAGCGTTAATTGGTAAATATTCGGAGCAAGACCCGTCGGATCCTGTCCCGGGAAGTTGTTACTCCACTGATAGTTGTAAGGCAAAGTTCCACCACCCGGTGTAATATTGATGCCCCCATTTGATGTCGGAGTAGCCGGAGTTACAATTAACGGATCAATAGTCAGGTTGACTGCCGGAACGTTGACAGAGGAAGTTACCTGCTGCTGATCCGAACCGGTTGCTCCATCCACGATGGTAACGCTGTAATCGCCAGGCAACAGGTTGTTAAACGTCGCAGTGCCTGCGGGGACGTTGTTTTGTGTATTTGTACCGGATGGACCGTTGATGGTAATCGCAAACGGTGCGGTACCACCGACTAATTGTATGTTGATCGAGCCATTCGCTGTATTTTGGCAGGAAGGACTTGGATTGTAATTCGGCGCCAAAACGGCCGGATTAAAATCTGGTGTATAAACTGCGGTTCCCGTACAGCCCTGCGCATCCGAAACAGTCACCGTGTAAGCTACTTCATCGCAGAGACCACTTGCCACGGCACCGGTTTGGCTATTGCTCCACACGTAAGTGTAGGGCTGGCCGAAACCACCGGTCGATTGGTTGATGGTCACCGAACCGTTGCAGGTCGTGGAAGAGTTTGGATCTTGCACCACGGCATTCGCAATGCTCGGTACTGAAGTCGCCTGCGTGATGTTCACGGTCAGGGTTTGTGTGGTGCTGTTACCAGTGCTTGTAACTGTTACAGTGTAAGAGCCAGGGCAAAGGCTTGAAATATCCTTCGTCGTCGCATTGTTACTCCAGGCGTAAGTGATTGGCGGCACGCCACCAGCTACGTTCAAATTGATCGAACCGTTGCAAACACCGAAGCATGCATCTTTTTTAGTTGCCAATGCCACCGTCAAAGGCGCGCTGACCAGTTGGCATTTTGTTTTGGTGCACCCGTTGAAATCAGTCACCGTCACACAGTAATTACCCGGACAGAGGTTTGACAGGTTCTGAGGATTACCAGAAATTGGACCATTCGGACCTGACCAACTGAAAGTATATCCGGGAGAACCGCCGCCCGGTGTTCCACCTGAAACTGTAGTTGCAATTGCACCATCGCAGTTGCCGCTTGTGGCATTCGTAGGTGTGGTGGTGATTGAAATATCGTTCGGGGAGCCTACCGTGATGGTAATTGTTTTAACACAATTCAATGCATCACGCACATTTACACTGTAACTACCTGCTGCGAGGTTAGCGAAAGTTGTCGAGGACTGATAAGCGCCTGTATTCAAGGAATATTGGTAAGGTCCGACACCTCCTGTGGTATTGGTAATCATGATGGAGCCTGTGGCACTTCCAAAACATTTCACCGGAATACCTACCGCCTGATGAGTAAGTACAGAAGTAGAGCCTGCGACCGTAATGGCAGGTGGCACAAGCTGACAACCCCGGCAGTCGGTGATGGTAACGGTGTAATCTCCCGGCGCAAGTCCTGAAATGTCCTGCGTAGTCGGACCGTTACTCCATTTATAGGTATATCCACTACAGTTAGCGCCAGTGTTCGTTCCACCGGTCACCGTAATATCGATGGCACCGTTCATGTCACCGAAGCATGCCACATTAGTCACCTGTTGATTAATAGCCAACGGTGCAGCCGGCTGAGTAACAGTAAAGCTTCCTGTGGTAGTTTGCTGACCGCTGCAGCTTGTTACTGTTACGGAATATGTACCTGAAGGAATACCTGTTAAATCTTCCATTGTACCAACGGTTGTTCCTGCTGCATTTTTCCAAACATAGGTCTTCTGCGCACTACCCCCTGTGACGGTAATGTCAATCGAGCCCGTTGACTGGCCAAAACAAGGAACATTCGTTATTACGTTATTGGAAATTGAGACCGGCCCTGTACAGCTTGTACCAACCATAACAGACCCGGAATCAAATGAGGGTTGCACCGTTTGACCGCTGCAGTTGGTCACTTCAATGACTGTTGGAGTTCCGTTGAAAGTTATCTGGCTGGTTTGTCCATTGTTTCCAATTACATTGAAACAAACCTGATAAATGACAGTACCGTTTGGAACAGTTGCCCCGGTTGTGCTTTGTTCAAACCAGGAAAATGTAAGTGTTCCGCTTCCGGCTGCTCCCGTACCGAAGTTGGCTGCCGACAAATCGGGTAAGCCAAAACCCTGGACAGAAGCGTATTGAAGAATATTCTGGTTGAAGTGCATGGAATATTGCGCACTCACTACGCAGTTGAAGTTTTCTACTGAAAAATCAACACACACCTGACTACCGTTCGGACTTACCTCGTCGGAAGCGATGAAAGTCAGCGCCCCAGGAGTAGATCCACCACAAATCTCAAGTTCACCGGGAATCCCCTGGAAAGGAACAATGCCGGTGGTATTTGTTACTTCAACAGATGTTTGAGAACCATTGAATTGAAATTCAGTAGTACTGCCGCAACTATTGGGACCAATGGCATTGAAGCAGACCTGGTAAATCACATGCCCGTTCGGACGGGTAACACCGTTGGTTGTTCCGTCAAACCAGGAAAAATTAATGAAGCCGGTACCTGCATTGTTTGTTCCAAAGTTGGCTGCAGTCAGGTCGGGCAGACCAAAACCCTGTACACCGGTATATTGAAATTTAGTAGGATCAAACTGCATGGTGTACTGCATGGAAACGATGTTGTTGAAATCATTGACCGTAACATCAACACACATGGCAGTACCTGCGGCAGTTGTTTCATCGGAGGCAATCACAGCAAATCCATTCACACCTCCTCCGCCGCCGCCGCCACCGCCGCCGCCGCCACCACCACTGCCACCATTGACAGAGGCGTTCTGGAAAGTCGGAGTGACTGTGTTTCCGGCGCTGTTAACGACTTCCACGATGGTAGGCATCCCGGAAAACGAAATGGTAGCTGGAGCTGAAGTTAGCACCTGAAAAGTCAGGCTGTACAATGTTGTTCCGTTTGGAAGCGAAACACCTTGTACGTTTGGATCAAACCAGGACACCGTGAGGTTACCATTGCTTGCACCGCTTGTACCGAAGTTGGCAGAAGTGAACCCGCTCAACTGTGTCGTGATATTCCCGACAGGAGGCACAAATTGCAACACGTTAGAGGGCCAGTTCATCGAGTACTGGAAGCTCAGGATGTTGGTAAAATTGCTAACCGTAATGTTTACAGTGATGTTGTCTCCCGGATTGGCAGTAATCGTTTGTGGAGACACCGTGAAGGTTGGCTGTGCAGCAAGTTGCATTGCAAAAAATACCAGACAGCCCATGACTAGGTTCGTAATCGGCTTTTTCATATGTTCGGAATTGGGACGATAATTATTTAAAAAGTAATCGGAAAAAATATATGATCCGGTTCTTTAACCGGAATCGCAAAAAAAACGCTTAATGCGCAATCAATTGCCTTGTTGCAATAGCTTTTTTGGTTTCGAGGGTGTAAAAGTAAGTACCTGAACTCTGAAACAGGTCCCTTCTTACCGGTATTTTATTCAAACCAGTGTTAAAAACCTGATTTTGCTGATAAATGACCTTACCTGAATGGTCAAAAATGCTCAAACGAGCTTGTGTGTTACTTTTTAGATTGAAAGTAATGTAAGTAATTTCTTTAAATGGATTGGGGCTGTTTTGGAATAGTACAAAATCCTGCGTAATCGTCTCTTTGCTGTTGGTAGGTCCTTGAATAGTAATTGTCCCGTTACTTACCTGGAACGGAATAATATCACTATTCACATTTACCACCTCAATTGGGGTGGGATTGCCGGTAATCATAACCTCTGTCGCAGCATTCGGGTCGCCGATTGCTTTGAACCAAACTGAAAAAATAGTGGACATATCGTCCAGTGTAACGCCAGATAGATCCTGTTGGTACCATGCAAAACGAAGAATGCCTTCGTTTACATCCAAGGTTCCAAAAGTTCCGTCAAGTGACATATTTGGCAATCCAAAATTGTCAACACCAATAAACTCGAGCACGGATGCATCCCAATTGATTGAAAACTGGGTTGCGACAATGCCTTCAAAGTTATCCACCTGAACATCAAGATGAAGATTAGCGCCCGGATCGATTGTCATGTCAGGCATTTTCAGCATGACATTCTGGGCTTGCAGGCTCAGCGAAAAAAGCAAAGCTGTCAGAAGCGAGTAAACATTATTTTTTTTCATAATTAAAGATAATGCAACTAGTTTGCCAATTTTCATCAAAAAAATCGAAAGCTGATGATAGGGGCTAAAAAATAACCCCTACCATCAGCTATCAACGTTCAATATTATTCAACTACAACCATCTTCTTCGTAGCTGTCTCAGTCGCTGTTTTCAGCGTGTAGTACAGCACACCGTAAGAAGGCAGATCGTTGCTGTTCAGTCTTACTTCGTTGTAACCTTTAGCGAAGTCGCCTTCAATTACATTCAGAATCTTACCGGAAACATCAGAGATGGTCAGCTTGGCTGCACCTGCTTCTGGCAGGTTGAAGCCTACAACTGTCTCACCCTTGAATGGGTTCGGAGTATTCTGATACAGAGCAAAACCATTGGCATTGTTGCCGTTAAAGGTCAATTGTACATCCATCAAGTCGCCATTTGCTTTGTAAGCTTCAGCAGTAGTAAAGCGAGAGTTAACGCTTACCATGTTGCTGAGTTGGCCGGAAGCAGTGGCACGGAAAACTACGCTGAACATTGTGTTGTTGTCAGCATCGCCATTCCAGCTTGCAGTGATAGCACCTTTGTCAAGCAAAGTGAATCCAAAGTTTTCTTCTTTCGCCAAACCCGGAAGAAGTTCTACCATTTCGAGTGAATTCTTATCGAAGTTCAAAGTGAATTGGTATCCGAAAATATCCAGGTCAGCAGCTTTGAATTCTACTGTTACAACTTCACCATTCTGAACGAAACGGTCGTCAGTATTCAGAACGAAAGAACCGTTCATGTTACGATCGTCGTTACCTGCAGTCAGGTTAGTTGCTGCACTTCCGTTGACATCACCAATCTTCACAGCTACGAAATCAGCGTTCAGTGTGCTTGCAGCAATGTCGTTGATGTTAACAACTTCTGGGAACTGCTGAGCAAAAGGATTAGCTGGGTTCGGGAACACATGGCTCTTCTTAACGAATCTCCAGGATGTGTTGTTCGTGAAGTTAGGAGTGATCTGAAGGATCAGTTTACGGATTTCAACAAGGTCGAAAGTAGTTACGCTGTTTGACTTGTTAGCATCAGCTGCGATGATCTTGTATGGAGAGTTCAACAATTGAATTCCAAGGATGTGCTTGCTGATAAGTACAAGGTCGAAAGTTGTTACACCATTCAACGGATCAGTATCTTTCGCAGGAGTAACAGTTACGTCATTACCAGCTGGGATCGACGGGAAGTTGTAAACACCGTTTGTATTGGTGAGTACAGAACCAGTGCTCTGACCGCTCAGGTTTACAGTTACGTTGTTAACAGCAGAGTTGTTTTCGTCTGCGATTGCACCGCCGAGGTTAACGAGTGGGTTACCACCGCCACCGCATGCGTTCATGTTGTCTTGGATAATTACGAAAGTTTCGCAGAAATCCTGATTACCGGCGAGGTCAGTCACCCACATTTGGATTGGCTGCTGGCCAAGGTCATCACAAGTGAAAGTAGCACCAGTGTTGTTAACGTTTGCAGAGAATGACAGCTTCAGCTGGCTCTGTGGTGTACAGTTGTCGAAGCTACCTGCGTTGAAATCAGAAGCCCAGATGTCAACCATACCTGTCTGCATCAGTTCGATCACGAGACCGTTCTTGCAGTAAGGGGTTGGCTTCTTGCAATCTTTCACTGTTACAGTGGTGTTGCAATCTTTCTGGTTGTTACAGTTGTCAACAGCTTTGTAACGTACTTCGTAAGTGCCAGGAGCAACGTTCAGATAAGGACCGAAACCGTTGAGCCAAACACCACCGATTCTGATTTGAGCAGTGATAGTAACGTTCGGGCTGCAATCGTTTACAGTAGGTGTAGGCAGGAGTACAGTTGCGCTGCAAGCATTACCGTCGATGCAAACGTCAGGAATCTGGCAACCGTTAGCGAAAACAGGATCAACTGTATCGTTCACCTTGATAGTCTGCTGGTAGGTGATGTAACCATCCCATGGGTCAGAGTCAGGGTCAGTATCAGGATCAGTTGACTGAGTCGCTTGTGCTGCACCAGGCTTAGACTTTGGAGACACTCTCCAGCTGTCACGGAATGTGCGAGTATCGCAATCGCCGTCACCATCGAAGTCACATGGTTCAGTTGGGAATGCCAACTGGAATGCACGCTCAGATGATTCTACAACTTCCTGGTCGATGCTGTTACCAACAACACACCAGTTGATGATAGTCCAGGTACGCTGGATTTTGTAGCAAGCATCAGGTACAACAGTGTAAATAACATCGTTGAAAGATACACCTACGAGTTCGCAAGTTTCACCGAAGATCTTAGGCTCACCGAAAGAAGGAACAGTAGTTCCGCAGTTCACGGTGATGTCAGCAGGAAACTCAACTACCCAGTCAGACACGTGGTCAACGAAGATAGTCTGGTTACATGGCTGCGTGCCAGAGTTGTTGCTTGGATCTTTAGCAGTCCAAGTACGAGTGATAGTACCTTCGAGGCACTGATCGAGGTTGATGTTAGCGTTGCAAGTAACGATAGCGTCACAGTTGTCAAAGAAAGTAGGCTCGCCGAAACCAGCTGCAGTAAGAACTGCACACTGCTGAGCACCAGTCAGACCCTGAAGTTGAGTCTCAAGGTTGTTAGCGTAGTTGTCGCAAGTGATGCGCTGGTTAGGAGGACAAGAAACCAATACTGGAGGTAACTTGTCACTAACGTTTACAGTTACCATACAATCGTTGAAATTACCGTTGCAGTCGAAAGCACGGAAAACAACAGTTACAGGGCCACCACCAAGGTCAGCACAGCAGAATTTAACAGAAGGACCGAAAACGAGATCGTTGTGGCCATCATCACAAGGATCAGTCATTCTTCTTACTTCGAAATGATCGAGGCAGCAGTTATCGTGTGAACCATCGTCAAATGTTTCAGCAAAAACAGTTGCGTAACCATCAGTAGAAAGGTTAACTGCTGTGATTTCATCACAAATTGCAGTTGGAGCTGCGTTGTCAGCAACAGTTACAGGAACAACAAGTGTTGTTTGATTGCCACAAGCATCAGTAGCTACGTAGTTAACGTTGTGTGTACCAATTGGTAAGCCCGGAGCAGGAATAAGTCCGCCGTTGTTACCGTTGCCACCACTTACATAGATAGCTTCACCTACAGGAGTGTAGATCTTCACAACAACTGAGTTACAGTTGTCAGAGAAAGTAGCAGGCAGCAACAAGCCTTGTGATTTACACTGCTGTGGATGCTGAGCAGGATGAGTAACACCTACTGTGAAAGGCGCACGGGAGATAGTTGGTTTAACTTCATCCAAAATTTTGATAACCTGGATGTTATCTTCTCCACCAACACCAGTAGTGATAACTGAACCTGTACACCAGTCAAGAACAGTCCAGGTACGGATGATCTTAAAAGTGTTACCACAAGTTTGAAGTGTATCGTCGTGGTGAGACTGCTGGTAGTTGCAGTATTGACCAACGATGTTGGCAACAATACCAGAGCCAGTCAACTGAAGAACGTCAGCATCATCAAGACCGTTACCTGGGCAGCCGTTACCACCGTTAGCAGTATTCGTGCTGTTTACGTTAGCAAGATCCTGGTTTGGCTGGTCGTTGTCATCACAATTTGGATTGAGGTTGACATCGATGACGAGCGGAGTAGAAGGCTTGGTATCCGTAATGAAAGGATGCAGGCCAGAGGCATTTGTAATGTTAGGGAATGCGCTGTACTGGTTGCAAGTCCAAATTACGTCATTAGGAAAATCAACAGCAGTTGGACGCTGAATTGTGATCGTACGATCACAAGGAGCAGAGGTGTTACCCCAATCGTCAAAAGCGATGTAGGTCCTAACAATTGTTACAAAGCCGTTTGCGCAAAGACCTGCTGCATTAACTACTTCATTGGTCAATTGAACCGTAGGAGTAGCATCACAGTTATCAACAGCAGTTGGCAGACCAACTGTGTTGAGGTTCGCAGAACAGTTAACAGTAACGTTGGTACAGGTGATAACAGGAGCAAGCTTATCTTCCATTTTCAGGTTACCCCAGCAAGAGTTTCCTGTAACTTGGTTAGTGATAGTTGCTGTTAAGTTAGCACCAAAATGCTGAGAAGAGTTGGTGATAGTTACCTGATTGGTACCAGTGGCAATAGTAACAAGGCCTTTTTTGATAACAATCGTGTAGTCTACACCCGGAGTAGGGTTACCCTCCAGAATCATGTCAGCATTGATAATTGCCTGACAAGTATTTGGAGTCGGGTCAACAGACACTTGCACCAGGTTATTACAAACCATCGCTTGTGCCGCTGACTCGTTGAAGCTCACGAGGAGCAAGAGCAGCGTAAATAATGCGCAGTTAAAGACCGGCATTTTTGTAAAATTCGTTCTGATCATGGATAATAATTTGTTAAAAAATAATAGTGAACTAATCTCTGAACCGAATACACCTGTATCCTTTCCAAAGATTTCTCTTAAGATCTATGTGTGTGTAAGATTTTGGTTACCGGAATAACCTTTACAAAGAACTTTTTTGTTGTGGACAACATAATGCTGCCCGGCGAATTAGCTATCTAAGCTAAAAGCAATTGTTTTGATCAAAATCTGAACTTACAAACAGCAAACTTGAATCCAGGAGTGAATGAAAATAAAAGGTTAGGCAATAGGAAAGGAAAAAGGACTGGAGTGTACTTTTTGAAGTTCATGGGAAACATTTTAAAATATTGCGACAAAATTAAAACTTTTCTGATCAATCCAAAAATGTTGGAATTAAATTTTGATTAAACGATTAAAATAGTTTAAAAAAACAAATGTAATCATTTATAAAACTGAAGTCCTACCCAAATACTGGTATTTTGTTCCTAATAAACACTCTGTGCGAATAGCAAAATTAAGGCCAACCAATATCACAAACATCATCAATTTCAGTTTGTATTAAAATTTTACAGTAGATTATTCTCATAGGCCATCTTGATGAGACTGGCAGTACTGCTTACTCCAAGCTTACGCATGATGTTTTTTCTGTGTACACTGACCGTTTGATCACTGATGTAAAGCTCCTGTGCGATCTCCTTGTTGGTCATGGCCTTACCTACTAGCTTCAACACTTCAATTTCTCTTTTCGTCAGGCTGAATTTCTTGATAAATCTGTCATCAAAGGATACGCTAAGCTTACCATTTTGGAGGAAGCGGGAGTTCATACCAGTCCCATTCGCAAAAGAAAGACCTTTGCTGATATATGTTTCTCCTTTGCGCACTGTCTCAATCGCTTCATACAACTCTCTGTAGTTACTTCCTTTGAGTACGTAAGCATCTGCTCCTGCCTTAAAGGCAGCCTTCACGATTTTGGGCTCGTCGTACACGCTGAATACAATAACTTGAAGGGAAGAGCCTCTCTCTTTCAGGTTACACAACACCTCCAAGCCATCCATGTCCGGCAAATTCAAATCTAACAGTAAAATGTCAGCTTCCATCTGTCCGGTTAATTTTAAAAGGCTATTTCCTGTGCCGGCTTCGCCTACTACAACACACTTAATTTCTTCATATCTTTCTAAAACAACCTTAATACCCTCGATAAAAATTTGGTGATCGTCGGCAACAAGAATTCTTAGTTCTGGTACGTTCATGCAATCGTTAGTTTCTGAGAATTGAAGTCAAAGCTTTACCAAACAAATCCTAATAGATAATTAATTTAATTAAGTTAAAAGAAAATATAATGCCACTTAGACGTTCTGTACCCTTACGAAAAGAAAACTTTTCAAAAAAAATAGAAAATTTTTCTCAGACGATAGAATTTGCATCAAGCACCACATTTTGTTTGGTTGTTTTTACAGCATAATTAAATCCTTTCTGAACACTGAACGCACCTGTTTCGCCTGATTTGTTTACAGCAATGAACCCTACCTGAAAATCTTTGTAATTTTTATTTTTTTCCACAATCCGACTGACTGCCTCTTCGCAGGCCTCCTGCGGGCTTTGACCCATTCGCATCAACTCCACAATCAGAAAACTTCCCAGCGATTTGAGCACTATTTCGCCTAAACCAGTAGCAGCAGCACCTCCTACCTCATTATCAACGTATAAGCCTGCTCCGATTATCGGCGAGTCCCCTACCCTACCCCTCATTTTAAACGCCAGACCACTCGTCGTACATGCCCCGGAAATATTTCCTTGCTGATCTACCGCCAGCATCCCGATCGTATCGTGCAACTCAACATTTATTATCGGCTGGTATTTGGCCTCAACTTTCCACTCCTCCCACTTCACCTTAGCCTTTTCTGTCAGCAGGTTTTGCTTTTGAAACCCTTGAGCTACAGCAAACTCCAACGCACCTTCCCCAACCAGCATAACATGGGGCGTCTTTTCCATGACCGCTCTTGCTACTGAAATTGGGTGTAGAATATGCTCAAGAGCACAAACTGAACCAGCATTGCCCTCCGAATCCATAATACAAGCATCAAGCGCAACCCTGCCATCACGATCCGGCAGCCCGCCAATGCCAACAGATTGGTTTTCTTCGTCAGCTTCAATCAGCTTAACACCCTCTTCTACCGCATCCAATGCGTTGCCTCCTGATCCAAGCACTCCCCAGGCAACCTCGTTGGCTTTAGCTCCAAAATCCCACGTCGATATAACCACAGGAAGAGTGTTAATTTCTTTGGTAATTTCTCTACCATTAGCGTCGTTGCAGGAATTTAAAGACACCCCGCCCAAAAAGGCAGCAGCAGAGCCGAGAGCTGACTGACCAATAAATTTACGTCTCGAGAACATAATTAGTAATTTTGTGAAGTAAGCTCGCAAACATAGCGATATTTAAAAGGGATTTTATAAAAAACACATGCAAAGAACCGGATCGTTTCTGCTTAAAACTCTTATTCTGACCTTTTCAGTAATCCCTTTACAACTGCTTTATTCTTTTTCTTACGTGCTCTTTTTCTGTCTGTCAAAAGTATTTCGTTACCGTCAAAAGGTCGTCTTAGCCAACTTGCAAAACTCTTTTCCGGAAAAAAATAAAAACAACCTTAAAAATCTTTCCAAACAATTCTACCGCCACTTCTGCGACCTCCTCCTCGAGTCCATCAAAGGCCTCACCCTGCCCAAAGCCGAACTCCAACTCCGCTTCATCTACAAGAACCCGGAAATTTTCGCCCCGCTTTTTGAAAAAAAACAAAGTGCCATCCTGCTCGGCAGCCACTACGGCAACTGGGAATGGGGCGTGCTTTCCTTCCCGCTTGCCGTACAACACAAGGTCATCGGCATTTTCAAACCGCTCAAAAACCGGCGCCTCGACTCCTGGCTTAACTACCGACGCCGGCGCTGGGGCCTTCACCTCACCAGCATGCAGCAGGCAGGGCGGGCTGTCATCGAAAACCGCAACCAGCCCTGCATTTTCGTACTCATCGCCGACCAGACGCCTTCCGATGTAAAAAATGCGCACTGGCTCCCCTTCCTTAACCAGGACACGCCCTTCCTGCACGGCCCGGACAAACTCGCCCGCCAAACCGGCTATCCTGTTTTTTATTTTGAAATACAGCGGGTGAAACGGGGGTTTTACGAAGTGACTTTTGAAGAAATTTGCCCAAACCCGAAAGAAAAAAAGGAAGGTGAAATCACAGCAGCCTTCGCCCACTGCCTGGAGGCAACCATTCGAAAAGATCCGGCAAACTGGCTCTGGTCGCACCGGCGCTGGAAAAGAAAGCGTCCAGCAGCCAACCCGCAGCCGTAGTTTTTGTCTTTTTTATAAAACACCGCCATGAAATATTGCTGCCTCCCCATCCTCCTGATCATTTTTATTTCACAAGCTGCTTGCCAACAGCCCGCCCGACCTGACAAGCAAACCGCCAGCACTAACCAGGACCGCCCCGTCGGCGGCCCCTGCGAATGCTGCGATGCCTGGAAAGACGGCATGCCTGAAAAACTCTCCTGGCAAACCACCATCGCTCCACCCGGCGAACCCGGCGAACTGCTTGAAATCGAAGGCATTATTTTTAAAAAAGACGGAAAGACACCAGCCGGAGACATTATATTATATGTGTACCACACCGACGCTAGGGGATTTTACTCGAACGGCCCGGACGTTTCCACCTGCGCCAAACGCCACGGCCACCTGCGTGGCTGGATGAAAACCGGCCCCGATGGCCGCTACCGCTTCAGCACCATTCGCCCGGCGTCTTACCCGAATACGACCATCGAACAGCACATTCATCCCATCATCAAAGAACCAAGACTGAAAGAGTACTGGATCGACGAATTCCTGTTCGACGACGATCCGAATTTGACTCAAAAAACAGGAAACAATCAGCAGAAACGGGGCGGGTCCGGCATTTTGACTTTGGCAAAAAATAAGGAAGGCGTCTGGATGGGCAGGAGAGACATCGTGCTGGGTTTGAACGTGCCAGCGTATCCTTGATTTAAGATTACATGATTTTTGATTTTTGATGAAGTCTGGCTCCCGATCAAAAATCAGCAATCATGTAATCTTAAATCTTAAATAACTACGGCTTTCCCAGCAACCGGAACATATTTTTCTTGTAAGCCTCTACCCCCGGTTGATCGAACGGATTGACGCCGAGCAGGTAGCCACTCACGGCACAGGCTTTTTCAAAAAAGTAAAACAGGTAGCCCAGGTGATAAGGCGTTGCTGCCGGGATGCTGATTTTCAGGTTCGGCACACCTCCGTCCACATGGGCTTCGATGGTGCCTTCGGCAGCTTTTTTGTTGACAAAGTCAAAAGTTTTGCCCGTCAGGTAGTTCAGGCCGTCGAGGTTGTCTTCGTCATTTTCCAGCACGACGCCGACTTCAGGCGACTCAATTTCCAGCAGTGTTTCAAACAAATGCCGCCGCCCGTCCTGGATGTACTGTCCCAGCGAGTGAAGGTCAGTGGTGAAGTCAGCGCTGGCGGGGAAAATACCCTTGCCGTCCTTGCCTTCGCTCTCGCCGTAGAGTTGTTTCCACCACTCAGCGACGTAGTGCAGGCCGGGTTCGTAGTTGATCAGCATTTCAATGGCCAATCCCTTGCGGTACAAGACGTTACGCAGGGCAGCATACTGGTAGCAGGCGTTTTGATCGAAAGGCATTTTAAAATCCTTCATCGCATCGGCAGCGCCTTGCATCATTCCTTCAATGTCAATGCCTACGGCAGCAATCGGCAACAGCCCCACCGCCGTGAGCACAGAAAAACGGCCACCTACATCGTCGGGCACGACGAAAGTCTCGTAGCCTTCCTGCGTAGCCAGTGTTTTAAGTGCTCCTTTTGCCTTGTCGGTCGTGGCGTAAATGCGCTCCCGGGCGCCCTCCTTGCCATATTTTTCTTCCAGTTTTTTTCTGAAAACCCGGAATGCCAGCGCCGGCTCGGTGGTGGTTCCCGATTTTGAAATGACGTTGACGGAAAAATCCCGGTCGCCGATCACATCGAGCAAATCCCGGAGGTAGGTGCCGGAAATGTTCGTGCCGGCGAAGTATATCTCAGGCGTTTTCCGCTTCTTTTTTGGCAGTTTATTATAAAAAGTGTGGCACAGCATTTCGATAGCTGCCTTGGCTCCGAGGTACGAGCCACCGATACCGATGACGACCAGCACTTCGGACTGTTTCTGGATTTTTTTCGCTGCTTTCTGAATGCGGCGAAACTCTTCCCGGTCGTACTTTCGGGGCAGATCGAGCCAGCCGAGGAATTCGTTGCCGGGACCTTTGCGGCTCTCGAGGAGTTTGGCAGCAGCCTCGGTGGGTGCAGCCATGATTTCAATTTCGTGAGGTTGCACGAAGCGTGCGGCGTTGGAGTGATCAAAAGTGAGTTTTTCCATTTTTTGGTAAATTGGTGAACTGGTAGATTAGTGAATTGGGTTGGGCGTGCGGCCTGATTTACCAATTCACCAATTTACCAATCACTGATTTTTTAACTTCGGCGCTAATTTCAAAAAAATCATGGCAAAACATAACGAAACCGGAAAAAGGGGCGAAGAAATTGCCGAATCGTTGCTCCGGGAAAAAGGTTTCACCATCCTCGAAACCAACTGGCGGCACAAACGCCTGGAGGTTGACCTGATCGCCAAAGATGGCAACGTGCTCGTTTTCGTGGAGGTAAAAACCCGCAGCTACGACTACTTCGGTAAGCCGGAGGAGTTCGTGGATAAAAAAAAGGAGCGCCACCTCGCCCGGGCCGCTGCCGAGTACATGCGGCAGACGGGGCACGAGTGGGCGATTCGTTTCGATGTGGTGTCGGTTTTATTAAAAAATGAAAATGCGTGGGAAGTAGAGCATATCCGGGATGCGTTTTTTCCGGGGATAGAAATTTGAACTTTACCAAAGGAGTCAGGGTTTGAATTATGGTTAAATTTTCCGAATCTTGTAAACTAAAATTTCAGCGATGACCTTAGAGCTAAACTATAAAAAAGACCAGCAAAATAAACTCCTGCAGCATATTCAATGGCTGCTCGAAATCGGCATGATCGATTCTTATGACCTGAAAACACGGGATGATTTCGAGGTTTCCGATGAGGATTTCGAGGGGTTGCTCAAAGCCAGGGAAGATGTCAAAAATGGTAATTACTTAACAAACGAAGATATCAAAACCAAATTCTCCGAATGGCGAAAATCACGTTAAATCTTCTTTGGTCGCCCAAGACTTTTTTTGACCTTAAAGCCATCCACGAGCGAATTTCCAACGACCTTTCCATCCAGCGAGCGGATAGCTATATCGACGAATTAACTGAACGAATTGAAAGATTGAGAAGCTATCCTGCCTCTTATGCAATTTGCCGAAATGTAAAACTTAGAATAGCAGGTTTTCGCTGTATTTACCACAAAAAACAATACATCGTTGTTTATGAAATTAACGGAAATGAAATCTTCATTCTCGGAATTATCAGTGCAAAATATAACCCGAAAGAATTAGAATCCATCCTTTGATCCATGCCCGAAAACTTCCAAATCCGAGACGTCTTCAACCCGCAGGTTGTCAGCCAACTCGCCGCTTCCCTGAATTCCGTCTGGCCTGCTTTCGACCCTGTTTCTTTTTGTGAAAACATCAACCCAAGGCTACCGCAACTTACCTTCTCCGAGCGCTCCCAACTCATCACCGATGTACTGGCGAAACACCTGCCGGATGACTTCCCCACCGCTGTTGATGTCTTGTTGAAGTCGCTTCCCGGCAAAATCGAGAAACAGGAAATCGAAGGCTACGACGGCTTCATGATCATGCCACTGAGCATCTACGTCAGTCAGCACGGGCTCGAACATTTTGAGCTGTCCATGCAGGCTTTGTATGAAATGACACAGCGCTTCACTGCCGAGTTTGCCATCCGTTTTTTCATCGAAAAATACCCGGAACGCACGCTGGCCGTGCTGGCTGAATGGGCCACTGACCCGAATCCGCACGTGCGGCGCCTTGTTTCCGAAGGAACCCGGCCATTGCTGCCGTGGGCCATGCGGTTGCAGCAGTTTGTAAAAAACCCCACACCGACTTTACGGCTTTTGGATTTATTGAAAAACGACCCGGAATTGTTCGTTCGCCGCTCCGTCGCCAACCACCTGAACGACCACGCCAAGAACCATCCCGACCTCGTCGTCGAAACGCTAAACCGCTGGAAATCAGAACATCCCGTCGAAGAAACGGATTGGCTGGTGAAACACGCTACCCGCACTTTGGTAAAAAAAGGCCACCCCGGTGCACTCGAGCTCATCGGTTTTAAAAAAGGCGCCGACGTAAAAGTGGAAAACCTCACGGTCACTCCCGCCGTCAAAACGGGCGATTACCTCGAATTCAGCTTCGACCTCGTTTCAACCGGAAAAAAACCGCAAAAACTGGTGATTGACTATGTGATTTATTTCAAAAAAGCAGACGGCTCGCTCGCCCCGAAGGTTTTCAAAATGACCACCAAATCGCTGCCGCCCGGCGAGCGGATTTCTTTGCAAAAGCGGCATTCTTTCAGGAAAATTACGACCCGGGTTTATTATCCCGGTGAACATGAGATGGCCATTCAGATAAATGGAATAGAAAATGGAAAGACCCATTTTAAACTGACAAGCTGATTCTCCCATTCTCCCATTCTCTCATTCTCTCTTTCCAAACCTCACCCTCCCCAACTCAATCGGAATCGCCACTTTCACCAACAAGGTAAAAATAAACGCACCCATCGCCCAGATGCCGATAGTCACCATGATTTCTACCAGCGAAGGCGTGTATTCCACGATATCGCCCCAAGAGCCGGGGATGAAACCGGGCACGATGAGGCCCATGCCTTTTTCAATCCAGATGGCCACGAAGAGTAGTCCACAGGCGAGTGCAAGCCAGCGAAACTGGTTGCGGAGCGTATGAAATGTGAGGATGCCCGTTGCAATGACGTTAAGTGAAATGGCACTCCAAATCCAGGGCACCAGCCCGGTTTTTCCATGCAAACCAAAAAAGAGATAGACGGCACTTTGGCTGTGGTGCGTCGGTGAGTAAAATTCTTTGAACAGCTCGGAAATGAGCATGATGAGGTTAATCTGTGCGGCAACCGTGGTCACCAACGCCAGTTTGCGCAGCGTCGTGTTCGGGATTTTGTAATCCGTGTACCGGCGGATGAAGGATAAAATGAGGATGATGAGCGCCGGTCCAGCCGAGAATGCCGACGCCAGAAAACGTGGCCCCAACAGCGACGAATTCCAAAACGGACGGGCTGGCAGACCGGCATACAAAAACGCCGTGACCATGTGGATGCCCACTGCCCAGAAAACGGAAATCAGCACGCCGGGCAGGTAAACATTTTTGTTCGGTTCCTTGCCCTGATAGTGGTGAAATAATATGTACAGCGGGATGGTGATGTTGATGAAAAGGTAGCCGTTCAGCACGATGACGTCCCAGGCGAGCATGGAGTTCGGCCAGTTAAAATAGCCCAGTTTGGGAATCAGGTGCCACGCCCTTGCCGGGCCGCCCAAATCCACCGTCACGAAGGCCAGGCACATGATGAGCGCCGCCACTGCCAGCCCTTCCCCAATCAGCACCGCCTGTTTCAGGTTGATGTCCTTCAACACGTAAGTGGGCAGTACGAGCATGACCGCCGCCGCCGCCACCCCCACCAGGAAGGTGAAATTCGAGATGTAAAGCCCCCAACTCACCTTGTCGCTCATGCCGGTAACGACCAGCCCGTCCCGCAGTTGGATGTAGTAGGCAAAAGTGCCCAGCAGCATCAGCACCGTCAGCGTGGCCATCCACACGTGGTAGGTGAAATTGCCTTTGGTGGCAGATTGAAAACCGTCTTTTATGAATTGAACAAAAACTTGCATGTGGTTGTGATTAGCTGTTGGCCTTTGGCTGTTGGCTTTGCAAAATGGCTCGTCAAAGCCAAGCGCTAAAAGCCAACCGCCAAAAGCCGGAAAATCAGTCCATGTAATACCAAAACTTCGGCTCCGTGCCCAAGTCCTCTTTCAGCCGGAAGACCTTTTTATTTTCCAAAACCCAACGGATTTCGCTGTTCGGGTCGAGGATATTGCCGAAGATGCGGGCGCCCGTCGGGCAAGCCTCCACACAGGCGGGGTTCTTCCCGTTGCGGCTGCGTTGGATGCAGAAGGTGCATTTTTCCATCACCCCTTTGCTCCGCAAACGATTGCCGAGGTAGTGCTGTGTGTGGTTCACCTCTTCTTCCGGCACTTCCGGGGTTTGCCAGTTGAAACGGCGGCCATCGTAAGGGCAGGCTGCCATGCAATACCGGCAGCCAATGCACCAGTCGTAGTCAATCACCACGATGCCATCGTCCTCCTTCCACGTCGCCCCGACCGGACAGACCTTCACGCAGGGTGGATTTTCACAATGGTAGCATTGGGTTCCGAGGTAAAAATGCCCCTCGGCAGGTACTTCGTGGAAGTAGTTGTCGTCGGCATCATCGAAATTGAGCTGCCCATTTTCCATCTCATGGATGCGGATGTACTGCATCTGCGAACTTCGGTCCTGGTTGTTTTCCTTCACGCAGGCGTTCACACAATCCATGTAGCCCTGGCATTTTGAAATATTGAAAGCGTAGCCGTACAGCACATTCTCAACCGCCCCGTTGGTGGAGACGTTGATGGTCTTGCCGGTGTTAATTTCATACAGCCGCTCGAGGCGTTCCACCGTTTTAGACTTCTCTTCATCGGTCATCAGGCGGTAGTTCTTTTTGAAATATTCCTCCCATTTCAACTGCCCCTCCTCCCGTTTATCACCAGTGGAAGTGGCGCTGCACGATGCCTGCACCATGCCTGCACCAGCCAGCAGCCCCGCCGTCATCTGGCGAAAAGCTGCCCGGCGGTTCATGGTTTTGCCCAGTTTCATGTCATAACCATCCGGTTCGGCGGTTGTAGGTTCCGGCGTTTTTTTACAGCCACAATTTCCAGAACCGCAGCCGTCGCTGGCCTGAGGTAAATCCTCTTCCACCGGTTTTCTTGTTTTAAAAAATAAGTCGAAAAGCATGTGAAGGTGTTGATTTAGCTATTGGCTATTGGCTTTTAGCTATTGGCCAGCCAACAGCCAACAGCTAAAAGCCAATAGCCCTATTTCAGCCATTCCGTATTCAAACGGGCAGGCAAACGTTTTTCAAAAGCAGGTTTGTGGGGGTTGTGACAGCCGGTGCAGGTCTGCGAAACACGAGGCGGCGCCCAGCCTCCGACCTGCTTGCCATGCGCACCGCCCAGCCAGTCTTTTTGCTGAGTGGAATGGCATTGACCGCAGAGTTCGTAGCTGTGGTTAAATTCAATCGGCGCACCCGTCAGGCTGTGCAGTAGGTTGAAATTTTTGGGGTCGTGGCAGGTCGTACATTGCATGGTGACAGTCTTGGCATGAACGATTTCGATGTCCCAGTGCGACTTCTTCTCGCCGGGCGCCTTGCCTGCCTGCAATGCTTCGAGCGATTTGCTGTGGCAATTGGAGCAGGGATAGGATTTCATCTCCGCCATCCTGTCGGGAATCAAAAACTGCTCTGCTCCCTCCACCAGTTGGTGGATTTGCACCAGTTTCTCCTTATCCACCTGGTCGAAGCGGCTGAATTCATAGTTCAGGCTGTCCACACTGATGTATTTTAGCTGTTCCAAAAGATGGTGGCTGCCATTATGCCCGCCCTCGTCATGTTGCCCGGGGGCGCATTTCACCCCCAAAACAATCAGCACAGCGAGTATTCCCAGCACGGCAAGTTGTTTCATGTTATTGAACAATTTGGAATTGGTAGAACACATTTTTTGAAACACATAGGCACATAGACCACATAGATTTTTAGCCAATGGGCTATGTGAACTATGTGTCTATGTGTTTCAAAAAAAATCTTGTGTTCACAAAAATTTATTGGTTGTTTTCCCTCACCCACTCCCCAATCGCACTAACTTCCTTTTCATCCAATTGCGTCCCATTCCGCTGCGAAGGCGAAACAGGACGTGTCCACGTCGAGGCATCCTCCATCAAAGGTTTTTCAAATAAATCATCCAGCCGGGCGGGCACGTGGCATTGTCGGCAATTCACCCGCTCCGGGTGGCTCACCTTGATAGCCTTAGGCGCAGCCGGCCCCGCATGGCAAGCCAGACAGTTTTCCCGCAACTGCAAAGTGTGCGGTATCACCGGCGGACTGCCCGGCATGGCGCTTTGCCCCAGCACCGGCGGGTCCGGTTTGGTGAAATTTGAATTGGCAAACAAGCCCTCCGTCGTCTTCGGCACGTGGCATTGGCGGCAATTCAGCAACTCCGGATGCGGCGTCACCGGGGCGAAAGCCTTGAACTGCTCGGTATAGCCGCCGTTCTCGTGGCATTGAAGGCAAGTCTTTCCGCCAATTCCTTTTTCAGAAACCAATGGGTGAGGGATGAGCGGCGGCGCTCCGGGATACGCCCGGTTTTCGTAGTACGTGCGCAAGTCCCTGCCGCCTTCGGGCATTTTCTGGTATTGCAGCGCCATTGCCAATCGCCGGAAAACGCCAGCCTCGGCAGGGATGGAGGGCGTATCGCCGGTCTGCATGTAATCCGTGTCGGCAGGGCGTTTGCTTTCCCGCAACGCTGCCAGAAAGATGAACACCGCCGACGCCAGCAACGCCACGCAAAGTCCGATGATGAAATAGCTTGATTTTCTTTTCATTTTTTGCTGTTAGCTTTTAGCTATTCGCTATTGGCTGTGCATGGCTAAAAGCCAACAGCCAATAGCCATTTACGCTTTCTCCACCTTCACCGCACATTTTTTATAATCAGGTTCCCGTGAAATGGGGCAAAAGCTGTCCAGCGTCAGTTCGTTGATGAGCAGCGACTCGTCGAAGAACGGCACAAACACCTGCCCCTCGGTCGGCAAACCCCGCTCGTTGACGGAGGCAGGCAGCACCAGCGAACCCCGGCGACTGGTCAGTTTCACCTTGTCGCCCGTTTTCACACCCAACCTCGAAGCATCGTTCGGATGCAACTCGGCGTAGGAGTGCGGCATGGCCTGATGCAGCACCGCCACCCGGCGGGTCATCGAGCCGGTGTGCCAGTGTTCGAGCACCCGGCCGGTGTTCAGCCAGAATGGATAATCATTGTCCGGCGACTCTGCGGGTGGTTCGTAGGGGCGAACCCAAATCCAGGCTTTGCCGTCGGGTTTTCCATAAAAATCGAAACTGTCGCCCTTGGCTGCCGGGTCGTATTTGGCATGGTAGCGCCACTTGGTGCTCTTGCCATTCACGTAGGGCCAGACCACACCCGATTCTTTTTTCAGCACCTCGTAAGGTGCGATGCCGTGTTTGTCGCCCTCATGAAACTTGTAGTATTCTTCCCAAATCTTCTCAACATGGTTCTCTTTTGTCCAGGGGAAATATTTTTCATAACCCATCCTGCGGGCCACTTCAATCATTTGCCATGCATCGCTAAATGCCTCGCCCTGTGGTTCCAGCATTTTTTCGAAATGTTGGGTGCGGCGCTCGGAGTTCCCAAACATCCCTTCCCGCTCAATCCACATGGCGGCGGGCAGCACCACATCCGCCACGTCGGTCGTCGGTGTGGGGTACACATCGGAGACAACGACGAAGCGGTCATCTTTTTTGGCGCCCTCCCGGTAGCGCTTTAGCTTGGGCATACTGACAAACGGATTGGTCGTTTGAATCCAGATGAATTTGATATCGCCCCGGTCGAGGGCACGGAACATTTCCACCGTGTGGTAGGTGGGTTTTGGTGAAATATTGGTGACGGGCACACCCCAGATTTTGGCGGCTTTCTCCCGGGCTTTTTCGTTGTCAACGGTGCCGTAGGGCAATGCGTGGGTCAGCGTTCCGACCTCCCTAACCGTACCACAGGCGCTGGGCTGGCCGGTGAGTGAAAATGGACTGTTGCCCGGTGTGGAAATTTTGCCCGTCAGCAGGTGGATGTTGTAAATGAGGTTATTCATCCAGGTGCCACGGGTGTGCTGGTTGGGGCCCATGCACCAGAGCGACATGACTTTTTTGTTCGGGTCGCCGTAGAGTGAGGCCATGTATTTGATGTCTTTTGCTGAAACACCGGAGAGCTTTTCGACCTTTTCCGGGCGGTAGTCTTCCAGGAAAGCTTTGAACTGCTCCAGCGTCATGTCCTTCGGCTCGTCTTTGAACTGAAATTTATCTTCCAATCCGTAGCCGATGTTCGTTTTACCAGATTTGAAAACACAATGCTTCTGGAGAAAGCCACGGTTGTGCCAGTTGTTTTTCAAAATTTCATAGCAAATGGCATTCGCCACTGCAAGGTCGGTCTGAGGTTTGAACAAAATCGAACGGTCGCTGGCCATGCTCGTGCGGGTGGTCCGAGTGGCGAAGTCGATGATTTTCACCCCATTTCGCCGCAGGCGCTGGTCGAGCATCCGGGAGAAAAGCACGGGGTGCATCTCGGCCATGTTGTTGCCCCACATCACGAAAACGTCGGCGTGGTCGATGTCCTCGTAGCAGCCCATCGGCTCGTCCATGCCGAAGCTGGTCATGAAACCGGTCACGGCGCTTGCCATGCAAAGGCGGGCGTTTGCTTCGAGGTTGTTCGTGCCGATGACACCCTTCATGAATTTGGACGCCACGTATCCATCGGGAATCGTCCACTGCCCTGAGCCATAAATGGCAACCGAGTCCTTGCCGTGTTTGGCGATATTTTCCTTCATCTTGCTGGCGACGAGGTCGAGGGCCTCCTTCATGGTGGCCGGTTCCAGCTTGCCGTTGCGGCGGATGAGGGGCTTGGTCAGGCGGTCTTTTCCGTAAATGGCGAGTACCGAGTGGTAGCCTTTCACGCAACAAAGCCCTTTGTTCACTTCGCTGGCCGGGTCGCCTTTCACGGCAACGGCCTTGCCTTTTTGCACGCCGATGAGCAACCCGCAGCCGACGCCGCAGAAGCGGCAGGGCGACTTTTTCCACTTGATATCATCGCCGTCCGGCAGCCCCTTCAACTGTTCGTTGGGGAAAATAATGCCGGGAAACAGGGTGGCCGCTGCCATTGCCGCCGAGGCGATGGCCATCTTTTTGATGAAATTTCGTCTGTTGATTTGAGTCGAAGACATATTTTTCTTGATTTGGCAGCATCGCCTTTGAACGGTGCTGTAAAATATCCTTTAGGTTTTTCGCCGCCTGAAGGCGACGTTACTCTGCAAATGCCGACACCAGCGTCAGGTGCCGCAGGTTTTTCATACTGTTCAGTTTTTCCAGCAAGGCTTTGTCCTCTTCTTCATTTTTTGTTTCTGAAATGACGATGAGCACGTCCTTGTTTTCAGCAGGAATGACCTCGCAGCCGAGTGCCAATACTTCGGTGCGGAGGGCTTCCAGTTGATTTTCACACGCCAGGGCGAGATAGCTTTTGATGGGCATTTGATGTTGTTTGATGGGTTTGAGGAGTTTGATGGGTTTGAAGGGTTTGCGGATTCGCAGCAAAAAACTCAAACCATAAAAACCCATCAAACTCCTCAAACAACTCAATCTTTCTTGGTTGAAAACAGCACCGGCTTCACCGTTACCATGGTCCAAATCCAGGTGTTGAAGGAGTTGCGGTCGCCGCCTTTCACCTGCTGCAAAGTTTCCGTGCCGAACATTTGGGAATAGCCAAGATTCAGGCTCGCCATTCCATCAAAAAAATTATAGGTGTAAACCGCATCGAACTCTGTCCCGAGGTAGGAATTCATCTCTTTTCCAGATTCATCCATCACAGTGGCCGGCGAACTAAATCCGTGTACGTGCAGGTCGAGTTTGCCGGACTTCCCGGCAGGGATGGCGGTTTTTACAAAAAAGTCAATCAGGCCGAGGGTTCTGCCAGCCTGCCTGTGAGGACTACCCACGTAGAAATAGTCCATGAAGCCGTAGAACTTGTGGTTGGTGCCGTAGAGCGGGTCAAAGGCGGTGTTTTTGGTTTCGCCTGCATCAGTGCCGGAGAGGTAATCCGTTCCGATGGTCAGGGTGGTCTTGCCGATTTTGGTGCTGAGATTGAGAGCAGCGAGGTAAGCGCTGATGTCGGTTTGGGAAATGTCTTCGCCGGTCTGGTAGTACAGCTCGGCGTCGAGTTTGATTTTGCCAAAGGTCTGCATCCAGCGGGTGCCGAGGGTCTGGCGGTAAGATACTGTTGTGTCGGCGGACTGCTGCCCGTCGTTGTGCAGGAGGAAGGAGATATTTCCCTGCTCGTATTTTTTATTCAACCAGCCATACTGCATGGTTTTGTAGTTGTTCACGCCGGTGTAGAAATTGCCGGTGAGCTTGCCCGGTTCGAAAGGCACATTCTGGTTGTAAGCCCCGCCGAAGTGGACTTTCCAGCCTTTTTCTGCATTTTCATATTTCACCAAAAGCGCATCATGCGTGCGGCTCTGCTGCGCCCAACTCAGGTCACCGAGGAAGCGGGCGCCGTCGTAGTCCAACTCCTGCCGCCCGAATTTTGCCGACCAGTTATCAGTGATGGAAAGTTCTGCCCAAGCTTCATGCACATTGGTGAGCGCCGGGTCGGTTTTGTAAATCTGGCTGGCATTCCCCCAGATGCGCACGTCCTGCAGGTTGAGTTGAAATTTGACTTTGGGCGCCTGGTAGTTCATGTACAGGCGGGAGCGCTGCTCGATGAAAAACGCCGCATCGGCATCTTCGGGCAAGAGGCTTTTGAAACCCTGACGGTATTCCGCACGGGGGCGGACTTCGCCGGTGAGGGTGAATTGTGCGGTGGAAGATTGAATGTAAAATACAGTCAAGAGAAAGAAAACCAGGTTTGACCTCATTGCTCTTCAGTGTTTTTAAAAGTCAACTGCTGAGAGACGAATCTCGACTTGTGTGACTTTTTGCACTTAAAATTGTGGGTCAAAAGTAGGTTCGCGACAATCTCATGTCCGGTGACTTTTGTCAGTGTTGCGTCTGATGAAAATCACTAAGAAGAACTGGAAAGAATTGCTTACAAGCCCAAAAGGATCAAATGTTTACAGGCTTGTAAGCAAAATATTTTTAAAACAACCCCGAAATATTCCCCTCCGCATCGATGTCGATATGCTCAGCAGAAGGAACATCCGGCAGGCCGGGCATACGCATCATGTCACCGGTGATGGGCACCACGAAACCCGCTCCCGCAGCAATTTCAATTTCCCGGACGGTAATTTTGAAACCCGTCGGGCGGCCAATTTTGGAAGGATCGTCGGACAGTGACTTTTGCGTTTTGGCAATGCAAACGGCAGAGCCTTCCAGGCCCAGCTTGGCGATGCGGCGCAGATGCATTTGTGCGTCGCTTGAGTATTCCACACCGTCAGCGCCGTAGATTTGCTTCGCAATGGTTTCAATCTTTTTTTCGATGGACCAATTCCAGTCGTACAGGGGGTTGAACTGGCCCTTTGAATTTTGAACGGCATCCACCACGGCATGCGCCAGGTTTTCGCCGCCCTTTCCACCTTCTCCCCAGATATTGGCGACCACGGCTTTGAAGCCCATTTCTTCACAGCGTTTTTGCACGATGCCGATTTCCTCGTCCGTGTCGGTCACGAATTGGTTGATCGCCACAACCGCCGGAATGCCGAACAGGCGGGAGTTCTCCAGGTGCTTTTCCAGATTGACGAGGCCCTTGCGCACGGCCTCTGGGTTCGGTTCCTTGAGCGTTTTCAGGTCGCTGCCGCCGTGGTATTTCAGCGCCCGGATGGTGGCCACGAGCACGATAGCTTTGGGTGCAAGTCCGGCACTCTGGCACTTGATATCCATGAATTTTTCAGCGCCCAAATCGGAGCCGAAGCCCGCCTCGGTCACCACCCAATCGGCCAGCGAGAGGCCGGTTTTGGTAGCAATCACCGTATTCGTGCCCTGCGCAATGTTGGCGAACGGCCCGCCGTGGATGATGGCAGGATAGCCCTCCAGCGTCTGCACGAGGTTGGGCTGGATGGCGTCTTTCAGCAAGGCAGCCATGGCGCCCTGCGCATTCAGGTCACGGGCGTAAACGGGCTGGCGGTCCATCGTGTAACCCACGAGGATATTCCCCAGCCTGCGTTTCAGGTCTTCAATATTGTTGGACAAACACAAAATTGCCATCACCTCCGAGGCCACAGCGATGTCGAAGCCGCTTTCCCGAGGCATCCCGTTGCCGGTGCCGCCGAGGCCGATGGTGATTTGGCGCAGCGAGCGGTCGTTCATGTCCATCACCCGTTTGAAAAAAATCTGGCGTGGGTCGAGACCGAGCGAGCGTTTTTTGCTTTGCAAATTATTGTCGATGAGCGCTGCCAGCAGGTTGTGGGCTTTTTCCACGGCGGAAATATCGCCGGTGAAATGCAGGTTGATGTCCTCCATCGGCAACACCTGCGAGTAGCCACCGCCGGTCGCCCCGCCTTTGATGCCGAACACCGGGCCAAGCGACGGTTCCCGCAGAACGACGCAGGTCTTCCTACCGATACGGTTAAGCCCTTGCGACAGGCCGATGCTCATCGTTGTTTTACCTTCACCCGCCGGCGTCGGCGAAATGGCGGAAACGAGAATGAGGTTGCTTTTCTTGATTTTCTCCTCGTCAATGAGGTGGAGCGGAAGTTTTGCCTTGTATTTTCCGTAGAGTTGGAGGTCGTCTTCAGAAATGTTGAGTTGAGCGGCTATTTGCTGAATAGGTTTCAGCGTGATGGTTCTCGCAATGTCCTGGTCAGTCATGATGTTTAGTTGGTTAGGTGAAAATGAGCGGCGGCTAAAGTATGGTTTTTTTAAAAAAAGTAACAGTTGATTATGTGCAGGGGTCACGATATTGATAATTGATCAAAATGAAAATTCTAAATTTTTCCCGTCACCTCCTTACTTGGTCCGAGGCAGGTTGGAAAGACAACGCTCGCAAAAACCTTTCAACCCGACCATATCTTTGATTTGGAAAACCCGAGGGACATGGCCTTGATGGAGTCGCCTCAGCTTGCACTGGAAAACCTGAAGGGTTTGATCATGATTGATGAAATTCAACGGAAGTCTGAAATTTTCCCGCTGTTGCGTTTCCTCGTTGACAACCGGCCCGACCAACGCTATCTCATTTTGGGCAGTGCATCCTCCACCCTCCGGCAGCAAAGCGGTGAATCGTTGGCAGGCCGGATCGGCTATTACTACCTGACTGGTCTGAACCTGACCGAAACTGGAACTGCTTCACTTGAATCACTATGGCTAAGAGGCGGCTTTCCCCGGAGTTTTCTGGCACAATCGAACGAAAGCAGCCTGGTTTGGCGTCAGAATTTCATCTCTACTTTTCTTGAGCGTGACCTGAATATATTAGGCATATCAATTCCCGCTGCCACGATGTATCGGTTTTGGGTAATGCTTAGCCATTATCACGGACAAACAATGAATTACAGCGAATTGGGCCGTTCCTTTGGCGTTAGTGATAAAACGGTAAAGCAATATCTTTCCATGCTGGAAGACACCTTTATGGTGAGAGTACTCATGCCTTGGCATGCCAATGTGGACAAACGATTGGTGAAAAGCCCCAAAATTTACATCCGTGATTCCGGAATTTTTCATGCGCTCCAGGATATTGGCAACATCGAAGCATTGAAAACGAATCCCAAACTCGGTGCCTCCTGGGAAGGATTTGCCCTTGAAGAAACGGTTTCCATGTTGCAAAAAAGAGATACCGAAGTGTTTTTTTACGGCTCACATGCAGGCGTAGAGGTTGACCTTTTTTGGCAGTCAGGCGGTAAAAACTATGCTGCCGAATTCAAATTCATGGATGCGCCCAAAACCACCAGATCCATGCAACAGGCCATTGAAGATCTTTCCCTGCATCAGCTTTGGGTAATTTATCCCGGCGATAAAAATTATGCACTTTCTGAAAATATAACTGTGATACCCTTGCGGGATTTGGCAATTTTGAAAACCGCTTGAAAATGCAAGTTTCAGCGCTAAAATTTTTAAAAATGAACTTAAACATGAAATACCTGCTCACTATCACCCTTGCCTTTTTTGCTTCGGTTGTCCCGGCTCAAAACCTCGACGACCTCGCCAACCGCCACGCCTTCCAGTCCCTCGACGAATTCCGGGAGTTGCTTTCCATCCCCTGCGACGCCCATTTTCCTGAGGATATTGAAAAAAACGTGCAGTGGTGCGAGACGGCATTTACGAAGCGGGGTTTCACCACCAAACGCCTCGAAACGGCCACCGTGCCGCTGCTGCTCGCCGAGCGCAAAACCTCCCGCCCGAATGCCAAAACCGTGCTCGCCTATTTGCAAATCGACGGGCAACCGGTCGATCCGCAGTTCTGGTTTCAGGAAAGCCCGTGGATTCCGGTTTTAAAAAAAGAAGTGGAAGGCGAAGGCTGGGTTGAAATTCCCTGGGACAACCTGCGCAAGGGCATCAACCCCGACTGGCGCATTTTCGCCCGTGGCGCCTCCGATGCCAAAGGCCCGGCGGTTGCGTTCCTTGCTGCTCTCGACGCCATGAAAACACTAGGCGAAGAGCCGCCCTACCACCTCAAAGTCATCATGGATTTCGAGGAGGAACTCGGCTCGCCGCACCTGCCCAAAGCAGTTGAAGAATTCCGAAAAGACCTTGCTGCCGATGTACTCGTCATTTTCGACGGACCCCGCCACGTGAGCAACCAGCCTACGCTCAGCTTCGGCGCACGGGGCATTGCCGACGTGACGCTGACGGTGTACGGCCCGACCTTCCCGCAGCACAGCGGCCACTACGGCAACTACTGCCCGAACCCTGCCCTGCGCCTCTCCCAGCTGCTCGCCGGCATGAAGGACGAGCAGGGCCGGGTGACAATCCCCGGTTTTTACGACGGCATTTTTATGGATGAAAAAACCAGGACCACGCTGGCGCAAGTGCCTGACGACGAGAATTTTATCAAAACAAAACTCGGCATCGCCCGGCCCGATGCCGTGGCCCCAAATCTCCAGGAAGCCCTGCAATACCCCAGCCTCAACATCCGGGGCATGAGTTCCGGCTGGGTCGGCGAGGCAGCCCGGACGATCATCCCATCCACGGCCACAGCGGAGATCGACATCCGGCTGGTGCTGGAAAGTGACCCGGAGCGCCTCATCGGTTTGATCCGAAAATACGTGGAAGACCAGGGTTACACCATACTCGACCATGCGCCCGACAGCCGGGAGCGGGTGCAGTTTGATAAAATCTGCAGGTTCGACTACTCCGTTTCCTACCGGGCTTTCCGCACGGAACTGGACTCACCGGCGGGCCTCTGGCTTTCCCGAGCGATGGTCAAAGCCTTCGGTTCTGAGCCGGTGAAAATCCGCACGGCAGGCGGCTCCATCCCGATTTCGCCGTTCGTGAATACGCTGGGGATTCCCGCCGTCGCCGTGCCAACGGTTAACCCGGACAACAACCAACACAGCCCGAACGAGAACATCCGACTGGGGAATTATGTGGATGCGGTGAAGACGGTGGTGGCGATTTTGAGGGAGGGGTTTTGAAGGAATCGGGAAGCGTTTATTTCACCCTCACGAGCTTCCCGTTCTTCACCTTCCTTCCTGTTTCCCTGATTTCATAAAAATACATGCCCGGCGGCGGAATGGTTTTCACCGCTGCACCACAAACCGCTCTGTCGCCAGTAATTGCCCATCCTCCCGGTATTGCAGAAAATACACCCCTGCTGCCCAGTCGTGGACGGGCAGGATGAACGTAGCGTCGTTCCGATCGGTTGCAAACTCACGAATGAGGCGGCCGTTCGCATCGAGGACACTGAAACTGCCTTTGTTTTTATTGAAATCAGGACTACGGAAATGAAAATTCAAGTACTCAGCAGCAGGGTTGGGATAAATGGCGAGCCGGAACCCGGAAACTTTCGATGACTCATCCGCTGAGTCTATCAAATAGCAGCCGGGCACGAGGCAGCTCCATTCGTCCACTTTTATGAGCCAGGCTTGTTGGGGGATGGTACCGGCATTGGTATAATCTACTGCCTGTCCACAAAAAATAAAACCGCCATCAGAAGTCTCCTTTATGTCAAAAATTTCATGAGCATTCAGTTTATTGGTAAGGTAAACATATTCCCGCTCCCAGATACTTTCGCCATCATGTGAAATCTTGGCCAACCAACCCTTAATATGGTCATAGCCTTCTGATAGGCTATAGTCAGGGGCAGTACCGGCAAACAGAAAGCCGCTGTCATCGGAAAATTCTATCAGGTTGGTGGATTTCGTCCAACTGGATTCTTTCGGTTCCGGGAATTCACTTTCCCATTCCAACTCATGGTTCGGATCTAATTTAAATATCAATTTTTTAAACCACACCGCATTAACCGAAGGGTGTACATATTCTGTTCCATCACCGGAGGCGATCACCAGACTACCGTCGTCCAGCAACACCATATCATTGGCGGCATCCCGCAGCATGGTGCTGGGCGAGGTGAGGTAAGACCATTGTAAATTGCCTTCACTGTCCAATTGAAAAATTGAGACCTGAAACACATAATTTTCTGCCACCAGGTTATTATTCAACCGCATTGCTCCCACAATGATATTTCCCAACTCATCCACTATGACCGAACGTGGAATATCCCGGAATACGTCTCCGTAGATTTTGTGCCATTGTTCATTGCCAATACTGTCTATTTTCAAAACCGAAACATCCGAGTTTCCCAATACCGCAGTACCCATCCAATTGACGATAACGTAGCCGCCATCTGGGGTTTCAGCGAAAGCCATCGGACGGATGAACTCCCCGGCCGGATAATGAGGATTGAGGTATGTTCTGGTGAATAGCGTGTCGCCGTCTGCATCATATTTTATCAACAGGGCTTTCATAACTGGTGTAAAGGAATACCCTGTCAACAAAAAGCCCCCATCCGGGGTTGGTAGCAGGGTGTTCTCCCAGGTTTCCACTGAGATGAGTGTATCCGTCAGGGTTTTAAGATACACCGGGACGCCCTCCGTATCGAATTTGACGAAAATATTGCCGGTTTCGTAAGGGAACACTGTATCGGAAATAATGCCGGTGGCATAATAACCGTCGTCAACCGGCAGGACACTCGTTAGAACAGCCGATGGGAAGCCAAAATGGTAGCGGTGATTGAATGTAGTTTGCCCTTGTAGCAGTAATGGAAAACACAATAGCGCCAACCACCAATAGCTGATTTTACCCATTTTTGAAAGGTGTTTCAATTGCCGTGAGGGTAAAACTCCCACGGCAATTTTGTATTTTATCGAATAATGACCAAACGTTTGGTTTCAACGACATTTTTCCCAATTCTCAATCTGCAAAAATAAATCCCTTCCCAAGGACTTTGCCCTAAATAAGTCCAACTTAAAACGGGCATACTATTTTCAGTTTTTCCAATGCCGGTATCTTACCAGCTTTGGTTCAAGCTATAAGCAATAGCTTAAATAAATATTCGTATAGCGGCAGTATAAGTATTCATCATTCCTAACTCTGTGAACACTACTGTAGCGACGATTTTAGCACCAACCATTCAGCATCTCGTTACCTGTGGCTGTCAATATGACTGCGCATAAGAAACCCTACCCCTACTGTAAATTAGGGTTAGACGATTCAGACGATATAGGCCATTTTGCAAAAGTTTTTTTTGAAAGAGTAAATTTGCAGATCAGAAATCAATATTAATAAACTGATTCAATGAAAAAAATCACCTCCTCACTCGCTTCCCTCTTTCTGCTTCTGGCATGCGGCCAAAACCCTCCAACCGGCAAGGACGGATGGACAGCCAACGAAACCCGTGCCGTCGAAGCCATCAAAACCACCTACGGCGGCAAAGCCGTTTATTCAAAAACAGCACCTACTGAAGGTGGGAAAAACTTCTTCCACATTGAACTGAGCGAAAGCAAAACCATCGAAGATCAGATCGACCTAACGGGTATGTTTGCTTCGCACGTGGCCTGGCTGTTTTATGAAAATATCGGCGATGAAAAAAGTCAGTACGGCGGCGTGGAGGTGACGGTGAAACTGTCCACCGGGGAATCGCCGGCTTTTCAATACAGATTCGACGAGTTGGAAAAGGTGAAAAACGCCATGCCTGTACTCGAAAAAACGGTAGCATTGCTGAAAACCTTTGATTACGATGGCCTATACGCCTTGCTTGCTCCTGAACGGGCCGCCACGTTGCCGAAAGAATCGTTAGTGACAGATTGCAGCTCGTATGACAAAAACAACGGAAAAGTGACGGACTTTCAATTCCAGGGCTTCGGTTTTTTCATGCCATCCGGCAGCCAAAAAGAATTCCTGCACCTTGCCGGGAAGCTAAAACGCACAGGCTACGATACGCCGCTGAGCATTTTCGTGGATCCGGCCAGCCCGAAAATGGAAGGCTCGGTGCAGTACATCAATTTTGATTATTGATTTTACCATACAATTTTGACAGCTGCGCAACGCCGTTTTTTACTAAAAAAGAGCCTACCTTTGACTGAGGGTGCGCCGCTGCCCCGCTATTTTTTGACCAAAATAAAATCAATTTTCATGAGATATTTTCTTCTGACTGTGCTGTTTGCGGGTTTTACATTTTGTTTCGCAAACGCTCAATGTCCCCCTGCGAAAACATCCGGCGTCCACGTCGTCCAGAAAGGTGAAACGCTGTACCGCATTTCAAAAAAATACAACGTGACGGTGGATCAGTTACGGCAATGGAACAACTTGTCGTCCGATGCCATCTCCGTTTGCCAGGAACTCAAAGTGACCACTGCCTCCACTGCAACGACCTCCGCACCGGCTACTTCCACGCCGGTTTACCCTAAGCAATCAGGCCCGACGCACATCGTGCAGCGGGGTGAAACCGTCGCCAGCATTGCCCGGCTGTACGGCTATACCGAACCACGATTCCGGCAGTTCAACAACCTGCAACCCGGACAGGAAGTCACCCAGGGTATGGTACTCAAATCCGATGATTGCCAATGCCCTGAACTGGTCCAGCCTGCCAGCGAACCAATTGTTGGCTACGAAAATTCTGACCAAACCATCAGGCCGACCTCCATCTTCAGTTCACCTCAAACAGCGACTCAACCAGGATCAACCTCTCAACCCATCACTCAACCTGACGGACAGGCAGCGCCCGGTGTGCCAACAACGACTTACACCCCTGCTGAGGAAGTACTCGCCGACAGAAAGGATGCCCCAAAGGTCAGTACTGATAAAACACCATCAGTTCCTGCTGTTTCCGCCGACTTCAAACCCATCATTGCACCATACATGGCAGCTGAAGAACGTGCCATGACTGATGAAATCAACCTCGTTCGTACGAATCCCGCAGGCTACATTCCGATGATCGAGAGCTACAAGCAAAATATTCAGAATGGCTCGGCATCCGGCTCAGTGGAAGCTTGCGACGAACTTATTGGGGAGTTGAAAAATATGAAACCGTTAAGCCTGCTCGAACCGGCTCAATGCATTTATGAGGCGGCCAAAAAACACGGAGAGGAACTACGCACTGCCGGTGCGCTCAACCACAAAGGCGCCGACGGCTCCTGGCCCTGGGACCGGGTGCAAAGGGCCTGTCCAAACATGAAAGACGGGAATGAAAATTTCATTGGCGGCGTAGCAGATGTCAGGAATGCAGTGGTGCGGCTGCTGGTTGATTCTGAGGTATCCAGCCGGGGCCACCGTCGCATCATGCTCAATAAAGACTGGCAATACATTGCGTGCTATAAAATCGGCAAAGCAGGCGTTACCGACAATGTCTGGCTGCAACAATTCGGGCGATAGGCTACATTCTGCTATCTTTCAGCGGCCACCTTCTCCAGACTTTCGCCTGTGAGACGGAACATCGTCCAGTCGTGTAAGTCAATGGCGCCCAGACTTTTATAAAAATCGATGGCGGGCGTGTTCCAGTCGAGTACCGACCATTCGAGGCGGCCACAGTTGCGCTCGACAGCGATTTTTGCGAGCGTTGAAAGCATGATTTTTCCAAATCCCCGGCGCCGGAATTCCGGCTTCACAAACAAATCTTCGAGGTAAATACCCGGCTTGCCGAGGAAGGTGGAGTAGTTGTGAAAAAACAGGGCAAATGCGGCAGGCTGCCCGTCCGAAAATCCAAATATAACTTCTGCTACTTTTCGCTCACCGAACAGGGTTTCCCGCAGCAATTCTTCGGTAGCTACGACTTTGTCCGAAAGTTTCTCGTATTCGGCTAAGTCTTTGATAAACTGCAAGATGAGCGGCACATCAGCTGCGGTGGCAGGTCTGATTTCCAGCATTTTTTCTGATGAGTTGGTTGGCATTTCGTTGAACGTTTTCAGTTTTATTTCAATAAATATTTCACGGCAGCGCCGGGCTGGATCAACCTCCCCGTCTCCGCTTTGCTTTTCGTCTCGATACCCGTTTTATTCAAAATGTCAAAAGCCTGCCTGGTGGTCAAATCCGGTTTCAGGCTTTTCAGCAAACCCACAAGTCCGGAGACGTAGGGCGTGGCCATCGAAGTGCCGTTGAACGTCTGGTACTGGCTGCCGGGGAAGGTCGAGTAGATTTTAACGCCCGGCGCCGCCACAGCCATGTTCAGATCCTGCACAAAATTGGAAAAAGAGGCCCGGTTCACCAGGGTATCCACTGCGCTGACCGTGATCACGCCGGAAACGTTGGCCGGGGTAAAACCTTTCGCATTTCGATTGGAATTGCCAGCTGCCACGACGAGGATTGCACCCTTTTTATTGGCATATTGAACTGCTTTGTCGTAAGCCCTTTGCCGTGCCTGATTCGAAGGACCTCCAAGCGATAGCGACAGCACATCGGCACCAGCGTCCGCTGCCTCGAGGATGCCGTTGATGATCATCTGCTGGGTGCCGAAGCCGCCGTCACTCAGCACTTTAACACTCGTAACCTGCACAAAATCATTGTTTTGTGAAAAAGAAGCAACGCCCAGATTGTTATTCGAAACGGCAGCAGCGATGCCTGCGCAATGCGTGCCGTGGCCGGCTTTGTCGGTATCGTATTTTGATTTGGTAGAGGTGAAATTGGCTTTCAGATCTTCGTGCTCAGCATCCACGCCGGTGTCAAGGATGGCGATTAGGGCTTTTTTGACGGGTTTTATATTTTTTAAAACCTCATACAAATCGGCCACTTTCATTGCTTCGAAACCCCAGAGGTTTTCAAGGCCGGGATCGTTGATGCCGTATTTTTTATTGATGCCGGGCAAGGGCCGCATGGGCGTGGCTTCGATGGGTGAAATAGCAATTCGTTCGTTCTCTTCCAGCCATTCGACAAGACCGGTGGCGTTCAGCGCATTTTTCACTTCGGCTAAATTCTGCTCGTACTTCGGCGGCACGTTGATCAGAAAATAGTCATCCAGATCAGTCGATTCCGTGTCTTTCATCGTGAATGCGGGGGTGGCATCGAGGCCAAATTCGTTCAAAACATCCTGAATTTCAGCAATTTGGTGCAGGTCTTTGATCTCGATGAGCAGTTCGCCGTTGGGGTCCAGTTCGTAATCCCCTGCCTCAGCCGGGTTTGTATTTTTGATGTTTGGCGCTTCTGTTAAATCGCTTTTGGGCTGTGGAAAGGTAGCCGCCAGTTTTTCAAAATAAAAGAACTTCAACACCACCAGCATACCCGCCAGCGCCAGGAAGTAGCCCCATTTCATTTTGCGAAGCAAACTCAACAGCACAGGTACGAGCGCCAGGATGAGCAACTCACGACCCAGCGCAGGTATTTTGTATGAAAACGATCCGTCCGCCATGAGCCAACTCAGGCCAAAAGCGGCGAAGCTGCCAAAGAATATTTTCCTGAAAAAGTCGCTGCGGACTTCGTTGTCACGGAAGTAAAACCAACCGGTGAGCGAGGCGAGGCTGATGATGAAAGTGACGGGATACAATTGTGCGAACATGGTCGAATATTTTTTTTAATGGAATGAAACGAAAATAAACAAGATTAACCTGCCGGACGCTGATATTTCGACTAAACTTCAGTTTTTGCGAACGCTCCCTCCAGTCGCCGGTAGATATCGCCGAATTTTTCGAGTTGACCCCGGTAAATCCGGTAGTTTTTTTCGTTTGGATGAAAAGTTTTTTGCGGCTGCATCCTGTTTTTCACCAGAGAAAAATCTTCGATGTAGCCGAGCGATTTCATCGCCATCAAAACGGCCCCGAGCGCCGGACTGTCCTCACTTTCAAAGGTTTGCACCTCCTTCCCGAAAATATCAGCGGCCATTTGCACCCAAAAATCCATTTTGGTAAAACCACCATTGGCCAGAATTCTGCTGATGGGGGCGACGGTTTCCTCTAAAACCTGCCCAACCAGACAAAGGTTGAGCAGAATCCCCTCCAGCACGGCACGGTGAAAGTGTGCGGTGGTGTGTTTTGTGGTAATTCCGAAGAAAATACCCTGCGCAGCAGCATTCCAAACCGGTGCCCGTTCGCCTAACAGATATGGTAAAAACAGCAACCCTTCCGAACCGGCAGGCACCTGCCTCAGTTGCTCCAGGTGCGATTGCATCTTCGTTGCCGATGGTTCCAACCCAAAAAACTGCCGGGTAAACCACTCGTAAATCACGGCTCCGTTGTTGCTCGCTCCACCTGTAACATATTGATTTTCAGCCAGCAAATAGTTAAAAATTCGCTCTTCCGGATCATAACTTGGCGAGGAGGCCGTCATGCGGATTGCTCCGCTCGTACCGATGGTCAGCACGGCTTCCCCCGCTTCAACAGCCCCGTTGCCGAGGTTGGCCAGGCAACCGTCAGAGGCGCCGACCACCAACGGGACGCCTTCGGTAAGGCCGGTTTGGCGCCGGATTTCTGGTTTCAGTTTTTTCAAAATGAAAAAAGGCGACACGGGCTGTGGCAGCTTTTCGGGTGAAATGCCTGCGAAGGAAAGTGCGGGAGTGAACCACTCAACCCTCTTCCCGTCGAACAGTCCGGTGGCTGAAGCAATTGAAAAATCCGTCAAAAACTCGCCGGAAAGTTTGAAAATCAGGTATTCTTTGATGCCCGTGAATTTGAAGGTTTTCTGAAAAATGATGGGTTCGTGATCCTTCAGCCAGGCGATTTTTGGCAGGGGTGACATGGCATGAACGGGAGTGCCTGTGGCACGGTAGATTTCCTTCCCGGCCTCGCTGTTTTTCAGCGATTCGGCGATGCCGGCGCTTCGGGTGTCAGACCAGAGGATGCAGCGGGTCAGCGGCTGGCCGTTTTCATCCACCGCTATGAGGCTATGCATGGCGCTGCTGAGGGCAACGGCAATCGGCTGGCCATTTTCAGCAACAAGCTGCCTGATCACCTCCGACACGGACTCAACAAGTGTTTCCGGATTCTGCTCCTGCCAGCCCGGCTGCGGGGAAATGGTGTGGCAGGGTATCGATTTTTTATTTAAAAAATGGCCATGCCGGTCAAACGCAACCGCTTTTACGCTGGAGGTGCCGATGTCGAGGCCGAGGAAATAATCTTGCATTTTGTGGAATTGATTTGAATTGATATTTTGTCCAAAATTTCAAAAAAACTTTAAACATGCAAAAAGCCCAAGCCAGTTACTTGCGCAATGTTAAAGAGCTCATCGAAGAAGATGAAATTGAAGACGCCCTGCAATTACTGGATAAAATAGACACCGACCTCCAGATTGGCATTGAAAACGATCTCGTGCTGCAAAAAAGCCGCTTCAAAAGCAATGAAAAAGACATGCAGCGGGGCATCATGCCGCTTGAGTATTACCAACGCACCAAGGCACAAGTCAGGTTTGCCCTGTTGAGTATTGTTGATGGCATTCCCCGCAAAATCGAGTTGAACAACATGCTCAGCGGCGTGAAAGCCATGAATTTTTCCGTGCCCGATGACGAGGCACTTGAAAAAATCGTTGGGGACAAGAGCAGGTTGGTGAAAATCGGCTGGCTGGAAATGGCGCTCAAAGCCACCAAAAGCGTGGGTCGGATCGTTTGTCCGGATGGAAGCACCGGAACGGGCTTCATGCTCGAAGGCGGCTATCTGCTGACCAACAATCACGTACTGCCAAACGAAGACACAGCCGAAAGTGCTTACGTGGAGTTCAATTTTGAAGAAGACGCATCCGGAGCGAGGAAGACCCGCTACCAGTATAAATTCGATGCAGATACCTTCCTTACCAGCAACTACAAAGAGCTTGATTACACCCGGATTAAGGTAATTGACAACACGGATTCAATTCCGTTGAAAGACTGGGGTTTTCTCCAAGTGGCGCCGGATGCGCTGCCTGTGGTCGGCGACCCCGTCAACATCATTCAGCATCCGAAAGGCGACGTGAAACAAATCGCCCTGACGGCCAACGACGTGCTTTCCATTTGGGATAAATACCTGTTTTACAAAGCGGATACCGAGCCGGGCTCAAGCGGTTCGCCGGTGTTCAACCAGTCATGGCAGGTCGTGGCATTGCACCACGCCGGAAAGCTGATGTCGGAAGGAGGTTTGCAGATCAATGCGAAAGGCGACAAAGCGAGCGCCAACCGGGGCATTCTCATTTCGAACATCCTGGCAGACATTCGTTCCAAAACAGGTTGACGGCGGTCAGCGCCTTCCTCCACCGTAGTCAACGCATGCACGCAGCAGACTTGCCCATCCTGCGACGAATAACAACCCACCGATCGGAGTTATGGGTCCGATAACTTTTTGCATGTACTGGATTTCCAGAAACTCGGTGAGTGAAAGCAGGTAAAGCGAACCCGAAAACAGGATAATACCCACCAAAAACAACCATCCGGCAATGGTCGTCCATCGTTTGCTGGTGTACCTGCTGAGCAGTGCGACTGCAATCAGCGCAAAGGTGTGGAAGAATTGATACCGGACGCCGGTTTCAAAAACCAGGACTTGCTGCTCGGAAAGTATCCGCTTCAGGATGTGAGCGCCAAATGCGCCGAATATTACTGCCGTAAGGCCGGAAATACAAGCGAAAATGAGGAAACGTTTGGTCATATCGGATCGGACTAATTTTTGTGTTAAAAACTGCGGTCTGGTCTTTCTTGTTTTCCGGCTATTCCATCTCGATCAGAAGTTCGCCTTTCTCGACAGCTTTTCCTTTTGCAACATGAATTTTCTTCACCTTCCCTTCACCCGGCGACTTGATGACGTTCTCCATTTTCATGGCCTCCAAAATCAACAGCTGATCGCCCTGCACCACTTCCATTCCCGGTTCTACAGCAATATTAAGTACGAGACCCGGCATCGGAGCTTTGATTTCGCTAATCTTATGAATGATGTTGGCGCTAAGTCCCATCTTTTTAACAAGCAAATCAAAATGATCAGCAATTTTCACCTCGTGGTGATTGCCATTGATTTTTAATTGAACCGTTTTTGACTCAAACTCCATCGAAATGAGCTCAGCCCGATAGGATTTGCCGTTATGAATCAGGTGAAACTGGCCTTCATCCAACGTCACCACATCCAATGATTCGACATCGGAAGAATTGAGATTAGCGTTGAAAATGTCATTGATTGTTAACTGGAAGTCTCCGTTCTGCATGAGTTAAATTACATTTTCCGGCGGAATTTATCTGGCTTTGATTTTTCCAAGCCGGGTCATAAATATGGTTTCAAATACCGTAAAAACGATGTAAATAAAGAAAAAAGGAATGAGATAGTAATTACTCTCCGGCTTCAGTAATTTTTGAAAAGCAAGGATCAGCACTACAGTCAGCAGCATTTTTCCGAAAGTAAAAAGCATGATCAGGCTGGTGAACGCATTCTTATCTTTACTGATCGCAGCTTTTGCTGCAATGAAATACATCGCTATACTCATCAACAAAAAAAACGCAAGCGTAATGGTTGAAATAACTTTGAAGGCAGCAAACGGCTGAAAAATATGCAGGAAAATCAGGACGACCAGAACAATAGCAGTAACCAGACCTAATTGCAGGAAGAAGCGTCTGCGATTCATTAAAAGGTGAGTTTTTGGTGATTTCTGTCTTTTAACCTAAAAAACAAGTCTATGAAGATCAGGGTAAAATGACTAAAAAAATTTGCAAAGTCTCCCGGGGTTAGATGAGTAGGGGCGCTCATTGGCAAACTTTAAGCCAGTGACCGCCCCTACTCTTGCAGGATATTCATCTGAAATGCTAACCCTGCTATTTCAGGCCTGAATTAATTGGCCTTTGAAAATTCCTGTGTTTTCCCGGAAATCCCGGCCGTTTCTGATTTCGGCTCGCTGGCAACCTTCTTCGATTCTGATGGATTTTTCATGGAGCCGTTGGATTTCCCGCCACCCATTTCGTAGGATCCGCTAATGACTGCACCCGACTGAACAATGAGTTTACCGTAGGTGACATCGCCGGTAACTTTGGCCGTTTCACGGATATTCAGCAGTTCTTTTACCTGCATCGTGCCTTCGAAGCTTCCTTCGATCACAGCGTTTTCGCACTTGATGGTACCTTCTACGACACCGGAAGGCCCGATGATAACTTTCGCATCACAGACGAGGTCGCCTTTGATGGATCCGTCGATCCGAATGTCGCTGGTTGCTTTGACTTTTCCTTCTACAGCAGTGCCTTGAACCAGGCTGTTGAGTGAGTGAGAAGAAGAAGACGGCATAATGCTGGTTTTACCCGCATCCTTTTTTTTGTTACTTCCAAACATAGGATTGCTTTTTAGTCAGATGAATAAATTTTCACAAATGCCCTCGCAGGGATTAATCCGGCGATCAAACTGATCACCTTTGTTTTAGCCTCCCTTTTTAACGTTCACATCACAATTTTTCAGTGCATGTAAGTGAGAAATATTCAGCCGAAGGCTCTCTCAAAGATTGTTTAGAAAGCCCAAGATAGAACTTTTTCTTTTTTTGAAATAACTCCCTGAAAAAAAATGAAGTCGCAGATTCTCATGCTGTTTACAAAATCGCCAGGTACGTACAGGTATCCGGCAGTTCGAAAAATCAAACAAAAATATCCCGTCAGCAACATGTGCTAACGGGATATTTTGTTCAGCTATTATTTTTTATAAACTATTCAGTGCAGCAGGGTATGAGCTGCTGTTTTCTTATTAGAAATTCGGGCAATAAACACCCCGGCGCTCGTTGCCGCAGAATTTGTAAATCAATGCAAATTCGAAGGCGCCGTTGTTGCTGCTCGCAGGCTTCAGTGCAGATACGTTCACATCGTAGCTGAAGCCAAGGCTGAACTGGTTGTAATCAAAACGAGTGGACAGGATGACGGCATCTGTCAGGATTCCGGTCTCCACTTTGTTTGAGATACGCACCCAGCTACCCAGGTAAAATGCCTGGTAGTTGCTGAAACCACCTCTGCCGCTTCCCAGCAAAAACTTAAAACTGGTACCGGAGTTCACCTGGAAAGATGGCCCTTGGAACATGGTGATAACGCCGGGTACCAAACCGAATTTAGGCGCAATTTCAAATTCACCACCGGCGTGGATCGTGAAACGGCTGTAGAGAAAATCTTCCTCATTGCTGTTGAACGACTGGTTGGCCCGGTTCAGGTGATGGTATGCTGCACCGAGATACAGGTTATTATTTTCATCAAAAACAGAGAACCAGAGCAAACCGGCACCTGCGTCAGCGAACAGGAAGTTATCCTGATCAAAGCTTTCTTCAAATGAAGGACAGCCATTGCAAAATCCGCCGTCGCCGTCGTGCTGTGTTCCCCAGCGAAGTTTCAAAAAGTCGATGCTGCGCTGAGCAAGGCCTGCCTCCGCACCCACTACGAGGTAGTGCGATTCTTTGCGGCTGCCGCCCATGCGCTTGCTATACGAAGCGGAAATCTTACCGGTTGTTGTGGCGAAATTACCTTCACCGGCACGGTCTCCCCAGAAAGTTCCACCGATCCCGAAGTAATCGTAACGGCCTACCGGAATTTTCTGATCGTAGGATGCATTGTAAGTCGAGTAGGAGTTGTTTTTCAAAACACTGGCCCACTGATTACGGTAATTGCCTGTCAACCTGATGTTACAGTTCATCAAGCCCGTCATAGCAGGATTCAGGTTGAGAGGTGAGAGGTAGAACTGGGAGAAGTGAATATCCTGAGCATTCACTGAAAACCCAATTGCAACGAGAAGGACAAGGAGTAAATGTTTGAATTTCATTGTGTAAAAGTTTAAAAATCCTGAATAACGAAGGATTATTTTTTGACCGTCAGGACTTTCAGAACGCAATATTAGAGAATAAGAAATAATTAAGAGGGGATTTGGTGTTAAAACCTAAATTTTTGTCGTTCAAGCGGTATTCTTCACCTCTCCATGCAAAATTGAAACCAATTTTTCGGGTGTCCGCTGCATGAACGGGATTTTTTGTGGAATTATTATTTTTAGCGTATTTCAAAACCAAATTAATTCAGGTTCACAGAGCTGATTTTTTCCTGTTTTTCACAATTTTCTTCGCTCAATGGCTGACATCATTTGTTTTCTTTCCATCCAAAGCGTGACGGCGCTTCCGGCAAATACGGCAAGTGCCAGGTGAAACAAAGCTCCTCCGTCCCCCTGCACTTCAATGCCGAGCGAGGTCAGGTGAAAAAAGATAGCACCACTGATAACACCCAACGCCAGCAGGGCTCCCAGCCAGGCCGTCCGGGGGATGAGCAACAAAATTCCTGCGATCAACTCCATTACCCCACTGCCAATACGCCCGACATCTCCGGCGCCGGTTTTTTCAAAAATGAATAAACTCTCCGGCGCTCCCGTGAACTTGAAATACAGCGTTTGAAAAAGAATAATGGCTACTCCGATACGAACAAGCCAAAGAGTGATTTTTATCATGATCAAAAAATTGAGTTTTACTTCATAAATCTCCCCTCTTCAATGCTTTAACTGCAAAATCACAGGCTCGTGCCGTCAGCGCCATGTAAGTAAGGGAAGGATTTTGAAAAGCGGAGGAAGCCATACATGCGCCATCGGTTACGAATACATTTTTCACGGCCCAGAGCTGATTATTGGCGTTGAGTATGCTCGTTTTCGGGTCACGGCCCATCCGGGCGGTTCCCATTTCGTGAATGCCAAAACCGGGTGCAGTTTCATCCTGAAAAGTCCGGATGTTTTTAAAACCAATGGCATTCAGCATTTCAGCACTGTCGTTGAGCATGTCTTTGGTCATTTCCCGCTCGTTTTTGTGAAACTGCATGTCCATAGCCAATACGGGCAGGCCCCACTTGTCTTTTTTTGTCAAATCCAGAAAAACCCGATTGTCTTCGTAAGGCAGGCATTCGCCAAACGGATAGAAAGTCAGCGTCCAGTTTCCATTGCGTGGGTCAGTGATAGCGTCTTTCCATTCGGCGCCAAAACCAAATTCCGCTTCTTTGATCGCTGCCACCTCTCCCCAGCCCTGATGGGCGCCCCAGCCATACATCCCGAACCCACGCAGGTAGTTTTCCCGGACGTCCTTACCGATGTTACGATATCGGGGAATGAGAAAAATATTGGGCGAACGCCCGTAGTAATATTTGTCTTTAAGCCCGTCGTACTCGCCGGTTGCACCTACCTGAAAATGATGGTCCATCAAATAATGCCCGAGCACACCGCTATCGTTGCCCAAACCATTCGGGAAGCGACTGGAAGTGGAGTGCAACAACATCCAGGTAGTATTCAGGGTACTGCCGCAAAGGAAAACGATGCGGGCAAAAAACTCCATCGTCTCGCCGGTTTCGGCGTCGAGCACTTCAACGCCGGTGGCACGTTGGGTTTTATCATCGAATAAAACTTTCGTAACGATGCTGTGATTTCGCAGGGTAAAATTTCCAGTTTTCTGCGCATCGGGAATCAGCGAACTGACGCTTGAGAAATAACCGCCGAACGGACAGCCCCTGACACACATGTTCCGGTACTGGCACCGGCCCCGCTCTTTGTGGGTATCGTCGGTGAGGTGTGCAAGGCGGCCGGGAATCATGACCCGGTCAGGATAAATGGATTCGATTTTTTCCTTGGCTACCTGCTCCACACAATTCAACTCCATCGGCGGCAGAAAGTGCGGGCTGTCCGGCACCTGCGGTAAGCCGGCAGCTTTACCGCTGATGCCCACATATTTTTCCACGTAACTGTACCAGGGTTCAATGTCTTTGTAGCGAATGGGCCAGTCCGTGCCATGGCCGTCCCGTTCGTTTTCCTCAAAATCCCGCTCACTCCAACGGTAGCACTGACGCCCCCAAAGCAGGGATTTGCCGCCGGTTTGATAGCCACGAATCCAGTAAAACGGCTTCACCTGTGTATAAGGGCTTTCAGTGTCTTTCACGAAAAACTGCTTGGTCTCTTCGGAGAATGCGTAGTTTTTGCTTTGAATGGGGTATTCCCGCCGGGTTTCCTCACTGTCCCGGCCGCCATACTTATCCTGCCAGGGCGCCTGCATCGCCGTGGGATAATCTTTTACGTGTTCGACGTTCCGGCCCCGCTCCAGGCAGAGCACTTTCAGACCTTTTTCGCTGAGTTCTTTGGCCGCCCAGCCACCCGTAATCCCTGCACCTACGACGATAGCGTCGTAAGTCATTGATTGTTTTGCTTTACCGTTGATTTGTGGCATTTGAAAGGTGTATTTGAATGCTTACCTGAGGATAGTTTTTTTTTGACCAACACCAATTTATATGTTAAACTGCCCAGGCCCGTTGCCCATCCGGCATGTCAGCGCAGGTATCCAGCCGGGCTGGAATGGGCAGGTATTCGAGTGCTTCGGTGGCGCCGATTTCAGAAGTAAAATAACCCACCAAAGTCAATTCTTTCAGGCGCAGCCAGGCAGCCTGAAGCGGCGCCAATGCTTGCTGATCCTTCTGTGCAGCCCTTGCTGCCTCATCTGTTTTTTTTAAAAACGCTACCTGTTTTTCGGTGGATAATTTTAAAAACCGGCGTCCCTGGTCAGCCTTTGCAGCGGCATCCAGTTCATTCAACCCCAGAGCGAAGGCCTGACGGTCTTCCTCCGAAAAGCAATCCTGCAACACTGTGAAAATGAAAGCAGGAACACCCGCCTCCACCGCCCCGGGCGTTGATGTATTTGGTAAAATGAGGTCCGTCATGATCGAAACTATTTTTTCCTGACCGGCAGAGAGGAAGGTTGTCGACGGGGGGAGTGAAGGGTCAGCCTTGCAGCCTTGCATGACGGCAGCAATTACCGGCGCAGAAATTACACCACCTAAAAGCATGGCAGCATTTGTGAGGGCTTCTCTTCTGGTCATAACAAAAATCTGTCTGATGGATGGTTCGCAGTAAATTGAATTGCGGGGCTAATGTATTGAAAAATTATTGCAGCCCGGTTCAGAAATCTTTTTTTTGCAAAACGCCCGTCATTCCACCAGAGGCTGCATGAATGTAGAGCCTGAACTTTAAAAAATTTCTAATTTCCCGCTCCGAAAAAGAAAAGGGCCTGTCTTTTACCGCCCTGATTTGCAGGCGCTCAAATCTCAATCTGCATTTATGAAAGAAGTAATCGAAAAATACCGGGACGTGATCATCCAGATCGCAACGCCATACAGCACGGGTACGGGATTTTACCTTCGTGATTCCGGTTTTATCATTACCAACGAACACGTCGTGAGAGGCAACCGGGAAGTGGTCATTGACGGCACCATGATGCCCCGGCAACTCGCACGGGTCGTTTTCACCGATCCGAAATTCGACCTGGCATTTATCGAAGCGCCGAAATCAGAACTGCCGGAAGTGCCGCTGGGCCTGTCCCGAACCGTGAAGGAAGGCGACAATGTCGTCGCTATCGGTCATCCGTTCGGGTTAAAGTTTACGGCTACGCAGGGCATCGTTTCGAACACCCTTCACAAAGAAAAAGGTATTCGCTACATCCAGCATGACGCTGCGCTGAACCCCGGCAACAGCGGAGGGCCGCTGGTAAATGAGTTCAGCGAAGTGATTGGCGTCAACACATTTATTATTAACCAGAGCGACAACCTTGGCTTTTCACTGCCTGCACATTATCTGAATGAGTCCATTCGTGCATTTATAGAAAAAAATGGAGCCGTAGCAACCCGCTGCATCAATTGCAGCAATATCGTTTTTGAAAACAGCTCGGAAGATGGGTTTTGTCCGCATTGCGGCTCCGGCATCGAGCTGCCTTCCGAAGCTGAGGAGTATGAGGCTGCCGGCATTGCCCGCACCATTGAAGGAATTCTCGAACAGTGCGGCCACGATATTCGCCTCTCCCGCCGGGGCCCCAACCTTTGGGAAGTCAGGGAAGGCAGCGCCAATATTTTCATCAGCTATTACGAGCCTCACGGCGTCATTGCCGGCGATGCCATTCTTTGCGACCTGCCGAAAGAAAATATCCGTGAAGTTTACGAATACCTGCTCCGCCAAAATCATGAAATGGAAACCCTCTCGCTAAGCGTCAGGGAGCAGGAGGTCGTGCTTTCCCTCATCATTTTCGACAAATACCTGAACCTGGAAACCGGTCTGAAAATGTTCAAATACCTGTTTAAAAAAGCCGACTACTACGACAACATTCTCGTAGAGCAATTCGGAGCTGTCTGGAAGGAGGAGGGGTAAAGTCGCCGATAACAAAATGATGAAATTCCGGCAAGCACAGGTCTTTTTGTCCTATTGCATTTCATTAACAATCTTTAAAACACCTCAAGCCGATTGTGCCTGAAAAATTGCTACTTTTGCGGCGCTTTTTTTAAAATTCAGAGAAGGCAAACACGAAACGCAGTCGCAATATTTTAACCAAAATGACTGTTTTTGTCCTCTCTGAATTTTCACATTTGTTAACCTAAACAATTTATGACAATGGCAAACAGACTGATGATTTTGCTTTTTGTTGTTTCGTTCTCTCAGTTGCTTTTCGCCCAAAAAGACGAAGACCCCGTACTTTTCAGCATTGAAAATACGCCGGTGCATCTATCTGAGTTCAAATACATCTACACCAAAACTAACGGGGACAAGGCCGACTTTTCAAAAGCCTCCCTCAAGGAATACCTTGACCTTTACACCAATTTCAAGCTGAAAGTCAGGAAAGCGAAGGACATGAGGCTCGACACCATCGTCTCCCTTCAGCAGGAACTCGCCGGATATCGCCGGCAGCTCGCCGATTCGTACCTCATCGACCGGGAGGTAACGGAAAAACTGGTGCAGGAAGCCTACGAGCGTACCAAGCAGGACGTTGACCTCAGCCACATTATGATCCGGTTCCCGGAAAACCCCACACCTGCGGACACGCTCATTGCCTGGAACAAGACCATGGAGGCAAAAAGTAAAATAGGAAATGGCGAAAGCTTTGAAGATGTAGCCGTCGCCTACTCAAACGATGAGTCGGTCGCTAAAAACAGGGGCCGCATCGGCTACGTTACCGCCCTTTTCCCGAATGGATTTTATGCGCTTGAAACGGCCGCATACGAAATCCCAACCGGCAAAGTGCATGGGCCTGTGCGGACCAGCGCTGGTTACCATCTGCTGAAAATCCACGACCGCCGTCCGGCAAGGGGTGAGATTGAAGTGGCACACATTCTGGTGCGCAACGACAAGTTTCCCAACATGATCAAGGTCAGGGAACATATCGACTCGGTTTACAACCAACTGAAAGCCGGCGCTGACTTCGAACAGTTGGCGAGAAGTTATTCCGATGATAAAATTACGTCCAACAAAGGCGGTTACATCGGTTTTTTTGGTATCAACCGCTATGAAAAAGCCTTTGAAGACGCAGCTTTTTCACTGAAAAACGATGGTGATTACACCTCACCCATTCAGACCTCCATTGGCTGGCACATCATCAAACGGATCAGCCTGAAACGGGACGAACCCTTCCCGATCGTGAAATCACGCCTGCAAACCCAGGTGAAGCAGGATGCCCGCTTCGAACTGGCCCGCACCAAAATGATTGAGCGCATCAAAAAAGAAGGGAACTTCACGGAAAATCGTACAACCCTCAATAATTTTATTGCCACCTTAATGGCGGATACCACCGAAAGTTTTTTGACATATAAATGGAAAGCGCCGGAAAATTCCTCCAAGGAAGTGTTATTCACCTTTGGCGGTGACATGAAAGTTACCGAAGGCGATTTTGCCGACTATCTCGAGAGAGCCTCCCGCATGCGCCAGCAAATGGCCCGGCAAGGAGTTGCCAGCGTTGCTACAGAGCTCTATGATGCGTTCGTAGATGAAAATGCCCTAAAATTTGAAGAACGCCAGCTCGAAACCAAATACCCCGAATTCAAATCACTGATGCGGGAGTACGAAGAGGGCGTTTTGCTTTTCGAGGTCACCAAAATGGAAGTTTGGGACAAAGCTTCGCAGGACACCGTCGGATTGCAGCAATTTTTTGAGAACAACAAAAGCAAGTACCAGTGGGACGAACGTGCCGTCGTCAGCCAATACACTCTGGTGGATAATGCCAAGGACAAAATCAACGAAGTCCGGGAGTTTGCTGCCAAAAACCCGGTTGAAAAAGTCCTGGAAAAATTCAACACCGGCCCGGAGATCATCCTCACCGTGCAGGAGCGGAAATATGAAAAAGGCCGCAATGAACTGCTCGACCGAATGACCTGGAAGGTTGGCGAACTCTCCATCGTGGAAATCAGCAAACGGGATAAATCCCTGAACTTCCTTAAAATCGAGGAACTGCTGCCGGCCAGTGCAAAATCCCTGCAGGAAGCACGGGGCTACATAGTGGCTGATTATCAGGATTTTCTGGAGAAAAAATGGCTGGAGGACCTCATGAAAACCTACAAAGTGAAGGTCAATGAAAAAGTCTTCAACAGCTTGGTCAGGAAAGGATAATTTCTTCGCAAGAGAGCATCCTTCCATCATCCACTGCTGATGAAAGAAATTTTGAATGAAAACTGAGATGAGGATTTTACATAAAACAGATCAAAATTTCAAACAGAACGAACCTGGTGGGTTTTTAAAATCCACCAGGTTTCTGCTTTATTTTTTGGTCATTTTCGCAGGTGCCGCCAGCCTCGTCAGTTGCGGCTCCAAAGGTGAAAAACGGTCGAAGGATGATCGGTTGCTGGCAAAGGTTTACGACAAGCCGCTTTACCTTTCAGATATGGACGGGATGATTCCCGAAGGTATGTCATCAGAGGACAGTGCCTTGATTATCAACGCTTTCGTTCGTAGCTGGGTGCGGGAAGCAGCCTTGCTCAGAGAAGCCGAACGCAACATCCCTTCCGGACTCGATATTGACAAACTGGTGCAGGACTATCGGGCCTCCCTGATCAAACACAACTACGAAAACATTGCTGTTGACAAGTTGCTTGATTCCACGGTGACGCAGAGCCAGCTGGCAGCTTTTTACGAAAAAAATAAAGAGCAGTATCAGCTAGAGACGCCAATCATTCGCTGTTATTTCATCAAAGCCCCCCGAAATGCACCTCAGTTGAGCCGGGCGCAGGAATGGTGGAACGGCAATACTGCAGCTGATTCCACAGCGCTTGCCAATTGGTGTAATGCCAACGCCGTCATCCATCATTTGCAATCCAATATCTGGTACAAAGTGGAAGACATTGGCGCCTACATGCCGCAAGGTTCACTTACGGTGGATAATGTGAAAACCCGGCGGGATTTCGTGCAGCGGGATGAGAATTTCATCTATTTTTTCAAAGTGCTCGAACTGGTATCCAAAAAAGAAATAGCCCCGCTCGCCTACATCGAAGACCAGGCCCGGAAGGTTATTTTACACAAACGAAAAACGCAGCTTCTTGAAGAACTAAAAGACAAAATCTACAATGAAGCGATGAATAAAAAACAGGTAACTATCTTTGAATGACCGGAAACGGTGATATAGCGGCTGGTTATTTCAATTTACCGCTATTGACCGGACTAAAGAAAATACGATTTCATGTTAAAAAAATTAATGCTCGCCCTTTCAGTAGTTTGTTTTGCCTCCGGCGTGTTTGCGCAGCGAGAGGTGATTGAGAAAGTAATTGCCAATGTTGGCAGCGAATACGTACTGCTCTCTGAACTCGAAGAACAGTATGCCCTGCTGAAAGAAAGACAGGGGGGTAAAATCCCAAAAGATGCACGCTGCTTCATTCTGGACAACATCCTCACCCAAAAACTGCTGGTCAACCAGGCCAAGCTCGACAGCGTGGAAGTTACGGACGACGAGGTGGAGGCACAACTCAACGCCCGTATCGACCAGATCCTGGAATACATGGGTGGCGATATTACCCAGTTTGAAGACTACTACGGCCAAACGGTCAGCGAGGTAAAAGAAGCCTTCCGGGATGACCTCCGCAGTCAGTTGCTTTCCGATCGGATGCGCTCGGAGGTCATGCAAAATATCAAAGTGACGCCCTCCGAGGTAAAAGCTTTTTTCAAACGAATTCCCCGTGACAGCCTCCCCTACTTCAACTCGGAAGTGGAAGTTGGCGAAATCGTGTACAAGCCAAAAGTCAACGAAGAGGAGCGCCAAAAAGCAATTAATAAACTGGAGTCGCTGCGCAAACGAATCGTGGAAGGTGGTGAAAAGTTTGAAGAAATTGCCCGAACCTATTCCGACGATTTTGCAAGTGCCCGCATCGGAGGCGACCTTGGCTGGACGAAACGTGGGAAATTCGTACCGGCGTTTGAAGCTGCGGCTTACAAGTTGAACGAAGGAGAAATTTCGGAGGTTGTGGAATCGGAGTTTGGTTTTCACCTCATTCAGCTGATCGGACGCCGGGGTAATACCATCAATACCCGCCACATCCTGGTCAAGCCCGAAATCACCAACGCTGATCTGGACCTGGCCAAAGCCAAACTCGATACGGTTCGCATGTTGATCCTCAACGACAGCATCTCGTTTTCTGCAGCTGTTAAAAGATATGGCTACGATCAGGTACAGAGCTATAACAACGATGGTAAAATGATCAATCCGGCCACCGGGAATACCTTTTTTGAAATTGGAGATCTGGAGCCTGACATCTACTTCGCCCTCGACACCATGAAGGTGGGAGGAGTCTCAAAACCTTTCAGCTTCACCGACCCGAGAGGTGAAACCTATTTCCGGGTCATTCAGCTGCAAAGCAGAACAGAGCCTCACGTAGCCAGCCTTCAAAAAGATTATTCCAAAATTCAAACCGCTACCATCGAGGAAAAACGCTCAACTTTTCTCTCGGAATGGATTGAGCAAAAAGTCCACTCGACTTACATCCGGGTCAGCGAAGCTTATCACGGCTGCCCCAATATTGACAAGTGGATTGATGACGCCGGTAATCCCTGATTCCGGGCGAGAAGGATGAACCATGAGCTGCACTTTTCAGTCATGGTTCATCCTTCATTATTTTTATTCCCCCTCCTGACAAAAGCATTTCCCCACCCGCATTTCATTCAGTTATTCCCGCCGCTATTCAGTTTTGTTTGAATCAAATTCCATTTTGTGGGTCAGTTCTGAGCTTCAGGTATTGAACTCAGTCAAATTATGGATACAGGCAGAACTTAAACTTTGTAGCCGGATAGTGGTTTTTTAACCCTGAAAGTCATCTTGCGGAAACAATGAAGACAAATTCATACATCCGAAAGCCATGGCAGCAAATATTATCTCAATCGATGCCCTCACAACAGAAGGCGACAAATAAATACAACATGAAAGTAGAAATATGGAGTGATATCGTTTGCCCGTTTTGTTACATCGGCAAGCGTAAATTCGAAATAGCGCTGGAAAATTTCAGCGCAAAAGAAGAAGTAGAAATCGAATGGAAAAGCTTTCAACTCGACCCCGAAATGGACAACAACAAGGGCTTGAACGTACACGAATATCTCGGCAAAAGAAAAGGCGGAACACCCGCCGATGGAAAGCGAATGAATGATCAGATGACTGCGATTGCCAAAGAAGTGGGCCTGCACTACGACTTTGACAATGCCATCATCAACAATACCATGTCAGCCCACCGGCTTTTGCATTTCGCTAAAGAAAAAGGATTGCAAAACGAGCTGAAGGAAAGAATTTTTAAGGCTTATTATTCCGAAGGGAAAGATATCGCCGACAACGAGACGCTGGTCCAGCTGGCTTCAGAAGTGGGTTTGGAGAAAGGCGAATCCCAAAAAGTGTTGGTGGAAAATTTGTATGAAAAAGAAGTACGTGAAGACCAGTACCACGCTTTTCAGCTGGGCGTGCAAGGCGTACCGTTCTTTGTTTTTAATCAAAAATACGCCGTCAGTGGTGCGCAGGCTCCTGAAGTATTTGCGCAGGTGCTGGATAAAGTCTGGGAAGAGGAAAAGCCAACCCTGATCGTGCAGGAAGGTGAAGGCTTTTGCGATATCAACGGCAACTGTTAGCCTGCGAATTCCAATTGAAAGGCATCTCACAATTCAAGTCCGTACTCTTTCTCAAACGCCTCTTTTGACGGAATCGTCAGAAAGAAAACCGCTACGCCAATTGCAAAAAGCAGCATCATCCGGCTGTTTACTTCCATAAATGCAATGCCGATCACCGCAAGGTTTCCAATTTCCAGCATTGCCCACCGGAAAATGTTGCTCGTCCGGTAATGGCTCAGTTGCAGGGGCAGGGATTTCAGGTGAATGCCCCGCTTCAGCCGGTTCCTGTACAGTACGAAGGAAGCGATAATCATCCAAACCAGGATGATACCGGCCAGAAAGCTGTAGTTGGTGAACATCGACCGGCCTTCCTCAGGCTGATTCCATAAAAACCACCAGACGACACCTCCGAATAAGACCTGCCCGGCCAAAAAGAAAGCGAACAGCATCCGGAGGGTTTTAAAAAATTGAGGAATATTTGTTTGGATCATCGATTTTGCTTTGCGGCGATCAGGCATTGGTGGGCCGAACGCCTGTATCCATAAACTTTTTTGAGACTGCCCGGGACCTTAGATTTGAAGCCTGAGTCCTAACGGGCTCACGAGCTTGTACCAAAACTTTCGCCGGCCATTTCAATCAGCCCCGTGCATCATCCTACGCAACGGGAACGAGAGTACGAACAAGATGCCACCGGCAATACCCGACATCATCACGAAGATCCAAAAGAATTCGTAGAGGTCGGTAACCGGGTTGCCAAGAAATGTTGGAAACTCCATTGGCAAACTCACCTCACTGGCCTTTGCCAACTGATCGGGCGTAGGTTCGATGGTGCCTTCAAGAATACCTCTGTAAGTATCATTCTCAATTCCATTGGCTGCTGCCAGTTGGTACTCAGCACCCGAGGGCGGGTACAGGCTGCTAAGCTGTCCGGCGGCCTTGCTGGCAACCGCATTTGACAAAAACCAAACCCCGAACAGCAATGAAACAAAGCGCACCGGAGATAATTTTGAAACGAGGCTCAGCCCGATCGGTGAGAGGCAAAGTTCCCCAATCGTATGGATCACGTATAGCGCCAGGAGCCAACCCATGCTCACTTTCACACCAATACCGGCGCCTTTCACGCCGTAGGCAATCACTACGTAACCCATCGCCAGAATGACCAACCCGACCGCTTGTTTTACCAGGGAATTTGGCTCCAGTTTTCTTTTTGATAAAAACACCCACAACCCCGCCAGCACCGGCGCCAAAATCACGACCGAAGCCGCCGGCACCGACTGAAAAGTACTTGCAGGGATGGTTCCTCCCATCAAACTCCGGTTAGTTTGTTCTTCCGCAAAAAACGTCAGAGAGGCCCCAGCCTGCTCGTAAGCCGCCCAGAAAAAAATGACGAAAAATGCAGAAACAAAAATGACGATGATGCGGTCCCGCTCCACTTTACTCAGTGAATTGTCGATGAAAATCAGCGTCGGCACCGCAATGCAGAGGGCATAAATCAGTGAACCGATGATGTCAAAGTCTGCCGCCAGCCACAGCAGCAGAAAAGCTGCTAAACCAGTGACCGCCGCAATCATAATCTGCCTGGGATCTAAGTCAGCTGAGGGCAAACCGTCTTTGTCTGGCATGGCTTTGTTCGGCAACGCACCCACTGGTAGGCCATCCGGCGTGACGACGTATTTGTTTTTAAAAAAATAGAAAACCAGCGTACCGGTGATCATTCCGCCGCATGCGGCCAAAAAGCCCCACTTGAAGTCTTCCGGTCTGCCGGTATCGCCCAAAAAGCCACATGCCAGCGGCGCCAGAAAAGCTCCCATGTTGATGCCCATGTAAAAAATGGTGAAAGCTGCGTCCCTTCTCCGGTCGCCCTCTTCGTAGAGTTGGCCCACCATGGAGGAAATGTTGGGTTTGAAAAAGCCATTTCCCAGAATAAGAAAGGCCAGACCACTCCACATGAACGGTATCGCAAACGCCTGATCTTCGTAAAACCACCCGCTAAGAAACATGAAAAACTGCCCAAGCGCCATCGACATTCCGCCGGCAAGGATGCTGCGTTGATTGCCCCAGTACCGGTCGGCGACGTACCCGCCGAGCAGCGGTGTCAGGTAAACAAGACCCGTGTAACTGCCGTAGATTTCGGAGGCTTTTGCTTTTGAAAACATCAGGGCATTGATCATGTACAGTGAAAAAATCGCCCTCATGCCGTAGTAGCTGAAGCGCTCCCACATTTCCGTCAGGAAGAGTAAAGCAAGGCCTCGCGGATGGCCAAGGATTTCGTTTTTGTGTTGAGCCATGTTCCTGTTTTTTTTACCGAAATAAAAAAGCCCTCAACCACTCGAGCCGGTTGAGGGCTTTTTTTACGCTGATATTTTAAAAAGCACTAGTGAATACCGTGCATCCATTTTTTCAAAATGGGCGACAGGATTAGCAAAAGTCCCGCTGCTGCCAGCGTGACATAGACCCCCCAATTCATGTAAACATCAGCGAAGGCTTTCAATGCAGTGGCCGCATCACCTCCCTCAGTAGGTGTAGCAATCATTTTACCCAGTTCCCCTGCAATTTTGTGTGCAAAAGCGATGGATAAAAACCATGATCCCATGATGAAACCTACCATTCTTGCCGGAGAAAGCTTTGTCACTACGGAAAGCCCTACCGGTGAAAGGCTCAGCTCACCAGTGGTGTGGAACAGGTACATCCCTACGATGAAAACCAATGGAATAAGTGAGGCTGCCGGAATTTCACCATCGATGGGTAAACCTTCCAAACCTGGCAACGCTGCTCTTGCTCCCCAAACGATGATAAAATAACCCAGTGCCATTTGAAGCAGACCGTAGAAAAACTTCATCGGTGTCCGTGGTTCTTTTTTAGCTTTTGACAGTTTCAACCATATCCAGGAGAAAACCGGGGCAAGCAGCATGATAAACAACGGGTTGATCGACTGAAGCTGACCAGCCGTGAACCCTTCCCGGTTTACGTAACGATCAGCAAGGATCGTCAACGAACCGCCTGCCTGTTCAAACAGCATCCAGAAAATCATGTGGAAGAAAAAGAGGAAGAAAAAGACCAGCAACCGCTGACCGTCTTCCTTGTCGGGCATGGTGATCGCTCCGTAAACGATGTATCCTAACACACCCAAACCACCAAAAACCAGGATGTAATTCGTGATTTGTTCCAGGTCAATCAGGAATGCAAAAACCGGAATAGCGATGACGGAAGCAAGAATAACAGCTGTTTCCCGTGAAATACCGGCAAAAACTTTTTCCTTGAGTGCTTCCATGCTGGGCGGATTGCCTTTGTCTTCGTACTTCGACATGTTTTTCCAAAACACGACAATTCCCAACACCATACCGATACCGGCTGCCAAAAAGCCTAATGACCAGTCAACCTCCTGGGCAAGGTATGCACAGGTAAGCGGCGCAAGGAACGCACCGATATTAATACCCATGTAGAATATGGTGAACGCACCATCTTTCCGGGGGTCATTTTTATCATAAAAAGTTCCGAGGAAACTGGAGATATTCGGCTTGAAAAAGCCGTTACCTACCGCCAAAAGTCCAAGTGCGATAAAAAATACAATTTCATTTCCGAGAAAGGCCGCATTGCCTGCGAGGGTAAATTGTGCCAGCGCCATACAAATACCACCCAGCATAATCGTACGCCGGAAGCCAAGTAACTTGTCGGCCACCATCCCCCCGATCACCGGGGCTGCGTAAAGCAGGGCGTTGAAAGCTCCATAAATTCCGTAAGCCCGTGCATCTGCCTCGCCTTGAATCATTTGCTGGAACAACACTCCTGTCATATAAAGCACGAGGAAAGCCCTCATACCGTAGAAAGAGAAGCGCTCCCACATTTCGGCAAAAAACAACGTAAACAGCGCTTTGGGATGAACTTTTCTTTGGGATAATACCACCAACGGCACCCACACCAAAACAAATAACCATCCGAAAATCATTAATCCAATTGCTGCATCCATGAGTTAGGTTTTTAATTGCCGGCGTGATGAAAAATTTCTCTCTCAAGCCTGCCGGCTGTCTCGTTTTGTTAAGAATTTATTTTTAAAAGTGACGTAGTTTTAAAATCGGGCTAAAATTAGATTTTTTTAGCTTTATCCTAAGGAAATGCGATGTTTTGTTTCGTCAGCGGTTGGCTATTCCAATTTGTCGTCCAGAAACGTATCGTTTTCCAGCCCTTCGATTTCTACTTCCCAGCCCATACCCTCTGCCATGATCCGAATGGTTTCAAAAACCAGGTTGCGTTGGCCGGCTGCCTGATCCATCAGCTCACTGTCCAGCGCCTTTTCCCTGATGAATTCCTTGGCTCTGGCGTTCAGCTTATTGTAATCTTCCGTGGTGAAACTGTTGAAAAAACCTTCCTGCACATCGTAGTACTCAATGTCGTGCTCAATCGACAGGATTGTCACCGGCGGAATGCCGGAGATGCGAATAATTTTTGCCTCCGGGAAGGCGGTAACTTTCATTTTTTCGAGGTCGTAACCGGCTGACACTTTGGCTTTTACTTTCAGCAGCGCTTTTTTGGTGAAAAAGCTCATGTCGTAGCCGTAGTAATCCTTGTAGTCGTAAATTTCAGAAAAGTACCCTTCCACGGTCACCAGTTTTGCCACTTGTTTGATGCGCTCCAGCAGTATGGTGGAGTTTTCCGTTTCCACTTTATGTGTTCGTTGAAAATACCAGCGGGTAAGTAAAACGCCGAGGACAAATGCGAAAAGCAGCACGGCCGCCCAGATGAGTTTTTTCATGGCAGATGATTGCAAAACAGGTTTTTGATCAGCAGGTATGTTTTTCACGAATTGTTGACTGAGTTCAGGCCAATTCTCTGCATTTATTAAAACGCATTAAATGCACCTGATCCGTTTCATTGAAGCCGGATTTCAGCTAAAAATCGAAAGGAAAAGAATCTTTGTCAGTAAACAAAACGATAGTCTGAAAATCGGGTGAATTGTAAAAAATACCCAAATTTTCAGTTTCCAATTTTAGCCGCCACGGGAAACCTTAGTCCTTTGTGATTTTTTAAAACTGCCTTCACCGACCCAACGGACAGCGGCGACTCAATGATGAGCGGAAGCCGGTTAGAGTCGTCGGTAACCCAGACATTCATTTCCGTATCTTCCGGAAACAGGTCGCCTTCAATCACCTGCGGTGAAAATTTCATGGTGTTGTAGCGGCCAAGCTCCTTGATTTTTTTGTCTTTCTCCCGGCCGCCGTAAGTGACGGTGAGTGGCCAGATTTTCTTGTCTGCAAAAATTTTTACAGGAAAGGTATCTCCGGTTTTGTAGTTTTTAAAATCAAGATTGCGGGCATAGTAAAGAATGCTGACCATGTCGTGCATACACCCGTCCAATTTGTAGGTTTTGCGCTCTCGAATATCGTCTTTGGCTTTGCCCCGTTCGTTGTAAGCCGTCTTGCGAAACTGATCGAAGGTGACGTAGTCGTAGAGGCGGTATTTTCCTTCGAGTTGGGATTTGATGCCCATGATAGGCAGCAGGTTATCCTTCTGCACCCAGGTATCGTAGTAGTCCCGGACCTTGAAAAACCAGTCGTAACTTTCATACGTCTCCCCGATCACCTGAAAATGGTATTGATCATCGTCATCAATTACCCGAAAAGTAACCTCGCCCGCCGCAATCCAGATGAAATTCCAGTTGTAATAAACTTTGTAGGTCAGTTCCTCGCCGGATAGGAAAACGGTATTGATCGTCTTGCAGGGGTTGGCAGTTTGGGCTTTAAGCGTCTTTTTTTTGGCATACAAAGCCAATTCGTAGTCAACATTCTTTAAATTCAAGGGTGACAATCCAAAGATTAACAGGCTGAAAGACAATATTTTAGGAGCCATTACCATTTTCATAACCCAGTGATTTAAGAATATTTACCTGAATGATGAATACCAACCCGAGTAACGCCGGTACAGCAATATTTATTACGAAAAGTGAAAAGGTGGCGGCCAGAATGCTCACCTGGCTTTCCGCAAAATGCCCCCAAACGAACAGAGCAATTTCTCCCCTCGCCAGAAGCCCCATGACAGGCGGCAGGGGTACGCTCGCTTGAACCAGAAAGATCGTAGCAACACCAGCCATGCCAGTTAAGAATGGCGCAGGAATATCATAAAACTGAAGTAAAAAATAGTATTGCAGCGAGTAAGTAAAGTACCGCAGAAATGCATACCCCAACGCTCCGCTCAACTCCTTCCAGTGGTAGTGCTTGAGTACGGTGAGGTGGCGCAGGTGTTTCTTTATTTTATCAATTTGAGGAATGCGTTTTGCCAATGGCACCATCAGGTCGATGTTGAAAAAGGTGAAAAACAGCAACCCGACAAAGGATACGCCGAGAAAAGAAACCACCGGAACGACGTAAGGCTCCGGGTCCAGAAATTTCAATGAAAAATAAATAGCCCCCAGCAACCCGACTGACAAAAGCGCCAGCAACTGGCTGAGGCTCCCCACCATCGTAGCGATGACGGCTTTCCAGCCCTGCCCCTTTTCCACGAAAAGCACACGGCCGCCATACTCCCCTACCCTGTTTGGTGTAAAAATAGCAATGGTCGTTCCTGCAAGAACAGCCTGAAATGTTCTCCAGAAATTCAGCTTTGAAAATCCCCGGATGAGCTCCCGCCATTTCAGCGCTTCCAGGGCAATGTTCACCGGTGCCAATGCAACTACCACAACCAACCAGATCAGGTCCGGATACTCGAAGTGCAATTTAAACGCCTGCCACAGGTCCGTAAAGTTTTCCCGTGCAAACACCTGCCGGTAAATAGCCCAAAGCAAAAGCGAGGCAATGGCCGCCTTGACGGCGATGTTGAAGATTTTTTTGAAAGAAGGTTTCACTCAATCATCAGTTTTTCGGTCTGAAGGACGGATATCCTCCGCTGCGAAGTTAGCTTTACGCCCGGAAAGCAAATCAAATGAGTGAAAAAATAAAATATCGTCTGCTCGGCGTGGATCCCGGTACCAACGTGCTTGGGTACGGAATCATCGAAGTGGAAAACCGCCAGCTTCGACTAGTAGATCTTGGTGTCATCACGATGCATAACCTTGATGAACAGCAACTTAAGCTCAAAAAAATTTTTGAAGAGCTACAAAAGGTTATCAAGCAATTTAAGCCAAAGGAGATGGCCATCGAGGCGCCTTTTTATGGAAAAAACGTGCAGTCCATGCTGAAACTGGGCCGGGCCCAGGGCGTAGCCATCGCTGCAGCCATCACCAAAGGCGTCGAAATTACGGAGTACTCGCCTAAAAAAATCAAGCAATCTGTCACCGGCAACGGGAATGCATCAAAAGAGCAGGTTGCCTCTATGCTGGAGACTATTTTGAAAGTAAAACTTAACGAAAGTTACCTTGATGCTACGGACGCACTGGCTACGGCTGTTTGTCATTATTACCAATCCAGTTCAGTGCTGGGCGGTGGAAAAAAATACAAGGACTGGAGCAGTTTTTTAAAAGATAATCCTGACCGGAAATCAAAAACCTGAGGCCCAAGACATGAAAACAAAAAAGGGAGCTACCTGACATAGCTCCCTTTTTTGCTTGTATCGCAGACGAATTGAAAATCAGACGAAATTAGAGCGAATAGCCGATGCTATTTCGGCCATTTCTTCGCTGGAATATTGAAGTTTTGAGGATGAAATATCCATCTGCCGCTCCGACTGAAACGGAATCAGGTGAACATGAGCATGCGGCACCTCCGTTCCGATCACCAACACGCCCACCCGCTTGCAAACAATGGACGCCTCAAGTGCTTTGGCTACCCGTTTTGAAAAGCGCATCAAACCGGAAAGTGTATCGTCGTCCAGGTCAAAAATGTAATCCACTTCCTTTTTCGGCACGCAAAGCGTATGGCCTTTCGCTGTTGGATGAATATCCAGAAACGCAAGATAATCATCCGTTTCGGCAACTTTGTGGCTTGGGATTTCTCCGTTGATAATTTTTGTAAAAATACTGGCCATGACTTGAAAATTAGGAGTTTAATTATTTGCTATACGGTTGATTGTCAACAACTAATAACTCGCATGCTTCCTTAAATGTTTAAATGGTAATGTCGAGCACTTCGAATTCCATTAAACCGGCAGGGGTTTGAACCTGGGCAACTTCCCCAATCTTTTTTCCGAGCAGGCCGCTGCCAATGGGAGAGGAAGCCGAGATTTTTTTTGCCTTCAGATCCGCTTCCGATTCAGAAACAATCTTGTACGTCAATTGCGCTCCGTTCTTTTTGTTTTTGATAGTGACGCTGGTCAGAAGCCGCACTTCCGAAGTGTCCATATCGCTTTCGTTCAGGATACGGGCGTGCGCCAGCGTTTTTTCGAGTTCATTAATTTTCATTTCGAGCATGCCCTGCGCATCTTTAGCGGCATCGTATTCTGCATTTTCCGAAAGGTCGCCCTTTTCCCTTGCTTCGGCAATAGCTTTTGCCACATCCTGGCGGCCTGTTGTTTTCATTTCATCCAGTTCAGCCTTTAATCTGTCGTACCCTTCCTGGGTCAGATAAGTGTAATTTGCCATGATTGATAATTTTATAATTGCCTGTTGGCATGCCAGAATAGAAACTTTGAGACGAAAAGCGCTTCACTGGCTGTTTTTACCCAATGCTTCTGATTCCTAAGGTAGTCTGTTTAATAAAAAGCCTCTCTTCTGCTAAACTAAAGCTTGATCTCTCAAGGGCAAAAGCCTTGAAAAATCAGGCGTTTCAGCAAAAAAGTGGAAATCCCCCCGTTCAAGCAATACTGTTTTTCAAAAAATACAAAAAAAACGGCTCGACCCAGGGCTATTTGATCTGATTGCTTAAAAGGCAAGAACGCTTTCACCTCAATGGATGAAAACGTTCTTGCCTTTTCGAGTTTGCAAATTTAAAGATTGCCCTTGAAAGATGAAACTTTCGGGCTGAAAATTCAAGGGCGGGGCTGCTCAGAAACCAGGCTCGCCGTTTGAAAATCAGAGATTGATACGCACAGAAAGGTTGTGCGTACCATCGTAAATCTTAGTCGTGCGATAAGCATAGTCAAATGCTATTTTAGGAGCATCTTCCTTCTTGCTTACAGGAACGTTCAGTGTAACGCCTGTAGCAATACCTGTGTAAAGTGGTTCTGCGTTAGCATTGTTTTGTGCTACCTGTCCGAAATCAAGTTTGTAACCAGCTCTCAACATAACCATCTCCTTGAAGGAAAATTCGAGTCCACCGCCGATCTGATCTTCAGAAAATGCGTTGGAGGTGAAATTACCCAAGGCAGTGATACGGTTGTTGCCTGCAATATAAAAGTCGTAGGACAAACCGATGTTAAGCACTGACTGCAATTCGAAGCTGGTCGGACGCTGGTTTGCGACGATGCCATGCTCATTGTCAAAAGACGGAATTTGAAACTCCTGAGACAAACCCTCACCTCTGAATTGCATACGGCCACCTACGTTGCGGAGGGAGATACCAAATTTGAAGTTCTCCCGCTCACCGGTAACGTACTGAACACCTGCATCAAGCGCTACCGCAGAAGCAGTGGCATCTTCGACACCTTCAGAGACCATGCGCACCAATGCACCAACAGATACCTTGTTTTCAAAAATGTGAGAGAAACCCACACCCAGGTTGAAGTATCTGGGCGAGAAAGTAGCGCCGGTGCCTTCCGGCTGAAGGGCTGTTGTCCGGCGGATTTCACCAAAATCAAGGGACATCAGGCTGATGCCGATGGCACTGTTTTTTCCAATTCTTTGAGCTACGCCCAAAGCATTGATTGAAATATCCGTACCTCTGAGGTAGATTGTATGACCAAAAACAACCTCAGTTTTAGGAATGCGTGCAAGGCCTGCTACGTTCAGGCGCATAGCCTCAACACCGCCAACCATCGAGGTTGTCATGGTATGTAAGCCTGAGCTGCGAGCCCAGGGATTCATCAGCAACTCAGGCGCTCCGGCTTCGCCCTGACGGTCAGGGTTGCCAGCCCAGGATGGCACGGAAACCAGCCCGATAAGCGCTAATGAAAAGAAAAAGTATATAGACCTATTCATAGATTTTCTTTTGAAAAAAATGATAGTTGAATGGTTAGTTCGTCAGCTTGGAAGAGGGTTGGATTGTTAAAAGCTATCAAAATATTCATTTAGACCAGCATTTAACAATCCAACCAACTAACATTCTGACAATTAAGCCATTAGCGATTAATTCCCTGACGGGTCAAACTGCCTGTTGATGCCAAACCATTTGAGCGTACGCTCTCCAAGTCCTGGAGCTCTCACGTGAATGAGGTAAACACCTGCAGCAACCGGAATACCCTTGTTGTTCTTAATATCCCACTCAAGGTCAGGGATGATTTGAGCACTCGGGATTCCGTTACCTGTCGGAGATGGCGGTTGCTCGTCTCTGTTATACTGGCGGATGAACTTACCATCAAGTGAGTAGATAGTTACCACACACTTCGCCGGCAGGTTAGTGATTTTCACAATATTGGACACCCGGGCATCTTCATACTCTGAAAATGCGTAGTACGGGTTAGGTACTATATTGATCATATCCAATGCATTCTCAACTCCGATAGCATCCAATGGCTCAGCCTGTTTTCCTTCAATGGTGAAGCGGTAAGTAGGATAACCTTTGAATTCGTTGGTTCCTACAGCCACAGCGTATGGGTTATCAACACGCAGCTTAATTGTTGCTTCGTTTGGAATAAGTCCCTGAGCGTAAGGCAGCATCTTAGTATTGGTTGCCATAATTGGCAGACCAGCCCACAGTACACGCTTCAAGCCATTTACTTTTCTAAGTGGCGTTTCTTTAGGATCGAAACGAGATCTCAGATAAGCACAGCTATCGTACTTTTCGTTGGTGACATAAACAAAGTGCTGACCACCGGCATAGTAATGCATTGGGTTAAACGGTGTGAATGCACTCAAGACCGCCTCTGAAGTCGGGTTGAACATCATGTCTGCACCGTTTGGCTTGCCGTCCTGGTAAGCATTCAGGAAGCCGTTTGCAGCAGAGTAAGCAGAGTTTTCACTGAAGAAAACGTTCAGGCGTTCGCCGGTTTCAACGTCGATGGCGTATCCTGGGAACCATCCCATACCTTTGCCATCTCCATCTTTATCTGGAAGACCGTCGCCGTCGCTGTCTTCTTTGCCTACGGAATCGCCGTTACGGAGGTCGAACTGCACGTTACCTCCGTCAGAGGTAATAGGCGAACCGTTCTCGTTGAGTGCCAATCCGTATTGATTAATCATTGATTCGACAATCACACAGCGGCTCCATTTACTCTTGTCGGCAGTAAAGACAATATCAACATTTCTCAGGTTTTTCAACAAAGCTTCATCGTTGACGAGGTTGGCATTACCCTGCTTCCATGCCGGACTGATGTAGAAAGCCTCGTTTTGTTGTGGCCTTGCTTCCCAGTCAGCGATCATGTAAGGAATAAAATAACCAGGTCCGATTTGCGCCAATACTTCATGCCTGCGGTTCAGCCATTTATCCTTGTAACGAACGTAGTCAAAAACAAGGCTGGTCAATGGGTTACTGGCTGTAGAAAATCCATCCGGAATACCTCTGAACCAGAATGGTTTATCCGGATCCCGGTAGGTTGCCTCGTAGCCAATAGCTCCATCGGTTGGATCGGCCCATGTGCCCACATCAGCTGTTTGCCCGATAGAGATAGAGAATCCGTACTGGCCAAAAATCTGTTCGTTGAGTGAGGCAATCGTCGTGTCAGAAAGAATAGGAGCATCGTTGCTGTTCAAATCCCTGAACAACCAAGATACTCTGGAGTCCAGTTTGTTGTTGCTCATGTCTTCATCTACGAAGGTCACCTCGAAGTCACCGTCAACAATATCAAGTGGGTTGTAAATTCTTACATCGATCGGTCCCCTGCCTTCCTTATAAACGATTTCGCCATTGAAGCTTCCGTCGAGGATTTTGGCACGAGTCTCATCTGAGATATCTACAAAGTTTCCACCTACGCCAACACCGTCGATACGGGTGATGACAGGGCCATCGCCATACTTGGCATTGAGCGATCTGTCAAGAATAGGCCTTGGAATCGGCGAATAAGTCCTGATATTCCGGCGACCTTCCAGATAAGTTATCTTTTGGCCGCTTTGCGTAAGCGGATCGAACTGCTCGTAGTTGTTATGAGCATATGCTTTTGCAGAGAAGTAGTACTTCCGATGGTTAATCAAACGACGGTCACCCGTAGCAAATTGATCTTCCTTGATCGGGAATGTATGTCTGATCCCCTGATCGAGGCCTTCAATTTTCACTTCGGGGAAGAAGATGAAGTCAGGCGCACTTGGATCAGTGGCAGCACCTGGGTTTTCAACAGCCTTCCAATTATACAGTGTTTTGATGCCGTTTTTAACATCCACCCACTGGATCAACCTTGCTTTGTTAGGATCGTCAAAGTCAGCTGGTCCAACATTTGGGCCATTCAACTGATACAGCAGGTAACCTTCGAAGTTGTAGGTATTGTCAACATCTTCAGGGAAACCGATTCCTTCTTCTTCGTAACTCTCAAGGTAGTTGTTGGAAGTCTTGGAATTTGTGAAAACAGCGATCAGTTCCTGATCCAATTCGATCCAGTCAACATCCGGAGCATCCGGGCCATCAACCAGGTCAAAACAGTTATCGAATAAATCCTGAGCAATATCGTCTGCATTTTTCAGTCTGGAAATATCCGGACATGGGTATTCAAGATTTGGTACCCATACAGCTCCGATGATCAGCTCGTTTACAGCACCTGGCTGAAGAATGAACGGACCTGAAGCCTGAACCGTACGGCGATCGTATGCAGGCAGCGTTGCTGTACACATGGACCAACCATTCAGGTCATTTGGATCGTCGATAAATGCATATTTGATAAACTCGTTGCTACCCGGGTTAAACGCATCATCACCAAAGGTGAAAGGCGTTCCGTCCCTCCAGCTGCCTGAGAGGTATCGATAAAATTCCACGTCTGTACCAGGGTCAGTAGTTGCAGGGTCTGGTGGTGGCTGACCTGAACCGGCACGGTTAATATAAGTAAAGGATGACATCCCCAATTCATTCCGGTTCTCATCCAATGGGCCACGGAAGTAGTCAACTCCGATGATCGGAATTTCAGTGCCGTAGGTTGGCGTGTTGGAACCAAATACCGGACAAGTAGTACCGACTGTTCCATCTTCAGCGTCTGCGTTGTAAGTGTAAGCAAGGCTTCGGCTTGTATCACAACCAATAAAGTCATCTTCAGAACAACCAAGGTCTGCATCCACCCACATGGCGAAGAAGGTACTGTCAATATCCTCATTTGCACGGTTGATCAGCTTGTAGCGCTGGAAAGTCATGTCATTGATCTGGTCGTTGGTAGCGTAAGCGAAAGCTTGTACCTGAACTTCCATACGAATGGTAAATCCATTGGATTCACCGTGAGTTGCTCCACCACCTTCATCGTTGTAGATCCAGAAAAACATCTGGTCAGGATACTGAGGAGGCAGTCTGTTTCCCTGTGCATCCTCTTCGCAACCTCTAATCTCGATAATCGGGAAGTCACCTTGCAGCGGATCATAAAACAAATCGCCGTCTTCATCCCAGAAACCAGCCAAACCCTGATCAGTATCAGGCAGGTCAAACTGATTGATTGAGAAGAAATAAGGATTACGCTTAGCTGGCCATCCTCTCACACCGGGAGGAATCATGTCCTCCGTGTAATCGGCGCCTTCGTCTCTTGCAGCTGCAAAAAGCTCCAGGTGAAGCTCAATTTCTTCACGGGTTACTTCGAAAAAGCGATCCCAACGGTCACATACATCTTTTGACGTTGTTCCACCGTCCGGCGTGAGCGGGCCCGTCCAGAAATCGGAGTTGTTGTTACTGTTTCCGTACTGCTGGCAAGCAATTTTCAGGTTACCTCCCGGGTCAACACCACCAAGCCAAACAGCACCGGCGAAGATGGAAGAAACTTCCGTTTGGCCAGGCTCAACTTTCGGCACCACATACTTTCCATCACTTCGGTTCCACCAAACGTCACCGCCGGTGGTCAACGTAGCGCGTATGTTGTTCACATCTTGCTGAGTCTGCCGTTTCGCAGTCGTGCACTCTTCCCGGTACTTAATCCGGGAGTTCGGCTTAGGAGCTTGCTCTTTCGGGTTATAATAGGCAAATGCCGATGTAGATATAACCCACAAGCTTACTGCGACCGCAAATATTTTTTTAAAACTACGCATGGTAAACTTTTTAGATTAAACGTGTGTAAAACCGGTGAATACCGGTTTTACACACTGTGAAAATTTATCGTTAAAAATCGAAGATAGCGCCAAAGAAAATTCTTCTTGGAAGGCTGTAATTGTTTGGATTCAACAACCTCCAGGAATAAGCAGCAAGGAATGCTTCCTGACTTTCTCCTGCGTTGAATCCTCCTGCGAGGAAGTTAACACCCTGAGAAGAATTGAGGAAACCATCGTCCTTTGGTGAACCTGTGAAGCGATAAACGCTCTGGATATTCCGACGGTCGAAAACATTCGATACACGCAGGTATATATTTAAACCAAGGGAATTAGTCGATCCTGGCTTCGTCAGGTTGAAAGATTTGTCAACCTGAGCGTTGATGGTCATGTTCCATGGAAGTCTCGCTCCGTTCACAGAACCCCTGATACCGGAAGCACCAAGGATTTCCGGACGAAGTGCTGAAGTATATGGACGACCTGACACTGCAATACCCGTTATGTTCAAACCTGTATTTGCAAGAATGTCAACACCTCCGATCGTTGGACCATTGTAAGACCTGCCGGAACCGTAGCGATAGTCAACAATACCACTGATACGGTGACGCTCATCATAGCTCATCGGGAACAGGGTCCGCTGAATACCACGACCACCAACACCCCGTGAAGAGTTAGCGTCAGAACCAGTACCGTCAGCAAACTGAAGCGTATAGGAAAGGTTCATCGAGATATTACCCGTTCTGCGCATGTCATAGCTGATAGAGAAACCCTTAACTGTCGCAAAGTCGAGGTTGTCATAGGTCTCGTAGTTATTGACAGGAGCAGGAATGAACTGGAAGAAGCGGCTCTGAATCATGTCCCGCAATTCCTTGTAGTATGCTGAAATTTTCAGCGCTGTAGAGTTGCTGAGTTTCTGCTGGAAACCTACTTCGTAATCTACGGTGCGTTCCGGCTTCAGGTTAGCATTGGCACGAAGGCCGCTACCGTTGGTTTCCCAATAGAAATAAGTCAACGGGCTAACAAAGCTGTTGCTCGGTGGGCGCTGTACAAGCACATCATAGTGAGCAAAGAAGTTAGCTTCGTCTGAAATCGGGAACGAGAAGGCCAAACGAGGCATCCAGTTAATCTGTGGCTCATAATCTTCGAAAGAAACATCAGGATCGAAGCCTTTGCTGGTGATGTTACGCTTAACTTCATCATCTTCAGCGTAGCGAGGGTAAACCAGACCACCACCGAAAATTTCAAAACCGTTATTCGCCGGCTGACCAGTCGGGAAGTACCAGGTATCACCATCACGGTATGCCTGAACCGATTCACCACCTTCGCTGGTAACATACACTTTGAAATCATCGCCAATGTTGCCCGGGATTTGTGTTCCAAAACGATTCCTGAAGTCACCTGCGTTGATCACATCGTAGAGCGAGTAGGGATCTTTCAGCACTTTGCTGTTGGCGTCAAAACGATCAACACGCAAACCAACACGGAAAATGACATCTTTGAAGGTAAACTTATCCTGGATGTAGGCAGCCTGATAGTTTGGTGAAAAGGCTGCTACCGGGAAGGTACGGATGCCGTTTGCGTCTTCAGCTGTAAAGAAATCTTCAAAAGTAACACCATCCAGTCTGTTTCCAAGATAGTCATAACCCCAATAGTTGAGGCCAATATTGTTGAAGTCGTTCAACTCTCTCGCAGAGAACATTGAAAGGCTCAGATCATTGGGGTTCATTCCATCAATGTTTACATACTCATTGATCTGTGCACCCAATACGTCACGTACATTTCTGAAAAACTGCTTGTCTGTAGCGTCCAGCTGAACACCGGCAGCATAAACTGCATAGGCAGAATCCGGTACATAAAGGATCGTATCACCTGTAAACGCATCAATTGAAAGGTATGGAGCGTTGAAAGAACCGACGATTTGCGTTGTATCAACTGCCTGACCGTCAAGGTGCTGATTGGCCAGCAATCGTGCTACCGTCCAGAGTTGGCGTGGGTTGATATCATAACCTCTGCTCACTGTTTGCTCATAAAGCAAACCGAACTGGATGTTGTGACGGGCGCCGCCGGAACCCTTAGGAACAAGCTCAAAAGATGTATTGGCATTGAAGGTGTAGAGGTCTCTGTCTCTCTTACTGTTCAGGTTATAAATCTGGCCTATGTTAGTGTGCAGGTTGGTCCAAACGTTACCAAGGAAGTCTGGTACCCGGCCATTGATTACGTCGAAATCCGCAAAGTCATCATTATCTTCCGGATTAGGAATGTAACGAGTCAGAACAGGGTTAATGTCGGTGTTAGGCGTGTAGCCCATAAACCGGCGAGTATAATCTGTATGTGTAAAGTTAAAAGGCACTAAAATAGAATCGCCGATCGCACCCGGGGTGAAATCGATGAAAGGCTCCCACTGCAAGTCGTAGTCTCCAATATAACCGTAGTTAAAAAGGTTGTCACCATGATGCTTGTCAGCAGTGCTGGTTACGCTCTTTTCGTAACCGAACTGAAGAATGTAAACTGCGTTCTGAATCAAAGAGCCTGCTTTGTTGTCCGCAGTAGCAGCATTTGAGGTACCCAAACGGTGGCGAAGACGGAAGTTACCCCGGTAGCGGGTATCGTTGTTTGTCGGGTTGTTGTGGCTATTGAAAACACGCCAGTTACCCGGCGTAAACTTGTTCCTGATATTGTAGTAAGTACCTGAGAAGGTAACATCAACGTTTTTGCCCAGGCTGGCATCCAACTTTGCCGTAAAGTCGTAAGTTGTTCTCTCCTCGTTAGGCCTAAAGTTGGATTTATTGACATCTGCATTGGTTAACACTTCCGCTGCAGGCTTGGCTGTGTTGCCAATCAAACGGATTGGCTGCTGCTCAAGTGCATCCCTTACTTCGTCTTTTACTACGTAAACCGGGATGGCAGGAGGATCGTCATCCTTATTATATTGGTATTGACCGCCAAGGCGGTAACCAAGAACCGTTTTTCCTTTGCTCTTCAAAAGTGGACCACTCAGGGTCAAACTTGCCAGTCGCTGATCGTAAGGATCCAGAAACTTGGAAGTTTCCAACTCCAAACCACCGCCGAAACGCTCGGAAGGTCCCCTGGTGGTAATAGAAATGATACCCCCCGTCACGTCACCGTAGCGGGCTTCCACACCACCGGTGATAACCTGTAGCTGTTCGATCTGCTGCTTCGGAACCATACGACCGCTTACCCGAATACCATCAATGTAGTAGTTGGTAGCATCTGAACGTGAACCACGGATACTGATGGCGCCTCCCTCATCAGCGGAAGCTACACCCGCACCCAGTGAGGCCAGAGCGTTGACATCACGAGTTGGAAGGTTTCTGATTTGTTCGCTCGAAAGCGTATTCCCCTGGGTTGTATTGTCCTGCTCGATCAGTGGTTTTTCGTATTTTACCACGATCTCCTGCAAGGTAACACCAGAGGAAAGTTTTGCGTCCACCTTATTGGCCTTACCGGCACTGATGGTTACACCGGCAATCCGGGTTTCCTGATAACCTGTGTAGGAGAACACAACGTCGTAATTACCAGGGTCAATTTCAGTGATACTGTAGTACCCGTCGAAGTCGGTTTCCGTTCCGGTAACCAGCACTCCATTTTTGTAGAGGGCTACCGTACCAAGAATAATCGGCTCGCCTGAGTCAGCATCTTTCACCGATCCCTGCAGCGAAGTTTGGGCCATGGCCGCAAAACCCGCAAACAGCAATGCGATGGTGAGTAGTAAATAACGTGCCATAAACTTGAGTTTTTTTTAATATGAATGATGATCTGAATTGCCTTTTCAGAGAGTGGCGCAATATTAGTGAAAACTAAATTGCCCACAAAATGCTCTCACGGGTACGCCAATTCCCCAAATTGATTCGTGATTTGATTCATCTCGCCTCTGAAAATTTGAAGGAACAGCAAGTCCACAACACAAAAGTATTCTTCGTTAAAGTGTTTTCACCACCAAATTCTCGCAAAAGTCAGTTTTTTGATTCTCGATTTCTGAGAGGAGTTCCACCGGGAGCTTAAGTTTAGTAACCCAATCAACAAAGAGCACGAAGGTCTAATTTTAAAGCAATTCTGCCTATTTGCCCCTCCAAAAACTCTCGTTCTTGTCAGGGGAACAACAAAAGCAGTTTATCTTGCCTTTGTCAGGTTGCTGGTAAAATCTTCACAACAAGACTTTCACTTTTCTCGGTTCTGATTTTACCTACCTTTGGGGCCTTTGAATAAATCAGGTTTTTATTTAAATATTTTCCTTAAAAATGAAGCAAAGCTATTTTCTTTTCGCTCTGGCTATTTTTTTTCTCGCTTGCAGCAAACCTGACAGCCCTGCCGTTTTTGCTGACATTTACACCCGCTACGAACAGGACGTCAAAACCCTGAAAGCTGAGTCAATTTTTGCAGAAAAAACCCCATCCGGTAAGACCAGCTCTGTTGTTTTTCAAAATGGCGTTAAATTTTTGGGAAATAACATGGAAGCCAAAACACTGCCCGGCGGCGTCATTCGCTACGAATTAGAGCTCAAAGCTAACCTTCCTGAAACCATTCCGGTCCATTTTACTGATAATTTGAAGAAAGAAAAAAAGATCGACTTCCATGTTCCATCCATTCAGGGGTTCGAAATTTCCGATTCCATCATTAAAAATTCAGAAGGCTTCACCCTGAAACTCGATGCGAAACCTTTCGATGGAAAGGAAAAACTGGTGCTCATTTTTACCGATGCCAACAACCAAAGCCTGACCCTCGAAGTCAATGCTTCGTCCGCCAAACCGGAGATCACCTTTGCCCCCCGCCAGCTTTCCAGGCTGGCACCCGGAAAGGTAAAAGTCTACCTCGTCCGCACGGGTAGCGTGGTAAAAAACGATGGGCGCTACACTTTTAATTTTCAAACGGAATTCTACTCGCAAACGAAACAGGTGGAGTTGGAGTGACCAGGTTTTACCGTCTGCATCAAAGCCGGAGAGCTTAACACAGAAAATTTGTCAGGCAAATTCGCTGCCGCTGTTCCGCAAATGTTCCAGCACCATTTTTATTTCACTGTAGGAATATTTCTCTCCAAAATTCGCCTTTGCTGCCGAGCTGGACTGCGTCTGATTCGTCACAAAAAACTGACTGATTTCCTCCACCTTCTCCTTTTCCATTAATCTGAAAACATCCAGTTGTCCGAGGCTGACGAAATGTGCCAGATGCCCTTCGATGGTTCCCCGGACGAAGCCCCGCTCTGCGGCTATTTCATCAATGGTTTTTCCTGCCTCAAACAGCTCGAAACTGAGAGCTTTGGTGTCTGGTTTTGAACTTTTCACAGGCTCGGCCTGCGTCATCAGATTGGTTGAAATATTATTTGCTTCGCAATATTTTTCAATGATCCCGATGATGGCTGCGCCAAAGCGCCTGACCTTCACTTCACCAATGCCCCGTACTTTTTTCAAGGCTGCAGAATTCGCCGGAAGACTCTGTACCAGTTCAATCAGCGAACGGGTGGACAGCACTTCGAAACGCTCCAGGCCATTTTCATCGGCCACCTCATCCCGCCATCGAGAGAGCCGGGCGTAGAGTTCCGGGTGTGGCAGATCTTTCGGCCCCCTGGAAAAGCCTGAAGATGATGGCTGACTACTCTGCGCAGCAGTAAAATCCAACTCTGCGTTCGTGGTTGTCTGCACGTAGGCCCGCGTGAAAAACCCATCTTTACACGCCGTAAAGCAGGCATTTTTGATAAAAATTTCCTTCTGAAGGTTCTCCAGCAACTCCGAGACTGTTTTTCGCACAGCTTTGTTGTCGGTCAGAATTTGAATGTTTTTTGCCTCCGGCAACAGGTCGTCATACAGGTGTTTGGAGAAATATACGCTGGCTTTTTTAAGCCGCCCCTGAAGCGGCTCAAACGCTTCCGGCATATCGGCCTGAGAAAAGTAATACGACAGCTGCGGCAGAAACTTTTCCGCCATTGAAAAAACATGTTCTTCAGCTTTGCCTGCCAGTGCTTTCAGTTGTGAAGCAGCACTACCTTGCAGGGAACCTTCATGTTCAAGAAATTGCCGGCTCAACTGACCAAGGGTTCGCTTCATCCCCGTAAAATCAAAGAGTTCCCGCAAAAGCGTCTGCTGATAAGCTTGCTTGGACTGTTTCAAATGTGCCTCGTCAGGGGCATTTTTTTCTGCCTCTTCGGTATAGTTTATGACCACCGAGTCAGTTTTTACGCTGGAGTGCGCAATCCTGGAACGGAGCACAATCCCGTCGAAACTCTTGCACCGGCTCAGTGCCACGTACACCTGCCCGTGAGCGAAAGCCGCTTGTGCGTCGATGATGGCCCGCTCGAAAGTGAGGCCCTGGCTTTTGTGGATGGTGATCGCCCAAGCCAGTTTCAGCGGATACTGCGTGAAGGTGCCGGCGATTTCCTCGCTGACTTCTTTAGTCGTTTCGTTCAGCGTGTATTTTACGTTGTGCCAATCCACCGACGTGACGCTGATCTCCACCCTGTCGTCAGGGCATTTTACATAAATCACCCCCTCTTCGATCCTGGTGATTTGACCGATTTTACCGTTATAGTAAAGCTTGGCAGCGGAAATATCGTTTTTCACAAACATCACCTGGGCGCCTTTTTTAAACTCCAGCACTTCGTCGGTCGGGTACGCATGGCCCGGAAAATCACCCTCGATTTTTGCCTTGAAAGTATGGGCAGGTTCCGCAATGGATGCCAGTTTTTCAGCATTAATCTGCTGGGCGGAAGCGTTGTGAGCAGTCAAAGTAATGTACCCTTCATCATCAGCAGGCTGGAAGTCTTCCCGGTAACGGCTGTTGAGCATTTCCAGCACCAAAGCATCCATTCTGTTATCCCTCACCTTGTTCAGAAGACGGATGAATTGATCATCCGACTGCCGGTAAATATGTTTGAGCTCGATGGTGACCGGGTCAGTTTTTTGCAAGGCAAGACTACCGAAAAAATAAGGCGTCTGGTAATACTGTCGCAGCAAATCCCACTCCTCATTTTTTACAACAGGAGGCAGCTGATGCAGGTCGCCGATCATGAGCAATTGCACTCCGCCAAAGGGTTTGGATTGACGGCGGTAGCGCCGCAGCACCTCATCAATGCCATCGAGCAGGTCGGCTCGCACCATGCTGATTTCATCAATGACCAGCAGGTCAAGACTTCTGATGAGGTTGATTTTAATGCCGGAAAACTTCCGCTGACGGCTGTCCTCCCTTGTCACTCCCGGCACCTGAGGGCCAAAAGGCAATTGAAAAAAGGAGTGGATCGTCATGCCGCCGGCATTGATAGCTGCCACGCCGGTAGGCGCCACAACGACCATGCGTTTGAAGCCTTCCGATTTGATTCGGCGTAAAAAAGTGGTTTTACCGGTGCCGGCCTTGCCTGTCAGGAAGATGTTTTTGTCCGTGTTTCGAACGTAGTCAAAGGCGAGTTCAATCTGAGGATTAAGCGTGAATTCCATATGGTTTTCCCGTAGTTATGTTGAATCGTCAAATGTAAGAAACGCAAGAATCGTCCAAAAATAAATCCGGTAAAAAGTATGGTCCGTTCTTGTAATTTTTTCAGTGGCATAAGCAATGGTACAAAAAGACAGGTATTTTAAAACAACTCCTACCCTGCCAGCTGACTGTCACTCCCACTTTTGGTGAAATATGGCAACTCTTCCAATCTTTTTATCTTCGCCCCACATGAAAACTTTCTTTTTATTCTTCAGCTGCTTGACCGCATGTTCTATACTGCTTTTTTCCTGTAAAGAAGCACCCTCTTCCAACATGTCGTTTGGTGCGCCGGCGCCTGTCGTTCCTGAATTGCCGCCGCTCGACTCCGCACTTCAGGCTTTTCTCGACGATTACGACCAGTACTTCAGCAACGCCATGCTGGAAGCAGGGCCTCCGGGCGCAGCCGTGGCAGTCGTGAGAGATAGTCAGATTGTATTTCTCAAAGGATACGGGGTGCTGACGGCAGGGGGCAGCGACCTGGTCAATTCGCACACCGTTTTCAGAATTGGCTCATTGTCAAAAGGTTTTGCGGGCGTGCTCACGGGCATTCTGGTGAAAAAAGGCCTGCTCGACTGGGATGACCCGGTTCACAAATATTACCCGGATTTTAATTTAAAAGATAAAAAACAGGCGCAGCGAACGAAAATCAAACACCTGCTCTCCCACACTACCGGACTGCCCTACCATGCTTTCGACAACCTCATCGAGCAGGGTTTTGACCGGGAAACGATTTTAAAACAATATTTAAAAACAGCCAGGTTGTTTGGCAGGGAAGGCGAATTGTACCGTTACCAGAATGCGGCTTTTTGTGTCATTGAACTCGTGATCGAGGCTGCCGCCGGCAAACCCTACGAGGAGCTGCTGGCTGAGTACATTTTCAACCCGGCCCACATGACCTCAGCCTCCTGCGACTTCGAATCCATGCAACAAAGGCAAAACAAAGCCCTGCCTCACCACCTCACTGAATCGGGCTGGGTCAGCGATACGATTTCAAGAAATTATTATGGCTTCACGGCGGCAGGCGGAATCAATGCCAGCATCACAAGCATGGGCGAATGGCTCAAAATTCTCCTCGGGCAGCGCCCTGACATCGTGACCAACGAAACCCTCGACGAGGTATTTCGCCCTGTTATTTCCACCGGTTCGGAGCGGCGCATACTGCCGGGATGGCTGGACCGGGCCGCTGCTTCCTACGCCATGGGGTGGAGAATTCTCACCCCCGGTACCGACACGATCGTTTATCACGCCGGTTTTGTCAATAATTTTCACAGTGAAATTGCGCTGGACCGCCGGGAAGGCATCGGTATTTGCGTACTTTTGAACGGAAACTCACCGATCAAAGGCAATGTCATCCAGCACTTTTTTCAACAATGGAAAAAACCGGAAACGGATAGCCTGCCTCCGGTTCAGTAAAATTACCGGTGCCTGGCAGGCGGACATATTTTCAACCCCCTACCCTTCCGCCACCTCAAATTTGCAGGTTCAAAGCATGCATCTTACCTTGGCCAAAAATCTTTTTTTATGAAAATTCAAACGGAAACGCTTCAGTTCCTGCAAGATCTTGCCGCCAACAACGACCGTGACTGGTTTCAGGAAAATAAACCCCGGTACGAGGCTGCTCAGTCGAACATGAAGAAATTCGTGAAAGCGGTGGAAAAGGAGCTATCGAAAACCGACCATCTGGAAGGCAGCAAACTCTTCCGGATTTACCGGGACGTGCGTTTTTCAAAAGACAAATCACCGTACAAAAATAACTTCGGCGCCGGGTTCACCCGTGCTACCAAACTGCGCCGGGGAGGGTATTACCTGCACATCCAGCCGGGCGAAAGTTTTGCCGGCGGTGGGTTCTGGAATCCGAATTCGCCCGACCTGAAACGCATCCGTGAGGAGTTTGCCATGGACGACAAACCCATCCGGGCCATCGTCGCTGATCCGGTTTTTGTGAAATATTTCGGGGCGCTCAAAGGTGAGGAACTGAAAACCGCACCTTCCGGCTTCGACCGCGAACACCCGGCCATCGACCTCATCCGCAAAAAGCAGTATGTGGTTATGCGGCCGTTCACCGATGCCGAAGTTACCAGTGAAAACTTCCTGGAAGAAGTCCGGCTGACGTTCGAGGCTATGCGGCCGTTTTTCGATTTTATGAGCGAAGTGCTGACGACCAACCTGGACGGGGAGTCGATCGTCGATGCTTGATTTTACTGGCCTGGAGCAGGTGAGCGAACTCAACAGCCCTCGTCAAGCTTGCATTTTCCGATGCATTTTTTCACTTCAAAATCTATCCTGAAAAGCTGCAAACCGCCTACGCTGTCCCACTCTGCCTGAAGAGAGCCGTCGCAGTTGTAGCGGTATTGTTTTCCATCCAACTGCCCGTCTGCGTAATTCTCCAAAAAGAACACATTTCCACTGCGGTGGTAGGTCAGGCATTTGCCGTGCAGCAGCCCGTTTTTATAAAAAAACTCCCGCTCCTTTTTACCATCGTAATACCAGCCGGTTTGCTTTTGAATTAAACCGTTGGAGATCACTACCTCCCGGCAGATTTCCGAAACGTCGTACTCGTCGTAAGTGGTACCGGAGAAAAGCCGGCCATCCATGCTGAACACCGGTACTCCATGCTGATCGACTGACCTCGTCAGCGCCTCTAAAGAGATTTTTTTAGTCTCCACAGCGATGGTTGAGGTCTGCAAAGCAACTTTTTTCGCTTGTGAAAAAACGGACAGGGCCAGCAACAAACTACCGAAAAGGATTGAAATTTTCTTCATCGCATTTTATTTTTCAGGAATGATTGATTCTATTAATGACCGGATGAATGGCCCACTACGCTATTTTTCAGCCACCTCCATCCGGTATCCCACGCTGTGTACATTGACGATTTTTACGGAGGTATCCATTTTTAAAATTTTGCGCAAACGGGACACAAACACATCCAGGCTCCGCCCGACAATGACGCCCTCGTCTCCCCAAACCTCTTCCAGCAATTGGCTCCGATCGAGCAATTGGTTAATGTTTTTACTAAAAATATGGAGCAGCTTGGCCTCCCGGAAGGTCAGCTCTTGACGATGACCATCGATGAGCACCACTTGATTCGTCACCTCGAAAGTTGTATTTCCAAATTGAAGAGAATCGCCGTTGTCAGCTACCACTTCGGCCTGCACGGCCCGGCGGCTGTTTTTAACAAAAAACCAAAGCGTAAAAATCAGATAGCCCAGCGACAACACCGTGCCTCCCATCAACAACCAGCGCAGCCCGTCGCCGGAAGCAGCCTGACCAGCCTGCCATTCCGGGAAAACGAGGCTGAGCAGATGGCAGCCTTCGCCTTGGTCCCTACCCTTGCAGGGAACGTCGTTTTCTTTCATAAAATCGGCCCTGGTGTAACCCAGCAACAGCACGTCTGCCGCTTCGCAACTTTTGATGGTCACGTTGTAATCATCCTCGATACCGTAAGCGTCCAGCGCCGCTTGCAGATACACAGGCAGGCTGTCGTAGTTAAAATGGTGCTCGATGCGCAGCTGAAACTCATTTTCAAAAACCTGCCGTACCGGCGGAATTGTACTGGCTGTGTCGCCGGCATGAGCCAGCAGGCGGTGGGCAGCCTGACGCATGGCCAGGTTGATTTTTTCTTTTTTTTGCTGAAGCCTGACGGTATCGGCCTCGGGCACCAGGGCCCACTGCAACGCCAGCAAGCCGGACAGCAAAACCAATGCAGGCAAAATCCTGATTTGAAGTACACTTCCTTTCATGCCCCAAATCTAAAGGCTTTTGAGGCAGGAAAACAGCCTTTTACATTTCGTTTACACTGTTTTACAGCATTTTATGATTGTGGTTGAGTGGGTTGAGGTGGGTTGAGGTGGGTTGATGATTTGAACCAGCACGTTTACACTTTTAATAAAGGACTCCCCGGAACGACTTCGCATAATGACAAATTAATATTCGTTGCCTCCAAATTGAGTATGCATGGTGACGAATTATTATTTGTTAAGGACTTTTTGACTTCCCATGGTAACTTTTTAATATTCGTTGCCTCCGTAAAGACTTCACATGGTGACTTTCTGAAAAACCTTACAGATTTTGCGGTATTGCGAGGCGAGAAACACAGATACCTGTCAGGCTTTCACTCGCTGCGAAGTGTTTTTGCAGGCATCACATTGGCCAGTCGGTAGGATTGCCAGCCCATAGCGATGCCAGCCATCAGGAATACCAGGGCATTGGCAAGCAAATAAGGTAAAATTCCGAGTTCAATATTTCCCACAAAATCAGCTGCCTGAACAACTGCTACCTTAAAAATGCCAAAACAGATCGCCGTTGCTGATATGCCTGCGATGAGCAGTAAGGTGATGAAGTTGCGATTAGCCTGTAAAATGATCTGACGGGGAGAAGCGCCGAGCACTTTGCGAATGCCCGATTCTTTGAGCCTGCTGGCATAATTTTGCGAAGCAAGACCAAAAAGCCCCATGCAGGCAATGAGCAGTGCCAGCGCAGCAATGTAGCCAAAGAGCTTTGAAACATTATTGAACTCCCGGAAGAAGTGATCGAATACCAGAGCCTGATGAAAAAAACTGAACGGCGTGCCGGAGTCCAGTTTTTGCCAGGCGTTTTTCATAAATGACTCCACCTGATCGCCTGTGCCTGATGCATAGCGAACGACCAGGTAGCTCAGGTTCTCCTCTCCGGTCAGGTAAAAAACTGCCGGTTTCATCACGCCGGTTGGGGCAAGCTTAAAATTGTCCACCACACCAATAATATCATACGTCTTTCCTTCCGAGCGGATTTGGCGGTCCTGATAGTCAGCCCAGTCATTGTCCAGCAGCATTTGTTCGTTCACAATGACGGAATTCCCATCCTCCGTTTTGCGCAGCGGATCAAAAAAACGACCTTGCGAGAGCTGTAATCCCATTGCCTCAAAATAACCCGCCCCTACATCGAACCGGGCCGCATCCTGCTCCTGATCGCCCACTAATATCTGGCTGCGCCAAACGGACTCCCCGACGTGGTTGGAAGCACCGCCGATTTGCCGGATGTTTGGATTTCGGAGCGCCTCATTTTTCAGCAAATCAAACTGCCCGGCTTCATCAAGGCGCATGACTAAAGTGCCTTCCGGCTGATATCCCCAGGATTGTTTTTTCCAAACATCGCCCATGGACATAAACAAAACGCCGCCGATGACAGTAGCGAAAGCCAGTACAAACTGAAGGCATAATAACACCCGTGTAAGCTTGCTTTTTTTTGAAAAAGACGACTTGCCCCGGAAGATGGAAATTGTCTGAAACGAACTGATGTACATAGCCGGATAAGCGCCCGATGCCACTGCCGTAACTGCCAGCAGGATGAAAAGAAAGGCCCAGATGGCGAGGTTGCCCGTTAGCGAAAGGGAGATTTTCATCACCATGATGGAATTGAAAAAAGGCACCAATAACATCTGCGCAAATGCCAGCCCCAGCAATAGCGCAATGAAACAGAGCAGCAGGTTTTCACTCATGAACTGCATAATCAATTGCCGCTTCCTGCCCCCGACGACCTTGCGCACCCCGATTTCTTTCAGGCGGTTAACAGCCTGCCCCAGCGCAATATTGATGTAGTTGAAACAGGAAAGCGCAAACATCAGCAGGGCCAGCCCCGCAAACACGACTGTTGCCATGGGGTGCGATGCTTCGGCAGGCCGGTTGATGACTTCGTATGCCTTCGGATCAGGGTTTTTCAGGTTGTCAAATACGAAAGATTTAATTTGCTTTTCAAGGTTGGCCGCATTGTGGAGTGCTACAAATTGAGACAGGTTGTTTTCCAGATCCTCAATCCTGGTTCCGGGTTTTATTTGCACGAACGTACCCCTCGTCATGGCCGCCCAGTCACTTGTTTCTTCCGTGCCAAGTGCAGCCAGGGTGTTGAAACCCGCCAGCAGGTCAAAACGAAAACCCGTATTTTCCGGAAAAGGCGCCGCAACAGCTTTCACCGTGAATCCTTTTTTCTGGCTGCCATCAAAGCCGACGGTGATGGCTTTCCCCATGGGGTCCTCTCCGGGGAAGTATTTTTCAGCCAACTCGTGGCTCAGTATCACACCGTCCAGGTCGTTGAGTGCAGCGGCGCTACCTGCCTGCAAGGGAAAAGTGAACATTTCGAAATAGCCCGGATCAGCAAAGTAGAAAAGCTCATCGAAAACCTGATTGCCAAGATACGTTCTGACCCCCTTCAGCTCCACCCGCACGGAGCGTTCTATTTGTGGAAAATTTTCAGCCAGCGCCGGCCCCAGCGGCATGGGCGAATTACCAAAAACCTGCTTTTCTGCGCTGTTTTCGACATATTCCACCATGTAAATACGATCTGCATTCACATGGAAATTGTCCATGGTGTAGTAGTTTTTTAAAAACAAAAACACGGTGATGCAGCAGGCTATGGCGATGCCCAGTCCAATGATATTGATGCCCGAAACGAGCTTATTGGAAAGCAGATTACGGTAGGCGAGCTTGAAATAATTCTGAAACATAATTTTTTGTTTTTTCTGCCGGCTATTTGCTGCGCAAAAAACACTCCGTGCCAGTCCGGCAATTAAAAAAAAGGGGCCACTAACGAATTACTCGCTGCGCAATGATTTCACCGGGTTTGCCAGCGCTGCTTTGAGTCCCTGGTAACCGACCGTCAGAAAAGCGATAGCCAACGCTGCCAAACCTGCCGCTGCGAAAACCCACCAGCCCAAATCGATGCGATAGGCGAAATTGTCCAGCCATTTTTTCATAAAAAACCAGGTGAGCGGCGAGGCCAGGGCGAGGGCGATGACGACCAGTTTGAGAAAATCTTTCGACAGCAGCCCCACGATGCCTGCCGTCGTGGCGCCGAGTACTTTCCGGACGCCGATTTCTTTGACCCTTTGCGCAGCAGCATGGGTGGCCAAACCAAACAGCCCCAGGCATGAAATCAGGATAGCCAACAGCCCGAACCCCCTGCAGGCGGCGGAAAGCCGTGCATCGCTTTCATAAAATCCGGCAATACTTTCATCCAAAAACCTTCCGGTAAAAACCTGCTCCGGCAACACGTCGTTGTACACATTTTTGATCGAAGCCACCGTGCCGGCAAGGTCATTCGGGCGAATTTTCACGCCGGCTTCCCAGTAAAATTCTTTCCGGGTACTCATCAGCAGCGGTTCGTAGTTCCGGTGCAGGGAATGGGTGTGAAAATCATTCACTACGCCACAGATTTTCAACTCCTGGCTTCTGCCCAGTCGGATTTTTTGCCCCACTACTTCCTCCGGGCTGTTGATGCCCAGCTTGCGCAGCAAGGTCATGTTTACCACAGCATCCCGCATGGTGTCGGAAGGGCTGAGCCACTTTCCGGCCAGCAGGCGGATGTCGTAAGTTTCCTGGTAATTCGGATCACAAAATTTCAAATTGATACCGTAGGGCTCGTCCTCCGGGCGGCTGCCGTAGCGGAAGTTACTGGTCCAGGTATTACCTGAAGAGGGTTGGTCACTGCTGAAACTGACCGATTCCACGCCCGGAATCTGCCGGAGCCGCTGCCTGAAACCCTCCTGCCGGGCCACCGACGTGCTATCCGCTCCGAAACTGAAGGTGTACACCAAATCTTTACTGAAACCCAAGTCCTTCGACTGGATGTAGTCGATTTGAAGGATGGTAATCATCGCTCCGATAATCAGCCCCTGCGCAATGACGAACTGAAGTACCACCAGCGATTTGCTGAGAGAGGCGCCTCCGAACGTGCGATTACTGACAGTATTTTTCAGCGCCCGCACCGGAGCATAACCGGCCAGCGTGAGGGACGGGTACAGGCCGGCCAGCAGCGTCACCACCACCGTCGTCAGTGCGAGGAATCCCCAAACCAATGGCGTAGAAAAAAACGGTTGAGAGTCCGGTACATCGGAAACGTATTTCAGCAAAGGCGAAGCAAAGGAAGCAAGATTGGCGCCCAGCAAAACTGCCGCCAATACGAGCAACCCCGTCTCGCTCATGAACTGCCCGACCAGCTGGCTCCGACGGCTGCCCAGCGTTTTTCTCACCCCGACTTCACGTGCACGCAGCGACGCCTGCGCAGTGGCAAGGTTGATAAAATTGAAACAGGCCATGATCAGAATCAACACGCCGATGGAGGATAAAACTTTGAGCCGGGTCCGTGAAATGCGGTGGGAGCCGGAATGGCCAAGATCTTCGTTGTAGTGCAGGTCGGAGAGGGGTTGCAGGAGGTGTTTTCTTTCAAAATTACTGTTGCTGTTTTTACGGTATTCCTCCTGCCCCACTTTCGCAAGCACGGCGTTGGCGGCATCCATCTGACCGGGGTCTTTCATCAAAGCAAACACCTGGTTATTGGAGCTGCAACCGCCCCATTCTTCCTGGTAAAAAAACAACTCCGCATTGGCTTTCAGGGTGGGCCGGGAAATCAAAAACGGCAGGGGAAAGTCGCAGTTGACCGGAAGATCTTCCACCACGCCTTTCACGATGACGGGCACCAGATTATCCAGCAACACGGTTTTTTCCATCGCAACCTCCCAGTTGTCAAAACATTTTTCCGCCCAGCTTTTGGTCAAAACAATTGTGTTGGGTTCCCCGAGGGCCGTGGCTGCATCGCCTGCAAGCCATTGAAAATCAAAGATTTGAAAAAATTCCGTCTCTGTAAAAAACGCCGTCTCGGGCTGCGTCAATCCAAATTTTTTCAACGGAGCGCCGCCGCCGGGATTCGGGATGGTGATGTTCGGCCACACCTCTCGAATGCGTGCCATCGCCTCAAACTGACTCACCGAACTTTCCATCACATCCATGGCAGGCACCGGAATGCAGATGTTGTGGTTCACGCTTTCTTCCGCCGTCTTCTCGTCGGTGACTACCCGCACGATGCGGTCATAGTTTTCAAAGTTTTTATTAAAACTCAGTTCATAGGTCACCATCCGGAAAATGAGCAGTACGGCAGCGATGCCGGCCGTCAATCCAACCAGATTGATGAGGCTGTAGCGTTTGTTTTTACGCAGGGTGCGCAGGGCGATTTTCAGGTTATTTTGAAACATGGCTCAATGTTTTTTAAAATAAAGGCAGTGCCTTGACCACCGATTTAAGTTTTTGAAAAATAATATTTTAGGCAACCCTTCCGGGTTATCGGGCTTGCTCACTCATTTCGCAGCCGGTCCACCGGGTTTGCGAGTGCTGCACGCACGCTTTGAATTCCAACCGTGATAAATGCAACTGCCACGGCAGCAGATCCTGCGACAGCGAATACCCACCATTCAATTTTTGTGCGGAAGGCAAAATCCTGCAACCATTCGTCCATAAAGAACCAGGCCAGCGGGGCCGCTATGGCCAGTGCTGTGAGAACCAGCCAGATGAAATCTTTCGACAGCATGACAACCACGCTTGTGACGCTCGCCCCCAGGATTTTCCGAATGGAGATTTCTTTGGAGCGACGGGTCACGCTGAAAAAAGCCAGCCCAAACAGCCCCAGACAGGAAATTAAAATGGCCAGACCGGAAGCGGTGTTGATGAGCTTGGCCGTTTGCATTTCCGACATGTACAGTTTCTCAATGGTTTCATCCAGAAAATGGTACCGAAATTCCGTCCCCGGAAATACCTCTTCCATCACAGCCCTGAATTTATCGATGCTGGCGCTCAGGGGTTTGGCGGTGCTGATTTTGGCCGCTACCGTGTAAGCATTAGAGATATCCGACGTAAAAGCCAGCGGCGGTATTACATGATGAAAAGACTGGGTGTGAAAATCTTTGACTACACCGGCAATGGGCACATCCGTGTCGCCGTATTTCACCATTTGGCCGATTGCGTCGGACGGGGAGTTGTAGCCCATGTTTTTTGCAAAAGTTTCATTGATCAGAAACTCCTCCACTGAATCCGAAGGCAACAGGTTGCGGCCAGCCAGCAGTTCGATGCCGTAGAGTTGGAGGTAAGCGGTATCCACCATCCGCATGTGAACTTCAGCATCCACAGTTTCGCCATTTTTAGGATAGGATAAAATGGAGGCCTGGTAGCCAAAATTCATAGGCGGCTGGCTTTGAATGCTGGTGGATTTCACCTCTGGAATCTGGGCCAGCCTTTGCTGAAAGACCCGTTTTTTATCGTTGTCCGTTCCCCATTTTGTATAAAAACAGATGATGGCGTCTTTTTCAAACCCCAGGTCTGCCTGCATCGTAAATTTCAGCTGCTGCCCAATGATGATGGCGCCAATGATGAACGCCTGTGCCAACACAAACTGAAACACAATCAGCCCTTTCCGCAGGCCAGCTGACTTTCCGCTCATTCCGCCTCCTGCCTGGTTTTTGATAGCAAAAGCAGGCTTAAAAGACGAAACTACAAAGGCCGGATAAAGCCCCGCCAAAAAAGTAACCACTACCACTGCCACCAACAAAAACAACCCGACACCCGGCGATAAAATATTGAGGCTCAACTCCTTGGGTAAAAATTCTGAAAAATACCGCATCGCCAGCTCCGAAAGCGCAGCCGCTACAGGCAGGGCCAGCACGGTAATGAGCGCCGTTTCCACCAAAAACTGAAAAGTCAGTTGTTTCCTGGTAGCGCCGATCACTTTCCGAACACCCGTTTCTCTTGAGCGAAGCGTTGCCTGCACAGTGGTCAGGTTGATAAAATTGATAGCGGCAATGATCAGCAACAGCGCAGCGATCAGCATCAACCCGTAGAGCGTAGGCTTGTGAGCCGGCGCCCCACCGTAATTAAACACGCCCAAACCCTGATTAAAATGCAGATCTGAAAGCGGCTGCAACCTGAATTCAGTGCGGCCCGTTCCCGGTTCTCTGTCTGCGTTCATGCGTTCGATCAGCGGATTCAAATTGGCAGCCATCACAGCCGGTGTGACGCCTTCGGCAGCTTTGATGAAAAACTGATCGCCGCTGTTGACAAAGCCCCAGTCATCCTGACGGATGGTTTTTTTCAAGTGGCTTCCGGGTATTGAGGCAATAGAAATGAAATCCGTGAAGTGAAAGTCCGATCTGAAATCCGGATCTTTCAAAACACCTGAAACGGTGACGAGCAGGGAGTCATCGTAATAAATTTTGCGGCCAAGAACTTCGCCCGGAGCATCAGTCCCAAAATAAGTCCGTGCCTTGCTCTCCGTCAGCACCACCCGAAACGGCTCCGACAATGCTGCGACAGGCGACCCTGCCAGCCACTCAAAATTTTGAATCAAATCGAAAAACGCCGGACCGGTAATGACAATATCTTCCTGCTTTTTAAACTTTTTCAAACCAGCACCACCGGCCGCCGGGACAGACACGTTGGCGCTGATGGTGTGAAGTTGAGACTGAACCTCGGCGCCCTGCAAAGCACTGGCAGCCAGGAGTGGCATGGCAGGCGGCACACCTCCGTTTTTCCCCGAAAACACGCCGTTGAACTGCGTGTAAACCCGGAAAATCCGGTCGCCGTCCACGATATTTTTGTTGAAACCCAGCTCATATTTCACCAATAAAAAAACCACCAGACAACCGGCAATTCCAATGGACAGCCCCGTGATGTTGATGCCGGTCTGTAGCTTGTGTTTCAAAATGTTGCGCCAGGCAATGAGGATGTTGTTTTTCAACATGGTTTTTGAATATGAATGATGAATAAAATCAGGTGATTCCGCCTGCTTTTCTACTCGCTTCGCAGACTTTTCACAGGGTTTGCCAGCGCTGCTTTGACACTTTGAAAACTCATGGTCATAAAAGCGACGAGTACCGCTGCGGCTCCGGCAATGGCAAAATGCCACCAGGCCAGTTCGATGCGGTAGGCAAAATCCTCCATCCACCGGCCCATGACGTACCAGGCCACCGGCGTGGCGATGACGAGCGAGATGATGACAAGCGACAAAAATTCTTTCGACAACAACCCGACGATACCTGCCACTGATGCGCCCAGCACTTTACGAATGCCGATCTCTTTCGCACGCTGCTGCACCGAAAGGCTGATCAAACCAAACAACCCGAAACAGGAAAGAAAAATGGCGACGCCGGCGAAGTTGCCTCCCAATTTGGCGAGCTGCGCTTCCTGCTGGTAGTTGCTGTCGAGGCGGTCGTCGAGGAAGTGATATTCGAAGGCTTTTTCAGGAAAAAATGTAAGCCAGGTTTTTTCTAAAAATTGCAGGGTAGCCGCCGTCTCGTTTCCTCTCAGCCGGATAGCGAAAGTGTTGAACATACCCACGGAAACCTCCATGACGAGCGGCTCCATCGCCCTTTGCAGGCCGGAGGTATGAAAATTTTTCACGACACCGACCACCTTACCTTCCTTTCCGCCCCGGCTGATCATTTTTCCGATGGCATTTTCGGGGGTATCCCAATTGAGGGCTTTCACGGTCATTTCGTTGACGATAAAGCCATTGATGTGGTCGGTGCCGAACTCCTTCCCGAAGTCACGCCCGGCGACAAACTGCAGGTCGAAAGTTTCAGCAAAATCATAATCCACTGACAGGCAGGGCAAAAACACATTTTCTTCAAGGGAAATTTCGGAAGTCGTGATCGGATGGCGAACTGAACCAAGCCCTGGAAGGACGTTGGTCAGCGTGACAGCTTCAATGTCCTTATTTTGAAGCAGGCGATCTTCGAAAGCATTCATTTTGCTGCGCAAAGTAGAATCCCCCGGTGCAAAGCTGGTATTCATGTTCGGACTGAAAAGCGGTATGGCCACGACCTGTTCATGGTTAAATCCCAGAGGTTGACTTTTCCAGAAATTCAGCTGTTTGAGAATGATAAACGTACCGCTGATGAGCGCAATACCCACCGAAAACTGGGTAATGATGAGCGCTTTGCGCAGCCACTGCGTACTATTCGTCCTGCCAGCAATTTTTGACTGAAAAATCTCCGCCGGCCTGAACCGGCTGGCAAAAAATGCAGGATAACTTCCCGCCAGCACTCCTGCCAGCAGACAGATGAGCAGAAAGAGTGCTGTAAGATGCATATCTTTTAAAAGACTGAAAGTCAGCTCTTTGTCCATCAAGCCGCCGAGATACGGCAGCAGCCAGTCCACCAGCATCAGCGAAAAAATGAGGGCAATAAAACTCAGCATCAACGTTTCACCCATGAACTGCCCGATGAGATTGCCACGGCCGGCGCCCAGCACTTTCCGAACGCCGACTTCTTTCATCCGGCTCAGGTAGGTGGCCGTGGAGAGGTTGATAAAATTGATGCAGGCAATCAGCAAAATCAAAAATCCGATGATGGCAAACAAACGAAGATAAGCCGGACTTGCAACCGGCTCCGACTCATCATCCGCTGTTGACTGGAGGTGAATATCGGGAACCGGGAAGAGTTTAAAAGCCTGTTTTTTCACAAACTCTTTCATGGCGAAGCGATCGAGGAAAGCGGGAAACGCCTCGTCGACAGCCTTCGGATCGGCATTTTCTTTGAGTAAAACGTAAGTGTGGGAATGCGAAGCAATCCAGTTGGTTGAAAGCACACGGCGCACATCTTCCCTGGCGTGCGGGGGCTCCACATCCACCATATTTTGGTATGACGCCAACATTTCAAAATGAATATGTGCATTGTCGGGAAACGCCCGGATGACACCTGTAACTGTAAACGGCCCTTCGTTGGCAAGCAGCACCTGACGACCTATGGCTTCATTTTCACCGAACAAACGCTCCGCCGTTTCATCGGTCAATACCAGGGAAAAGGGACGGTGTAAGGCCGTGGCCGGGTCGCCTTTTAAAAACTCAAAGCCGAAAACCTCCTGCACCGTACTGTCGGCAAACATGGCCCGCTCAATTTCGAACTGCTTGTCGGTGTTCACTTCACGAAGGCTGATGCTGCGGGGGTACAATCTTGCAACCTGTTCAATTTGGGGAAAATTTTCCTTTAAACGTGGCCCAATCGGCGCAGGCACCCGTACGAGTTCCAATTTACTGCCGGTAAAATCGGCGTGATAGTTCAGGCGGTAAAGCCGGTCGCCGTTTGGATGAAATTCATCATAGTGCCGTTCATGGTTGACGAAAATGAGGAGCAGGAAGCAGCAGGCCATGCCTACGGTCATGCCAGCGAGGTTGATGAAAGTGTAACTCCGTTGCTTCCAGAGATTGCGAAAGGCGATTTTCAGATAATTTTGGAACATACGTCAGGTATTTCCCACGACTGTTCAATGGGTGTGCCAGAGTATCTACCAGACTGTTAATCAGTTTTTTATGAAAAAATAAAACTTACCGTGGTGTGCGAAAACGAATGGCAGGTGTACGAAAACGAACGGCAGTTATCGCATTCTGCCGGTCTGCCAGGCCCAAACCAACGCAAAAAAGGCCACCAGTGCAAAAGCAATGGACAGGCTGAATATTTTAGCTAAAAAACCGATCACCGCCGGACCGCCCAGAAAGCTGACCATGGCAAATGTATTCATCGTTGCCAGGCCTGCGCCTTTTGCCATGCCCGGCACTTTGGCCGCCGCAGCATACAAAATCGGGCTCCCCAGCGACACCCCGGCGCCCGCCATGGCAAAACCGATGAGCGCAGTGACCGTTCCCGGAATCAAAACAGCCAGCATCAACCCCGATGCCGCAATAAAACCGCCAGTTCTGAGCACCGTGCCGCTTCGGTATTTTGCCAGTAACGCATCGCCCAGGAAGCGCCCCCCGGCCATAAAAAAAGCGTAAATTGCAAAGCCCCAGCCGACCATCACCTCGGGTGCAATCACGACCTCCCGCATGTACACCGCTGACCAGTCGGCCATGGCGCCCTCCGTTAAATTGACGCAGGAACTGATGATAATCAAAACCCAGAGCGCCTGGTTGGGCAGCATAAAACCAGCGGGTTTTTCAGTGGCGGTTTTTGGTTCCGGTTCATCCTCAGGCACTTCTGACAGTGGATGGCGCAGCAACACCACCACCGTAAGCTCCACTATGGCAAGCAAGCCAAAATAAACCGGCGGCGCCACTCCCCATGCCGTAAGCAGACCAGCCATGATGGAGCCGATCGTCATGCCAGCGCTCCACAGGCCATGGCAGGTTGACATGATGCGAAGCCCGCTGTGCTGCTCCAGTTGGGAAGCGCAGGTGTTCATCGCTACGTTGGTGCAGGCAAAGGCGGCCCCGACCAGAAAAAGGAAAAAAGCGGAGAGCCACACGTTGGGCATGCCAAATGGCAGAATGAAAAACAGGCCCGTGAGCAAGAGCGCCACCAAGGTCGTTTTCACCGGACCGAAACGGTTGATGATGGGGACGGAGAGCAGGTTGGTCAGCATCACACCGGCAGGGAGAGAAAGCAGCAACAGGCCAAGCTGGGCCTCGTCAAGGTTGAATTTTGTTTTAATAAAAGGAATCAGTGCAGCCCAGGAACCCAGCAGGAGTCCGGAGGCAGCGAAGATGATGCCGTTCGCCCGGGCTGCCCGGTGGCGTGAAAATACGGAAAGGTGGCTGATCATAGGTCAGACTGACTGGTTTTGACGGGCTTTGTATAAAAATTCTGCGATTTCAAATTCAATCTCCACATCAATATCCTGTGCCTCTGCCTTTGAAATTTCGAGCATGTAGGGCCGGTCTCCGATGCGGTTGTGCTTGCGCTCGAGGATGGCTTTTGAAAAAATGTACATGCAGGAATTCTCCTCGTAGATGGGTGGCAAATCCTGCGTCCGAAGCAGAATGTTCGGGTTGTGGTTCACGGCACGGGCAAGTTCGTCCCAAAGGCGGGTTTGCAGCCTGGTGACGGTGAACAGCGAATCGTAAACAGGATAATTTTTCAAAAAAAACGACACGCCTTTTTCGATGGATTCAGCGGTGAGCAGTGGATTCGTGCTGTGTGTTTGCAGGAAAAAATCAGCTTCGAGCTGATTGATGGTGTTGAGCAGCACGTCGTTCATCGGGATATCGCCGGCCCGCAGATGTTCCGGGCGTTCCAGCAAGGTTACGGCCGGGAAGTACCTGGCGGCGTCTTCCAAAATGACCGGGCTATCCGTATCAATCACAACTTCGGTGATGGAAGGGCAGGCCAACAGGCTTTCCACGACATGATGGTAGAGTGGTTTTCCGCCAAAGTCACGGTAGTTTTTTCCTTTAACCCGTTCGCTGCTGTGGCGCATGGGTACGATGGCTGCAATTTTCATTTTTAAAATATTGGTGAGCGCCGGTCAGGCCATCTGCCCTGGCCCGTTGGCTTTTTCAATAAAAAAAATAGCTCCGGCGGAAGACATTCCATGCGGAGCTATTTTCAGAAGCTTCAAAAAATTACTGAGACTGGAGCGGCACGTTTTCAATACCGGAACCACTGCCAACCATGAAGGTAGTAAGGATGCAAAGTACAAACAATGCAATCGCTAAACCCCAGGTAATTTTTTCAATCAAATCGGCTGATTTCGCCACGCCAAACATTTGGTTGGCCTGGGCGCCTCCGAAGGTAGAATCAACGCCGCCACCTTTCGGGTTCTGAATCAACACTGCAGCAATCAGGAAAAAAGCAACTGCTGCAATCAGGATAGTCATTAAAACCATTTCTATTTTTTTAACGGTGAACTGTGAACGATGAGCTGTTAACTGTGTCTGATTTTCTTACGAATGTCCACAGTTAACAGCCGGGATTTTACAATTTGTCTTTGAGGTTCTGAATTTTGGCCGCAAAGAAACTGCTTTTTTCGGGATTTTGCAAAAGCAGACGCTCGTACATTGCAATTGCTTTTTCGTAGTGTTCCTGTTTTTCGAGTACGAGTGCCAGTGTTTCGCTTGCAATTTCAGCATCTTCCTTTACGCTTTGCGCTGCAATGTGTTGCGCTTCTTCCTCCGGATAATCATCTTCGAAATCATCTTCCGGCTCTTCGTAATCCATTTTTTTGTGGACGACTACCTTTTTCAGGTTGCCGGACAGCAGCCCGGCTTTGGCGGGTTTTGAATCCTTTCGCCAGCTGCGGAATGCCGCTTTGGGCAGTGGTGCGGGCGCCGGATCGTCGTTTTGCTCCGGGGCAGCGGGCGTTTCAGTTGCCGTTGCAGGCGGTGTTTCATCCGGCACTTCCGCTTCTTCATCCGGGGTGGCCTGTGCAGGTTCTTCCGGCATTTCCGCAGCAGGAATGTTTTCCAATGTGTCAAGATCGGGTGTTTCCTCGGAAGAATCCTCATCCGTGCTGTCAGCCTGATCGAGCAGTTCTTCAAAGGATGCGGGCACCTCATCAGGTTCATCGGCAGCGTGGGAAGTGTCGAGCTTGTCCTCTTTGCGCTCGCCGCTATCTTCTGTCAGCTGAAGCTCCGGCAGCGGGGTGTTGCCTGTTTCTTCGCCCGGTTCGTCCAGCAATTCTTCCAGAAAATCAAGGTCTTCGTCGTCCTCGAATTTATTGCCGGATGAGTCCTCACTTTTTTCAGCAGGAAAGTGCTCGAACATCAATCCGTCATCGACCAATTTCATTTCTTTGAGGCCAGCCTCATCAACTGCGTCAAGCGACTGATTTTCAATCATTTCCTCCAGGGCCGACAGGTCTTTCAGTTCGAGGAACTCTTCATTGAGTTCATAATTTTCCTTAATTTCCTTCAGTCGGCTGTTTTGTTTGACCAGTTTCCAGAGCTTCTTCCGGTCGGGAGCGTACATGGCGGCCAGGGTCAGGTTCCTGTCGTAATCTTTGTTTTGATCAAACAGGCTTTTGACCATCAGCAGGTAGCGCAGGTTGGGTGAAAAAGGGTATTGCAGCACCAGGCTTTTCAGCTCCTGGTAACTGATCTGGTGCAATTTTGAAGGATTTTTCAGGTATTCATGAAAGTTCTCTGAATTCATTGCTCTGGGCTGTTGAATAGTAAAATGAACGGGTAAAGTTTGCAAATCTAATGTTTTTAAAACTGATTTTCAATCACTTACCCTATCGGCTTTTTATGTGCTGCGGTCTGTTTTTACTGAGATAAAACCCCTGATTTCAATACCTTTCACCAAAAGCCAAACCTACTTTTTCAAAAAATCAATCAGCAGCCGCATGGCTTTGCCCCGGTGGCTGATGTCATTTTTCGTCTTGCTATCCATCTCTGCAAAAGTAACGCCGTAACCTTCGGGTTGGAAAATTGGATCGTAGCCGAAACCCCCGCTACCCGATTTTTCCTTTCGGATTTCGCCTTCGGCAATGCCTTCGAACGTGTATTCCCGCCCGTCCAGAATTAAAGCAGCTACCGTTCGGAACCTTGCTTTGCGGTTTTGCTCGTTTTCAAGTTTTTGTAAAACAAGCGCCATGTTGGCCTCCGGATCTTTCTCCTCGCCGGCATACCTGGCGGAAAATACACCCGGTTCGCCGTTCAGGGCATCAATTTCCAGGCCGGTATCTTCGCTGAAGCAGTTGACGCCAAAGTTTTCGTAAACGTAGCGGGCCTTTTGCAGGGCGTTGCCTTCGATCGTGGGACTGGTCTCCGGCAAATCTTCCGGGCAGCCGATATCCCGAAGGCCTTTTACTTCGAAAGCACCATTCAAGACTTCGTGTACTTCTTTGATCTTGTTTGGATTGCCTGTGGCAAAAATGAGTTCTTTCATGAATGTCTGATTGGTCGTTTACCGGCAGTGAGCCGGGTAAGATTTTATTTAAATATAGTTTTCAGCGCTTCCCAGAGCGGGCGTTTCAGCGGCGGATTTTCCTGAATCTTTTGAAGATTGTCAGCAAAAAGAAAAGTTTTGTCGGCAATGTTTACCGGCTGGTAAAGCTGCGCCTGCAGATTGAGCCCGGCCTGCGCCGGCGGGATACCAAATAAAATCGCATGGCTGAAGCCGGCTGCCCGATCCAGACCTTTAAACCAAAAAGGCTCTGCAGACGTTACCCAAATGCTCAGCGCATCTTCCCGAAGATCATAACCTACTGCCTGAAGGATCTTCTCCAGAAAAACCGACAACTCCGGGACCTCTTCGCCGGCCATTGCAACCAGCAAACCCTTTTTATTCAGCCCTTTACCGGATGAAATTTCAACTTTATCGACGGGATATATTTTGAAATCAAAGATTCCGCTTTGACTAACTTCAGCACCTGAGATCATTTTTGAAATATAATTTTGATTTTGATTTTTTTCACCGCTCCCAAAAGAATTTTAATAAAAAAAAACGCCCTAATTCAATAACTTTGTGCAAAATTAAACGAAAAAGAATATGGATATAAGAATCACCAAATCAAATTCGTCCCGTCTTAACGACGTGGATTTCGAAAACCTGCCTTTTGGGAAACTTTTCTCCGATCACATGTTCGTGGCAGACTACTACGATGGCAAATGGCACAACCCTCGTATTGAGCCATTTCATAACTTCTCCCTGCACCCGGCCACGATGGCACTCCACTACGGACAAGCAATTTTTGAAGGTATGAAAGCCTCCAAAAGTAAAGATGGAACACCCATGTTATTCCGTCCGGAGATGCATGCCCAGCGAATGAACCGCTCCGCACACCGGATTTGCATGCCTTCCATTCCGGAAGATTTATTTGTCGAAGCAGTTACAAAACTTGTTCAGATTGACCAGGGCTGGATTCCGCCCATCGAGGGCAGCGCCCTGTACATTCGCCCAACCTTGATCGCTACCGATGAATTTATCGGTGTAAAACCATCACAATCTTATAAATTTTTCATTATCACCGGCCCCGTCGGCCCCTATTACCCCAAACCCGTCCGCTTGCTCGCCGAAACGAAATATGTACGTGCGGTGATCGGCGGAACCGGTGAAGCCAAGGCTGCCGGCAACTACGGCGGAGCCCTGCTACCCGCCAAACTGGCCCAGGAAAAAGGCTACGACCAGGTGCTTTGGCTCGACGCCAAAGAGTTCAAATACATTCAGGAATGCGGTACGATGAACATTTTCTTCGTCATCGACGGCAAGGTCATCACACCGCCGCTGTACGGCACCATCCTGAACGGCATCACCCGCCTCAGCACCATCGAATTGCTGAAGGATGAGGGTTACGAAGTGGAAGAATATCCGCTGACCATTGACGAAGTTGTGGAAGCCTATAAAAAAGGCACCCTTCAGGAAGCTTTCGGCACCGGTACTGCCGCCGTAGTTTCCCATATAGAAGCAATTTCTTACAAAGATATGGTCATCGAATTCCCGAATCCGGGTAAAGGCAAAGTCGGCGAATTCGTGAAACACACGATCGACCAGCTCCGCTCCGGCAGCATTGCCGACACCCGTGGCTGGACGGTGAAAGTACCAGTGGAAGAGACGATGGAGGTGTAAGGAACACAGATCATTTTGATAAAAAAGCCGGGTCATTCAATTGATCCGGCTTTTTTATTGGAAAAAAAACTGGGCAGGGTCAGGTATCCTCTTTCCAGTCAAAATCAAAAAGCGCTTTCGGATGAACCCCCAACGCTTCAGCTATTTGGAAAAGCTGACTGATGCTCGTGTTGATGACTCCCCTTTCAATCCTGCTTATCTGGCTCAACTCCAAACCCGAGGCCATGGCGAGTTGCTCTTGCGTGAGTTCCCTTGATTGCCTGATTTCCCGGAGTTTTTCACCAAATAATTTGATGCCCGTATCGTGCCGTGTGTATTTCTTCATGGGGTAATGTTACGAGAATCTGTACTTTTTCTAAAGTACATTTGCCCTGTTTCTCAGCAGCTGCTATCTTTCCAAGCCTTATCTCGAAGACATAGCTTGCGTAAAAATGAAATCAAAATCAGAAAATCAAATAAGCCACGTCAAATCTAACAGGCTTGGCCTTTTTTATGAAAAATCAACCTCCTGACTTCCTCGTCATCGGCCACATCTGCCATGACAAAATCCCAGGCGGCTACCTTCCCGGTGGCGCTCCCACCTACGCCGGACTGTTCGCTGCCCGGCAGGGTTTCCACTCGGCGACGCTCTCCAGCTTCGGGCCGGATTTTTTGTTCGCTTCGCAATTCGCTGACCTCACGCTCGAAACGGTGCCCTCGCCCTTTACCACGGTTTTTGAAAATATTTACCACGACAGCGAGCGCATCCAGTTTTTACACCAAAAAGCAACTGACCTGACACCGTCACACCTGCCGCAGCACTGGCAGCAAGCCAAAACCGTCCTGCTTGACCCGATCTGTGACGAGGTGAGCTTCGATTTTCTGGATGCTTTCGATGAAAAAACCATGGTCTGCGTCTGTCCGCAGGGTTGGATGCGGCAGTGGGACGAAGCGCACCGTGTTTCACCCAAACCCATCGAAAACTGGGGATTCCTGGCCAAAGCAGATATTATCTCAATGAGCGAAAACGACGTGGCCTGCGACTGGGATTTGATCGAAAAAATCGCCGGAATAGCCAACCTCCTGCTCGTCACGCAAGGCTCCAACGGCGCAACCGTCTTTTATGAAAACCGCCGGAAACACTTCCCCTCCTACCCTGCCACCGAGGTGGATCCCACGGGCGCCGGGGATATCTTCGCAGCGGCGTTTACCCTGCATTTTTCAAAGGGAAAAAATGTGGCGCTGGCAGTCGCATACGCCCATGCGGCGGCATCGTTGAGTGTGGAAGGCAAAGGAATAGCCGCTATTCCGGACAAAAAAGCAGTGGAAGAGCGGTACCGGAGTTATTTGGAAATGTAGAATGCAGAATTTTTAATGTAGAATGTAGAAGGCAGGCAGAGTCGCTAAGCCTTCTACATTCTACATTAAAAATTCTGCATTCTACATTTTAAGAAAATGCCGCACCAGATTTTCCCACTCCTCACCCAGCGAAACCGAAGGCATGGTTTTCCCCGCCTGCCGATACCAGTAGCCGGCATTCCATTGGTCGCCTTCTTTGCGGTGTAGGTAAGCGTGAATCCAGGAGCCGTCACGAGTGTGAACGTCCTGGGCGATGTCGTGAGCGGCGTCCCAGTCGCCTTTACCGTCGTGCCAGAGGGCACGAAGCAGAGTTCCGGCATTTTCGGGCGGAGTGGAATTGGAGAGTGTATGGCGGAATTCTTCGAAAGTCATTTTACCAGCGTTTTTTAAAGGTTGAAAATAGCCAAAAACCAAAACTATCCGTACAAACTGTCGAACACTCAACATCTTCCCGGTGTTTGTAGCTGTATTTTTGCCGGTAAATAAACGCAATACATGTCATTCCTGATCAATCTGATCTTTTCAGTATACACATTGGCCCTGATCGTCATCACGATTTACTGCCTGATGCAGCTGCATCTTTTATATAAATACAAGCGATTTCACCGGCAAAACGAATCACAGCGTGCTTCTCAGGAGCCGGTTCTACATGCTCAATTTCCTTTCGTTACGATCCAGCTTCCTATTTTCAACGAAATGTATGTCGTGGAAAGGCTCGTTGACAACATTATGGCATTGGATTACCCGAAGGACCGCTTCGAAGTCCACATCCTCGACGACAGCACGGACGAAACGGTAGAGATTACCAGAAAGAAAGTAGAAGACTACAAGACCCGGGGTTTCAACATCGTTCAGGTCAGGCGCACAAACCGGAAAGGCTACAAAGCCGGGGCACTCAAAGACGGGATGCCGTTGGTCAAGGGTGAATTTATCGCCATTTTCGACGCTGATTTTTTACCCAAACCTGATTTTTTGAAAAAAACGCTGGCCCATTTTGAAAATGAAAACGTCGGCGTGGTACAAACCCGCTGGGAGCACCTCAACGAGTCCTACTCGCTGCTAACCCGCTTGCAGGCGCTCCAGCTCAACGTACATTTCAGCGTAGAGCAACAGGGCCGCCGGGCCGGCAACTACCTGCTCCAGTTCAACGGCACGGCCGGCGTGTGGCGTCGCCAAACCATCGAAGACGCCGGCGGCTGGGAAGCCGACACCCTCACCGAAGACCTCGACCTCAGCATTCGGGCGCAGTTGCGTGGCTGGAAAATCGTGTACCTCGAAGACGTAGGCTCACCCGCTGAACTGCCCGCCGAAATGAACGGCCTGAAATCGCAGCAATTCCGTTGGATGAAAGGTGGCGCCGAAACCGCCCGTAAAATGCTGCCGGCCATCTGGCGCTCACACCTGAGCCCCGGCCAGAAAATTCATGCCACGCTTCAATTGTTCGGCAGCACGGTGTTCGTGTTTGTGTTCCTGATGGGCGTATTCAGCGTGCCGGTGCTGTACCTCATCGGCGAGTGGAAGCTGGGCACCGATCTGATGAACTGGGCTTTCGTGGGCTTCCTCGCCTTTTTGGCAGTGCAATACGTCGCCAACGTAGAAGCCCCGTCGAGGGATGGAGGTTATCTTCGCCGACTGCTGAAGTTCGTGTTTCTGTTTCCGTTATTTCTGGCGCTGAGTATGGGACTCTCGCTGCACAACACGGTCGCTGTGACGCAAGGCTGGCTGGGCAAACGAACAGCTTTCATCCGCACGCCGAAATTCAACATTCAAAGCCTGCGTGATACGTTTCAGCGCCGCAACTACCTCGCTTCCAAAATTTCATGGACGACCTTCATGGAAGGCGCCCTGATGATTTATTTTCTCGGTGCTGCCTGGCTGGGCTGGCAAATGCACACTTTTTCTTTCCTGCTGCTGCACGTACTGCTTGCTCTTGGGTACGGGACGATCTTTTTCTATACGCTCAGGCATTTGAGGTTCCGGTAAAAAACCGGAACTCATTCTACCTTCAACCCGTTACCTTTGCCGTTCAGGAATTATCCATAACCGCTAATTTTCAACATTTGGAAAAAGGAATTGTCATGAAATCTACCGGCAGCTGGTACCAGGTACGGCTGGAATCCGGTGAAATTTTGGAGTGTCGCATCGTCGGTAAACTGCGGCTTGGCGGAATTAAAACCACCAACCCCATTGCCGTAGGCGACGAAGTAAACATCGAAAAAGAGGAAGAAGGCAAAGGCCTCATCAAAGGCGTCCTTCCCCGGCGCAACATTGTCGTTCGCCAATCACCCCGCCGGAAGCACGACCTGCATCTGATTTCCGCCAACGTGGACCAGGCTGTGGTCATCGTCACCATCATCGAACCGAATCTGAAGCCCGGCTTTATCGACCGATTCCTGCTGATGACCGAACCTTACAACATTCCCACCCGCATCATCGTCAACAAAGCTGACCTCTACGACGAGGATACCCGTGAGGTATTCGGGGGGCTGAAAATAATGTACGAGGAAATCGGCTACGAGGTCATGCTCGTTTCGGCTACCTCCGGTGAAGGTTTGGAGGATTTAAAAAACCATTTGAAAGGTAAAACCACCCTGATCAGCGGTCAGTCTGGCGTCGGAAAATCCACCCTCGTCAACGCCATTCAGCCGCAGCTCGAACTGCGCACCGGCGACCTCTCCGACCACTCCGGCAAAGGCCAGCACACGACGACCTTCGCTGAAATGTTCGAGCTGGATTTTGGCGGGTTTATCATCGACACACCCGGCATCAAAATGCTGGCTTTCAACAACCTGGAGCTGCTGGATGTGGCCCACAACTTCAGGGAGTTTTTTGAAAAATCACCGGAATGTAAATTTGGTGGCCAGTGCCTCCATCGCACCGAACCCAAATGCGCCGTAAAAGCAGCCGTAGAGGCGGGCGAAATCAGTGAAATGCGCTACATGAACTACCTGACCATACTGGATGAAATCGAAAACCAGAATTACTGGGAAATCCACGAGATGTAAAACCGGCCGGGGTTGAGTACTTTTGCAGCTAAAACCACAGTACCGGTTACAGACGAAAAAAAATTACCATGGAAAAAGATCAGCCAAAGAAAAAAAATACCGCCAGACCCAAACGAAATCCTGCCAAGGACGACGGCGGCGAATCCAGCACAAGCAACAAGCCAAAGGCTGATTTTTCAAAAAAATCAACCGGTAGCAAAGACGCACCCCGCAGGGAAGGAAGACAGGATCGTGAAAAACGAACGGACAGCAGGGATGCCGCCGGTTTTTCGAAAAAATCTTCTTCGGGAAGAGATAAGCCCAGGAGGGACGATTCAAAAAAATCCGAAAAGAAATTCAGCCGAAGCGACGAACCCCGTTTTTCAAAAAAAACAGCCCCCTCAAAAGGCGGGCCTCGCAAAGCAGCAAAACCCGGCAGTAAAAAAGAGCCATTCTGGGCGCCTTTCGCCAAAAAAGAACCCGTCAGAAAAGAGGAACCGGACACACGCCCGATGCGGGAACCCCGCCCCCGGCCAAAACCCGCTCCAAGAACACAGTCTGCTCCTTCTCCGGCCAAACTTGAGGAACCAATGCGGCTCAACAAATTCATTGCGCATTGCGGAATTTGTGCACGGCGGCAGGCAGCAGAGTATGTAAAACAAGGCTTCGTCACCGTCAACGGTGAAGTGGAACCGAATCCGGGCTACCTTGTTCAACCGGAGGATAAAGTCACTTTCAAAGGAGAACCAGTCAGCATCGAAGAGCGCAAGGTTTACATTTTGATGAACAAACCCAAAAACGTCATCACCACCGCCAACGATGAAAAAGGCCGCAAAACCGTACTTGAAATCGTGGGTAAAAAAGTCAGCGAACGCATTTTCCCCGTGGGCCGCCTCGACCGCATGACTACCGGTCTGCTGTTGCTCACCAACGACGGCGATCTGGCTAAAAAACTGTCCCACCCAAAGCACAAAGTCCAGAAATTTTACATCGCTACGCTCGACAAGCCCATCAACAAGATAGACATGGAGCGCATTCAAAAAGGCCTGACCCTGGAAGACGGCCTTGCAATCGTCGATGGCATCGATTACGTAGACGGTAAAAAGGACGAGGTGGGCATCGAATTGCACATCGGTAAAAACCGCATCATCCGCCGGATTTTCGAGCACCTGGGTTACGAAGTAATCAAACTCGACCGGACCTACTACGCAGGTTTGACCAAAAAAGATATCGGACGGGGGCACTTCCGGCATTTGACCGAAAAAGAAGTCGTCATGCTGAAGCACTTTAAGTAAACGCACCAGTCCTGTCTATTCGCCGTTTTTGGCGTGAGCGGATTTTTTAAAAAAGAAGGCCTGACATTTAATTTGCCGTGAGGCAGGCTATGTGTCAGGCCTTTTCTTATTTTTCGAAAAAATTTGCGCCAATGAAACTTCCTTCCCTCCCCTACCTCGCCCAAACGTTCTCGTCTGTTCTTCGCCGTTTCCCTTTGGTTATGTTGTCCGCCACTGCCGGTGTGCTGGCTGTGATGATGCTGATTGAAGGTATGTTCGAAGACTACGACACCAACATTGCAAAAATTCTGATGACTGCCGGACTTGGTATACCCTTGTTACTTTGCGCTGCCATTGCTACTGAAAAGTGGCAACTGGAGGGAGCAAGTAAATGGCTGCCATCACTTGGCGCTCTGGCCTTGCTTACGGTGTACTATTTCACGCTTGAACTGGGAGAAAACGACCCCGGCGCCACGACGATGATCCGTTTTGCAGGACTGAACCTGACGGCTCATTTGCTCGTAGCTTATCTACCTTACCTGGACAAAACGCCGGTTGAGGATTTCTGGGAATACAACAAACGGCTATTTGGCAATTTCGCTGTCGGAGCATTCTACAGCCTGGTGATTTACGCAGGTTTGAGCATTGCCATCCTTGCGGTGGATAATCTTTTCAACATAGACATCGACGACAACATCTACGGTCACTTGTTTGCCTTAATAGCCGGCATTTTCAATACAAGCTACTTCCTCGCCAACTTCCCCCCGCAGTTCGAAGGTTTAACGGATGAAAACAGCACCTACACCGCCGCGTTTAAAAACCTGTCGAAGTTTATCCTCATTCCGATCGTTGGCATTTATTTTTTGATTCTTTACGCTTACTCGGTGAAAATACTGGCGACCTGGGAACTGCCGCAGGGCTGGGTTTCCTCGCTGGTACTGGGTTTTTCGGTAGCGGGTATTTTTACCTATTTGCTGAATTATCTTTTGGTGAAATTCGACGACAGCAACATCGTGGGCGGCTACCGGTGCTGGTTTTTCTATGTGCTGCTGCCGATGGTGGCACTGCTTTTTGCTGGTATCGGGCGCAGGCTGAACGATTATGGCGTTACGGAAGCACGCTACGTGGTGGCCACGGCAGGAGTTTGGCTACTGTTGATGAGCTTGTATTTTATTTTTTCAAAAAAAGACAACATCAAGTTCATCCCCGCCAGCCTTTCGATTTTTGCGTTGCTGACGGTGCTGGGGCCGTTCAACGCTTTCAAGGTTTCGGAGCGAAGCCAGGTTGGGCGGCTGGAGGCGGTATTGATGAAAAACAATATGCTGGAGAATGGAAAAGCTGTGCCGGCCAAAGATTCGCTGTCCGCCGAAGATGCGGAGGACATTCGCTCCATTTTGAGCTATTTGAGAGAGTTTGAGCACTTTTCTCCGGTTGCAGGATGGTTTGGGCTTGAGGAAGATGCGAAAAGCCCGGATTGGGCGCAGCTGAATAAAATCATGACCGAACTCAAAGTTGACAGAGCCTCCACGACGCAACCTTTTTGTAATGCCTTTTTCCCGAATCAAAAGGGTTTTGGATTGGCAGGGTTCGACACGCTGTACCTCCGTGTAGCGCTCTCCTCCAATCTGGAAAACAACCAAGGTTTCAAAATTTCTGAATCTCAGCAGGTTATTGAATGGAGAGAAGACGGTGATCTGAAGGACAGTTTCGATTGTCAGGCGTACCTTAGTTTTCTTGCGGAGAAATACGATTGCGGCGGAGGTCCGTTCGCACAGGCTGACGCAACGGTGGAAATTGCAGGCGAGCGTTATACTGCAAAATTAATTTCGGAAAGTATATCGTTTGAAAAGGGAGAAAACCTTCATTTGAAGGATTGGAATGGAGCTATTCTCCTGAGAAAAAGAGAATAAGTATATTGTGTTGCGAACGGAGAACTGCCGCAACACAAATCAGCAAGGAAAATCAAACAGAATCAGCAGTAACCAACATCGCTGTAATCGTCCCAGAAAAGGTCACGTGGCTTGGCAACGGACTGTTCACGGGCCTCAGCAGGCGCTTCGATTTTGTCTGTTTTTGCATTTACTTTTTTTACTTTGTCTTTGGATTTCTCCTCCCGATCCTTGTGGCGGATCATTTCGAATAATTTTTTCATGGGTAAAATGAATGGTCTTTTGGCAGCTCAATCAGAGGTGATTTCAATCATTGAATTGCCGGTGAATAAAATTTACAAACCCAACACGAACATTGCACAGTATGTTCGTAAAAAGAGCAGGTATTTTCACAATATTTCATAAAAAAAATATCGTACCAAATACGTAATGCCGCAGGGTCTTTTTTCTTTGCAATTTACAATTTATCGTTTTAAGGTTTCAATCCCCGTTATTTGGTATTTTACATGCTCATTTTGAGCGAATTACGGATGGAAGGAACTAAAAAATATCACCTGAATACAGAATTTCTTATCATGAAAATTGCCCTCATCGCTCACGACGGAAAAAAACCTGAAATGGTCGCTTTTGTCCTGAACAACAAACCCATGCTGAAGAACGCTGCCATTTTTGCCACCGGCACGACCGGCAGCCACATCGAAAAAGCAGGAATTGACGTAGAACTTTTGTTATCCGGACCAAAAGGAGGCGACGCTCAAATTGCAACGCTGGTGGCAGAAGGTAAGATCGACCTGGTCATCTTCTTCCGGGATCCCCTCGACAAACACCCGCACGAACCGGACGTTCAGATGCTCATGCGTATTTGTGATGTTCACAACATTCCGCTGGCAACAAACCCGGCCGCTGCGAAGCTGCTCCTGGCTGGTTTGGCTTCGCTGAAAGAGGAGTAGAACGCAAGATTTTTCAGGATTGACGGTCAATTTTCCGGTAAGCTTCGAGAAGGCTTCGGGCATTAGTGCCACATTCACGTTTTTGTTGAGCCAGCAACCAGGCTGCGGCTTCCGTGACTTCCACATCAGGGTAAAATTCGTCACGTGCAAAGTGAACGTATTTCATCATCAAAAACGCATCGAACCAGCGCCAGAAGCGCTTCCCGAACGTAGTCCGGTTCGACGTATGCACCTGAATTTCAGCGAGTTTTTCTTCGAAATTTTGAATTCGTAAAAAATCAGCCACACTTTCCGGTAGTTGTGCAGTCAGCTCATTTACATTTTTCACTTTGTAAAAATCCAAACTGAAAAATGTTTTCAAATCTTCGAAACTTCGTGGGTTGTAGGTCAGGTAGCCTTTGCCTGATTTCAGCAAATCGTTGACGGCCTTGCCCGTACCGAAGGGCACCCGGTGCGATGGGCGTGGCGAAGGGATGACCTTCGTCCCGGTTATTTCACCGAAACCGCCCAGCGGGATGAATTTGTGGAGGAAGTAAAAATCTTCGCCCGCCTGCCGCCGGTTCATTCCGCCCTGCTGCTGGTAGGCGTCGCAGCGCACGGCCATGCTGCTGCCGATGGTCTGCCAGGCATGTGGGTAACCCGCCCAGCGTTGGGCATGGACGTAGTAACGCAGGTGTAGTTCGTACATCGTGATCGCCTCGTAGATTTCATCGCCGAAATCAGGTCCGGAAAGCGGGTGCTCGAAATAAATTCCGGCCGCCTGTGCATTCGGTTTTTCAAAAAAATACTGCTCCAGCGCTTGCAGGTAATTACGTTCGCAGCGGCTGTCGGCATCGAAGCAGGCGATGATGCCTCGTGGATTGAACGCCCGCTCGAAGCGGTAGCAGGCTTCGTCCATCCCGATCTTGCGGGCGAGACCGACGCCGGCGTGTTTCACCGGCAATTCTTCCAGTAAAATGTGGAAACGCAGGTGCGGCTGACCGTTTTCCTGCGCCCAGCGGAGAGCCTGCTCGTAAGTTGCCTGGTTTTTTTGCTTTATCGCCGCCGGCGCATTCTCCGCATGGTTGACGACGACGATGACTTCGGTGTCGCACTTCGGGCGGTCGCATTTTTTCAGTGCCATCAGGCTCAGCAGCAGAAAATCTTCGTCGTGGCAGGGGATGACGACCACGATGCCCAGCAACGGCGATGGCCGCTTGTGGATGAGCGGGGGGAAAAGACCACGTTGCTGAAGGTAGGGAGTCATGCAGTAATTTTGGGGCGAAGGTAAGTTTTCAAATTTTTACAAACATCAACGGGCTGAATTCGTGCATGAAATTCCCGGGACCGGAAAGACAAAATGATTGCTGGTAAGAAAGTTAGAGCCAAGCATGCATCAAATTATTTCAAAAACACCCCAAACTCCTCCACTTCCCGAATCTGAACATCGATGTTTTCAAGCAGGGTAGTAGCAAGCGAAAGTCCGAAATAATCCACTTTCACCGGGAAAGACTTGTGGGTCCTGTCCACCATCACGGCAACTTCAATTTTTTTAGGCAGGGTATCCAGTAGGGGTTTACAGGCATAGAAAATGGTCCGGCCCGTGTTGGCGACATCATCGGCAACGATAATTACTTTGCCTTGCAGGGAAGTTAACGGCAGGTCAATTTTCACCTCGGAAGCCAGCGGATTGGCAGGATTGATATGCAGACCAGTGAGGGTTATTTTTTGCCGGGTAATGGAGCTTAGCTGGCCATGCAGCAAACGGGCGAAGGTCATCCCGTTGTTGTTGATACCCGCCAGAATGATTTCCGGTTCTTCGAAATTATTTTCGAGAATCTCATAGGCGAGCCGCCTGATTTTCTGCCTGATCTGCCGGTCCGTGAGGATTTTCATGAATAAAAAAGGATGGTTAGCAATTACAAAATGACGGGGTGAAATTATGGATTAAGTTGCTATCTTGGGCTAAACTTCCCACTATTCCATTGAAAAACTGGCTTTCATTATGAAAATACGCAAAAACTGGCTCGGCCAGCCGCACATCGAGCACGAGCGCATTACCTCCACACTCGTCGCTTACGAACAAGAACTGACCGCCAACCGGGCTCTTCAGAAAAACGAGGAATTGCTGAAAAGCATACACATTCTGCTGAAGAAAGCAGGGGAGGCTGCCAACCAATACATCTACGATCAGGCCTGGAAACTTTTTCATTCTGCTAAACGGCTGGAAATCATGTCGTTCTCGCTCGAAAAGCTGCGCACCGAAATGGTCAAACTCAACAAGGAAGCCGTAAAGGCAACTCCCTGGAGGAAGGAAAGTATTCTGCAACTGACTTCCGTCAAACAGGAAGATTTCACGGAGGCCAACATCGAACAGATCCGGGAAAAAATCGCTGAGGCAATGTTCCTGCTGCACGACCACTACGATAACGTGTACCTGCGTATCAACCGCCGGAAACGGCAGATAGCCCTGGTCTCAGTTTTGCTTGGTGCTGCCATCGGCGGATATCTGCTCCTCAACTGGGGGAATACGAAAATTTATACCATCGCCATCATTGGCGTCATCGGGTCGCTGTTCAGTACGGCTGTCACGCTGACCACAAGCTCTGTCAATGAAAAAACGCCCGACCAGGTACTTGGCGCATGGATTACCTTTCTTCGGCCCTTCATAGGCGCAGCTTCGGCACTGATTGCGAACATCCTGCTGGAATCCGGCATCATTTCCCTGCTCGGCGGCGGCGATCAGGTGATCAACGTGATAGCATTTGTCGCAGGTTTTAGTGAGCGATACATCATCAATGCACTTGAAAATATCGTAAAACCTGAAGCCAAAAAGGATAGTTAATTAACCAGCAGAAAACAGTGATCAGGTTTTCATCGGGATTTTAAAAACTTAGTCCCGATTTAACAATCAAGCTCCCGGGACCCTGGTAGTTGCAAACAGACGCCGAATGCTGTACCGGCCGCTGCCGTTTACCCAAATCATCAGCAAACCACCAATGATTGCAAGGTTTTTCATAAAAAGTACCCCTTGCATCCGCCGGTAAATTTCTTCCCCTTCAATTTGAATCTGGGGGCAGGAAATTTTCACCATGCATTCAAACGGCACGTTCCAGAAGTCATGAACGATGAAAGTGACCGGAACCCAGTAAAGTAACAGCAGGAACGCACCGAGGCTGGCCCTGTAACCCAGCAGCACCATCAAGCCGCCCAGCAGCAAAACAAAAATGGCCCCGTACAACAACATATCCTGGTTCCAGGTAAGGCCATAAAAACCCATCTTTAACTGGGTTTCCTTGAAAAAGAAAATCGAATCATAAGCCTCGTACAGAAAAATAAATGCGAGGAAAATACGCCCGAGAAGATCTACAATATTTTTCATCTTGTTATTTCATTTTACCCAAACCAACCTGCCAAGTGTCTGAACTTTTACAGGCGGGTTTGCCGCCTCTAAATCAAAACTTCAAAAGTACTTCCTTTCCTGAAATTGATACCATCAGGCATCGAATGCTTTTGAAATGAAAAACATAAACCGTGTACCAAAAAAATTCTGTTCACTTAGTGGCAGCCCTTACGCTGCTGATTTCTGCCTGTCATTCACCCGACACCGAACACGCTTCCGCTGAGGCTTCCATGCAATTTTTTACTGGTAAAAAAACGGAACTGAAATCGCTTCCCGAATTGCCGGAATTGAACGACACGATAGCGCAAACATCTCATTTTCAATTTATTGCACATGGAGAAATAGATCCGGAAGCGGCAAAAAAACTTATCGAATGTGCTGAAACCTCCGTCAGGAACATCCTGCAGTTTACAGGCTGTAAAGATGAAATATCGCCCGTACCCCATCACCTTTACCAGTCCTCCGAACAAAAAGGGTTGCTGCTTCAAAACACCTCTCATTCGCACGTTGATTTTGAAAAAAACGAGGTGCATACCGTTTTGAATGACTGTTATGAAAATAATTTCATCGGAAAAGAAAATGCGTGCCTGCTTCGCAAAATACTTGGAAAGCCAGCCACCGGTGCACTGGAGCATGGCCTGGCCATTTATTTCACTCATCAATGGCAGAAAAAAGGCTTCGAATATTGGGCTGCCAAACTGGCCATCAGCAGAAATCTTTTGCCGTTGGCCGAACTGTTAGATCCGGAAAAATGGGATGACGGTGCCTCTCTTCAATCAGGATGTCTTTCCGCTGCATTCGTTGAGTTTTTGATTAAAAAACAGGGGCAAAAAACCTTCCTGAGACGTTACGCTTCGTGGCAACCAACACCGCTTGAAATCGAAGTACTGGAACCGGAATGGCAGCAGTTCATGACAGAGAAATCTCATTTTTTTGCTCACATTTTCGAGCAGGAGCGCATGCAGCAGGTTGCTACCCTACCCTACCTCAAAGGCTTCAATTTTGCCCACGAAGGGTACCGTATTTACAATGGCTACGGCTCCCGAATGGCTGACCAGGCACTGGAACAAATGAAAGATTTAGGCTCCAACGCAGCGGCCATCGTACCGTATTCTTTCATCAGAAACCCGAACAAGCCTGCCCCGCTTCCCATCGTCCAGCGAGCAGGCTCAGAAACTGACGAGTCTGTCATTCATTCAGCAAAAACCGCAAAAAAACTGGGAATGACCGTGGTCCTCAAACCTCAAATCTGGTTGGGCCGAGGCCATTGGACCGGAGATATCGATATGCAAAACGAGGAGGATTGGCAGCTATTTTTTCAGCACTATAGCCGGTGGATTATCCATTACGCCATGCTTGCTGAAATCTATAATTGGGAGGCGCTATGCATCGGCACAGAAATGGTGCAGACAACCCTGAAACGGGAAGACGACTGGCGACAACTTATTCAAAGAATTCGGGGCATCTACAGCGGGCAACTTACTTACGCTGCCAATTGGGGCGATGAGTTTGAAAAAACAGGTCTCTGGGAAGACCTCGACTTCATCGGACTGAACTGCTACTACCCGCTTTCCTCCAAAGACAAGCCCGGCGACCGTGAACTCCGCAAAGGTTTTGAAAATACGCTAAGTAAGGTAGAAAAGGTGGTACGCCGCTACCGCAAACCGCTGGTTTTCACAGAAATAGGATTTGCCAGCGTAGAGGCACCCTGGATCAAACCCCACGAAGACTGGGGCGAGGTGAAATCGGACTTTAACGGGCAGCGCAGATGTTACCAGATTATTTTGGAAGGAATTGCCGGAAAACCGTGGTGTGCAGGTATTTTGTTGTGGAAATTTCCTTCCCATCTCGAAGAACGGCGGCGTAACGACACGGATTTTTCGCCTTACGGCAAACCAGCTGAGCAAATTGTACGACAATGGTTTTCAAGTAAAAAATTGACGGAGGGCACAAATCACTGAAAAAGCTATTTTTGCGCCTCAATCAAAAAACAGCCATGATTCTTTCCGATAAAAAAATCCTTGAAGCCATCGAAAACGGCGAAATCGTCATCGAGCCATACCGCCGGGAGTGCCTGGGCACCAACTCTTACGACGTCCACCTCGGCAAATGGCTGGCCACCTACAAGGACGAAATCCTCGACGCCCGCAAACACAACCAAATCCAGTATTTTGAAATTCCGGACGAAGGGTTCATCCTGCGCCCCGGCACCCTCTACCTCGGCGTGACGGAAGAATACACGGAAACCCACGGTACCGTACCTTTTCTCGAAGGCAAGAGCAGCGTGGGAAGGTTGGGAATCGACATTCATGCTACAGCAGGTAAGGGCGACGTTGGTTTTTGTAATACCTGGACGCTCGAAATTTCCTGCACCCAGCCTGTGAGGGTGTATGCCGGCATGCCGGTAGGGCAGCTGATTTATTTTTCCGTGGACGGTGACATTGAGCGTTTTTACAATAAAAAGAAAGACGCCAAATACAATGTCCGAACCGAAAAACCGGTGGAAAGCATGATGTGGAAAAATAAGTTTTAACGAGCTGACCCGCCGGTTTTAGACGGCTTTGTCGACCGGCTCAGGCAGTTTGGTTTCATCATTGGTTGTGACGCCCCGCTTTTTCTCTTCTTTTCTCTTGTGAAACCAGGAGTACAAAACTCCCCCTCCCAGCAGAACAACAATCACTACCAACGACACCCAAACCGGAGGATCCAGGTGCAGTGGGTGTAAAACGAGCATTTTGAGACCGACAAAAGCCAAAATGGCCGCAAGGCTGTACTTTACGTATGCGAACCGGTCGAGAATGGACGCCAGCACAAAGTAGAGCGAACGAAGGCCGAGAATTGCAAAAATATTAGAGGTGAAAACGATGAAGGGATCGGTCGTGATGGCAAAAATCGCCGGGATACTATCGAAAGCAAACATGATGTCTGTCGTCTCGACAACGATCAAGGCAACAAACAGCGGTGTCATGGCTACTATTTTACCGCCCTTTCTGACAAAAAACTGCTCGCCTTTTATGGACTTTGTAACAGGCAGAAACTTGCGCAGCTGAAGCACCACGGGATTTTCATCCGGATGAATATCATCAGAGTTTGATTGCAACATTTTGTAAGCCGTCCAGAGCAAAATGGCGCCAAATAAATAAATAATAAATTCGAACTGCTCCACCAGGTAGGCACCTGCTGCAATCATGATGCCCCGAAAAAAAAGCGCACCTAAAATACCCCAAAACAAAACCCGGTGCTGATACTTCTGAGGAATCTGGAAGTAGCTGAAAATCACTGCAATAACAAAAATGTTATCCATGCTAAGCGACTCTTCGATCACATAGCCCGTGAGGTAAGTCAATGCAGCCTCCATTCCTCCGGTGACCCGCCCATGCCTGATGCCGAGGTCAAACCAGTGATTTTCGTAAGCGAAATAAATGAAGACGCTGAAAAGCAGCGACAGGCTCACCCACAGTGTAGTCCATCGCAGGGCTTCTTTAGTGGTAATTTTATGAGCTTCCTTGTTAAAAACGCCGAGATCAAGGGCGAGGAAGGTGAAGATCATGACCAAAAATCCTATCCAAACAATCATATTTTTCTCATTTTCTTTATCGAACAGAACTGACTGAGTGGTGTTCAGCAGCCTTCCGAAATTGCGGCGCAAAGTAAACAAAACTGGCAGGATAATGACTGAGCCAATCTCAGGGGGTCACGTAATTTTTAGACCAAATGAAATGGGATTGCCCACTTGATGGTGATAATTCACTACAAGGCAAAAAAAAACCCCCCTCCAAAACGTTCGGAGAGAGGCTATCCCAAAAACCGATTACCTCTTTAGGTCAAGTGGGGTGACATTGGTAATACTATACATGCTGTGAAACTAAATTTCACAATACTAAAATCACGTAATAAAAGCCAAATAAAAAAAGGCCATTACCACATGAATAGTAACATTCGAAAAATGAGTGTACTTGAGTTACATCACCGAACGGTGAATTAAGTCCTTTGTGAAAATAAGTGTGGGAAGAAAAGCGAAAAAAAAAGGACGAGAAGCCTGGAAAATTGGTTTACGAATAAAATCGTACTATAAATCGGTTGTTGGAATAGGTTACTGAAATCGGCGATGTAATTGATTAGATGTCCATCCGGCTTCTCATCACGCTTTTGTGTTGAGTAACTTTACTTTCATGTTCAAAGGATATTAATTCTGTTCTTTCTACTTAAAAATCAGGCCAAAAATAGCCGGTAAAAAGAATTCACCAAAGTATTTATCAAAAAAATAATCATTTATTTTTTCCACAATAAAACATCAACTCGTTTTTACGACAAATCGCAGTAGGTACTCCCTAAAACGCAGAACCCCTCCCCGGATAACCGGGAAGAGGTCTTGCGTGTTCTCAAGGGATTACAAATTGCGTCTTTAAAATCATCAGCAGATCTGCCGAATCCAATTATTTATTTCAGCGGTTTCAGAAAAACGGGGTTATCAAATAGGCAACCAATCACCTGCATTAGAACACTACCTCATTTAACTTGATTCCTGAGTGAACAGGGAGGAAGTCAGCATGGCGAAAGTATGTCGTAAATAACTACGTGGCAAACAAGCTGTGTTTTGCCTGAAATTATTTACCCAAATATTTAAAACAACTAAATCGGAGGTTGGGAATGTAGTGGTGAAACTGGTTTGAAACTAAAAACTTTGAATCAGTGTGTGTGGGTAAGGATGAGCAGCGGGAAATAACTAACTGGAAATTTAAAGTTTCACCTTTTTGAAAAATACTGGGTTCAATGAACAACTTCTAAAAGCGGTCGCAAGGTATGTAAAAAAGATTTATTTTTCAATGAAGGGAGGCCCCAGTTTTAAAAAGATCAAAAAAAACTGTTTTTTTTCTTTAGAACCTTGCCAAATCCTTGCAATGATTAGTAAAACACCAGAGAAATAAACGATGAAAATGCGCACCGAGATCAAAAAAATGAAGCCTGTTTGAATATCAAATTGGCAACAAAGTATTTGTTTTTATAAATTTGACATTCAATCATGGCATAAGTTTTGAACTTTTGACAATCCGAATTGTCATTCAAACAGATTTCACAAAAGAAAAATGACCATACAAATTCATATCGCTGCATGTTGTTGTTGCTGTACCATTCCCTTGCGGAAAGGCGGCGGCGTATTGCATTGATATGAATGCAAATACTTGATTGTCAGCAAAAAAGCCTTTCCGTTTCGGGAAGGCTTTTTTGTTTTTCACCACCTTGAAAATGTAATCTTATGACTGCGACCTTGCAAATTCAAAGGCTCACTGCAGAGGAAAAAATCTGGCGGACGGGCAGATTAATCGGGCAAACACCCCTGCACGAAATCAGAAATGTTTTCAAGAAACCAGGCGTCCGGATTTTTGCCAAACTTGAATGGCAGCAGCTGGGCGGAAGTGTAAAATCACGGCCTGCTTTTAACATCATAAAAAAAGCCTGGCAGGAAGGAAAACTGGGCAATGGCCAGCATCTGTTGGATGCGACCTCCGGCAACACCGGCATTGCTTACGCCTCCATTTGCGCAGCACTAAACATCCCGGTCACTTTGTGTTTGCCTGAAAACGCTTCTGAAGAACGCAAGAGAATTTTGAGGTCGCTCGGCGTGAACATCGTTTTCACCTCTCGTTTCGAAGGTACGGATGGCGCCCAAACTGAAGCTAAAAAAATATACCGGGAAAATCCGGGGCATTTCTTTTATGCCGACCAATACGCCAATGTCAACAACTGGAAAGCTCACTACGAGACTACTGCTCCTGAAATATGGCGGCAAACCAACGGAAAAATTACCCACTTCGTTGCCGGGCTCGGCACCACCGGCACTTTCACCGGCACCGGCAGAGGGCTTCGGAATTTCAACGCCGCTATCGAGCTGATAGCCTTACAACCCGACAATCCCATGCATGGCCTGGAAGGCTGGAAACATCTTGAAACCGCTATTGTACCGAAAATCTACGACCAATCAGTGGCTGACCATTTCCTGGAAATCGGAACGATCGAAGCATACGAAATGGTAAGGTCCGTAGCGCATCTGGAGGGCATATTGATCAGCCCTTCCGCTGCCGCCAATCTACTTGGAGCAATCAAAGTAGCAGAACAGGTTGATAGCGGCGTCATCGTCACAACTTTTGCTGACAACGCCGACAAATATTCAGAGGCGATGGAACATATTTTTAATTAAAAAATACGCAGGTCATGGATTATTTTCAAATAACATTGGATCAAGCCGCCGTTGAAGTTATCAACAGACATGGCGCAGAGGCTTTTCCTTACGAATGTTGCGGATTTCTTTACGGGCATGAATCTGAAGGCAGGCTCATTACGCTGGCGGTTCCGGCTGTCAACAGCAAGTCTGGCGACCAGCGAAGACGCTTTGAAATTTCACCCCTGGATTACCTGCGGGCGGAGGAGTTTGCTTTAAAAAATAACACCCAACTGCTCGGCATCTACCACTCACACCCTAATCATCCGGCAATTGCTTCAGAACATGACCTTGCTGTAGCGATGCCCTATTTTTCCTACGTCATCGTTTCCGTCAGGGAGGGTGTACCGGTTGATTTGAAAAGTTGGAAACTGAAAGAAAATACCAGAGAATTTCAGGAAGAGGAGGTTTTTGTTTTACAAACAACAGAAGCTTCAACCTGAAACTGTCTGAATGAATTGAATTTTCATTTAAATAAAATCACCATTTAAAAACTTGCATCATGGCTAAAATTATCATCCCAACTCCTTTGCGTAAATTTACCGGAAACGCCGGTGTATTCGAGACCTCCGGCACCACCGTCCGGGAAGCCATCCAACAGTTGACTGAGACTCACGGCGGCCTCTCACGGCACCTGCTCGACGACAACCATAAAATCCGTTCTTTCATCCGGGTCTACCTGGGGGAAAATGACATCAACTCATTACAAAAAGACGAAACCGCTGTCGAAAGCGATTCTGTCATCAGCATTGTGCCGGCTATTGCGGGCGGCATTTGACGAACAGACCCGAAAAGCGTTTTAAAAAATTTAATCAATCCTAAATCATGAGTCAGAATATTCAACTCAGCGGCCCCGAAATGGCCCGCTACGCCCGACACATCGCCATCCCCGAGTTTGGGTTGGAGGGTCAAAAAAAACTGAAAGCCGGCAAAGTGCTCGTCATCGGTTCCGGCGGCTTGGGCAGCCCGGTGCTGCTCTACCTCGCTGCGGCTGGTGTTGGCACCATCGGAATTGTCGATTTTGACACAGTCGATGAGAGCAACCTCCAGCGCCAGATTCTTTTCAACGTGAATGACGTGGGCACATCAAAAGCAGAAACGGCAAAAGAACGGCTACTGGCACTCAATCCACACCTTAATATTACAGTGTACAAAACACGATTCACTCGTGAGAATGCGCTTGACCTGATTAAAGACTACGATGTAGTCGCAGATGGGACTGATAATTTCCCGACCCGCTACCTCGTCAATGACGCCTGCGTGCTGGCCGGAAAAGTGAACGTTTACGCTTCCATTTTCCAGTTCGAAGGGCAGGTTTCCGTTTTCAACTACCTGAACGCCGACGGTACCAGAGGCCCGAACTACCGGGACATGTTCCCCGAACCACCGCCTCCAGGTCTTGTTCCGAATTGCGCCGAAGGCGGAGTACTCGGCGTGCTGCCGGGCATCATCGGCTCCATGCAGGCGAGCGAAGTGATCAAAGTTTTGACTGGCGTCGGCGAACCGCTGGCTGGCAGGCTCTTCCTTTTCGATGCGGCAAGTTTCACTACCCGCATTTTAAAAGTTTCAAAAAATCCGGACACGAAAATCACGGAACTCATCAACTACGAGCAGTTCTGCGGCATCGAACCGGCATCGGACAAACCGGTCAAGGAAATCACCGTGCAGGAACTGAACGAACTGATGATCGAAGGTGCTGATTTCCAACTCATTGACGTTCGGGAGCCGCACGAGTACGGCATCGCCAACCTCGACGGCGAACTGATTCCGCTCGGCACGATCTCTTCGGCGGCCCACCGCATTTCAAAGGAAAAACAAGTGATCGTTCACTGCCGCAGCGGCGTGCGCAGCGCCAAAGCCATTCGGGAACTGGAAAGTCTTTTCGGTTTTGAAAATCTGTACAACCTGAAAGGCGGCATCCTTGCTTGGTCGAAAGAAATTGACGCAGGCGTACCGCAGTATTAGAGCGTGAGAGGGTGAGAGGAATGAGAGATTGAGAAGAGCAAGAAGGCTTGACCTCCTTCTCAATCTCTCATTCCTCTCAATCTCTCATTTCTTCAAAGACGGGTCCAGCCGGTAGGCCTTTTCCAGATACGGCCGCCCCTTCTCCTCCTGCCCGGCGTCACGGTAAGCGGAGCCGAGGTAAAAATTGATCGTGGCGTCTTCCGGCCAGTACTGCTCGGCCTGCGAGAACCATCGGATCGCTTCCTGAAAATTTTTCTGCATGGCGTTCACAGCGCCGAGGTTGCGCAGCGCATCCTTCATCCGGGGATCGTACTGCACGGCTTTTTCGTACACTTCCTTCGCCTTTTCAAGGTTGCCCTGCTCGAAGAAAATGATGCCCATGTTGCTGTACACCAGCGGGAAGTTGGGTTTGTATTTCAGGGCGAGATTGTAATTCTCCATCGCCTTCTCGTAGTTCTTGGCCCGGTAGTAGATCAGGCCCAACTGGCTGTAAGCATCGTGGTATTCCGGGTAGATGCTGATGGCTTTTTCGAAGCGCTGCTGAGCGAGGTCGTAGTAAGCTTTTTGAGCGGCGGGGTCCGTGGCCTTCAGGCCTTTTTGCACGACTTCAAGGCCGGAGTGGAAGTTCAGTTTGGCAGCATTTGGCGAAGTCTGAATGTCAGCTTCGTAAAGCGTGTAACTGTCCTTCCAGTCGGCGTTGCGGTCGATAGTTTTAAAACTGTAAAATGCGAGGATAACGCCCGCCACCGCCCAGAGGGTTTTATTTTGAAACAAACCACCCGGCACGGCCACTGTCGCTTTTTCATTTTCTTTAAAAATTTTCATCAAACCCAACGCCAGTGCAAGGGCAAATCCCGGCGAGGCGGAGTACAGCAAACGGTCGCCGTAAGAAGTGCCGATGGTCACGAGCAGGTTTGTGAAAATGGAAAAATTGATCAGAAAAAACAGGATGGCAAATGCCCACAAGTCCTTCTTTTTCAAACGAATAAGTGCAAAAATACCCATGCCAACCCAAGCCGCCACCGACGCCAGCACCTGCCAGTCGCCCCAGCCCGTGAGCGGGATTTGATTGTAGCCAAAATCACTGCTCAACTCGTACGGAAAGATCAGCGTCCACAGGTATTTACCCAACATCAAAAACGCACTGGCCACGAACGTACCCGTATCCTTCGCTCCCACCAGAAAATTATCCAGTACCGATACGTCGCCCGGATTCACCAAATCGCCGATCACCAGTTTGCGAACAATAATGAAAAAAATCGCCGGCAAGACGTACAGTCCAGCCGTGGCAGCGATTTTCGGGAGTTTGCTTTTTGAAAAAAAATACATCGCCAGCGGCACGATCGCCACGAACGTCACGGCATTTTCTTTTGAAAAAAGCGCTACCGTGTATGCCAGCAATGCCAGCAGCAGGGCGCTCATTTTACCGCTTTCCAGGTGTTTCCAAAGCAAATTCAGCGAAACCAGGCACAGCAAAAACATCACGATTTCGTCCCGGCTTTTAATGTTGGCGACCACCTCCACATGCACCGGGTGCGCCACAAAAAACAGCGTAGTCAGCAGCGGCAGCAGCAGGTTGTAGTTTTGCATCCAACGGGCCAGCGTTAAAAAAAGTACGGCACCGCTGAGGCCGTAGAGTAAAATGTTAACGAGGTGGCCCAGCCAGGGCTGATCGGGCGCCAGTTGCCATTCGATGGCGAACATCGTCATCGGGATGGGCCGGTAGAGTTCGCCGGGGCTGTTCCAATAGCCGTAGCGGGAGTGATGCGACCACAGATCGGGAATGCCTTCGAAACCCCGCATGGTGATGAAATTTTCCTTGATCACGGAGAAATCGTCCAGCACATAGTCGTGCCCAAGCGTATTGAGGTAGAGGACGATGCCGAAAGCGGCGATGGCAATGGCGAGCCAACGCAGGCTATCGGATTGCCTCCCGGCAGTGGAAGGTTTGCGGGAAATAGATTTTTGCTGCTGTTTCGTTTTTTTTGATGCCATGCTGTTTGCTCCTGATTAATTTTTAAACATGGCAAATGTATAAAACTGACCGGTGTTTTACGGCAAATCCGCCCGCTTCGTCCCCTCCACCTCCAGCACCAAATCCGCTCCATAGGCCTTGGCCGGAGTCTGGAATCCCGTTTTAAAATTCCCTTCCAGCACTTTTTTGGTAATGATCAAACTGGAAAGCGCCGTGAGCGTGTAGCCTTCCGGTGTCTCGAGGGTGGCCTGACGGGTATCTCCGGCGGCGTTTTTCACTTCACCCCAGAGGTGGGAGCGGCCGTTTTTTCGTTGCTCGTCCGATGGGCCGGCGGGGCGGGCATTGATGCGTTTGCGAACAAAATTTTTCACCAGACTGGTGCGCAGCAGCCAGTTGATGTAGCGCATGCGTTTCACTTTTTTATGCGAAGACGGCGGCACGCCCGTGTAAACTTCGATGTTCGGAATGCCCGTCGAATGGTAGGCTGTGGAAACGTCACCCCAGGGAATGGTCATGGCGAACAGTTGCTTTTCGCCAGCCGGAAAACGCAAAGTTTTGTGGCCGAGCGGCACTTTCACGATTTTACCGTCCTTGCGCACGGCGCCGCCTTCGCCCAGGTTTTCGGCCATCGTCATTGCCGTTCCGTGAGAGACGCCGGCGCCGATACCGGCAAAAGCCAGTTTCAAATGCGTGGCATCCGGCAGTTGATTTTTCAGGTGAAACGCCAGGCAATCGGTGGGCACTACGTCGAAACCGGCGCCGGGCAGGAGCATGATTCCAGCGGCTTCCGCCTTTTTGCCAAATCGGCTGGCCATTTCAAAAACAGTGATTTCGCCGGTGATGTCGAGGTAGTGCGTGCCCGTTCGTATGCAGGCCTCCATCATCGGGCGGGCGGTGTGGACGAACGGTCCGGCGTCGTGCAGCACCACGGGTACCTCCCGCAGGGCAGCGTCCAGTTTATCCGTTTCCGAAAGGTCGAATACCCGGTAGGGGAAGCCATATTTTTCAGCGACGGCCTTGAGTTTGGCCTCGTTTCGCCCGGCGAGAATGGGCGTGAGGTTGAATTGTTTGCAGTACCGGGCAGTGAGTTCACCGGTATAGCCGTAGGCGCCGTAGAGGAGGAATTGCATGGGTGTTGGATGGTTTGATTGCTTGATTGTTGGATGATTGCCGGGAATCGATTTGCAATTTTAATAAAACAATCCGGGAAAACTGCCCACACTGGTAGTAGCGGCAAGTATATTAGAGATTACTCCCGCCATTTGCAGCACATAAAAAACAAAAACCGATGATTTTGATTATCATGCATGACCGGATTAAATCCTCTTAACTTATCTTAAAAATTGAAACAGATGAAGTACAACAATTACATAAAACATTCACCCAAAGTATCTGAAATCGGCCTGGGCGCCTGGCAACTGGGAGTCAACACCGGCTGGAGTAGTGTTTCCGAAAAAGAGGCAATTGAGATGGTCTGGCAGGCACTGGAAATGGGGGTCAACTTTATTGATACTGCCCCAAACTACGGCCACGGAACCAGCGAAGCGAGACTCGGAAAGGCATTGAAAGACATCGACAGAAGTAAAATTGTCATCAATACCAAGTTTGGCCATACCGACACCGGTACCACCAACTACAGTGCCGGTTACATCCGGGAATCTCTGGAAGGCAGTTTAAAGCGGCTGCAGGTCGATTACATTGATTCCATCATTTTTCACAATCCTCCCTTCGAATACCTGGACGGCAATAAAAATGACCATTACGAAATCCTCGAACGGTTAATGGAAGAAGGGAAAATTCTTGCTTACGGCGCATCCCTGGATACCGCCAAAGAGATGAAACTTTTCATGGACACCACCAACGGAGAAGTTATCGAGGCTTTTTTCAATATTCTTCATCAGGATGCAGCCGCCGCCTTTGATTTAGCCTTGGAAAAGGGGTTAGCCATCATCGCAAAAGTACCGCTCGATTCAGGCTGGCTAACAGGAAAATACCATGCTGAAAGCACTTTCGATGACATCAGGAGCCGTTGGTCAAGGGAAGATATCCGAACAAGGGCGTCCCTGGTTAAAAAAGTAAAAGACATCCTCAGCGCAGAGGCCAACCTGTCTCAAGCGGCGATTGCATTTTGCCTGGCTTACGATACAGTTTCCACTGTTATTCCCGGCAACACGACAATTGAACAGCTAAAAAGCAATTTGCAAAGTACTGCCAATCCGGTTTCAAAAAAGCTGGTCGAAGAATTGGAGGAATTTTATCAGAAGGAGGTCAAACAACTCAATCTTCCCTGGTAAGGCGCCGCTGGTTTCAGCCTCACCCCACCATCAAATTGCACCCCCGGATATCGCTGTTGTCCATCCGCCCCAGCACTTCAAACGAGCCGTCCTCCCCTACCCTGCCGAGGTCGTCGGTGGCGATGAAGCTGCACGTGTCGAAGTTAGCAAGATCGATGATGTTGAGTACGCCGGTTTTGCCGGGGCGCTGTGGTGTGAGCGGGTCGGTGATTTCACGGGTAAAAACCCGCATGGTGGAGGCCGGGTGAAATTTCCCTTCGCCTTTGGAGTAAGCCTGTGAAAAAAGCTCGGTCATGCCGTATTCAGAGTGAATCGCTTCCACGCCGAAGGCTGGCTGCAGGATGCCATGTAACTCGGCACGGGTCAGTTCCCTGCGGCGGCCTTTCATGCCTCCGGTCTCCATAACGGTAAGGAGAGGATTGGAGGATTGGAGGATGGAAGGATTGGAGGTGAGCCATTCGGACAGGTCGAGCAGGGCAAAGCTGACCCCGAGGAGAAGGGTTTTGAGGTTTTGAGGTTTTGAGGTTTGAAGTTTTTTTAAAATTTCAACCAGTTCGTCCGTGTTTTTCAAAAAAAATCCGCTCTGCGGATGGCGGGAAAGTTGGATGAAATGCTCCGCCATGCAAACCAGCGACGAACCTGAGCGTTCAAGATAGGACGGCAAAAGTGCCAGCACGCAAAAATCCGCCGGATCGCCGTAAAACTGCCAGAAGCCCTTGACAGTATTTTTTTTATAAAAATTCAAATCCCGGACGTAGTGCCGGCTGGTGGTTTCGCCGGTGGTGCCGCTGCTGGTGAAAACTGTTTCCTCCTGCCAGCTACCCGTTTTCACCGAATAGTTTTTAAAAAAATGGATGGGCAGGAAGGGTATCGCAGCGGCGGACTTAACTTTTTGAACGTCAACATTTAACAAAGAAAGATAGCGGCCGTACAATTCATTGTACGCCGCCTGAAACCGGAAAACCTCCAATGCCAGCGCATCGAAGTTTTCTCCCGAAAAATCCCGGACCTTTTGAAAAATAAGTTCTCTTTGTTGTTCGTATGACATGCAGGTTACTTGACGTTACGGATTGGAACCGCTAATTTTCCGATTGAAAATCTAATACTAATGAAAATTTCAACCATATTTCGCTTCTCGCTGCTGCTTGCCCCGCTCGCTGCATTTTCCATGCTTTACTCCTGCGCTACTCCGCCCGATTATCCCATCGAGCCTTTTATTGAGTACGTCGGCATTTCGAAGGACACCATGCGCCGGGGCGCCATGCAGGAAGATACGACTTTCGTCACCTTCAGTTTCACCGATGGCGACGGCGATATCGGCAACAAAGATACCATCGATCTCTTCGTCACCGACCTCCGCACCGGCGTCACCGAAAGCCAGTTCCGGGTGCCGGAAGTCCCCAAATTAGGCGCTTCCAACGGTATCAAAGGGGAGATCACCTTCCGGCTTTTCACCACCTGCTGCATTTTTCCACCCAACCTCGGCCTCGACCCCTGCAACGGTACCTCGCCCCAGTTCCGGTACGACAAAGTCGTGTATGAATTTTATCTGCGGGACCGGGCCGGGCACGAAAGCAATAAAGTAAAGACAGACACGGTGTACATCCGGTGTTTTAACTAAACCCAGTCTACACCTTTCCGCAGCCAACTCAAAGTCTGCCCTTCACGGCTTCCCGGTTCGGGTTTATGGTTGTAAAACCACTGTGCCAGCGGCGGCATGCTCATCAAAATCGACTCCGTGCGACCGTCCGTGTCGAGGCCGAATTTCGTGCCTTTGTCCCACAGCAGATTGAACTCCACGTATCTGCCCCGCCGTATCGCCTGCCATTTTTTTTCGGCTTCGCCAAAAGCTAAGTCCTTGTTTTTCAAGGCTAAATGAACGTATGTCGGGGCGAACGTTTCACCCACATCTTTCACAAAGTCAAAAGCTTTTTCCTGCGAAATTCCCCGTTTTTCATTCAAATGATCGAAAAAAATGCCGCCGATGCCTCTCGTCTCGTTGCGGTGTTTCAGGAAAAAATAATCGTCTGCCCAGCGTTTGAACTCCGGGTAAAATGCCGGATCGTGCCGGTCGCAAACGTCCTTCATTTTTTGATGAAAAAACCGGGCATCCTCTTCCACGACGTAGTGCGGCGTAAGGTCGATGCCGCCGCCGAACCACCAGACGGGTGTTTGTGAGTTTGAGGGTTTGTTTGTTTGTGTTTCGAAATAGCGCACATTCATGTGAATGATGGGCACCATCGGGCTGGCCGGGTGCAAGACGATGGAAACGCCGGTGGCGAAAAAATCCGATTCCGGCAGTTTGAGTGCTTCCGCAATTTTTTCCGGCAACCGCCCATGCACGGCGCTGAAGTTCACCCCGCCTTTTTCAATGACCTGCCCTTCGATCACCCGGCTGCGGCCACCGCCGCCTCCGTCCCTTTGCCAGGCGTCTTCCTGAAATTTTCCTTTGCCGTCCATCTCTTCCAAAGCTTGGCAGATACGGTCCTGCAAACCCTGAAACCAGGTGGCGATTGTTTCTTTTTGAATCATTTTAAAAAATTAATAATCAGCCGTTTAGCGCTTCTTTTGCTGCCTCGACTTCCTTCTTTGCATTCCCCACAAACACCTGCTCGCCGATAACGATCACCGGCCGCTTCAGAAAAGTATACTCCTCTAAAATATACTTCCGGTAGTCCGCTTCCGTCAGCGTTTTTTCATGCAAACCCCAGGCACGGTATTTCATGGAGCGGCGGCTGAAAAGAGCCTCGTAGCTGCCCGCTTTTTCCTTCAGCCAGTCCAAATCCTTAGCTGAAATATTCGTTTCCTTGATGTTTTGATGTTCGAAATCTTCCAGCCCGCCCAGCTCATTGATGATGCGTTGGCAGGTGCTGCAAGAATTTAAGTACCAGATCTTTCTCATAATTTCGAATTTTGAGCCGCAAAACTAAGGGAATGATGAGTGATCAACGATGAATGATGAACTTTGAGCCGTCAAAACCATCATTTTTTGTTTGAAGTGTCCATGCACCCCATTCATCGTTCATCATTTATCATTCATCATTAAATGAAAATACCCGCATCCGAACTCGTTCTCAGCCCCTCCGGCGCCATCTACCATCTGAACCTTCACCCCGAACAGATCGCAGACACCGTTTTCCTCGTCGGCGACCCTGAACGGGTGCCCAGGGTGTCAAAGTTTTTTGACAAAATCGAGCACCAGGTGCAAAAACGGGAGTTCGTCACCCACACCGGTTGGTTGGGTGAAAAACGATTTTCCGTCCTCTCCACCGGTATCGGCACTGACAACATCGATATCGTGCTGAACGAACTGGATGCGCTCGTGAATATCGACCTCCAAACCCGCACGGTGAAAGAAAGTTTAACTTCGCTGAATCTCATCCGCCTCGGCACTTCCGGCAGTTTATCGGCGAATATTCCCGTGGGGGCGCTGGTCACATCGGTCATTGGCATTGGGTTGGATAACCTCATGCACTACTATGGCAATCCTGCCAACGAACGAGAGCAGCGCCTCCGGCAATCACTAACAACCTTCGCCGCCGGGCTGGGTGTTGAAATTTCACCCTCCATTGCCGAAGGAAACGAAGAGCTCGTCAGCCTCGCCGGCAAAGGCATGCACCGTGGCATCACGCTCACCTGCCCCGGATTTTACGGGCCACAGGGCCGCACGCTCAGGCTGGGCAGCATTTTGAAAAAATCTTTTTTTGAAAACATCGGCCGCTTCGAGTTCGATGGGCTGCATGTGACCAATTTTGAAATGGAAACCGCCGCCATTTTCGGCTTAGCGAAAATGCTTGGCCACCGGGCCGCCTCCTGCAATGCCATCCTGGCCAACCGCATCACGGGCGAGTTTTCAAAAGACCACCATGCACTGGAAGAAAAACTGATCCGGCAGGTACTGGGAGAAATGTAGCACCTGGCGCCGGCTTTAGCCACCGGATGGAACAAGTTTTTTGTCAATACAAAAATGAAGGCATCGTTGTACCTTTGCCCTGCCCTTTCCGTAGAAGATTTCACTCATTAATTTAAAAACTACCACCATGTCAGATGTACTCGTGCAGCCACTTTCCCGGCTGGTTATGGAAATGAACGAAAGTGCTACCATCAAGATGTCGCAGATGGGCCGTGACCTCAAGGCCAAAGGCTTCGACGTCATCAACCTCAGCCTCGGCGAACCCGATTTCGATACGCCGGAGCACATCAAGGACGCAGCAAAAAAAGCCCTCGACGATGGCTACACAAAATATACGCCCGTGCCCGGCTTGCCTGAATTACGGGAGGCTGTGGTTCGCAAATTCAAGCGGGACAACGGCCTCGATTTCGCTGTCAATCAAATCGTTGTATCGAACGGCGCCAAGCAGACCATCGCAAACCTCTGCCTTGCCATGCTCAACGAAGGCGACGAAGTGATCCTGTTTGCCCCGTACTGGGTTTCCTATTTTGAAATTGTAAAAATGGCCGGTGGCGTACCCGTTGAGGTTTATGCCGGCGTCGAGCAGGATTTCAAAGTGACCCCGGCACAGGTGGCAGCCGCCATCACCGACCGCACGAAAGCTGTGATCTTCTCCTCGCCCTGCAACCCGACCGGCTCGGTGTACAGCATGGCCGAACTGGAAGCCATCGCCGAAGTTATCGCCCCGCACGAGCAGATCGTGGTCGTTTCCGATGAAATTTACGAGTACATCAATTTCACCGGTAACCACGCCAGCATCGGCGCCGTGCCCAGCCTGAAAGACCGCACCGCCACGGTGAACGGCTTCGCCAAAGGCTACGCCATGACCGGCTGGCGCCTCGGCTACATGGGTGCTCCGAAATACCTGGCCGATGCCTGCGGTAAAATCCAGGGACAATTCACTTCCGGCGCCAACGCTTTCAGCCAGAAAGCCGCCGCCCTCGCCCTCGACGCTGACCTGACGCCGACCTGGAAGATGCGGGATGAGTTCCAGCGCCGCCGGGACATCGTGATCGAGCTGCTGGAAAAAATCCCCGGCTTCAAAGTCAATAGGCCTGAGGGCGCATTTTACAGCTTCCCTGATGTCAGTTATTATTTCGGTAAAACGGATGGCAACATGGTCATCAAGACCGCCGACGATTTCTGTGAATTTTTGCTGCTGAATGCCCACGTGGCAACGGTTGGCGGCGATTCGTTCGGTGCGCCGAATTGCTTCCGGATTTCCTACGCTGCTTCGGAAAAGGACATCCGCACAGCGATCGGGCGCATTGCGGAGGCAGTGAAAAAATTGCGCTAAGATTTCCTTTTGGCGGCGGGATGGTTACACTGATTTTTATGATCGTTATGATCTTAGCTGATCATAACGATCATAAAAATCAGTGTGGCTATCAAGTCAAACCGCTTTCCCGATAGCTAAGCCAGACAAAAACGCTCCTTCCACATTTCCCATCCCGAATCCATCTCCTCCAAATAGCATCGGGAATTCAGTTTCAGCTTTAAAAAATGGCTCCGGAAAACGCTGGTAAGGCAAGCTGTACCGCCAGCGATGCACCTGAAAATCAAGCACTTCCGCATCGCCTAACTGCGGTTTGGCGAGCTCCAGCAATTTCGCACCGGCAGCCTGCAGGTCGCCGTCGAGGTGGGCCTGACTGAAGGCGGGCGAGGCATGTATCGTCAGGGTTGGTTCGGGTGAAATTCCTTTTTGAAAATTATCCGCCATCCAGGCGATTTCATGGTTCTCAAATGCCAGACTGCCGGGCGCAGGCAGCGCACTTGCCCGATCGAGGCGGGCGAGGACGGCCAGGCAGGGATAGTACTCGATTTGCCGCAAGGCAGCCAAAGATTCCGGCAGATCGAGGCCGCTGTTTTTCAACAAATCCAATGCCTGCGGAGCGGGAATGGCGATGACGAGTGCTTTGCCTGAGAACTGATCGCCGCTTTCTGTGTAAGCTATCCAGCCGTTATTTTGCTCAAGTCGAACGACTCGCTGGCTGGTTTTTACGGTTAAATTTTTAGCTAAAAACTTGGGCAGTGAGTTCATGCCATTGGCTCCGACCCAGCGGGAATGGTCGTCATCGAGATGGGCAGGTGTCCAGTTTTTTACGGCGCCCGCTGCTTCCGCTTTTTTTATAAAATTTTGAAAATCAGCGGTTTTTGTTGAAAAATACTGCGCTCCGTGATCGCAGCGTGCCTCGCCCATCCGGCGGGTGGACATGCGGCCTCCGGGGCCTCTGCCCTTGTCGAGTACGATTGCGCTTTTGCCTTTTTCGGTTAAAATTGTGGCAGCGGTAAGCCCTGCAAGGCCGCTGCCGATGATGAGTACATCAGGATTGGTCATTTTAGTTACTTTTACTTCGGGTCCTCATTTCCGCCTGCCGCATGGGCATGGCGTCGATGAGTTCAAACAATTCCGTGGTCGTAACAGGTTTGTCCGAACGAAGTTTTTCAGTTCCGTCTTTTCCAATCAAAATCAGGCTAAATTCGTGGCGGGGAGCGCCGTGATGCTCGTACATGCGGCGAAAGGTTTTGGGATCGGTAAAAACAGCAATCCAAAGGTCACGCTCTTCGACACCGAGAGAATCGGCTTGCAACATTTCCCGCTGCATTTTCAGGTTCAGGTCGGTGCTATCGCCTGCAAACAAGAGCAGCCTGCGCACACTCTGAGCCTCCGTGGCAGGCAGACAGACAGCAAACACAAAAAGAACGAGTGGCAGTAAGTATTTCATAATCAAACTTTTGCAAAAAACCTTCGGAGCCCGACAGCTTGAACCGGGGCACGAAGCTACCTAACTTTTTTTCAAAACCCTTGTTTCAACAGCATGAAAATCCTCGTCACTGGCGCAAATGGCTACATCGGCCAACGATTGATTCCCGTCCTCCTCGAACAGGGACACGAACTGTTTTGTTGCGTGCGCAACCGCAAACGTTTCGAAGCGGAACACACCCACGAACGCATCGGCATCATTGAAATCGACTTCCTCGAAACCACTGACAATCAAGCCTTTCCGACGGATATCGACGTGGCGTTTTACCTTATCCACTCGATGAGCAGCAAGGGCGATTTTGCGGAAAAAGAAGCACGTGCTGCCGAAAATTTTATCCGGTTTTTACAAAAAACGAACTGCCGCCAGACGATCTACCTCAGCGGTATCGTCAACGAAGATGAACTTTCCGACCACCTGAGCAGCCGTTTCAACGTGGAAAAAATCCTGCGTTCGGGTAAAATTCCATGCACAGTGCTGCGGGCGGGCATCATCGTCGGCTCCGGCAGCGCTTCGTTCGAGATCATCCGGGATTTGGTGGAAAAACTGCCGGTGATGGTTGCCCCGAAGTGGCTCAACACGCTCTGCCAGCCCATCGCCATCCGCAACGTGATCCAGTTCCTGGCGGGCGTGATGTTGCGGGAGGAGACCTTTGGCAAGGACTTCGACATCGGCGGGCCGGAGGTGCTGAGCTACCGGAAAATGTTGCTGGAGTTCGCAGCCGTCCGCAAGCTGCGACGCTACATTTTTACCGTGCCGGTTATGACGCCCAAACTCTCGTCCTACTGGCTGTATTTCATCACTTCTACCTCCTACCCTCTCGCCATCAACCTGGTGGACAGCATGAAAGTGAACGTCATTTGCCGCCCGAATTCGCTGGATAAAGATCTGGGGATCAAACTTTTAATCTACCGGGAAGCGGTAGAACTGGCCTTCCGGCGCATCGAGCAGAACGTGGTCATCAGCAGTTGGAAGGACGCCTTCAGCTCTTTCGATACCAATCCCCGGCTGATGGAATTTGTGGAGGTGCCGAAATACGGCTGTTTCAAAGACTTCAAAAAACGGGACGTTACCGGCAGGGTCGATGACGTGCTTGACCGCATCTGGAGCATTGGCGGAACTACCGGCTGGTACTACGGCAATTTCCTCTGGAAAATCAGGGGCTACCTCGACAAGGCCATTGGTGGCGTGGGCCTGCGCCGGGGCCGTACCAATCCCGATAAAATTTTCGCCGGCGACTCCCTCGACTTTTGGCGGGTGCTGGTGGCGGACCGGAAAAACCGCCGCCTCCTACTGTTTGCAGAAATGAAACTGCCCGGCGAGGCATGGTTGGAGTTTAAAATTATTGAAAAAAACGGGCGCTGGGAACTCCACCAAACGGCCACCTTCCGGCCCTGGGGCGTTTGGGGACGGGTGTACTGGTTCGGGGTGCTGCCCTTTCATTTTTTCGTTTTCAACGGCATGATCGACAACCTGACCAACCTCGATAAATCCTGATCGTATTACCTTTGCGTTCCTATGGATTTTATCTACGCCATCGACCTGGCCGGTACGTTCGTCTTCGCCATCAGCGGAACGCTCACGGCTGCCGAAAAGAAATTCGACCTCTTCGGCGCAGCCATCATCGCCCTCATCACGGCGGTGGGCGGCGGCACCATCCGTGACCTGCTCATCGGCAGTCAACCGGTGGGCTGGATGCAAAACCAACACTACCTCATCCTCATCGGACTGGCCATTCCATTCAGTTTTTTTCTGAAAAATTATATCCTGAAACTGCGGCGGACCATGTTTCTGTTCGACGCCATCGGCATCGGGCTTTTTACCATTCTCGGGTTGCAAAAAACGCTGGCGTTCGGTCTTTCGCCTGTCATCGCCGTGATGATGGGCGTGGTGTCAGCGGTCTTCGGCGGGGTGCTGCGGGATATTTTGTGCAATGAAATACCGCTCATTTTCCGGCAGGAAATTTACGCCACGGCCTGCCTGGCGGGCGCCGTGCTGTTTTTGTTTTTGAAAAATATGGGTCTTGACAACGACCTGAACATGCTGCTGACGATCCTGCTCATCATCACCATCCGGATTTTGGCGGTGAAACGGCAGTGGCGGATGCCCGTCATGCGGTGAGCCTCATTCAGGGGCGTAGACGGGATGCCCCAGTTTTTCCTCTAAAAAATTGTGCAGCGTCTCCATTTGGTTATGCCCCAGCCGCTGCCCGAAATACGAAACCAGATAGATACTGAAGAGCACCACTCCAAAAACCAAAGCCCACCAGAGCCAGCCTCCGGACATGCCCAGCGACAGGTAAGACAACCCCGTAATCAGCGCAGCGGCCGTTGCGAACCCCACCAACGAATAGAAAAAAACGAACATCGTCCAAACCGCCGGCGCCGGTCCGTACAGTCCCCGGATGAGGCTGCCGCCACTTTCGAGTTTTTCCACGGAAACGGTGAGTTGCGGCGACCAGTAGTGCCGCTCAGGTTCAGGAATGGTAAGCGTGGCAAAACCAACGCCGGCGTGGCCGTCGCAGGTGGCGTCTGTTGCCTTCAGGCCTTGTCTTATTTTTGAAATAACCTCCTCCGGCGTCAGTGCTGATTCGACCCGGAAGCGGGGGCGGATGCGGTAGGGAGGGAGGTGGGATTCGGTGGTGGTTGTCATGAATTTCAGTATTTGGGGCAAAAAATACGGAAAGAGCTGAAGTCTCAGCTTTTTAGGCAAAAAAAAAGCTGACAGATCACCTCTGTCAGCTCCTATTTTTTGAAAATAATTGGTTAAACCAATTCCTTCGCCTTCGCAATCGCCCGGTCCAGCCCGCTCGCATCCTTGCCGCCGGCAGAGGCAAAAAACGGCTGACCGCCGCCGCCACCCTGGATTTCTTTGGCCAGTTCCCGCACCATGTTCCCGGCGTGCAGGCTTTTACCATTTTCCGTCAATTCCTTGCTGATGGCGACCATGAGTTGAGGCTTGCCGTCTATCTCGGCGCCAAGCACGATGCAGGCGTTACCGAGTTCATTTTCCAACTGGAAAGCCAGCGTTTTCACAGCGTTGGAGTCTTGCAGAGGCAATTTGGCGGCTAAGAAATTCACGCCGTTCACCTGCTGCACCTGGCCTATGAGCTGGCCCTTCAGTGCCTGGGCCTGCTCCGCAACGAGTTGCTCGACCTGTTTTTTCAAACCCCGCAACTCCTCCTGGAGCGCAGCCACAGCCTTCACCGGGTCCTGCGCACCTTTCAGCAACTGGCGGATTTCCTCGAGTTCGTTCATCTGGCCGAGGAAGAAATTCTCCGCATGTTCTGCCGTCACCGCCTCGATACGGCGAATGCCCGCAGCCACGGCGCTTTCGCTTACTATTTTGAATAGGCCGATCTCGCCGGTGGCCTGCACGTGCGTGCCGCCGCAAAGCTCCCGGCTGAAGTTTTTATCGAATGTGATCACCCGGACGTTCTCGCCGTATTTTTCACCGAAAAGCATCATGGCGCCCATGGCTTTGGCCTCATCGATCGGCATGTTTCGATCTTCCTCCAGGCGGATGTTCTGGCGGATCCGTTCGTTGACCATCACTTCAATCTGGCGGATTTCTTCGTCCGTAACTTTTTGAAAATGAGAGAAATCGAATCGCAGGCGCTGGTCGTCCACGTCCTGGCCCTTCTGCAAAGCATGATTTCCTAAAATTTTATGCAAAGCAGCATGCATCAGGTGCGTAGCCGAGTGATTGCTTGAAGTAGCTTGCCGCTTCGAAGCATCGACTTTGGCTGTTACGCTGGCTGACAAGTCCTCCGGCAGTTTTTCGAGAATGTGAACGATGAGGTCGTTTTCTTTCTGTGTATCAACCACCTTGACAACCTCGCCGCCGAAGTCAAACGTGCCAGTGTCGCCGTGTTGCCCGCCGCTTTCGGCATAAAACGGCGTCCGGTTCAGCACAACCTGGAACTGACTGCCTTTTTTGGTTTTCACCGTGCGGTGGCGCAAGACTTTGGCGTCCTCCACTTCCAGCTGGTCGTAGCCGACGAACTCCACGTTTTCACCCTTGCGAAGCAAAATCCAGTCGCCGGTTTCCTTGGCTGCGGCTGCACGGGCACGGTCTTTCTGGGCCTGCATGGCTTTGTTGAAACCGGCTTCGTCCACTTTCCAGCCACGTTCTTCGGCCATCAAACGGGTAAGATCGATGGGAAAACCAAAGGTGTCGTACAACTCGAAGGCATCTTCGCCTGCAATTACGCCATTGGTCACCTGCAATTCGGCGAATCGGCTCAGCCCTACTTCGAGGGTATTCAAAAATGCTTTTTCCTCGCCTTGGATGATTTTGGCGACCTGCTCCTGCTGTGCTTTCAGTTCCGGAAAAACTTCGCCAAAAGCATCCGAAAGCAAGCTGACGAGACGGTAGAGGAAAGGTTGTTTGATATTTAAAAATGAGTAATAGTAACGCACAGCCCGCCGCAAAATCCGGCGGATAACGTAGCCTGCGCCACTGTTACCGGGCAACTGTCCGTCAGCAATTGTAAAACTAACCGCCCGGATGTGATCAGCCACCACCCGCATGGCGATGTCTGTCATGGCATTGGGTGCGTAACTGCCGGTATATTTTACACCACTCTCGTTTTCAACGAATCGAATGATGGGGGTAAAAACATCCGTATCGTAGGTGGCAGTTTTACCCTGGATAACCATGGCGAGACGTTCGAAACCCATGCCGGTATCGACGTGCTTTTCAGGAAGTTCCTCAAGCGAGTTGTCAGCCTTGCGGTTGAACTGGATGAAGACGTTGTTCCAGATTTCGACTACCCTGGGATCGTCTTTATTGACCAGCGTTGCGCCGTCCACTTTGGCTCGTTCTTCGTCGGAACGGAGATCCATGTGAATTTCAGAGCAGGGGCCGCAGGGGCCGGTATCGCCCATTTCCCAGAAATTATCTTTTTTATTGCCGTTCAGGATATGGCCGTCAGGCAGGTGCCGCCGCCAGAAATTCCGGGCCTCGTCGTCAGGTTCAAGACCTTCCTCCGGGCTGCCTTCGAAGACGGTGGCGTAGAGGCGATCCTTGGGCAATCCGTAAACCGTGGTCAGCAATTCCCAGGACCACTCAATGGCTTCTTTTTTGAAGTAGTCACCGAAGGACCAGTTGCCCAGCATTTCAAACATCGTGTGATGGTAACCGTCGCGGCCAACCTCTTCCAGGTCGTTGTGTTTACCACTCACCCGAAGGCATTTCTGGGTATCGGCGATGCGCCGAACTTCGGGCGTTTGGGTACCGAGGAAGTAGTCTTTGAACTGGTTCATGCCCGCGTTGGTGAACATAAGCGTCGGGTCGTCCTTGTTCACTATGGGAGCGGAAGGCACAATTTTATGCTTCTTTGAAATGAAGAAGTCGAGGAATGTTTTGCGGATTTGCTTAGCAGTCATTCATTAATTTTTTAGCTATAATTTCGTTGTAATCAACTTGTAATTTCGGCGAAGGTCACGCCTTCAAAGCGCTTCTACTCAAAATTATATCAATTATTTTTTAACTTATTAAAAATTAACTTTTTCGTAAAATGTAGATAAACAGAGCATTTTAGAAAAAATCATTTTCTGAAAATATGTCCATTTTGTAAAAGTTTTCCACAAACGGGTTGACTTTCACAGAAATTTTCCATATTTGCCCTTGCCTTGAAAAATGAACACGTGGAGAAAGAGCCACTTTTGGCTACGCAAGGCAAACAAACTTAGAGAAGAATAAACTACTGATACTGATTTAGAAATTTTTTGTTCTTTTTAAGTTCCATGAAAACCGGAACACTCAATCAAAGCTTAATCCAAATTGAAATGATTTGGATATTCTTCAGGGAGGGAACCCTGACTTTGTAATTTTCTTCGACTTCAATTCCTAAAGGTCGTCTCCGAAAAGGCTGCAAAGTTAGGTTATTGGTTAACAACAGAACACGTATGAGACGAGAAAAATTCTTCTACAACAAACAGACGCTCCAGTACGAAAAAATCAAACTTTCAGTCAAGGAAAAATTAACCAGAGTATTTGGTTTTGCTTCCGCAATTTTCGTATCCAGCCTGATTCTTACCACGCTTGGATGGAAATTTTTCCCATCACCACAGGAAGAAATCTACCAGCAGGAAATTGAACAATTGAAAAATCAGCTGAGCCTGGCCAGCAGTGATTTCAATTGGCTTTCCAAAGAGCTCAACAACCTACAGGAACGAGACAAATGGATTCACCGGGTAGTACTTGAAATGGATCCAATTGACGAAAACATCTGGGAAGGTGGTGTCGGTGGCTCCGAGCGTTACGCCGAACTGCAAAATTATGCCCGTTCGGGCGATCTGATGGCTCAAGTTCGCCAAAGAGTGGACAAAATCAAGCGCCAGATGTACTTCCAGTCAAAGTCGTTTGATGATATCGAGCAGATGGCAAAAAACAAGGAAAAAATGCTTTCTTCCATTCCATCGATCAAGCCTGTTCGTTCAGACAAACTCAACCGTGGCGTTGAATTACTTTCCGGCTTTGGTTACCGCCTTCATCCAATTCACAAAATCGTAAAAATGCACGCCGGCATCGATTTTTCTGCGCCGCAGGGTACGCCCATTCAGGCCACCGGTGACGGTGTGGTTGTCGAAGTTGACAACAAGAAAAGCGGTTATGGTCTGCACGTTGTGATCGATCACGGCTTTGGATATCAAACTTTGTACGGTCACATGTCAAGTGCAGAGGTTAAGGTTGGACAAAAGGTTAAGAAAGGACACCAAATCGGAAAAGTTGGCAGCACTGGTACATCGACTGCCCCACACTGCCATTACGAAGTACATTACAAGGGAAAGCCGGTCAACCCCATCGATTACGTACTTGATGGCCTTACGCCTAAACAATATCAGGAACTCGTACGTCTTTCAGAGCTGGATAACCAATCTTTCGATTAAACTTGATTTTACCTTCATTCATCATACAAGCAAAACTAAAAACCAGTCAATTTTTCTCGTTTTTACTAAATATTATGTTTTCAAAAAATATTTCAAAAGGCTTCCACACTGGGAGTCTTTTTTTTGTACTGCTGCTTTCTACGCAGCTCAATCTGTTCGCTCAATCAGAACCTGTTATCAGTATCATCGGCGTAGGTGATATGATGCTGGGTACGAATTATCCTTCAAAATCTTACCTGCCTGCCAACGGCGGCAAAGATCTCCTCAGCGATGTAAAGGATATTTTAAAAAATGCAGACGTGACCTTTGGCAACCTTGAAGGAACCATGTTTGATGGCGAAGGCACTGCAAAAACGTGCCGTGACATGAGCAAATGTTATGTTTTCCGCTCGCCTGCCAGCTATGTTGATCACTTCACGGACGCCGGGTTCGACGTTCTTAGCCTTGCCAACAATCACTCCGGCGACTTCGGACCGGCCGGCCGTTCAGGCACGAAAGCTGTCCTGAAAAAAGCTGGTCTGGCTTATGCAGGCCTGGCAGGAACCGATGAGAGCGTAATTTTCGAGCGCAACGGCTGCAAATTCGGATTCTGCGCATTCGCCCCCAACTCGGGGACGTGCGACATCCGCAACATTGCGAAGGCAAAAGAAATCGTCGCCTCACTTGAAAAACAATGTGACATCGTCATTGTCTCCTTCCACGGCGGAGCCGAAGGTATTGACAATCAGCATGTTCCAAAGCGAACTGAAACCTACCTCGGTGAAAACAGGGGTAACGTACATGCTTTCGCCCACGCCGTCATTGACGCCGGTGCTGATGTGGTTTTCGGTCATGGGCCCCACGTTACACGCTCGATGGAGCTTTACAAAGACCGCTTCATTGCCTACAGCCTTGGGAATTTCTGCACGTACGGCCGTTTCAGCTTAAGCGGCGCTGCGGGTATCGCACCCATTGTGAAGGTATTTACTGATAAAAACGGGGTTTTTATCCGTGGTGAAATCACACCGATTTATCAGCAAAAAACACACGGACCAAAAATAGACCCGCAAAAACAGGCAATTTCAAAAATCCGGGAACTAACGAAAAAGGACTTCCCGGATGCAGTGATAGAAATTTCCCCCGACGGAAAAATTTCAAAAAAATAACCGCTTCGGCTCGGCCTCGACTACAGGGGAATAACATTTCGGTCAATTCTACCAGGATGGTACGAGTCCTCTGAGCCCCATGTCGACGACCCTTTCGTTCCTGGATGGGTCGTCGGCATACACATCCCACTGGCCATTTCCATTGGTGTCTTCCCATTCGAAGCTGTTGTTTACTGAAAACGACAGCACGACTTCCACACTTCCGGTTTCATTGCCGGTAATGACCAACGGTTCCGTGAATTTTCCCGTCACCACACAGGAACCGGGCGGCACGGGGCTGGTTTGAAATAGAGGATTCACCACCGTCGTCGCACCGGCAGGCGCTTCACCGGAAAAAACGGAATTGTAAGCATCGTAAGGCGCTGAAAAACCGGTTTCAAAGGCCCAAAATCCCTGCTTTTTTGCTGCGTTGACAGCTAAGGTTTTCGACTTTGGAATGACCTGGGTCAGGTAAGTATTGAAACCTACGAACGAAGCAATAGTGCCGGTCTGGTCGTCCAAATTGCCAATCAATGGAACATTTTTCAAATTAAATTTCATGTCATAATTCTGGTAAGTGACACTCACTCGCACCCACTCGTAAGTACCGGGCGGCACATCTTTCAGGTTAATTTTTGTAAAAACCTCGTTCTCGCCAGCCACCAGCGCTTTGTCAAAATCTACCGCCAGGCTGCCTCCGGCATCCGTTTCAGCACCTTTATAAAGAATAACTCCGTTGCCCAATTGGGTCAAAGCATGGGGAGCAAGCTCAATGTAGTGGACGCTCATGGCATGAAAACCGGGCGTTTGAGTTGCATGGCCCTGTGGAATCGTGGCTGGCTGACCGATATTATTCAGGCGGGGCTGGTTTTTATCAAAACGAAAAGAGAACATCAGTTGGTTTTCGGCGCCGGGCGGCATATTTTCACCTTTTTTACAGGCAAAAAATGAAGAGAGGAGGAGCGCAAAGATCAAGTTGAATTTCATTTTTTAGATTTTTGATGAAACGTAGCGTCAGCTAAATTTTTCCACTTAAACGAAACAAAATCATGAAACCCTACTTTCCCTGGCTCATTTTTATTGGTTGTTGTTTGTTTTTTTCATCAAATGCACAGCAAGACCCGGCAAGTCAGTTGCGTAGTTTAATCGACGAAGACCGGCAGTTTCAAAAAAAAGAATTTTCAACTCCCGGCCGGGATTTTCCCGCCATCACTCCGGCTGACGAAATAAGACGGGCAGAATTTTACAGACAGGAACTGGCCCAACTGAAAAATATTGACCCTGTCCAGCTTTCCAGGCAGGACAAAATCAGCTACGAACTGCTGAAATACGTACTCGAAGACCGCATCGCCGAGGTGGAATTCGAGGCTTACCTCGTGCCATTGAATGCAGAGGGAGGTTGGTATACCGATTTCGTTTTATCAATTGATCGCCAGCGTTTTAACACAAAAGAAGATGTCGAAAAATACATTCGAAAACTGAACGGGTTCAAACACTGGGCTACACAAAACATCCAGTTAATGGAGACCGGCCTGGCAAAAGGCCGCACGGCGCCTTACGACATCCTGAAAGGCCGTGAGAACATTGTCGATCATCTGATTGTGAAACAGGCTGAGGATAGTCCATTTTACAAACCATTTGAAAATATGCCCGCCTCCATCCCGGCAACTGAACAGGAGGCTTTGCGAAAAGAAGGCCGTTCTGCCATTCTGAACAGCGTGGTTCCCGCCTACCGGGATTTTCGGGATTTTTGGAAAAACAAGTACATCCCCGGCGCAGTGAAGTCGCCGGGTATTGCCGTTCAGCCCAATGGCCGTGCTTACTACGAGCAGCGGGTGCGTTATTTCACCACCCTGCCCATGACTGCGGATGAGGTTTTTGAAATTGGCCAGCAGGAAGTGGCACGCATTCGTACGGAGATGGAAGCGATCATTCGGGAAGTTGGATTCGAAGGCAGTTTTGCCGATTTTCTGCAATTTTTGCGCACCGACTCGCAGTTTTATCCAAAAACACCGAGGGAATTGCTTCAGGCAGCCAGCTATTTTTCAAAAAAAATCGATGGAAAACTGCCGGAGTATTTCGGGAAACTACCCCGGAATTCCTACGGCGTCTCTCCCGTCCCCGATGTGTTGGCGCCCACCTACACCGGCGGCCGTTACAGCCCCGGCTCACTCGAACATCATCGGGCCGGTTTTTATTGGGTCAATACGTACAATTTGTCGTCCCGCCCGCTGTATGTGCTGCCATCCCTCACCTTGCACGAAGCGGTGCCTGGTCATCATCTTCAGATTTCATTGGCGCAGGAGTTAGAAGGCGTGCCTGACTTCAGGCGAAACACCTACCTCAGCGCCTTCGGCGAAGGCTGGGCGCTTTACGGCGAGTGGCTCGGCCAGGAAATGGGAATTTATGAAACACCCTACGAGCATTTTGGGCGGCTTACTTACGAAATGTGGCGGGCTTGCCGACTAGTGGTAGACCCAGGCCTTCACGTCAAAGGCTGGAGCCGGGAGCAGGCTATTGAATTTATGGTCAACAACACGGCGCTCTCACTTCATGAGTGCACAACCGAAATCGACCGGTACATCGGCTGGCCGGGGCAGGCGGTTTCTTATAAAATCGGCGAGCTGAAAATCAGGGAATTACGCAAGCGTGCCGAGGAGGCTTTGGGTGAAAAATTTGACCTCCGTTCCTTCCACGACCTCATACTTTCAGAAGGAGCAGTGCCTTTGTTTATTCTGGAGAAAATGGTTGACGAGTGGATTGCTTCGCATAAAAAAGAATGAAATTTTTTGCGGCGCCCAGGGGTAAAACATTTCAAAACTGACTGCACCTTCGCTTCGACTTCTTTAATCAATTGTTAAAAGCTACCATTTTCGGTAACGAAAGGGGCTGCTCAAACGATTAAATAGTAAGCAAACTTGCGGTGACAAAAGTGTTAGCACCAAACCAACCACCTTTTTTCACCTTAAAAACCAGTCATATGTTAGTACTCCTCGGAATCATCGCCATGTTTGGCTGCTTCGCCAAACTGGCATTCGACAGAAAATACTGAAAAGCAAAGGAGTTACTCGAATTACTTCCGACTTCGAGTCTGACCCGCAATTCGAATAACTCCCTGACGCTATTTTTTCACCCTGAAACCAATCCTACTTCATTTCAGCCGGAATAACTCTTACCTTTTCTTTACTACCTCTTCGCAATACTATCAGCTCTGAAGCCTGACCTATTGACTTGTCATTCAATAACTTGTGCAAATCGTCAATTGAATGTACGGGCGTTTCACCCAAAGCGATAATGATATCCCCCACTTCCAGTTCGGAGTTATATGCCGGGCCGTCCGGCTCCACGCTCTGAACGAGTACACCGGATTTTACTGTGAGTTTGTGATAGCTGACGGAGCGGGGATTCAGAGGGGCAGTCTGTCCGGCGATTCCAATATAGCCACGGCGAACTTTCCCCTCCATGATGAGCTTGCCCACAACATACTGCGCAAGGTTTGATGAAACAGCAAAACAAAGCCCCTGGGCGGGTAAAATAACGGCTGTATTGACGCCGATAACACCGCCCTGGCTATCCACCAAAGGCCCACCGGAATTGCCTGGATTCAACGCTGCATCCGTCTGAATGACATCGTCGATCAGCCTGCCGCTTTCCGATCTGAGCGTACGCCCCAGCGCACTCACGACGCCAGCTGTTACCGAATACTGAAAACCATAAGGATTGCCAATCGCTACTGCCAGCTGACCAACCTGCAGGCTGTCGCTGTTACTAAAGCGAACTGCACGGAGGTTATCACCACTAATTTGCAAGACGGCAATATCCGTTGCGGGGTCTTCACCTACCAGTTTTGCCTGAAACTCCCGCCCGTCTTGCAGCGCCACCTCGATTCTGGTGGAATTACTGACAACATGGCTATTCGTCACGATGAAACCATCACTGGAAATGATGAAGCCGCTACCCGTACCAAAGGGTTGTTGCCGTCTTGGGTTGCGGGATGGAGCAGGCTTTTTGTTTACTTTAATCTGGACAACAGAAGGGCTGACTGATTTTGAAACTCCAACAATCGACCTGGAGTAAGCATCCAGCAAAACTTCATCCGTGAAAGGTGTTTGGTAAGGTTGCATGTCGGGGTTTTCAGTCGCTGTTAGTTGAAACATAGATTGGATGATTTACGAGCGCTGGCTCAAATCCTATTGATTTTGAAAGGTGCCAACGCTGTTTTTGGAAAAAAAAGAAGCCGGGCACGTATCATCGTACCTGGCTTCTCGTTTTGATTTTCATTCCCGGAAAGGAATTTTCTTTCACTGATGAAAATCATTCCAATCGATCAATTTAGACAAATTGGCAGGCAAGAAATTTTATTTCGTGAAATTTTGACAGCAAATACTTGGCTTGTTATTCAGTTTCACCTGTTTTGTCAAAACTCCACTTCTCTCTCAATGACTTTATTTTTACGCTTCACCTTCACTTTGGCCTTGTCGCCTTTTTTGAACTTGCTCAAACCCTCCATGTAGTCATAGATGGTTTTCACTTCAACATCCCCAATCTGCATCACGATGTCTCCTTTTTCCAACCCGGCCTTCTTCGCAGGGCGGTCATCCAGCACCGCATCGATCCGCATTCCCTCACCGTCGTAGACATAGTCAGGCATGACTCCGAGCGTTACTTTAAAACTGGCGGCCTGCTGTTGTTCGTCTTTGGTTTTCGTGAATTCGATTTTACCGTCGTCATCCAGGTTTTCAATCAATTGTGCAATGAGTTGAGACACTTCGTAAAGGCCATCATAGTTAACCAGTTCACTGTCATCACTCGGCTTGTGATAGTCGCTATGCTGCCCGGTAAAGAAATGAAGCACAGGAATGTCTGCCAGATAAAAAGAGGTATGATCCGAGGGCCCGATACCGCTATCAGAAGTTTTCACCTTGATTCCTCCGACGTTGATTTTAGCCAACTCATCTTTCCAAACCGGCGAAGTGCCTGCCCCATTCACTGCCAGCACTTTTTCTTCGTTCAACCTTCCGACCATGTCCATATTTAGCATGTAATTGACCATTTTGAGGTCGATGGTCGAATTTTCAACATACTTTTTCGAACCAATGAGCCCTAATTCCTCTCCTGAAAAAGCGATAAAAAGGTAGTTGTTATTTTTAGCCATAGAATTTTTCAGATATCCGGCCAGGTAAAGTAAAGATGAAACCCCGCTCGCATTGTCGTCGGCTCCGTTATGAATTGCCGGATCGCCGGAATGAAGAGAAGAGCCGGGCATACCCATTCCGAGGTGATCGTAATGAGCGCCGATGACAACCGTATTGGCAGCCCCGTTGTCAATATAACCCACCACGTTTTTACCTGACCGTGACTCGCCACCAGAGGTAGCGTGTGGATTCATATTGTACTGAAAATCAAAGGAATGAAACCACCCCCCATCAGACCCCATGGGTTGCAGACCTATCTCCCCAAAACGAGCGGCAATGTATTGTGAAGCCAAGGCCTCGCCTTTTTTACCGGACTCCCGGCCTTGCAAGAGATCGGAAGCCAGATAGACTACATCTACTCTCAATGCTTGCAAAACGGCATCTTTGTCCTGAGCAAAAAGGAGTTGGAAAACACCCAAACAAATAGAAAGAAGTAATAATTTTTTCATTTGAATTAAACTTTTTTTCATGACAGATATTTACAATCTTTAAAGTATCATTCGCCATCGACCACATAAGAACTGCTCTAACAGACATTTATGTACAATTTTTTGCAACCCAGCTGACCTAATTATAATTTTAAAACACCAAACTAAAAGAGGTCGAAAAACGATAAAAACGTGTTAATATAAGGGACGAAAGTTGTATTTTTGATGACTAACGGTAAAATTTTGGCACTCATTATCAAGTAAACATCTATTTTAATCGTAAGTTATTTGTGGAAAAACTTTGTAAAAAAATAATATCTCACTATTTTTGAGTCCCATTCTTACTGATACTTGCCTGAGTTTTTCCAAACAGAATTTATTTTACTTATTAAAGCTATTTAAACAAATCCCGAAAAATAAAGATATAGTGTTTCATAGTGTGAGGGGTAACCGCTTCGGTGGTTGCTCCTTTTTTATTGCTTTTTTTTCTCAGAACTCACGTTTCATCAAAAAATCCGCAAAGCTTTCTAACATAGCCTTCCGGCCGGGCTCCGCCTGAATCTTGGACAAATTATCCAATGCCTCCTGTTGAAAAAAGGATTGTTTTTCCTCCGCTAATGTTTTTATTCCCAATTGATTAAATATCCGAATGACTTCCTTGATCTTAGCGCCCTCTTGTATGTCTGGATTATTGTAGCAAGCTTTTAAAATCGTTTCTTTTTCCTTGTCCGCCACTTCAAGTGCCTTCAGGTAAAGATAAGTTTTCTTGTTTTGGACAATATCACCCCCAGTTTTTTTGCCAAACTTCTCCGGGTCGCCAAAAGTGTCCAACACATCATCCTGAAGTTGAAAGGCAATGCCGAGGTTTCGCCCAAATTCGTACAGCAGCTGAGCATCTTCCTCGTTGGCACCTCCCAGCAAAGCACCGATTTTCAGGGCACCACCTAAAAGCACAGACGTTTTCAACTCGATCATCCGGATGTACTCTTCAATACTTACATCGTTCCGTTTCTCAAAGTTGATATCCATCTGCTGCCCTTCGCATACTTCGATGGCAAATCGATTGAATATTTTCAAGACATCCTTCAGGCGAGGATGCTCAAGCTTCATAAGGTATTCATAGGCATACACCAGCATCACATCTCCGGAGAGAATGCCAGTGTTCAGGTTGTACTTTTCATGAACCGTCGGTTTCCCACGGCGCAGCGGAGCATCATCCATAATGTCGTCGTGCAGCAATGTGAAGTTGTGGAAGACCTCTACGGCAAAAGCAGCCGGCAGTGATTGCTCGACCGAATCATCAAAAAGATAGTGCCCCATGAGCAAAACCGCCGGCCGAAGGCGCTTACCTCCAAGTGAAAGTATGTAGTCGATCGGTTCGTACAACTCCCGGGGCTCACGTGAGAATTTATTATCCAGAAGAAATTGCTCGAAAAGCTGTTGAATTTGGTGTAAAGTTTGCATGGTGATCGCTGAATAGTTTGTCAAAAGGGGTCGGGGCAAAAATAATCCCCGCATTTACATTTTACTTCTTCCTGTCGTTTCATTTTGAGAATTCCTTTAAACCGAGCTTATAAAATTCAGGTAGTTTCATTTTCATTCTAAATCTAAACCACTGAAAATTTATCCCATGCAGTGTACATTAAAAGATTTTCACCTGAAAAGTTTAAAATAAGATAGCCTCATGACTACACCAAGCCGCTTTTCCTAATTTTCTAACAATGAAGAAATCCAGATCCGTGAATATTTTACTAATTGAAGATAACCCGGGAGATGTCAGACTGGCACAAGAAGCCTTCAAAGAAGGGAACGTTGACGTTAAGCTCGACATCACCATGGACGGTATGGAAGCGCTGTTGTTTCTACGGAAAAAAGCGCCCTACGAAACCGTGAAAACACCTGACCTCATCCTGCTGGATCTCAATTTGCCCAAAAAAGATGGCAGGGAGGTTTTAACTGAAATAAAGGAAGACCCTAACCTGAGGCGTATTCCTGTTGTCATTTTAACCACATCCAACGCTGAGCAGGACATCCTGAACAGCTACAACCTTCACGTCAATTGCTATGTCAACAAACCGGTTGACTTTGACCGGTTCTTCGATATTATTCAAAAGATCGAAGAATTCTGGCTTAAAACTGCCATCCTTCCCAGTATGGTAAGGTGAATACCGAGCTCATGCGGTTGATGAACGGAAACTGATTTACAGCATGTTTTAAATTAAAGTAGTTCAATTTCCGGCCCGGGAAAACCAGCAACACACAACGAGAAAGCTCATGAATACGAAAAGCAGAGTACCGATACTATTGATCGAAGATAATGCTGAGGATGCAGCAATGATAAAAAAGTACCTCGAAGACGTTGGCTTCAAGTACGATCTTTATCACACGGAAACACTGTACGAAGGGATAGACCTGATCAAAAAAAATCCTGTCGAAATTGTTCTGTTGGACCTGAACTTACCCGATTCTTCCGGCTTTAAAACTGTTTCATCCTACCTGGAAAAGGCGGCAAACGTCCCCGTCATCATCGTCACTTCGATGTATAACGAAATCATTGGAAATCAGGCGATTAAAGCTGGGGCACAGGATTATCTGATCAAAGGGCAATTTGACAGCAAATTATTCGGCCGCTCTATCCGGTACTCGTTGCAGCGGGCGAAAGTCCAGTTAAAACTGGAGGATACGGCCAAAGAATTGGAACACAGCAAAAAGCGCTTCCTTGAAGCGCAGAAAATGGCTCATTTCGGCACCTGGGAAATGGATATTGTTTCGAGTACGATGGTTTGGTCCGATGAGATTTACCGTATTTTCTCGCTTATACCGGGCAGCTTCAACCCTACCCTTTCCGAGTATCTCACTTTTGTGCCGTTGGAAGAACGCCCGACCGTTGAATCTTTTTTCGAAAACGCTGCAAAAGACGGACAACTGCATCAGACTGAACACCGGATTCTGGTGGAAGGCACCAACATCCGGTATGTAACCATCCAGGCCAAAGTGCAGGTGGATGATAGCGGAAATTTTATCCTCGCAGGCAGCATCCAGGATATTACCGAACGAAAAATGTCGGAGAAGCTGCTCATTGAAAAAAACATCTCAAACCAAACTGCAAAAATCCAGGAAGCAGTGCTCGCAGATCTCAGTTTCCAGATTCGAACCCCGCTGTCTTCCATCGTCAACCTTTTGTTTTTGTTGGAAAACACGGAAACTGACCCCTCTCAATCCACTCATATCAACGACCTGAAAACCTCCATCAGCGACCTTTCCCTGTCCGTCAACAACCTGCTGAACTTCTCAGTGATGGTAGCTGACAATGTGAAGATTGAAGACGAAGAATTTAACATCCGTGACTTCCTGACCGGCGTTCATAATATTCTCAAAATCAAAGCTGACTCTGCCAACCTTCCTTTGAAGTTCGACATCGATGATAAACTCCCGGAAAAAATCACCGGCGACCCGAAGAAAGTCACCCAAATCCTCTACAACCTGATCGAACATGCCATGCTCTACAAGGGTGAAAATGCCAGCGTTTTGGTGAATGCAAGCATGAATGAAGCTAAGGGCAATAAATCGAACATACTCCTGAGTGTCACAAACTCAGGTATTCAACTTCCTAAAAGCGAAATCAACCAGTTGATCCAAGCAGAAAAACTGCTCGAGATCAACATGGAGGAAAAAGATGCCGTGACCCAAAAGCGAAAGCTGGGCATCGCCATCGTTTCAAAACTGGCAAAAACGCTTGGAGGGGAAATTTCTATCGAAAGCAAACAGCGTGAAGGCACGGAGTTTTCTATTAGTTTACCTGTCAAAATTCCTCGCCAGACAAGGCTGCTCTCCGGCGATGCTCCGGATGTGCCGCTGAAGATTTTGATGGTCGAAGACCACTTCCTCAATCAAATTGCCACCAAAAAAGTACTCACATCATGGTCAAACATGGTCAGCGTGGACATTGCTGAAAACGGCCTGATTGCCGTGGAAAAATTCAGGGAAAACAGCTACGACCTCATCCTCATGGACATTCAGATGCCCGTGATGAACGGGCTGGATGCTGCCAAAAAAATCCGTGAGTTCAGCAACGTTCCGATCATTGCCCTCACGGCCAATTCCACCAAACAGGAACAAGACAAGTGTTTTGAAATCGGCATGAACGATTACCTCGGCAAGCCTTTCAAACCTCAGGAATTGTATGGCCGGATCATGAATATTATGTCACTGGTTATGAATTAACCCGGACTGTACTTCCAGTTACCGAATTGTCCTGCATTCGCATCTTCTTCACTTTAGCCTAACCAAGTTAACTCTCGTGCAGAGTTTCAGGTTGCAAATGCCCGTGGAAGAACGGGGCCAAACGAACAGTTTGGCAACTTTTTTTGTCTATCTGGAAGAATCTACCCACTTTTGAGCCGCTTTTTGAAATGGTGAATTCGTAATTTGGGCAAACCTGTGTCGTTCAACACAGTGGCCGCAATCATTTTATTTACCAATTCACTTGTTCACCCCTGCCTGGCTGCATTTAGCCGGGCTGAAATTCACCTACTCAGCAGGATGGCAAAAAACAGACAAAGCACCAAAACCAGTTCTTTCGGTACAAACGGCAGGATCAACCACGATTCCTCGAAGTTTTACAATTCCCGGCTATACCAGGAACTGGAGGTCAAAAAAGTTGAAAAAAAGCCTGCCGAACCCGTCAACCCCTTCCCCGTCAACCTGCTAAATCAGATCATCTGCTCCACTTCTGAGAACATGTCCTCCATTCCGGACAACTCCGTCCACCTGATGATCACGTCGCCGCCCTACAATGCCACAAAAGATTACGACGAAGACCTTTCACTGGTTGAATACCTGCACTTTCTGGAGCGGGTTTTTACTGAAACCTACCGGGTCCTGGTGCCCGGCGGACGGGCCTGCATCAACGTCGCCAACCTTGGCCGCAAGCCCTACCTGCCGCTAACTGCCTACATTTCGACCATGATGATCGATATCGGGTTTTTGATGCGGGGTGAAATCATCTGGGACAAGGGAGGCAGCGCCAGCCCAAGCACCGCATGGGGCAGCTGGCAGAGCGCTTCGAACCCCATCCTCCGGGATGTGCATGAGTACATTCTCGTTTTTTCAAAAGGAGATTACAAGCGCCATTTGTCCAAAAATGAAAAGGAAGTGAAGCTAAATTCCATAGGCCGTGATGAATTCCTGGAATGGACGAAAACCGTCTGGCAAATGAACGCCGAGTCCGCCAAACGCATCGGGCACCCGGCACCCTTTCCTGTTGAATTGCCGCACCGCCTGATTCAGTTGTATTCTTTTGAAACAGACATTGTGCTGGACCCATTCATCGGCAGTGGCACTACCGGAGTGGCAGCCCTGCGAGCAGGCCGCAATTTTGTAGGCTACGAAATAGTGGAAGAATATGTGAAGCTTGCGCAAAAACGCATTGATGCCACGGAAGTAACATCCTGAGCTACCGCTCAAAACTGACTCATTCTGCGTCGTTTAATTGAATCCAGTCCACCGTTTTTTTCAAACCCTCATCAATTCTGGTAAACTCGTAGCCTAAATGTTGCCGGGCTTTTTCACTGGAAAGCTCCCAGTTGTAAAGGTATTTTTTCACCCAGGGCGGCGTCAGTAACGGTGGCGCTCCGGTCAGATTTGCCCTGACTTCCATGACCCGGGCCACAAGATTTACCACCGGAATGGGTATTTTGAAAAGCTTTTCCCGCTTGCCTGTAATTCCGGCAAGCATTTCGAAAAAATCATTGAACGAAATATTATCCCCGCCCAGAATGTAGCGTTCCCCTGCACCACCCTTCTCCATCGCACGAACGTGGCCATCAACCACATCGTCGATGTACACATAATTGCCGACACTGTTGCCGTCTCCGGGCAGGGTACGGAATTTACCACGCAGATAAAGTTTCACCATCCTCGTCACGCCGTTGCTATCGCTGAGCAGACCTGGGCCGTACACCCGGGTCGGATTCACAACGATAATTTCCAAATCTGACTCCCGGCTCAGGGCTGCGGCCTTCTCTTCGGCTTCGGCCTTTGAGCGTTCGTAGTCGGTGAAGTAATCCACCCAACGGGGCGTGTTTTCATCGGAAGGAACACCGTTGGAAGGGCTGATCACACCAGCGGTGGAGGTGAAGACCACACGTTTGGCGCCTGCATGGCGGGCAGCTTCGAATACGTTCAACGCTCCATCCACATTGTAGCGGTAAAATGTCTGCGGATCTTTATCCCAGGGTTTGGCGTAAGCCGCAACATGAAAAACCCCATCGCATCCCGCTGCCGCCGCCTTCAGGCTTTCCGGATGCAGCAGATCGCCTTTGAAAAAATGAACACCTTCCACATTTTTCAGGTCCGCTGTTTTCGATTCGCTACGGTAGAGCGCATGAATGGTGTGCCCTTCACTTGCCAGGCGTTTAGCTAACTGAACGCCGATGTAACCGGTCGCACCGGTGATGAGATACTTCATTGCTTGCTGAGAATTTTTAATTCGGATAAAATTTCGAGGGGCAAATATAGCCCTAAAACAACAAGGAGCGGCCCAGTGTTGACTGGTCGCCGCTCCTTGTTGGAAACTTACAGGCTGCTTTTCTGAACAGCCCGACAGGGTTTTTACCTGCCGATCAAAAGTTTTTTCACAAAAATACCTGCCTCCGTACGCACCTGCACGAAGTAAATACCTGACGGCAGTCCGCCCGTGTTCAGTTGCAGGTTTTCAGATGCAATATCAAACTGGCGAACCAGCACCTGCTGCCCCTGAGCATTGACGATCGAGGCAGTCAGTTTGCCGGGCATCGATTTTTTGAAGCCCAGCGTAACCAGGTCCGTAGCCGGGTTCGGAAACAGGAAGAAGTCGTTGCTTGCTGCCAGGTCCTCCACGCTGGTTGGGTCAGCATTCGCATCGATGATGATATTGAAACGTGGCGTACCGAAGTAACCGCCATTTCCGTCATTCACCGAAAAAGTGAAATAATCGTAGGTAGCATTCGGGTCGGTATTGGTGTATTGCACAGCACTGGAGTAAACATCCAGCATAGTGAAATGATCGCCAATGCCCAACGGCTGGCCATTCAGTTTCACTTCGCCAAACGCTGTGTTCTTCACGATAGTAAACTGCAACTCACTCGGCAAATTATCCTGATCTTCCACCTCAAGGCGGTTCTGGTAAATCAGGCGGGATCCGTTCGGCGGCACCCTCAGCGTATCGTTTTTCACCAAAACCGGATCCTTGGGAGTGATCGAAGCACAGTATTCGAGTGCCCAGCCCTCAAACGAACCACCGTTGCCCAACGTATTGATAACCGCAACGATCAGTGTCCAGTCTCCGGCCACATCCTGTCCGTTGAAAGCGGATAGCACCTGGGCGGGTTTGTACGAGTTACCGGCGTTGGGTGGGCAGGGAACGGTCGTCAAAGGCGACTGGTCATCAAAACCCATGTTGAAATCCTGACTGTTGCAAGGCAATGCCGACAGCAAAGTCACGGAATCACCGGCAGGGTTTTTCACACGGAATGCAAGATCAGCGATAGCATCATGCTTTCCTTTGATGCTTTTCAGGTTGATATCGCTGATAGTTCCGCTCTGCGGAACATTGATTTTTGACTGAATGTAAGGCAAGCCCAAGCCTGAGATTTGAACAGTGCTTCCAGTGCTTTGCAGCTGCTGGCAGGTTTGTGAAACGGTGTGAAACGAAGCCGGATCAAGGTAGCCCGTAAAGCCACATTCGTTTGCAGGCTGAATACGCCAGTAGTAAATCGAATTATCCTCAAGGGTAACCGAAGGCGTGAAAGTTGGGTTGGTGAGTCCTGTTGCTTCGCTGACAATGCTGGTGAAACCAGGGTCCGCTGCGATCTGAATGTCGTAGCTCGAAGCATTTGGGAGTGCAGTCCAGGTGAAAGTCGGGAGCCCGGTCTGGCCCGAGGCACCGTCTTCCGGCGTAAGCACCGTCAATGCTGAAAAATCGTTGTTCACGAAGTTGATGTCCACGGTCCGCTCAGCGACCGGTACGCCATCCGCTTCTGCTTTGATGGTGATGGTAAAAACGCCGTCCGCAGTGACGTCATCGTTGCTGATCGTCAGTGTCGATTCTCCGCCCGGCGGTATCGGATTGTTGTTAAACGAACCCACCGCACCGGCAGGCAATCCTTCCACCGAGAAAGTGATATTTTCTGAAAAACCCTGAAGCGAAGTCGTCTGCAGGCTCACTGCGAAAGGATCAGGCAAACAAACCTGACCGTATTCCGGTGCAGAAACGAGCGCAAAACCGGGCTGTGAGGCAGGCACAATCGAAAAATTCTGATTTGAAATGTCGAAGAAAATATTATCAGCCGCTTCCACCCTTACCCGAGCAGTGGTGGTCAGTTCTTCCGGTACGACAACGAAAGCGCTACCGTCGTTCGGCGTTTGCGCCAGCAAAGTAACCGGATAGGTAAAGCCACCATCTTTCGACAACCGAATATTCACAAACTTACAGTTCACCGGCGCAGCATCCGTGTTTGCCACATCCCAGGTCACCTCGACATACTGGCCGACCTCCCAGGTCTCACTGCTGGTATTCGGTTTCGTGACAACAAAGGGACCGGCTGCCGCAGAGGCGTTGAATTGAATTTCTTTGTAACCATATCCACCCGCTCCGGCGTGGTTGTCACGGGCCGTAAAACGGAAAGTTAAAGGTCTCGTAATGGTAGGCAGTACCTCTTGAATATCGGAAGAATTCGATACGATGGTTTCCATTTTAGGGAAAACCCGTGTCAGCGACGAAGAAGGCGGATTGGAGCGGAACAAAGGTGCATTGCCATTGGGCATACCCAGTAAACTGGCCGGGCCAAGATCGTATTGCTCCCAGCTGTATGTCATGTTGTCACCGTCAGCGTCAGTTGCCTGACCTGTCAGCACGAAAGGCGTACTGATCGGAATACTGAACCCGCCCGTGATCGGAATGGTCACTTCGGGAGTGTTGTTTCCAACTGTCACCACCTGCGCACAGGTACCACCGGTGTTTGCGTTCCGGCTGAACGCCCTGACACGTTCCATTGAGTTGATGTGAAAATAGTCATCCGTGATTGCCTGCAAGTGGTTGGTTCCACAAACGCCATTGCCGTTGTAGCACATGATTGAGCTGCCGCTACCCGGCTCGTAGGCTGTGGAAGGGGTTTCATTTTGATCATCACATTTGTTAAACGTATGCGTTGCGTTGAACTGATGACCCACTTCATGCCCTACCACCAGGTAAAACAGATTGCCATTGTACGGCCCGAAACGACAGGAAGCTCCCCGGGACTTGTGCCCGGTGTCAAGCCCGCCGGAACAAACAGAAGCCAACGCTGCCAGCCCTCCGCCATTCGTTCCGAAAACATGGCCGATGTCGTAACCGGCATTGGTGTAGGCTCCGTTCAGGACGTTGAGATTTTGGGAGATCATGTCCGAGGTATTCCCGTTGGTGTAGGGATCCGTTGCAGCGCTGAAGAAAAAAGTCTGTGAAGTGTTGGCGATCAACACCAGCCGGATAGCGTTGTCTCTTTCAAAAATGCTGTTGACCTGATTCACCACATTTGTCACAGAAGACAACACCAACGCAGGAGTGCCACCCGCTCCGGTAGAATATTCGCCGGTGGTAGCCACGGCGAGGCGGTAGGTGTAGAGGTTGATGACGGCGCCGCTGCCCCGCTGATTTTCACCAAAAACAATGTTATTTTCATCCAGATCATCCGCTTCCGGATGTTCCAGCCCGCAGAAAGATTCGACCATCTCTGCAAGGTTGATGCTTGTATTTTTTAACCAGTAGCTCATGTAAAACTCCTGCTGCCCGGTGGCGTAGGGTGAAATGAACCAGGTGCCGTCCATCGTCTGTACGATGGCATTGAAGCCTAACAATGTTTGGGCAAAACGGATGGTCACGCCCGGACGGTCGAGGCTTTTCCCTGCGAAAGTTTTGATCATCGGGAAAGCATCTGCCAGACCTGGCTCCATGATCGACGACTCCCATACCGCAAAGTTTTCCATACCACCGTCAGGTTCCGGCAGGCTGAGAATCAGAGGGTTGTTCTCCGCAGCATCGGTAAATTCTGCGGGTGCCTGCCGCAGGTAGTTCACCATCGCATTCATATCCAGCGACAGAGTGCGGTAAACCGACGGCGCTGATTCGACAACTGCATTTTCAGGTACGTTAATTTGCGCCTCACTCACATCGTTCCAAAAGCTCGCAGAAGACTGCGCCATCAGAAAAACGAAGGAAAAAAGGGCGATACAAGTAGTCAGGATTTTCTTCATGCTGATTTTAATTTTTTTAACTGGTTGAATTTCAAATGAGAACACGGCAAAGCCGCACATTCGAAGGTTTGGCAAAGCTAAACAACCTTACTTGCTTCAGGAAATCAGCAAATCGGGCATTTTCGTTAGGGGACGGACAAATATGACCTGCCGAAATGCAAAACGGGAAACCTCCGCCCAAACCTTTGCAGCGGAAATTCCCCGTTTTAGATGAAGGTAAGCGCCTGCTCACCTGCCTTTTTTAAAATAATCACTTGCCTTGCCACGCTTCGGCCTACCCCACCAGCATACGTCTTTTTTTCACCCAATCCTCCTTTTTCACAAACGTGACGGGCACAAACTCCTCTGTTGGTTCTCCGATGAAATACAGCATCCAATCCTCGTCATAGTCACTCAGAATTTCACGAATGCACTCAACCCGATTGACGACGGGAGCCTGACAGTCCGACCAGTAGAACAGTTCTACCCGGTACTGCAATTGCTGTTTTTCACCATTGATGGTCATCTGGATTTCGATATCCTGCTTGCCCTGGCCGGGTGGAATGGGAATAGCAATATGTGGCATGGTCTGCTTTTTTAGTTTTAAAATTTATTGATAATCAGCATTTTATTCGCTTCGCAAACTTTTCACCGGATTGGCAAGCGCTGCTTTCACACTCTGAAAACTCACCGTCAGCAAGGCTACTGCCACTGCCAGCAAGCCCGACAGCGCAAACACGCCCCAGCCCAATTCGATCCGGTATTCGTAATCCGCAAGCCAGTTTATTAAAAAATACCAGGTAGGCAGCGCTGCCAGCAGACAGGAAACCGCCACCAGCACCAGAAATTCTCTCGATTGCATGGCCCAAAGGTTAGGGACGGTGGCGCCCAGTACTTTCCGAATGCCGATTTCTTTGGTTCGCTGCTCCGCAACGTAAGCTGACAAACCGAACAATCCGAGGCAGGAAATAAAAATGGCCAGAATGGCAAAAACTCTCGCCAGCTTCCCGATCCGTTCCTCCGAACGGAACTTGGCGTCGTACGCTTCGTCGGCAAACTGGTAATCGAAGGGGCTGCCGGGGCTGAGTTTTTTGTAAACTTCCCCGATGCTGGCGAGCGCATCCCGAACGGGTACGCCAGGTTTTATTTTTACGACAAAATAACTGGCCCAATCGGGGTTTATGAAAAAAACAGTCGGCTTGACCGGCTTCCAGGGCGACTCCATGATGAGATCTTTCACCACGCCGACAACCTGGTAGGGGCGATCGTCCTGCCGGATGGTTTTTCCGACAATATTGTCCAGCCCGGTCAGCTTCACTCCGGCTTCGTTGAGGATGATGGCCGAAGTATCAGTACTGAATTCACGAGAAAAATCCCGGCCTTCCTTGATTTCCCAGCCGATTGTTTTTCCCAGTTCGTGAGTGGATGTGACGATACCGAATACCGGGGTAGTCGAAGGATCCTTCCCCTCCCAATCGAAGCCAATCTGATTCGACCAGATGGCGGTAATCGGGCCGGAGGTGGTCGTCATTTCTTCCACGACGCCAGTTTTAAGCAGGTCGTTTCGGAGCACATCCTTTTTGGGGTCCAGTTCCGTGTTGTTTTGAAACTGAATGATCCCCTCTCTGTTGTAGCCGACCGGACGGTTTTTGGCGTGTTGAATCTGGTTAAAAACCACGATGGTACCGATGATGAGCGCTACTGAAACCATGAATTGAACGACCACCAATGCCCTCCTCGGCACAGAGGCCCATCGCCCCGTCCGGAAGGTACCTTTCAATACCTGCAACGGCTGAAATGAGGACAAGTAAAACGCAGGATAGCTACCGGCCAACAGCCCGGTAAAAAGCGCAAAACACAGCACTGCCATCCAAAAAAACGGATCAACCCACGGCAGCGACACTTGCTTGTCAGCTACCTGATTGAACCAGGGAATGGAAAACTGCACCAGTGCCAGCGAAAATAGCAGCGCCAGAAAAACCATCAGCAACGACTCACTGAGAAATTGCCCGATGAGTTGCCCCCGAAGCGAACCAATGGATTTGCGGATGCCGACTTCTTTGGCCCGCTTTTCCGACCGGGCTGTTGAAAGATTCATGAAATTGATGCAGGCAAGCAGCAGTACAAATACCCCGATGATGCCAAACAACCAGACGAACTGTATGCGCCCGCCGGTATTCACCCCGCTTTTGAATTCGGAGTACAAATGCCAGCGTGACATCGGAAACAGAAAAACATCAGCCCTGGAGTCCTTCCGGTTGTGTACCCGTTCCAAGTCTTTGATTTTTGCTGAAACCGCTGCCATGTCTGCCGCCTCGCTGATTTCAACAAAAAGCTGAAATGAGTAGTTGCCCCAGCCATCCGGATTGTTAAGTGCCCATGGGTTCTGATCCAGAAAATAGGCCCATGTAACATAAAACTTGACCCGATGAAACTCATCGTTGAATGGCAGGTCCTGAAAAACGCCCGTCACGATCATATCCGATTCAGAATTGAAGCGAATGGTTTTACCCATCGGATCCACACTTCCAAACAGCGCATCAGCCAATGATTTTGCCAACACGATGGAATTAGGCTTTTCCAGAATGTCAGCGTAGGTTCCTTGTAGTAAGTCCAGCGACATCATTTCGGCGAAGGCCGGTTCTACATGCATGCCCTCCCGCTTTAGCTTGGTTTCATCCACCGCTAACACGTGGTCGTAAGTCCACGAAGCCAGTGCAACCCGCTTAAAATCGGAGCTGTAATGATTGCGTAGCGCATCAGCGTAGGGCAAACAGACGGCAGGCCCCGTATTGATGTCGTCGTTAAATGGCAGACTGGCGCACACCTGCGCCAACCGGTCGTAGTTTTTGTGAGTAGTGTTGAATGTAAGTTCGTCACGTATCCACAAACCGATCATCATCGCTACGGCCATTCCGATAGCCAATCCGGTAACATTGATAAAACTGGTAGATTTGTTTTTGAGGATGTTCCTCCAGGCGATTTTTAAATAATTCTGAAACATAGCACGGATGATTTTTCTCAAAATCAGCAATGCGTATGCCACCACCATAAATACCTGAATACCAGATCATTAAAACAAAATCGTCCGATGAGAGTGTTCATCATCGGACGGTTGTTGTACGATTTGCGGACAGATTTTTTTTTAAAAACTAAACTTGCTGCCAGGGCAAAAGGTCAGTCAGGTCATTCCTTCACTTGCAGGCTTACCTCTACCCTCCTGCCCTCCTGCGGGGTTCTGACATTATTATCGATGCCGCCTTTGCCAATGGAAATTCGATCGGCGGGCACACCGGTTTGTACCAAAAGCTGTTGCACCGCTTCGGCACGGCTCCGTGATAGTTCGAGGTTTCGCTGACGGTTGCCCGAAGGGTCGGTAAAGCCATTGAGCGTAGCGATCAATTCGGGGTGCATGAGTAGCAGTTTAGCGGCTTCCTGAACCGTGGATTTTGCCTGCTCGTTCAGGGTTGCTGAGCCCGTTTCGAAGTAAACCGGCTTCTTTTCCCAGCCTTTAATTTTTGTTTTTAAATCAGCCAGAGCCTTGGCTTTGCGCTCAGCTTCTGCGGTCGCTGCCTGTTTTTCTTTCATTTCGGCTAACTCCTGTTTGGCGGCGTCGAGTTCAGCCTGCCGCTGGGCTTCGGCCTCGTTACGTTTTTGCACCTCGGCTTGCAGGCGCTGCGCTTCAAGCGCTTGTGCTTCGGCTTCCGCCTGTTGTTTGCGCTGCAATTCGTCAGCCTTGATTTTGGCCTTTAGTGAATCAAGCTCGGCTTTTAGTGCAGTCACCTCCGGGTCAGGTTGTACTTTTTTCAAGGAATCAGGTTTCGCCGGCGCAGCTGACTGTGCCCGGAGGCTGTCAAGCGATTTTTGCATTTCCTGCATACGGGCATTGAGTTCGGCGATTTGCTGATCTTTCCCGGTGTCAGCGGCAGGAGGCGCAACTATGACTGACTGCGGTTTAGCCACCTCCTTGCTTAGCGACTCAATGGAAGCACGAAGTGCGGCTAACTCCTGCTGGCTGCGGCGGTCATTTCTGGCGGCAAGCTGTTGCTCGTACTGCTGCACTTTTGCCCGCAGGGCAGCCAATTCTGCATCACTCGCCCCTTGCGGCGCCTGCTCCTGCCGTTGTTGCAGCTGGCTTTTTATAGTCTGCAATTCCTTTCGCATCGATTGAACTTCATCGTCTGGTTTTGTGGGCGCCGTTGCGGGAGGAGCCGGCGGTTTCGGAGTTTTCGGAGTCGATTTCAAAGAGTCGATTTGCTGTTCGAGCCGCTTGATTTCACCGGCCATCTGCGTCTTCACGGATGGATCAACCTTGCTTTCAAGGCTGTCTTGCCGGGATTTCAAGGTGGCAAGCTCCGTTTCGAGGGCCGTTATTTTTTGCTGATTTTGTTCAACAACGGGGGCAAGCGGTTTTTCTGACGCTTTTGGCTGAGGCGCAGCAGGCGCAGGTTTTTCTTTTCCTGAATCCCCGGTTTTCTGTGCCGGCTTTTCTATTGCAGCGGCCGTATCCGGTTGCGTCGTCTTTGAAATTTGTTCCTGCTGGCGCTGTATTTCATCGGCCATTTCAGTCTCCGTCGGATCGACCAGAGGTGGTGTATCCATTTCCACAGTATCCAAAACGACTTTCGAGTCAGCCGTATCTTTTTCCCACAACGGCAACGCTCCGGTAAAAATGGCCGGGGCGAAAAAAGCTTCCTTTTTTCTTCCTAAATTATAGTGTAGTGAAACCGTTGCGAAGGTGTAAAAATCGTCCTTTCCGTTGCTGTTGCCCCGGTACTCGCCGTTCCAATTGGCAGGGTTGGCAGCGTACTCCTGAGCCGGGTTGTCGTATTCCGGAAGAAATTTCCCGCTCACGTCGTCGAGGTAATCTGTTTGAGTAAAATGAAAAAGGTATTCGAGATTCAGATTGAGGCGGTTGGCGAGACGGAACTTCAGCCCCAGGCCTGCCATGGGTGTGAAGACGGAAGTTTTGTAGCTCACCCCTTCTGTTTCCAATTCGGTCAGGTTGGTTTCAAAATGACCATCCTGCTCCACGATGATAGCTGTGGAATGGCCTTCCGGTAAATTACGGATCGTGCCGTCGGGCCAGTAGTAGTACGGCTGATTGTTTTCACCAAAATATAAATCGCCGTATACCTTAAAACGGGTGACTCCAACGCCAGCCTTGAGGTAGGGGGCAAAAAATGCGGTTTTACCCATCAATTTTTCATTGTCAAAATAGTAGGCGAAATAAGCGCCGTAGTTCCTGATTTTCGTCAGCGCATTCAGTGAGCGGTCAAAATTGCTGCCATTAGTTTGCAGCTTGCCTTTCCAGTCAATGGATCGGTCGTTGGCAGTGAACTGGCCCTTGCTGTAGGAAATACCAAGCCCCCAGGCTCGTGAAAGACTGCGCTCAGCAGTCAGGCCATAGGTCTTGAAATCGATGTGATCGAAAGGATGTATGGTTCTCGGGGTAGGCTGAACGAGCCGGAACTGATCCGTGAGGTCGCCGGTGTAACTCATCAAACCGCCGGCGGCGCCAAGTCGCCAGCCGAATTTGTCCTGCTGCGCAGCAGCCGGATGGGTACAAATGAAGGCAACGAGCAGTATCGATATTTTAAAAAAGTGAAATTTCATACTCTGTTTTGTTGGTTAAAAGTCCTTGCTCCCGTAGCCTACTTATCCAGCCCCAGCGAAATATTCACCTTCGCACTCAGGCCGATGAATGGCCGGACAAAAATCTTGTTGCCGTCGCCATTGTTACCCTGCTCTTCGAGCAATGCCGCTCCGGCATTGAACCGAACAAAAGAAAATAGCTTATAATCCAGCCCTACGTAGAGCGGACGGTTGACGATCGGGCCGGAGATTTTATCACCGCTCTCGTTTTCAAAATTTTGAGTGAAAACTCCAAGCGTCAGCGAGGCATTTCTGAAAAACTTGGGTGCAATCGTGCTGGTTGACAGCGGAAAACCAAGGCCGAGGTAAGGCGAGTCACCGAATGAACTTTTGCTGTCCAGTTTGTCATTGAGCCAAACCCCTCCGTAGCCTGCATTCAGGGCAAAAAATGTGGAGCGTTTTTCCGTTTCGTAGTCATCCACATAACGCCTGTCAATGAGGATAGCCATTTCGCTGTTCATCAAAAATTTCACCTCCGAGTGAACGAGTTGTTTTAGTTCGTTCGTCAGCTGCTCCCGGTAAAGGCGGCGTTGTTCCTCCTCGTCGCCTGACGAAAATATGTATTGTGCTTTGGAAAGGTCAGCCTTTTCCACGGTATTCAGTTTTTGGCGCACGATATCGGAAAAGCCTTCAAATCCCCAGAAAGTCCGGCTCCTGTAGTTTTTCAGTCCGGAGGTAACGATGTCATTCATGTCAGAAATAATCTGGCGGGTGTTTCGGGTCAGCTTGATGCTATTTTTTTTCACCCCGAACGTCTGATCGAGGTAGGCGTCGAGGTTGACTGTAAGTTGGCGGTAAACTTCGCTCTGTTCCTCTCGCCCGATGGTGCTGTAGAAACCGATGAGCAGATCATACGCTTTTGAAGCCTGTAACTTGTAATTCAGCGGCACGTTGAAAACACTACCCTCCCGGTTAAACGGCCGTTTCCAGACAGCCGTTGACAGGGATTCTCTGTTGTCTTTCCCCCTTGCGGTGAAAACCGAAATTTCAACGATATCCACCGATTCGGGGATGTTTCCGGTAAAAAGGATGGACTGTTCAGCGGGCAGAGGCTCGTTTTCGCCAAAGCGATTCATTTCGAAATCGTAGTTGACGGTGGCGTACTGTGCAGTTGCGAAGGCAATAGAAAGCAGGGTGGCGGCAAGCGCCAATGTGTATCTTTTGAGCATATTGATTAAGTTATTTTTTTATTGAAACGGACAAGTAGAGAGAGTGTTTAAATGCTAAAAAATGAGCACTATTCATTCTCTGGCACCTGTCCAATGATTTTGACCTTGCTTGTTATCAACTGGTGTGTAGGGATCACAACCCATTCTTTATCAGCCGTTTGAATCGTGACGGAAATATTGTTGGTCGAAACGATTTTTCCCCGAACATCATCAATTTCGATCACCTGCCCCGTGTTGAAAGTCCGGCGGCTGAAAAATCCAGCCAGAATGTTAGACAGTACATCCCTGGAAGCAAAACCATAAGAAATGGCAGCTGCCGCAAGGATTGCCCCAAGTATGAGCATAAAATTATTAGTTATTACGCTCGTGTCCACCCCTGCCTGGTTTAGGGCTGTCAGCGTAACTAAAATGATCAGCAGGTAGAATACAAATTCACTGATGAGCTTCCCTGCGCCGATATTCATAGAGGTGGAAGCGCCACGGATGATGTCACGAACGAAAGTGGCAATGTAAAATCCAATGACGAAGAAAATGATAGCCACCAGCAGGTTGGGCAAAAATCCCAGCAATTTTGATACCTCTGCCGATACGGCGGACCAACCCAACGCATCGGAAGCCGAAATAATGACTAGCAGCAACAAAATCCAGTAAACGAACACCCCGATTATCTCGCTTGGAGCACGCTGTACGTTGGCTTTTTTCAAAAAGTCGCTGGCTTTGATCTTGTCAGCGAGCACATCGAATTTCACCAGTTTTAGCAACCGTGAAACGACTTTGGAAAAAAACCTGGCAAAAAGCCAACCCAATAACAGTATTAAAATGGCACCCAAAATACCCGGAATGGCTCCAAGGAATTTTTGCCCGAAAGACTGAAAACTGTTGAAAAACACTTCCGACCAGTTAGTTATCTCGTTCATGACGCTAGATTTTTAGGTTTTAAAGGCGAGTGAATTAGCAATCGTAACGCTATGATAACCAAATTTTTACATTACAAAACAACTTCTGCAGGCTTTGCCGGAAATTTTTTTTTGAAAAATGCACGGTCTTGCCGGCAGGCACTTCTTAGTTTTTCCTGCTAATGGATTCAAAGTGCTTTTTCGCTGCGTTTACTTCCGCTGCTTTGTTTTCAATTTCTGTTTTTTTTGAGCCCTGCATTTCATTATTGGCGGCGATGTCAGCTTCGGCTTTTGCTATGGTTTCCTTCGCTTTTTCGATGGTCTCGTGCAGGTCTTTCTGCTGATCTTCCAGCTTTTTCAATTCTTTTTCAAGCGATTTCAACTCTGCTTCTCTGCGCTCCACGTCTTCTTTTGCCAATTCTTTCGATAGCTTAAAATAGTAGCTGTTCAACATTCTCTCAACAGTGGGATAGCGCTTGGGATGCTGGGCAGAGGAGAGGAAAGCGCCGCCAAGATCAAACCATGCCGTAAGCGTACTTCCATTGATTCGGGCATAAACATCCACGGTGTTGTCGCTCATGTCTTTAACAACAGCGTTGTCAGTAAAAATTTCCTTTGTTTTCCGGTCGGTTTTTGTTTTTCCGCTTTTGTAATCTTTCATAAAATCCTTCCAGACATCCATAGCGAGCTTTGCGTTTTCTGCGGGCAGGTCAATGTAAAAACAGTTTTGGTCTCCCTTGGACATCTGTTTGATTCCCTCCTGCACAATTACCTGGGCGGAGATCGAAAGCGGGGTTAATAAAAACAGGGCTCCAAACATGAACAGCGCTGTTATGGCATTTTGTAACTTCATGATATTGATATTATTATTTAAGGAGTGAAGCGTATCTTTAAGACCGGGCAAAAAGATATTGGTCACACGATTAGTTGCGGCAACGGAGGAGCCGCTGACAGGTAGGAGACGCAGTAATTAATCTTCGCTTGGGGCTGCTGACTCTATGTTATTCTCCAGGCCATTCTCTTTGGGCTTGCTCATCAAGCCTACCATGCTGGATTCAGACATCGCAAATTTCACTGTAAATAAATCCGCCACGTCAGCGATGAGTTGCAGCGAGTCGAGCGTGTCAAACACACTTTTTTTCAACTCCTCCGGCGCCTGCTCTTTCGCCCGGACCTGTTGAAACTGTGCCGATAAGTGGTGGCGAAGCTCTTTCGCTTTTTCCTCGGGTTGATTACTATCGTTCATATGCTGCCTGTTTAAACAAATCTGCAAGCCTGTCCCTACTGCGTTTTAAGCGCATTTTTACAGCGCTTTCACCCATTTCCAGCGCCGAGGCTATTTCTTTCACCGGCATGCCATCCTGGTAACGCATGAAGAGAATGAGGCGCTCATTTTCATTCAATTCTTCAATCAGGTTTTCCAGCTGGGTCAACTGCATCTCCTTCAGTTCCTGGTTTTCAGACTCAATTTCATCAACTGACAACTGAAACTCCACAGCTGAAATATCTTCCTGTATCATCTTTTTCTGTTTGGCCAGATAACTCATACAGTGATTGTAAGCTATGGCAAAAACCCAACCGTAAAACGGGGAAATACTTTTGTAATCCTTTAATTTAAGGAACATTTTCACCAGCACGTCGTGTGCAAGATCTTTGGCCGTCTCCCTGTTTTTGACAATCGCCATACACTTGAAAAAAACTTTATCCGCGTAGCGGTCGTAGAGTTCTTCCTGCATCTGGCGCTGCATTTCCTTTTTGTTTTCAGAAAGAATTGCAGCTATCAGTTCTTTATCAGTCAGGCCGGAGTATGGAGTTTCTTTGTTTTTTAAAAAGGCCATTTTCAACTTTGAAAGCTCAAAGATGAGAACTTTTAAGGCTTCAAGCCTCCTCTACTTATCCGATTTTTGATAATTATCTGATATTTTTCGGCAAAAAAAAGCCTTCCATTCGGTATTGCGGGGTCGTCATGACGGTATCAATAAACACAGGACAAAATCAAAAAGGTTGGGTCACTTTTTGCATGAATAAACGACAATGTGTTTTTTCATTGACCGATTTCCGGTCACCCGGTAAAATCTGGTTCGGTTTGTCGGCGGTTGTCTCCCTGTTTATTCTAATTTTACGGCTAATCGTTTGGCAGATCGTAAGATCTGTCCCGGCAGCCAATTTGTAAACATGCCATGAGTTATTTAGAGAAACATTTTTCAACGAACGATCCACATACTGTTTCCCTTTTTGATGAATTGTCGGTCTGGTCATCTTGCTTTGGCAAAATTTTACTTGACAACATTCCGCTGCGCAAAGGAATGCGCATTCTTGACATTGGTTGCGGTACGGGTTTCCCGCTTTTTGAAATAGCGCAGCGCCTCAATGGCATTTCAAAACTGACTGGCATCGATACCTGCCAGGCAGCCGTGGAAAGAGCTAACTGGAAAAAAGAGCAATACGGCCTCTACAATGTTGAAATCATCTGCGGTGATGCTGCCAGCCTCCCGTTTAAGGAAAAAGAATTCGACCTCATCGTCTCCAACCTTGGCATCAACAATTTTGAAAAACCGCAAAAAGTGATCGGGGAATGCTACCGGGTACTCAAACGCCCCGGACGTATCTGCCTGACTACCAACACGGAAGGACACTTCCGGGAATTTTATTCAGTTTATGAATCCGTCCTGAAAGAACTCGGGAGGGAAGATTTGCTACCTGTTTTAAAAATTCAGGAGCAACACCGGGGCACCGACGAAACCATCCGGGAACTCCTGGAAGACAACCGTTTTTCCGTTGTAAAAATCATCCGTGACCGTTTCCACCTCCGCTATGTTGACGGTACAGCCATGCTGAACAATTTTCTGACGATTGCCGGATTTCTCCCGGGCTGGCGCTCGGTGGTACCACCGGAGGCAGAATCAGAAGTTTTTGATTTGATCGAAAAAAAGCTGAATGAGCAGGCCGAATGGGACGATGAGTTAAAAATGACGGTGCCCATTCTTTACGTTGAGGCCGTGAAGTGAGATATTTCAAAATCAGGCTTCCAAGCCCTGTTTCGCCAGTCCGCCTAAAGTTTATGCACCATCTGCACCACGCCGTTGGGGAATTGCTCCAAGCTTTGTAATTGCAAGCTGAGCTGCCGGTCGATTCCTTCAAACATCGGCTTACCTTTTCCCAAAACCACCGGAATTTGAGTCAAAATCAACTCATCCACCAGGCCTTCGTTGAAAAAATTAGCCGCCAGCGCAGCGCCGCCTAGCAGCCAGATATCTTTGGGTTCGCTTCGCAATGCATCAGCCAACTCCCCTACTCCATCCCGCCAGATGACGATGTCTTCACGCCCCCCGGTATCGATGTCCCTGCTGGTGAAAATGTAGCTTTTGGTACCCGGGAAATTCCAGCCGTCGGGAAAGTCTTTCGCCTGCTCGTAAGTTTTGGAGCCGGAAAGAACGGTGCCGATGGTTTTCAAAAAATCAGTGTAACCGTAATCGTATGATTCTTTTTGAAATGGTTCCAACCAGTCCACGCCTCCGTTTTCATCTGCAAGGAATCCGTCGAGGCTGGCAGCTAAGTAGAAGATAATTTTACCCATGTCAAGATTTTAAAATGCCGTGGTTAATTTTCCCAGATGGTTTGCCAGTCACCTGAATTGTACTCCGAAAAACACGCAGGATTGGCGCACCAACCAGTGCAGGTATGACAAACGGTATCGCAGCTTGCATCCAAAATCCATGAGATTTTCTCGTGGTCAACCGGGTCGGCATATACCTTGAACCAAAAATGCTCCTCGTCTGCAAGCTCAATTTTGCGAATAAATTGAGCATCTCCCTGAAGCTTAAATTCTTCGATTTTGGCACCAATACAATTCAATTGACTTTCCTTTTTGCAAGCTGCGATTGCCAGGATGGCAAAGAAGAAAAATACAACCTTTTTCATAGACTGTTTTTTTTAAAAGAGACAGTGCCGGATTCAATGTCAGTTGGGCGCAAAAGATTTTTAAATTTGGCCTCATGAAAATCACCACTCCAACCGTACTCCTCAACTGGGCCACGGCAAAAGCCAACATCGATCGGATGGCTGACCGGGCCAAACGGCATGGCCTGCACTTCCGTCCGCATTTCAAAACGCACATGAGCCAGGAAGCCGGAAAATACTTCCGGAAAATTGGCGTGGAAGCCATCACCGTTTCTTCCTTCACCATGGCCGAATACTTCTCAGAAAGTGGCTGGAAGGATATCACTGTGGCTTTCCCCGCAAACGTGCGGGAGGTCGAGACGATCAACCGGCTGGCGGAAAGCATTTCATTGAACCTGCTGGCTGTCAACGCTGAAAGTGTTTCACTTTTAAAAAATGGCTTGCGGTATCCGGCGGGTATTTTTATTAAAATCGATGTGGGAACCCAACGGACCGGCCTGCTGCCGGACGACGAAGCTGGCATCGACGCCTGCCTGTCAGCCATCGAAACCTCTAATCTGTTGACGTTCAGGGGCTTTCTGGCACATGCCGGGCACAGCTACCGGGCCAGATCGGTGGAGGAAGTGCTGAAAATCCATGAGGAAACGACCGGCATTTTGCGCCAGCTGAAAGAAAAATACCGGCCACACTTCCCAGAACTCGTCATCGCCCCCGGCGACACACCCACCTGCTCCGTTGCCGAAACCTGGGATGGCGTGGATGAAATCCGCCCCGGTAACTTCGTTTTTTACGATGTGATGCAGGTGCAAATCGGGGCCTGCCGGATGGAAGATATTGCTGTCGCTCTCGCCTGTCCGGTTGTGGCAAAACATGCTGACCGCCACGAAGTTATCGTTTACGGTGGCGGCGTACATCTTTCGAAAGACCGGCTGATGTGGGAGGGAGTTGAAATGTATGGCCTGCCGGTTTTGTTGACGGAAGATGGCTGGGAAATGCCCGAAGCCGGATGCTACGTACGGTCGATTTCGCAGGAGCACGGCGTAATCCGTTGCTCTCCTTCTTTTTTTGAAAAAATGGAAATCGGCGGTCTGGTGGGCATACTTCCGGTCCATTCCTGCCTGACGGTGGACCTTACAAATGAATACCTGCTGACAACCGGGGAAAGATGGCCGAAGATGTGAGCCGGCTGTTAATCCGACTCCGGCATTTCAAAAAAGGAAAAAATGGTGCCGCCGTAATTCCGCTGCTGCAGAAAGCGGGGATGATTTTCGAAGTTGTGGTGGGAATTATGTTCCATAACAAACCATCCGCCGGGCTTCACCAGGTTTTTTTCAAAAACCAAATCCGGAATGGTGTCAATGGTGGGTAAAGGGTAAGGCGGACCTGCGAAAATGTAATCGTACTGCTCGTAAGCCCGTTCGATAAACTTAAAAACGTCAGCATTGACGATTTTTATAAAACCCTCAATATCAAGATCTTTAGTGGTTTTCTGGACAAACTTCACACAGCCCGGAAACTTGTCTACGTAGGTCACATCGGTGCATCCTCTGGAGATAAATTCGTAGCTATGATTGCCGGTACCGCCGAAGAGGTCGAGCACTTTTATTTCCTCAAAATCGAAGGTGTTTTGCAGGATGTTAAACAGACCTTCCTTGGCAAAGTCCGTCGTCGGGCGGGTAGGCCATTTGTCAGCCGGCGGATTAAAACGCCTTCCTTTGAACTTGCCTGAAATAATGCGCATGCCACGAAATATTAAACGAATGAAAAATTAGTTGCAGAGCGTCAGCGAGTACAGGTCAAAAAAGAAATACGGCTGTACTTCCTTGAAACGCCGGCCAAATTTAAGGAAAGGGGGCTCCGACATAAATTTGAGTTGCCCGAGGTACCTGGACAGCATTTTAAAAATTTCCCCATCCTCCGATATTTCACCTGACAGAAAAACGGGAATTTTTACCGGATCCAATGTGAATTGATCAAGCGTCAGCAGCGTAAAGTAGAGAACATCGCCCGCAGAAGAAATTGGAAAGGAATTATAAAAAATCAGGTTCTTCTTCTCAAAAAGTGCCAGATGGACATGCTCCTTTGATATGTGCACAAAAAAACTGTGCTCACTGCCGTCTTCGATTACACGCCGGGCGCCCAGCATAAACGGAGTAGCCGGATTAAAAATCCGGGCTGTGGGAAACTGCTTTTTCAAAGCTTTTACCAGATCCGCATCAAGAAAATAAACCAACTGTACATTGCTGTCTGCGAGTTCATCATCATAAACTATACCGTTGGAATCAGTGGAGGAAGTTAGTTCCCGGAGGTAAGTTTCCTTTTCACTTTCATTGTACAGTCGGGTGGGTACCACAACGGATGGCCCCGAAGGTAAGGTAATCCTGACCCTTCTGAAAAGATAACCAAACAGCTCTTCTCTTGAAAAAATCGCTTCAAGTTCATTGATCAGAGAAAAATCCTGGCCAGGGCGGCTGATGAAGGGAATAGTTCTGAGCCGGAGTGCGAGACCTGAGTTGGCATCAGAGACAAAATAAACTAAGCTGTCCATCCTGATCAGGATGGACAGCTGATATGCAGAAGAAAGTTTCTTGTCAAATTCTGATTCTAAGATGTCGTAATTTACTCCCATGAACCCGTTAGAATGGGTTTGTTACGATCGCCGAATTTTATTTTCTTTTTCGGGTCATAACGTTCATCATACTTTTTGTACTTGGGATCGGCGAATTCTCCCATGAACTTAGCGTATGGAATCCCGACTTCCACTACATCCACCAATGCGGACTGGTAGCTGATCGTATCACCAAAGATTTCAAATTCAATTCCATTTCCATAGGGCACTTTACCGATATCAGCATTCAGTACGAGCGGAGGATTCATGTTCCGCACGGAGTCCATTGCTGGAATGTACGACGTGTCAAAACTCACCAAATCCTTGCTGTTCGGATCGTCTGGATCTCCGTAAACTTTAATGATCCGGTACTGGCCATTTTTAATGGTGTCGACGAGTGCCGTAAATGAAGGTGCGTAGTGTCCGGTGACATCCCGGTAAACTTCCTGCGCTCTTCTGATTTGGATCAATTGATTGATCACTGCTTTTTCACGTTCGTCTTTTGTTTGTTGAAAAGCAATAGGCTCCTGAATCTGGGTGTAGAGTACATAACCCAGGAAAAGGATGAGGAGGAACATCAAGGCATTAAAAATCGATCTCTTTTTCATTCCGGTTTGTTTTGATGCAATGATAAAATATTTTTTGCTCGAGTCATCATTTGAAGCTGCAATTTTAATGATTCAAACGATTTCATGGCTAAGGAGGAGGTGATTTTTGCCAGTTTAGCGAAGAATAGCACCTCACGAGCGGTCATATTTGAATAAACCTCACCCGACTCCTTCCGACTTTGAGAAAAAACGATTGGTTTTCGCAGCAATATTTTAGATGCAAAACCAGAAAAAATGGTTGGGAACAATCACTGTTTTTTTCAAAAAAATTTCAATTTCAGATGATTCACCCTCCAACTTTACACTCGCCGGAGTATTGTGCGCCTTCATCCACGATCATGAATTTCGACTGAATAGTACCTTTGATGTAGGCAGTACTTTTGAGATGCAGCGTCCCTTCAACCACAATGCTGCCCTCAATTTTACCCATAATAATAGCATCTTTTGTACGGATATCGCCCTCAATCCGGCCACTTTCTCCCATCACCAGCCGCTGCGAACATTTGACTTCGCCTTTGATCTGACCGTCGAGCCGGACATTTTCAGATGCATTAAACTTTCCTTCAATTGCTGTTCCCGATGCAATGACACAGGTTTCGGATGATTCCTTCACTCCATTGGAAGTTACAGACTGGTTTTTATCTGTGCCTGGTTTTGTCTTAGTACCTATCATGTCTATTTTGTTTTGGAAATGTATTTTGATCTTGTTTGAATCCTGCGGCCCCGGACGGGTTCAAGTGGTGGTTTTAAACAGCCAAAAAAATTGACTTAGTCGTTCCTGGCTGGGTATTGTACTTTTGCCCCGATTTTGAAGGCTATGAAATTCGGGCATAAATGTAAAAATACTAAATAAAAGATTTTACCGGGTGAGTATAATTATTTTAGGAATCGAATCATCCTGCGACGACACAGCCGCCGCCATTTTAAAAGATGGCGACATACTGAGTAATGTGGTTGCGAGCCAGGAGGTCCATCGCCTCTACGGCGGTGTCGTGCCCGAGGTTGCTTCCCGGGCCCACCAGGAAAATATCGTCGCGGTGGTCGATCTGGCAATCCGCAAAGCAGGCATTCAAAAAAGAGATATCAGTGCAATCGCTTTCACTAAAGGTCCGGGACTGATAGGTTCACTCATCGTGGGAACCTCCTTCTCAAAGGCCATGGCACTAAGCCTTGACATTCCGCTCGTCGAGGTGCATCACATGCAGGCACACGTACTTGCTCATTTTGCAGAGGATCCAAAACCTGCGTTCCCTTTTCTCTGCCTTACGGTCTCTGGTGGCCACACCCAGATTGTTCTGGTAAAAGACTTTCTTGAAATGGAAATTCTGGGCCAAACCATCGACGATGCAGCCGGGGAGGCTTTCGATAAAACGGGCAAATTACTGGGACTTGACTACCCCGCCGGGCCAATGATCGACGAACTGGCAAGGCAAGGCAAGCCTGTCTTCGACTTTCCTGAACCAAAAGTCTCCGAGCTGGATTTCAGTTTCAGCGGCCTGAAAACCTCGATCCTTTATTTTTTAAGGGACAACAAGAAACAAAACCCGGATTTCATCAAAGAAAACCTGGCTGATATCTGCGCATCGGTTCAAGAGCGCATTGTTTCAATTTTATTGAAAAAACTTCGCATTGCAGCTCAGCAGACGGGCATCCGGGAAATTGCCATCGCCGGCGGGGTTTCCGCCAATTCAGGCTTGCGGAACGGGCTGGCTGAAATGGGAAAAGCAGAAGGCTGGAACACTTACATTCCAAAATTTGAATTCTGTACTGATAATGCAGGCATGATCGCCGTCACCGGCTACCATAAATTTTTGAAAGGAATATTTGCTTCGCAGGAGGTAACGCCTGTAGCGAGGATGGATTTTTAGCGATGAATGATGAGCAGGATTACTGCTCATCATTCATCGCTCACCATAATTATCAGGCTCCGATAATTCGCTTTTTCATCCGTTCGAACTCTTCATCGGTAATGATTCCGGCAGCTTTGAGTTCTCCCAGTTCTTTTAGTCTGGTAATCGTATCGGCATCTGAAGTTGGCTTGGCTGTGGCGGGTTCTGGTGCAGGCTCGACGTTCGGATTTGGTGCGGGCTCGGCAGCAGGGGCGTCAGCTGAACCGGCCGTGGATTCTTCAGCCTTTTTCTTGGCTTCCTGTTGCTTACGCAATTCTTCCGCTACTTTTTTACCCTTTTCAAATTGTTCCCGATACATTTTTTTCAGGCGGTCGGGGTCGAAGTCGAGGATCGTACCGCCCGTTTCAAAATGAACCTTGAAGACCTGCCCTAACGCATAGGTCGAAGCGCCGGAAAGAATAGCGTTAGCCACACTGCCCACGACGGAGCCTACGAATGGAATCATCTTCGCCAGGCTCCCAGCACCCAGGCGAGCCAGCGTCGCCGTTGTCAGGGAACTGACTATTGCCTTCCCTTGTGTTTCATGAAAATCAACATCGTACACTTTGCAAAGCTGGCGGATCATATCCAGCTGGGAAGCGCTGACGGCCAGGATATCGGCCACCGGCACCGGAATTGCCCCAGCTCCCATGCTGAAGAGAATGTGATTACGGACGATGGTTTCTGCGTGCTTTTCACGCTCCTTTTTTAAATCTTTATAATCGTTCATTACATTGTTTTTAAGCTTTTCAGCTGCAGTTTTGATGAAGTCTTCCATTATTGCGACGGTTAAATTTCATAAAAGTTCTTCAAGAATAATAAAGTCAGGCAGATATAAAAAGTTTTCTTCGACGTTGCGGTGGCATTCACCGACAAGCAAACAATGACTCCGCTTACTTCAGACTTTCTTTCAAAATACGTCTTTTGATAAAAAAAGCATGGCTCAAAAAAGCCATGCCTGAAAAATGGTTTAATTCCGATGTGAAACATCAAAACGAGGGTGTACTTGCTAAACCTCGCCAGCCTTTACTTTCACTTGCTGGCATGGGCATTTTCCTGTCCTGACGACAACGCATCGACATCATTACGGATAGCCGGTATCGTTTGCAAATAAGCCCAAATTGCGGATGCTTCTTCTTCGGTCATCGCTGCAAACGGCTCCATGGGATACCGAACTGCCCCGCCATTGGGGAGCTGCCCGAACCGGACGGCTTTCACAAACTGTTCCTCCGTCCAGTTGCCGATGCCGGTTTCTTTGTCCGGTGTCAGGTTTCGGGTGTAAATAATTTCGCCCTCCAGATTGGGCATGGCATTGCCACCACTGAAGTAACCCGGTGTTTTTTCCGGTTCCATGATGTTCATGGTTTCAAAGCTGGGACTGTGGCAGCCGTAACAGTCAACCTTTCCCGTTGCCAAATACTTACCAAATGCGACTTTATCGCCGGGAGGCGGCGCCACTATTTCCTCTGTGGGGTAAGGCAGCGGTTTGAAGGCCACCCTGCAGAGAAGTTTTGTTAAAAATGAAGGCTGTGAGGCCGGCTGCACCTTATCAGAGGGCTCCAATTCCGGCGCATCAGACCGAAGGTAGGCGATGATGCTGTGTAGATCGTAGTCCGAAATATGCGGAAACTTTGGCATCCATGGCGGAGCGTATTCGCCGTTGCGTTTTATGCCCGTTCTTAAAAGGTAGGCGAGTTCTCCATCCGTGTAGCGACCGGCGCCATACTCAGGGTGCCGGGTAATATTTAGTGACCAAGCCTTCCCAAATTCAGCCGGAAGATCGGGCATGAGCTGCCCTTCCAGCTTTCCATTTTGAGCCATGTGACACTTGCTGCACAACATGGAGCTAAGTCTTTTGCCTTCGGCAACCATAGCGCTGTCAGCCGTTACTTTCAAATCCGGTGCATTGACTTCATAAGTCGGAATTCCTCCAAAATGAACCACAGCGGCACCTGTGAGGGCCAGGAGTACAATCACACCCAGCAGGATTCCAAGAATTTTGAATACCTTTTTCATAAAAAGATTGTTTAGCGGCTTGACCGTCAGCTGAAAAAGGCTGGAGATAAGAAAATATCAGGCTTTTGAAAACCAATCATCCAAGCATTTAACAGCTTGATAATCAAACCTTTGGTTAACTAATTGCTTGTTCAATATCATCAGGCAAAATCGTGCAAACGAAAGAGGAGCTGAATTGTGAAGCTTATCAGGCTATCTGCCATTCCAAAAAAAATAAGACACTGACAATCAGCGACTTAAAATTGCCACATCAAATTTCCTGACGATAGCTTTTGTGTCGAAAAGTAGTGGTAGTGAAGCCTGTCCATTTTTTGGACAGAGACGGAAGAGAGGGTCGCTTTCAAATGGTGTTCCATAAAAATCTATGGCAAAAGAAGAGCGCAGAAAGGTAAGTTGGGCTGAAAAATTTAACCAAATATAAACTCTTTTCGAGAAAAAGCTAAATCCCTGTTTTACAAAAAGCCCTGGCCGGCATTACAAAACAGACCTAAAAAAAGGTGAGACAGTCAACTGCCCCACCTCTTGAAATTATGAAAAAGGTCACTTTATCCGGCAGGAGTAATGGGTGCTGGCACGACGTTACTCACGGGCGGTAAAGTTTTCAGAAAAGCAAAGATTGCTTTGAGGTCCTCGTCAGTAAGGTTTCGGTAAACAAACCAAGGCATTGGCGGCAGAAGCGGCCGGCCTCCGTCCAGTCCTTTGTACTTACCCTCCCGGATAGCTTTGATGAACTGTGCTTCAGTCCAGGAACCGATTCCGGTATCGTCCGGCGTAAGGTTCGCAGAAAAACTGGTACCCCATGGACCGACAGCAGCCGTAAATTCCATGTTGAAAAGTGCGTAGTCTTTCAAAATGGATTTATCCTTGACGGGAACAAGTTTCGCTGCGGATGAGTGTCCTGAAAGCCGGCGTGTGGGGTCGACCTCAGGTCCGTTGGGCCCCATAATTTTGGGCGAATGGCAATCGTCGCAACCGATAGAATTCACAAGGTATTCTCCCCGTTTGACAGGACTTTCTTTTTTCGGTTCAGGCTTGACAGCCGCTTTTGGCTCCGGTATGGCACTTTCGCCTTTTGTACATTTGACCAGGAGGAACCCGGTCAAAATCAGACCAATGATGAAGGTGATCGTTTTCATAAAAAATATTATTGGTGAAAAAATTAAACTTTAACCTATAGCTCTGCTCATCGAGCTACGCTGAACTTCCAACTGGCCGTTCCCGATGGCGTTGACAAACGGCAGAAGTATAAGCCACAGCTCAGTTCATGCAAACTTGTTTCAAATGTGTACTCGCCATCGTGAAGCTCGCCTTCAAATACTTTCGACACCTGCCGCCCGCTCAAGTCGAAGAGGCTCACAGTGACATATTCTGTTGTGACCATGGAAAAAGTAATGGCCAACGAAGTGTTGGCGGGGTTTGGAAAGATGCGTTGCAAGGTTGCCTGTGGCCTGCCCTTATCTTCTACGCTCGAAACAACCTCGCCCATCGAAATATCATCCACGATAAAATAGGTCCCGATGGCCGGCAGTCCTGTCGAACCGTAATTGTTCACCGTCATCGAGACATAGGCCCGGTACGGATTGCCCGGACCGTAAGTGATCGGAATGTTCAACAAAGTGAAAGTGTCGGCAGGCGCAGTGACCTCTGCAAATCCGCCAGCGAACGACGACCCGTTTTCATCCAACACAGCTACGTAAATCGTAAAGGCATCGTCCGGATCTACTGGATGAAATTTGTAAAACATGGACAAAGCCGGATAAGCCACATCCAACGGAAACCCAAAATCACTGGTGTTGCTTTCGAGCAGTGGAATAAATGGAAACCCGGGGGTACCAGGCCAGACTTTCACCTCCCCCTTCAGCGCATAATCGCCTGAATACCCGGGAGTTGTTGGTCCGACATTACTGTTGTTTCCTCCGGGCGAGTTGGAAGTTTTCCATTCGTCTGGCTGACTATCCGTCCAGCTTTCAAAGCTGGCGTTCGGCACGGGATTTTGACCAAAAGAAAGGGTGCAGAAAAAGAATGCGCCAAGGACGCACAGCAGATTGTTTTTCATTGATGTAATAGTTTCTTTTTTAAAAAACAGGTGATTTCACCTGGAATAATTACGCTGCAAAGATGCAGGCAGAAAGATCTGGCAGTAAATAGCACGGATATGTGAAAAACTAAGCAGAAATGCCGGGGCGATCACACGAAAGGATGAATTGGACGAAACAAGTCAGATGGCAGATGAAACTACCATTTTTCAGGAAAAACCATAAAAAAAGGGCAGTCACGGTGGTGATCTGCCCTGCTGTTCAAAGTAAGTTTAACCGGTTGGCCGGCAATTTGCCATTCACACGATTTTTTCTTTCAAAGCCTTCAGCACAGCTTCGGTTTTTGAGTTCACGTGCAGCTTCTCGTAAATGTGCCGGATGTGTGAGCGCACGGTATCTATGCTGATAAAATGCTCGCTGGCGATGAGCTTGTAGGAGTAGCCTTTGACCAGACTTTTCAAAATATCCTGTTCCCTGGAGGAGAGGTCGTAGTCAGTTTTTGGCTCGCTGGCCGGAGGTTGCTGCTGAAAAAACTGCAATACCCGACGGGCAATGCTGGATGTCATGGGCGAGCCTCCGTTTTTAACGTCGTGAACGGCAGCGATGATTTCACTGGGCGGCGTACGCTTGAGCAGGTATCCGGCAGCGCCGCTGCGGATGGCCTGAAAAATCTTGTCCTCATCTTCAAAAACCGTAAGCATGATAACCTGCGTTTCCGGTCGCAATGCTTTGACGATGGGCGTTGCCTCAATGCCTGAGCGCCCCGGCATGTCAATATCCATGAGTACGACATCGGGTTTGAGTCCGGGAATTTGCATTTCAATATTGCTGCAATCGGGAAAAGCTCCGGCGAGTTCAAGCCCCGGAGTCGCTTGTAGAAGAAAGGTCATGCCTTCCCGCAGGTCACGATTGTCCTCGTAAAGTAGTATGCGAATATTTTGTTCCATGTTGCAAAAATCAATGTGAAATTCCTTTTCGGAAATAGCATGAAATGGTGAAATGTTAGACCTTCAGCCTTAACTCGACGCTGGTGCCAGCCCCCACTGCGGAAACGATATCCAGCCTGCCGCCAATTTCCTCCGCCCGTTGCCGCATATTTTGCAGGCCGTTGCCGCCAATGCCTGCTTCATCCAGATTCTCCGGGGAAAAACCCTTCCCGTTGTCGCTGACTTTCATGAGCAGCAACCCTTTTTTGAAAGCCAGAAAAAGTTCCACCTCGGTAGCCTCAGCATATTTGGCGGCATTGTTGACGGCTTCTTTGAAAATAAGGTAGCAGTTCCGCCGTTGTTCCGGTGTAAGTTTTTTTCCTGAAAAACCATTCTGGACATTTACTTTAAAATGAACGTTGCGAGCCTCGAGCAGGCGAAGGCCAAATTCCGTCATGCGAGAGGCAATGTCTTCCAGGGCATCGTTTTTCGTTTTCATCGCCCAAACAATATCCTGCATGGTTTCCGACAAGCTACTGGCGCTATCGCTGATTCGCTTAAGTACACCTGCTACCTGCCCGTGACTATCCCCCATTTGCTGCTTCGCAAATTCACTGAAAAACCGAATGCTGCTGAGGGTACTCCCCATCTCATCGTGGAGGTCACGGGCAAGCCCCTCCCGAAATGCCTCCAACCGCTGCCGCTGACTCCGCCGGTACACCCAAACGCCAACCAGCAAACCGCCCGCCAACACCGCCAGAAAAAGCTTGAAATACCAACGTTTCACCAATGGCGGAACAACCTGAATGCGTATCGTGGCACCTGGCTCATTCCAAATTTCGTCATTGTTGGCGGCTTTAATCCGGAGCACGTACTCGCCGCCGTCCAGGTTGGTGTAAGTGGCCACCGGACGATCTGAGTAATTCCAGCTTTCGTCAAACCCCTCCAACTGATAAGCATAGCGATTTTTTTCGGGCTGGTTGAAATTGAGCGCTGCAAATTCGATGGAAAAAAGCGTCTCGCCCGGCTGCAAAATCAGCAGGGCATCCTGGTATGTTTTTCGAAAAAAGAAAGAAGGTTTGATCGTGGAAAAAACCGGCTGCCGCTCTTTGTTCATGACTTTGATGGAAGTAATGGCTACCGGAGGAGGTGTTGTATTTTTTCGCAAAATGGCCGGGTTAAAATAGTTGAAAGCATTTTGAAAACCGATGAAAATTTCACCGTCAGGCATGATGCTCAGCCCGTCTGTCGGTGCGTTGGAAAATAGCCCGTCGGCGATACCGTAGTAGCTAAACGTCCCGTTTTTTGGGTCAAAACAATGGAGGAAATGATTGCTGTTCAGCCAGATTTTTCGCTGCTGATCTTCAACGAGGAAGTTAGGCTGCCCCATCAGTTTGCCCTCCGTTTGAGAAAACCTGCGAAGTAGCCGGCCGTCTTCGGATATCTCCATGAAGCCGCCATGATAAACGGCATAGACCAGCCCGCTTTTACTGACCAGAATACCGGCCCAGGCAGGATTATTTACACCTGATTTTGCCTGAATGAATTTTACCTCCCCATTTACCGGACCAAAACGGACCGCTCCCAGGTTTGTGTTCATCCATACCACGCCAGAGGGATCGGTGGCAATTGAAGAAATGTATTTCCGATCAGGCCCGGCAAACAGGCTGTCCGGCAAATTCACCTGCTCAATGCGGTCAGTCTCAGGATTATATCTGAACAATCCGCTGGCGTTGGACCCAAACCAAATTTCACCCCGGACACCTTCTGCCAAGGATAAAATATTATTTGCCCGGCGCTGTGATGGTGGAAAAAAGTCATCCCAGGTTTTCAGTTCTCCAGATACAGGATGGTAGCGTGAAATGCCATAATGGGTGCCGATCCAAATGTACCCTTTCCGGTCCTGATGCATGCAAAAAATACCCTCATTCAGCAGGGGACATTCCTGATGGCTCAGTTTTTTAAAGGTGTTGTTCAGTCTGTTCCATTTGTGCAGCCCCCTCGCCCACAGACTGACAAAGTAAGTATTGCCGGTGGGGTCAGTGCGATCTTTCACCACCGCCGAAACCAGGCTAAACTGCCTGGCGTCGTCCTCCGACGGTATCGTTGCCCGGCCAAACCGGATAGACAGCGGGGCATAAAGTTCCAACCCTGCCTCGGTGCCAATCCACACTTCGCCTGTTTTTTCATCTTTAAAAAAACTGTAAGTCAGGTAATTATTGTGTGAGTAGGGATCACGCAGATCCGGCTTGAACTGCCGGATTCGATCTTCCTTCGGGAAGTACTGGTACAAACCATGATCGCCGCCTCCCAACCAGAAAAAAGGCTGACCGGTAACAGTCTTATCCGGTAAAATCCCCGTTGCCAGCGACTCCCGGTCAGGGTAATCGACAATCTGGTCGCAGGCAGCGTCGTAGCGGAGCAAGCCGTAAAACCAACTGGTTATCCAAAGCTGGCCATCCTGATCCTCCGCCATCCGCATAACGGCAACTTCATTCATCCGAATTCCAGAGCTGAGGGAATCATACCGGCTGAGTTGTTTTGTATTCAGGTCAAATCGGTGAACAGTGGATTCGTGGACCAACCAGAGTTGCTGATTTTTGTCGAGGTAGGTGAAAAAATTACCAATATTCGGGGGTGTTTTCCAAAAGCCAAGCTGCTTTTTCGTGACCGGGTCAAGGCAGTAGATTCCACTTTCAGCACTTACCCAGACTTTGTTCTTTTCATCAAAAACGACCTTGCCAACCTGGTCGTTTACAACTGAATCAGCATTTTCGGGTAAAAAAACCGGTTCGAGCACAAGCCGCTCCGGATCAAGTCTGCAAATTCCGTTTGCGCCACTCACCCAAATGCTGCCGTCAGGAGCAAGGGTCATGTGTTGGATGTAATTCAGGCTTGGGTTGTCTTCCTGCCCGTTTTTAAAAAAAACCCGACGAAAGTTCTGTCCGTCATAGCGGTTCAAACCATGTACAGTGCTCACCCAGAGAAACCCTTTTCGGTCTTTGAGCACCGCTGTAACGTGATCGTTGGAAAGCCCATGCTCCGATGTATAGTGAATAAAAGAAAAGGAACCTTGCTGAGCAGGGAGCAGCATGCAATTTGAGAATAGCAGCAACAGGCAGAGTAGACGTTTTCGCTGGCGCAAGGAAGCTGAATTTTCAAGCAAAAATACAGGCAAATCAAATGATAAATACGGTTGGCGAGCTACTTTTTCTTACGTCGTTTTGCCTCCCGCAAAGCTTCATATTCCGCCATCTCCGCTTTTGTGACAGGCGCAAAACGTTCCATCGCCATTGCTGCCGTCACAGCACCCAGCATTGTAGCAGCCACGACCCCCAACAATGGTACAAACATGAGTACGTAGGCTACCAGGCCGGTAGCTACTGCGACGCCAACCACCTTCCGGCTTCTGCGGCGACTCTGCTCCACGGTTAAGCGGAAACACTCATGATAATTATCGATCAGCGTAAAACCCAAGAAGAAAAACTGGATCAACAAACCTGCAGGTTGTTTCAAAAAAGACAAGCCTAACATCCCGAGTGGAATATTGACCACCCCCTGGATGATGCTCTCCATGATCCAGGAGACCAGGGAAACAGCGATCATCCGCTTTTCAGCCCGTATGAACGCCCGGAATGAATGATCGGGCTCCCTCCCGATTCGTATCTCCAAAGTGCGCTGAATAAAATGAAATGTAATGACCTCCAGCACGATGAGTACGAGATATTTCTGCCCGCCTTGCAGTACCCAACTGAATTTTTCAAAAGTGATGTTGGAAAAAATGCCAGTCAGTCCCGCCGAAAACACCTGAGGATTGGTCACTACCTCCGAGATAGTTTCGTAAAAAGTTTTAAATATCCGCCAGCCAATCAGCACCGCCACGACGATGAGCAGTTTTACCGTCCAGCCATACCGGTGCAACCCCTTCCAGGGCTGATGCTTCCGGATGAATTCATAGGCTACACGGTGCATTAAAACTGTTGCAACAAACTGGTGGATAAAATTGGCAACTTGCTCAGAAAACGGATGCTTTTCCGGTGTTACTGATTGTTCTGACATTCGGTTTTTACTTTACTCAACAGATTTCGATTAAAATCAAGCGGCCTGGGCAGGTCTCCGTTCGGAAAAATCTCCCAGAGTGTTTCAAGTTTTGGATTAAACTGCAACCACATCGCCGTTGCGGCGATGTCGTCCCGGTCAGAGGAAAGGCGGTAAATGTAAACGCTGTCTTTTTTCACCCCTAAATCTTCGAGGCCAAAGGGATTGCTGACCGGGTAAAGCGACAGGTTGCGGCTCTCGTTGTCATGGTTTTTCACTTCCCGTATCCGATCAGAACTTTCGATGATCTGCTCGACCAGTTTGCTGCACGTGACAATCCGGACAACGGGCGACCGCAAATCGAGGCGAAGCCGGTAGAGCGTGTCGGTGGTGAATCCTTTTTTCTCAACCTCCTTCATCGGCTCGTAATATTCCCGCAAAGAGGCCAGCCCCCTCAAGTTGTAAAACTCAAGGCTATCCAGCCAGTCCATTGAACGAAAATAGCAACCTTCGAGATTGACATTTGTGATTGTTGCCTCCTGCACTTTTACGCCTTCAAGGTTGGAGTTTCTGAAATCGCCATCCAGATAAATCTGCCGCAAGTCGGCCTGTTCCAGGTTACCTCCGGCGAGGCTGATGCCCTCCATCCGGGAGCGGCGAAGATTGGCCCCAGCGAGGTTGACACCGTTCATGCTGGTATTTTTGAAAGTAGCTTCCTCCAGGTAAGCCTGCGAAAGGTCAGCCCCTTCGAGGTTTGCCCGGTTAAAATTGGCTTTGTAAAAATACGAGTGCGACAACTTGGCGCCTTTCAGGTAAGCATCGGTAAAATTAGCCTCTTGCAAATCTGCGTAGTTGAAGTTGGCCCTGGCGAATATTTTATCATAGGTCCCCTGATCCAGGTTGCTGTTGATCAATGAAAAAAGCAATTGCCCACGCTCAGGACTAAGCTGCCGGTCGGTCAGTTCATCGTTTTCGAGGTACCGGTAAGGCCGCAAAGCCTGGCTCAGTGAAACGATGCGCCCGATGAGCGGCGCCGATAATGAGCGCTCAGGATTGCCCTTCATTTCGTCATCAATTTTATCCATGATGTTGCTCATAAAAAAAATGAGAGAGCTGCGGCGGTTGCCCTCTTCGAGGTTGATCTGCTGATCGAGCCGCTGATTTTGCTTGCCAAGCAGGAGGTTCTGAATTTCGAGTTTGTCGTTCTGCCGGTTGAGAATGTAGGTCTGTACAACCATGATGAGCAGCGGCCCCATAGCTGCAATGATCGCAAACATGCCTATGCGAGTCAGCCGGTAAATCAGGTGCACCATCACATCGCTGATGGTATCCCTCGAAACGTTTCCGCCGGGAAGTTCGTCAAGCAACTGCCGGACGCTGCGCTTCAGGCGATGGCCGGCCAACAGACGGGTGGTTGACTTTGTAAAAAGACTCCCCAGGTTGCTACTGACCTTCTGGCCGGCTTTCCGGGCTTCCAGCTCTGCCTTGAGGCGAAGGTTTTCAAGTTCGAGCTGGCGCAACAGGCTTTTAATTTCGTCGTTTGGCTGATCCATGCGCCGAAATTACGGAGTAGTTCGGAAAAGTTAGAAACAAAAAAACAGGCGCCCCGCAGGGCGCCCGGTGTTGTGCGTGAGCTTAAAGTCCAGGGTTTTCGCTTGTTTTGATCCAGCCATCATCCGTCTCAGCAATGGCCTCCACTAATTTTTCGAGCGCCTTGAGCTCTTCCGGTGCGCCGTAATAATCTTTGATGGTTTTATCGATTGAGCCATGTTTGAAGGTGATCCAGGTCGTTGGCAGGTCGGTCACCTGGTCGGTGTATTCGTCTTGAAAAGCTTCAAAGTTACTTTTTTCAAAAGCAGCGAACAGTGCATTCGTTTCCTCAGGTGAAAGGTTTCTGGTCCATTCGCCCTCTTTGGAGACATTGCGCTCTCCTTTAAAAGTAGCATTGCCTTTTCCATTGACCTGAAAAACATACACCGGACAAAACCCGAAGCAAGGGTCTTTTTTCATTTCAATCATTGAAGTAGCTTCGTAATGGTATGGATCGCAGGCGACAAAAGTAAAGGCAAGTGCAGATAGCAACATCAGGTTTTTCATGACAAGTTTTTTTTATGGTAAAACAATGAGAAACAAGCAGTTAGAGAAACGTTGCTGAAGTGGTGGGCTCTTTCCGGGATGGCAAGGTATGACAAAGCCCCAAATAAAACAGTGGAGATTGCTGTATTTTTTCAACTTTGCCGGGTATTTTTCGAAGAAATCACCGATTAATTCTTTTTTCATGGAAAGTGACAAAATATTCAGAGATCTGCTGGTTGCTGAAGTCCGGCGGCGATTGATTGGAGAGGGAGTTCCCAGAATCCAAAAATGCCTTTCAGAGCTTACGGAGGCGGAAATCTGGTTTCGTCCAAACGAACACAGCAACAGCGTTGGTAACCTGGTGTTGCACCTTTGTGGCAATGTCCGGCAGTGGATACTTTCAGGGCTGGGCGGTCAACCTGATACTCGGCTTCGGCAGCAGGAGTTTGATGAAAATGGCCCTTTGCCGGCCCGGGAACTACTGCAGCGTCTGGATGAAGTTATGCAATCTGTGGAAGTGGTTTTAGACAAGTTAACACCTGCCCAAATCCTGCAACCGGTTGTAGTACAAGGTTTTACCGAAACAGGCGTCAGCGTTTTGGTGCATGTGACAGAACACTTTTCCTATCACGTAGGTCAGATGACTTATTTTGTAAAATTGAAAAAGGATATGGACACGGGCTACTACAAAGGCCAGAACCTAAACGCTACCTCCTGACCAAAAACAGCGAACAGGACGACATCATCGTTCCCGTTCAAACATCTTCAGTTCATGAAGATAAAGCCCGCTTCGAAAAGATGCAAACAGATCGAACACCAGCATCACTGCACCCTGAATGCAAAGGCCTGCACCACTGCCCAGCATGTAAGCCCCCCCATCGAAAAAAGCACCTCCGGCAACGAAACCACACCCAAGGAAAAAGAGAACCTGTTCTGCTAGCTTGTAGGTTTCAAAATTTGACATGACCTGCTCCATTCGTTGTGGCTCACCTTTTGCAAATCCTTCTGGATTCTTTTGAAGCTGGTCAATGAGCCCTTCAGCGTGTGTGATACTTTGCAAAAAAACGGTTGTTCCTGCCGAAAAGTGAATCAAGGCAATCAACCCGATGGGAGCAGCTGCGCCACGGGCAAGATCGCCCCCCAGGCTCCAGTATAAATAGCATGCTCCAGCCAGGCAGACTATAGCCCAACCCATCAGAAACAGGCCGCCATTTTTTTCACCGTGAAAAAAATCCCGTAATGCTTTTTCCATCCTTATTTCAGGAGCTTGATCCTGGATCATGGTTTCAAGAGAGTTTATTTATGGTTGTAAGGACAAAACTAAAGGAAGCCTATTAGTTCTGGGAAGAAAGTCAAATTTATTTGAATAAGAGGAGGACAAGCCAGGTTAGTTCTTGCTTATTTCAGGAATCGTGAAGATAAAGGTAGTGCCGTTGGACTCCTCCGGATGCACCCAGATGTTGCCGCCCATGTTTGAAACAATTTTTTTACAAGTCGCTAGGCCGATCCCGGTTCCTTCATATTCATGGCGACTGTGCAGTCTTTCAAAAATATTGAAAACCCCATCACGATGTTCGGCAGGAATACCAATTCCATTGTCGTGAAAATGAATCACGTGATTTCCATCCTTGCTTTCATGTGATATTCTGATGACCGGCTTAACGTCTTTTTGCCTGAATTTGATGGAATTAGAGATCAGGTTTTGAAACAATTGCATCATCTCTGTGGACGATGCTTTAACAACCGGGAGCGGATTGGTGTAAACGGCTGCATCAGTTTCTTTCATCGTAGTGACGAGATTTCCGACTACCATCAGAAGAATGTCGTCGAGGTTTACCTCTTTATCATTTTCGGAACGCCTGCCCAGGCGAGAATACTCCAGCAAGTCGTTTAGCAATTTTTCCATTCTTGAAACGCCATCCGTCACATATCCCATATACTCCACTGCGGGGTCATCTGGCTGATTGCTAAGCCTTCGTTTGATCAACTGCGTATAACTTCCTATCATTCTCAAGGGCTCTTTCAGGTCGTGGGATGCAGCGTAGGCAAATTGCTCCAGCTCTTTGTTGGAAGCGATTAGTTTAGCTTCGGCTTCGATAAGGGATTGGGTTTGGCGGGAGAGTTCTGCTTTTTGGCGCTCAAGCTCTTTTTGCTGTAAGTTCAATGCATTAATTATCATCGATTGCCCAGTAGCAAAAAAAAGCACAATCCCTACCACCATTATAAATAAACCTGAATAGCTGACAAAAAAGTAAAATGCATCAAGCTGCATTGTCTGCTCTCTGAAAGTGTACCCCTGTATTATGTCTAAATAATAAACATACGAAGTAAACGTCAATAATACTAACAACCAACTGAACCCTGACAAAGCATTTGCAAAAAGGAGCGCCAGCAGAGGGGCAGCTAACATCCAAAGTAAATTATCAGAATAAAGACCACCCGTTTCTAACACCGGCTCAACCAGAATTACAAATAGAAAAAACGAAAGCAAGTTTCCAGATAAAACAAATTTACCGTACTTCCGAAATATTATCAGTAATCCTATCGATATACCCATCGCAATTTTAAGGGGTGGGTTTTGTACCGACGGATAATAAATACTATTCGACAGCTCAATCGAGAAAGAAATAAAAAAAAGAAAGAGGTGAATCGAAGCGAGTACTCTTGCTTTTCTAAGATCCAAAACAGACAGGTAGTGGTCACTATGGACCAATAACCTATCGTAATGCTTCAAAAATAAATTTTGACTTTTTGACATCTTGAGAAATACCGATTCTAACGATTCAACGATTAGTAATCAAGATTTCTGCCAAATAGCCAATACTCCTTTATTTTTGAGTAACTAAGTCAACTGAACTCAAATTTATTTCAAAAGCATTGTGAATTTGCTCCATGCTAAAATTCTCATCTCGAAGGGCCTTAGGCAGTTCCTCCGCCACGGTTTCAAGCAACAGCTCTATATCCTCAAACTCATTGTGAACAGTAGAAAGAAGACGAAGGCCAGCCCTGTGATAAGGAACACTTGGGAAAACAGCTATACAGGTTAGAAAACCTGCATTCTTCAACCTATTAGTTAGATTTTGAGCTACTTCCACTTTCCCAGTTCCAAGATAGAAAACCGGCGTTTTACCTCCTTCAATGATTGGCAACCCAAGCTCAGCTGCCTTATTATCAAAAAAGCGAATTCTTTCCGATAACGCATTCTGAAGAACATTGATCTCGTCGCTGAGGTGGATTTTTGCAGATGCAATTGAGGCAGCTAAAGTTGGAGGTTGTAAAGGTCCTGTAAAAATTAGGGTACTGCCACAGTTTCTAACTTTTTCCTTCATTTGATTATCGTTAAAGACTGCAACTGCTCCAGATGTTCCAAAAGCTTTGCCCATTGAGGTGATAAGAACCATTCTTGGATGGAGAGGCCCCTGAGACATTACGTAGCCCGCCCCATTTTTGCCAGTCCAACTCATTCCATGCGCATCATCTATGTATAGATGAAAATTATCATACTTTTCCAAAAGTTGATGAAGTTCATCCATTGGTGCTACATCTCCATACATAGAGTAAACGCCATCCGCCAAATACCAAATTTTGTTATATTGACTACTCAGCTTTTTAATCCTGCTCTCGAGGTAGTCCATTCGATTATGCCGTATCATTTCGACATGAGCGCCATTAGTTTTCACTATTTTAGTGGCCATCTGAACACTAGTGTGCACTTGGTGATCAAGTATTACAGCATCACCATCTCCGATCAAAACTGGAAGTGCAGCCCAATGTCCAAGCGCAGTTGTAGGCATTATAACAACTTCATTTCCAAACATTTGCTCAAAAAGAGACTCTAGTTCTTCATACATGTTCAAAGAGATGTAGGCTCTTGACACGTAGAAATTAATGCCATAATCGTCAATAGCCTTTTTCGCAGCTTCTTTGAGCAACGGATGAGTTTCAAGTCCTAAATAACTACAGGAAGTAAAATTGTGAATAGGCCTGTCGGACAAATGTAACATCCTTCGATCAGGCATTGGATGGGAATCTGCGATCAAATGAATGAGATCGAGATCACGGAGTTTAAAAGCGAGTTCATTTACGAACTCAACTTGGGAGGCTAACTTTGTCATGTCTTGGGAGTTTTTGTTTTAAGTTTAAAATAAGATTAATTTGTTTTCAAATGCTCCTGTGAGATCACATGACAAGAACTTAGACAACGAAAACTGTTTCAGTAATCAAGCCTATGCCTTGACATTAGAAGCAATTAAAATGCTTAACCCAACTTTTTTTGTTAAAAAAAACTCTCCAAGTAGTTGTAGAAATTGGAACCCAGTCTCTTTAGAATTTAGCATTTGTTGCAAATGCCTGATTAAAAACTATTCGACTGGTATTTTAAAAACTGCTCTTTTGCAGTATGATACATGATGTCAATGAAAGTAAATGTCTCCAAATTTTGAACATTGCAAATTTAAGGCGTTTTCATTTATTTAGCACCTATTAGGTACTATTTTTTTTCAAAATGACTATACTTTGTTGTAAAAATTCAGGTAAAATACGTGGACATTACATTTTTTATTTACACAAATGGTTTTTCTCCGGAATTTCCAAAAATTGCAGCATTCTCAAAATCCATTTTCTGAAATCATTGTTTCCTTAACGACATTTTTACGAACAAGTGTTCGTATGTGATTTCAAAAAATTTCTACCTTTGTGGCAGAAATTTAAAAATTTCTTACTTCAGCCAACCTTACCAAATTATTATGACACATCTAAATCTTGAAGATCAATTTCAGGCCAAGATTGACGCCGAAACTAAAATCGAGCCCAAAGACTGGATGCCGGAAGCCTATCGTAAAACGCTCATCCGACAAATTTCCCAGCATGCCCATTCTGAAATTGTGGGCATGTTGCCCGAAGGAAATTGGATTACAAGAGCTCCTTCCCTTCGCCGCAAATTGATCCTCCTCGCAAAAGTCCAGGACGAGGCCGGACATGGCCTCTACCTGTATAGTGCAGCTGAAACGCTTGGGGCCAATAGAGATGAACTTGTGCAGCAGCTTCTGACCGGCAAAGCTAAATATTCAAGCATTTTCAATTATCCAACCACCAGTTGGGCCGACATCGGCGCTATCGGGTGGCTCGTTGATGGTGCAGCCATCATGAACCAGGTGATGCTGACTCGGGCTTCTTACGGCCCTTACGCCCGTGCGATGGTTCGTATTTGCAAAGAAGAAAGTTTCCATCAGCGTCAGGGGTATGAAATCATGATGACCATGGCAAAAGGTTCACCTGCCCAAAAACAAATGGCACAAGATGCACTCAACCGTTGGTGGTGGCCCTCGCTCATGATGTTCGGTCCAAAAGATGACGACTCAGCCCACAGTGAGCAATCCATGAAATGGAAGATCAAGCGCAAGTCCAATGACGAACTCCGTCAACAATTCGTGGATGTAACCGTGCCTCAAGCCGAATATCTTGGCTTGACCATTCCTGACCCTGACCTGCAATGGAATGAAGATCGGGGACACTACGATTTTGGAGAAATCAACTGGGAAGAGTTCTGGAATGTTGTCAAAGGCAATGGCCCCTGCAACCGGCAGCGAATTCAGGCTCGTGTTAAAGCTTATGAAGATGGTGCATGGGTTCGGGAAGCCGCCGTGGCTTATGCCGAAAAGAAAGATCAGCGAAAGCTTGTTTCACCCAAAGCCCAAGCTGAGGCAGCTTAAATGATCACCGGGTTGAGCGAAAAGCACAGTAAGTGTTTCGCTCAACCATTTCAATTAAAATCATTATGAAAAAAGATTGGCCACTTTGGGAAGTCTTCATCCGTAGCAAAAGCGGACTCAGCCATAAACATGTCGGCAGCCTTCATGCTACTGACGAGGTAATGGCAATTGAGAACGCCCGTGATGTTTACACCCGCAGAAATGAGGGCGTGAGCATTTGGGTCGTGGAGTCAAAGTACATCACAGCCTCTGACCCCGATGACTCTGATCCGTTTTTTGAGCCTGCTAAGGACAAAGTTTACCGCCATCCGACTTTTTACGATGTGCCGGATGAAATCAAACATATGTAATTGTGCAGGCAACGGCCTGCAGCCTCGTTGCATTTAACAATATTCATTTCTATGATTTTTAAATATCTTCTTCAGCTGGGCGACAACGCCCTTATACTTGGCCACAGGCTGGGTGAGTGGTGCGGTCATGCACCTGAGTTGGAAATCGACATGGCTTTGACCAACATTGCACTTGACCTGACCGGCCAAGCCCGCAACTTATTTCAGCGTGCAGCAGAAATTGAGGGAAAGGGAAGAACCGAAGACGATATTGCCTACCTGCGGGATGCCTGGGATTTTCGGAATGTGCTTTTGGTTGAACAGCCTAACGAAGACTTTGCCTTCACCATCGTTCGGCAGTTTTTCTTTGACACCTTTAATTATTACGCTCACCAGGAATTGACGAAAAGCAAAGACGAATGGCTCGCCGGATTTGCTGCCAAATCATTGAAGGAGATCACTTACCACCTTCGCTTTAGTTCAGAATGGATGCTTCGCCTTGGCGACGGCACGGAACTGAGCCATCAAAAATTGCAAACTGCACTTGACGAGTTGTGGATGTACCACGGAGAACTGGTTCAGCCAAATGAGGTTGACCTGGAATTGGCTAAAAGTGGAGTCGGTGTAGACCTGGAGAAAATAAAGCCGCTTTTCAACGAAAAAATCGAAGAGGTCCTCAGCAAGGCGACCCTGAACATACCTACCGACACCTGGATGCAAAGTGGCGGTAAAGATGGAAAACACTCAGAACACCTGGGCTACATCCTCGCCGACATGCAATTTTTGCAAAGGGCCTACCCCGGTGTTGAATGGTAAGCCTCATTTCTCCCTGAAATAATCTTGATCAAAAAGTATCATTTCAAAACTATCTTCAAAAATCCTTGTTCCGAGGAAAAAAATTCATGATTACCGTTATTTCAGGAACAAACCGCCGCAACAGCGGTGCATTAGAATTCGCAAGACACTACGCTGATGTAATTGCATCCAAAACCACTGAAGAGGTTAAGTTGCTTGAACTTGAAAATATCCCTCATGATTGGTTTCATCCTAACATGTATGAGGCATCCCATCAGACGCCAAGCCTGGCCAAATTGCAGGATGAGTATATGCTCGCTGCCCAAAAGTTCATCTACATCGTTCCTGAATACAATGGAGGATATCCCGGCGTATTGAAGCTATTCATCGATGCCTGTTCCATCCGGGAGTATAAAAAGACATTTTTCGGAAAAAAGGCTGCACTTGTTGGTATCGCCTCCGGGAGAGCCGGTAACCTGCGTGGACTTGACCACCTCACCGGTATCCTCAATCACGTCGGTACTGTTGTAATGCCTAACCGTCTTCCCATTTCCTCAATCGAAAAAGTTATGGACGACAAGGGCGTCATCCACGATCCGGCGACATTAAGTGTGATTGAACGCCAAATCGACAACTTCCTTTCTTTTTAATTTTTGGTTTACTGAATTTCGAGTGCACAGATAGGTCTTTGATAAGCAAACCTGCTGAATTTAACCGGCTGTTTTTTATCGAAAAAACAGACAGGTCGTCCAGGTCGTCCGGTAGGCTGCATTGGCTTGCATCCTGCTGTTTTGCAATGGTTTGCGTCAATTTTATTAAAGGCAAATTAAATTATGATGAAAATACGTATTTTACCCTTTCTAAAAATTGACAGGGAAAATAACCTGCCTACTTTTGGTGATTATTTGATTTTAACTCATTTATTTTATTCACTTTTAATTACAAATTCAGAATATCATGAATCAAAAGCAAGGCCTCACCATTCTCGTCGTCATCCTTCTCCTACTCCTCTTGGGAGTCGGGTATTGGGGCATCAAAACCAACAGTGACAAAAAAGCACTGACAGCTCAAAATAGCGAACTAAATACGAAAATTGGCGACCTGGCCTCTCTTCGTGACGGGCTCGAAAGAGAAGTCGACAGCCTCCAGCAGGCCTACGCCACATTAGCTCAGGAAAATGAATCCCTGCAGGGCTCCATCGAAGACGCAAAAGCGAACATTGCACAAAAAGAAGCTACCATCCGCAAAATCACAAAACAGGGCGCATCAGAAACTAAAAACCTGAAGGCACAAATTGAAGAATTGCTCGCTGCCAAAACTCAGCTTGAATCCTCCATTCTTGATTTGAAGGCAGAAAACGATTCCCTTCGTGAGCTGACAGGCCAACTCACTGCTGACCTCGCCACTGCAAAATCAGAAAATGAAGCTTTGGCCGCTTTAAACAGCACCATTCAGGATGAACTGAAACGCCTGACACTTGCCAACTTTAAAGCCAGCGCTTTCCGGGTTGAGCTGGAGAAAAAACGGCCAAAAGCCACCGCAAAAGCGGGCAGAGCCAGAAGAATTATGGTAAGTTTTGACCTTACGGATGTAAAAAAAGAATTCCGGGGCCTTCGGCCGCTGTACCTCGTCATCACGGATGACAAAGGCACTCCAATAAAGACGGAAAATCCGATCCAGGCAAAAGTCAATGTCAACAATCAGGCCGCCGACATCATTGCAGTTAAGCGCCAGGACATTGATATCGTTGAAAATCAACGACTTTCATTCACACATGAGCTTGAAGAAAAACTCAAGTCCGGCTACTACCGTGTCGCCGTTTATACTGACATTGGTTTGTTAGGGGCTTCGAGCTTCCGTCTTCAATAAGTAAAGTTTATTGAAATTTTGGATCAAATCCCCTTCTTCCAAAATTTGAATAACACGATTTCTACCCTAGAGGGCACGATCTTTTACAATTGTGCCCTTTTCTTTTTTGGTTAAGTTAAAAGTTTGATTTTTACGCTGATAAAAAGTGATTGATTAAATTAATCTGTCTCCTACATGAAAAAAGTAGCTAAGTCAATAATTCTTGCATCCTTGCTTCTGTCGCTTTTCGCCTCTATGACTTCATGTGTCGGAAAAAAGAAATTTCGCCGGGAGGTAAGCTCTCGTGACAGCATGGTCATGCAGTTGAACAGCCGGATCATTCAGCTGAACCAGGAAATTGCCGGTCTCAAATTGCAGCTCGCTGAAAAAAATGGTGAAAACAAAGCACTGAGAGATCTTCAGGATAAGCAAGATAACCACATCGACCGCCTCAAGCGGGAAATAGAAAAGCTGACCTACCAATCCCTCTCCCAACAGCAACTGATGGATATTACCATCAAGCGAAAGCAAGAGGAAATTGCTGAAAGAGAGCAAGTATTGGAAGGGATGAACTCTACCATGGTAAGCCAGGAAGAATCGCTGCGAAGTATTCTGAAGCAAATGCAATTGGCACTCTCCAACTATGATGCCGCTAAGTTTTCAATTGACTTCAGGGATGGAAGCGCTATTTTCGGTATTGCTGAGGATTTACTTTTCAGGCCAAGTAGCACCTCAAACGTTAAAAGCACCCTGGATGTGCTTGAAAAAGTCGCAGGTATTCTGAATCAACATCCTGAGATCAACATCATGGTGAAGAGCCACACCGACAACCAGCCTGTCAAGAGTCGAAATTATGTCGACAATTGGGATTTCAGCGCCCAACGTTCAGCTGCAGTGGTCAAAATCTTAACAAAGGAATTCTACCTGAACCCAAGTCAACTGACTGCCTCCGGCAAAGGCGAGTTCGAACCAACTACCTCGAATGAAACTACTGAAGGCAGAGAACGAAACCGCAGGGTAGAAATCGTGCTCACACCAAAAGTTGACAAAGTTTTTCGGATGATTAGGGAGTACTCAAAACCTCAAGCAGACGGACAATAAAGTTTTTGTAAAACAGAAAAGCCCCCGCAAATTCACATCTGCGGGGGCTTCTTTATTTTAGCTCAATCAATTTTACAGGTCACTTGGAATGAGAACTTTACTCAAAACGTGAATTACACCGTTTGTTGCTTGAACATCCGTAAGCAAAACAGTTGATTCGTTTCCATTGGCGTCGGTAATCGTCACATTCTCGCCAATATTGATCGTGATTTGCTCACCATTGACAGTTCCTGCCATCATGCCATCCGTCAGCGCTGTAGAACGCACGTTGCCAGCAACCACATGGTAAGTCAATACTTTCGCCAGCTGGTCAGCATCCAACGTTGCAGTCACATCTGAGATTTCCTCAAATGCTGAATTCACCGGTGCAAAAACCGTAAAAGGGCCATCGCCTGACAAAACATTTACCAGATCTCCGGAAGCTGCACCGAGTGTGCTTACCAGCGAAGTGAAATTGGAATTTGCAGCAGCATGGCCAACAACATCCAACGGAAGGATAACGTTGTCAATCACGTGAATTACACCATTGGTTGCATCAATGTCTGCAGCCGTTACGTTAACGGAACCATTGATTTTCACCGCAGCAGCTGTTTTTTCAATCAAAATTGAAAGTTGAGTGTTGCCAGGTCCGGTTTCTGCAGCGGTGGTGGCATAGGTCTGTCCTTCCTGCAAATCAGTGGAAGCTACTTCTGCGCCAAGCACGTGGTAAAGCAGAACCTCAGTGAGTTGTTCATCAGTGAGTGCATCGAGGTTTACACCTGAAGCCTGGAAGGCAGCATTAGTAGGTGCGAATACGGTAAAGCTTCCTGCACCATCCAAAACACCAACAAGATTAACCCTTTGCAGTGCTGCAACCAGTGTGCTGAACTGAGGATCGTTAGCAGCAGTTTGCGCAATCGATTGTGGTTCGGGTGTCGGATCAACATTATCATCGTCATTACAAGCGAGGAAAGACGTGGCCATCAAGCCAAGAAATAAAAAGCCAAACAGAAAATTAATCTTTTTCATTGTAACATTTTTTTGGTTAGAAAAACGAAGTCTGTGATTGTTAGAATCGATTCCTCTAACATAAAAAGCAGGCTATGGTTTTACTTTGTTTCATCTTTTTTAAATAAAACTTAAACAAAACGAATAAACTGCCTGATGATGCCAGTTGTCAAAAGCCACTAAATTTTATGTATCGAAAAGGTTATCCATCCCTTTTCAAAAGACTTACTTTTGTGTTCCAGTCTTGAACTAAATTTCACTTCAATTATGAAAGTTACTTATTACGGCCACTCCTCATTTCACCTGGAAATGAATGGCAAAAATCTGGTATTCGACCCCTTCATTTCACCAAACCCGAAAGCATCGGGTATTGATGTCGACAAAATCAAAGCTGATTACCTCCTTATTTCCCACGGCCATGAAGACCATGTGGCCGATGCGGAAAAAATTGGTAAAAACAACAGTGCTACTGTCATCTCATCTTTTGAGATCGTCTCCTGGTTTGAAGGCAAAAGCCTGAAAGGACACCCGATGAATCATGGTGGTAAATGGAAATTCGATTTCGGTACTGTGAAGTACGTATACGCCACACACTCCAGCGTACTTCCGGATGGAACTTACGGTGGCAACCCCGGCGGCTTTGTTATCTGGGATGAAAACCTGTGCTTCTATTTTGCCGGCGACACGGCCTTGACGATGGACATGAAGCTCATCCCGGCAACCTGCCCGAAACTTGACTTTGCGATACTTCCGATAGGAGATAATTTCACCATGGGCTACGAAGATGCTGCTATTGCTGCCGAATTCATCGAATGTGACACTATCATTGGCTGTCACTTCGACACCTTTCCGTACGTAGAAATAGATCACGAGGCTGCGAAAAAGGTTTTTGCAGGCCGTGGGAAAAGGCTAATTTTGCCCGCCGTTGGCGAAACGGTAACAATCTGAAAGGATAGCAGTATGGTAGAGTTGATGGATTTTATGGTCTAAAGCCGCTTTCTCCATCATCCCTTCTATGTTCCGGTCCTTCAATCCTTGCTAAAATGGGTAAAGTAATCGCAATTGCAAATCAGAAAGGTGGCGTTGGTAAAACCACCACCGCCATCAATTTGGCGGCCAGCCTCGCTATTTTGGAGAAAAAAATACTCCTCATAGATTCAGACCCCCAGGCTAACTCTTCGTCCGGAGTCGGTGTTTTTCAGGATGCCATCGAATCCAGCCTCTACGACTGTATGGTCAATGAAGAGGATCCCTACGAGGCGATCTATGAAACTGAAACGCCCAACCTGCATCTGCTTCCATCGCATATCGACCTCGTCGGTGCTGAACTCGAACTTGTGACAAAACCAAAACGGGAGTACGTGATGAAAGGCATTGTTGACCAGGTAAAGGACGACTATGATTACATTATAATCGATTGTCTGCCCTCACTCGGCATCATCACGCTGAATGCTTTGGCAGCAGCTGACTCAGTACTCGTTCCGGTGCAGTGTGAGTATTTTTCGCTGGAAGGTTTGGGCAAACTGCAGAACACGATCAACGTGGTAAAGCAAAATTTCAATCCAAAACTGGAAATTGAGGGCATTTTGCTGTCGATGTACGACCGCCGCCTTCGACTTGCAAATGTCGTCGTGAACGAAGTGCGCAGTTTTTACAAGGATAAAGTTTTCAATACGATTATACACCGGAATTCAAAAATCAGCGAAGCGCCAAACATGCACCTGCCAGTTGTAATGTACGACGCAGGCAGCCGTGGCACCACCAACTTCCTGAACCTTGCAAAAGAATTTTTAAAAAGAAATAAAGACAGCATTAAAAAAACTGTCAGCAACTAGCTTTTGGCTGTTAGCAATCCTAATTTTTATACATATACTTATCGCTTCAGGTATAAATCTGCAAACAGCTAAATGCCAAAAGCCAAGAAAAAATGGCAAAACAGGTAAAAAAAAGAGAATTAGGTCTCGGTGTACGGGCGTTGCTCACCAACATCGAATCACAGACCCAGGAAAAAAAAGCTGAGGTACTTCGGGAGTTGACCCACACCGTGGCGATGATCCCCGTAAGTGAAATTGAGGTAAACCCCTTCCAGCCCCGGACAGAATTTGATTCTGAGGCTTTGAATGAACTGGCCGAATCCCTCAAGGTTCACGGCCTCATTCAACCGATGACGGTGCGGCGACTGGCCGACAAACAATACCAGCTTATCTCCGGAGAGCGCCGTTTGCGGGCAGCTAAAATTGCCGGTCTGCAGGAAGTTCCCGCATATATCCGGCTAGCCAATGACCAGGAGATGATCGAAATGGCATTGGTCGAAAACATCCAGCGCTCCGATCTGAACGCCATTGAAGTTGCCATCACCTATCAGCGCCTCATCGACGAATGTAGCCTGACCCACGAAAACCTCTCCGGCAGGGTCGGCAAAGCCAGAGAAACTGTCACCAACTACCTGCGATTGCTGAAGCTCCCTGTCGAGATACAACAGGGCTTGAAACAAGGACTCATCAGTATGGGACATGCCCGCTCACTGATTACACTAGACGACTTCCTGCTTCAAACCAGTGTCTACAAAGAAATTGTAGCCAAAGGACTATCCGTCAGAGCAACGGAAGCACTGGTGCGCAGCTACAAACATCCTGATCAGAAAAAGGGTCAGAAGCCAAAAATCGGCGGCGATTATCTTGCTGTTGAAAACAACCTGAAGAGTTTTCTTGGAACAAAAGTACAGCTCAAAGTAAAGCCCAACGGAAGCGGCCAAATCTCTATTCCTTTCACGTCCACGGAAGATTTGAACCGGCTCCTGGAGTTGATCGAACGATGAAGTTTGAATTGTTAACGAAAAACTAACCAGCCGCTCACTTTCAAACCTTTTCGTTTAAATTTCAAAATCACCGCTCAACCTGGGTTCATGGGAAAAGAGATAATTGCTGGCGTTTTAGTATTCTTCATTTGGCTCGGCGCCGCTGAGTGTCAAAACCAGGATTCTCTTGTACAACCGCAAAAGCCTGTTTTACAGCAGGATACCGTACCTGCAGTACCAATAGCCACTTTTTCTGATAGCCTCCCCCCTACCCTTGCCCTTCAGGATTCTGCGCAGGTGAAAAAGCGCCGTTTTCTCTACCGGGTTTTCAAAGAAGATTACCCCAATCCGAACAAAGCATTGTACCTTTCGCTTGCATTTCCCGGAGGCGGGCAGATTTACAATAAGCGCTGGTGGAAGCTGCCATTTGTATGGGGCGGTTACATTGGTTTGATCTATGCCGTCGATTTCAACACCAAAAATTATAAACTTTTGAAAGACGCCTACCTCGCTGAGTTGGATGGTGAAACGCACCCTTTTTCCGGCACACGGTTAAAAGCCGACGACCTCCGGCGCCTGCGTGACCAGTACGATAAAAGCAAACAGCTTTCTTACATTGGATTGGTAGCGCTGCACCTGGTGCAGGGAGCAGAGGCATTCGTGGATTGCCACCTGAAAACTTTCGACGTGAGCGATGACCTGAGCTTTCGGGTCAAACCTTCCATTCAGGCAACCCCAATGTCAGGCCCTACGCTTGGGATTGGGTTTGCATTGGTGATGAAATAGCAGAAACCTGTACAGGCTTCACCTTTAATCCTCTCATTTTCAACAACTTAATTACACCTTTTTCACCCCCAAGATGAGCTGCCCCAACAGCTACGAACACCGTCTGCTGCCTGGCCAGACCGGCAATCCGCTCCGCCATCAATTCATTTCGTCGGTAAAGCAATATCTTGCGGAGCCCTTTCGAATTCTTTTTCACGGTTTTGAAAAGGCGCTGTACTTCATTTTTTTGATACAAATCAGCCATATGCAGCAAGTGTTTGCGGTAGCGGCCAATGTTCTGACACATTTCCTGGAGCATTTTCACCTGGTCCGTGAGGGTAATTTTTTCGAGCACCTCCAGTTGTTCCCTGAAAGTCTCGACTCCGTGCATGGATTTGCCCTGCTGTTTGGCAAAATTCCAGAGAAATTCATCAAGCGAAACGGGCATGTCTGTGAGTAAAATCCGTTCAGCGATGAGATTTACAATAAAAAACGGTGGAGCTTTTTGGAAAAAGTCAATATCGATACCTGCTGATTTTAGCAGGATGGATCGTACTTTCCGATACTTTTTTGGAGGAATTAATTGTTGAAAGGGTCGACCTTCGGGCAGTTGCAGATTAAGTCGGGCTGGGTTTTCAATGGCCGCTTCATCCAGGTTGAATTCAGCGGCGTAGGCCTCGCAGTCCTTGATTTTTTCACAAACAAAACCGACGCTATCGAACATACGGCTGTCCCGCACATGCATCGTTCCAAAAAGGAAAGAAGTACCGCTGAGGTTTTCCCCATCGACACTCCAGAGCATTGTTTGTTTTTTCATCAGGAGAAGAGGGCAGGAGGAGATGTTCTGTTAAGTTAGGATTGATAAAATATTACCCAGCACAAAACCTGCTGAAATACAGCACTTTTTGAACCTTTCTAATTACAATTTTTGACTTAACAGAACAGCTCAACCCTCTGTTTGCCATCATTCGTAATCGTACGGAAGTACTTTAGAATTCTTGACAGTGGAAAGTGTCATGAGCGTTTTCAGTCGCTCGATTTCCTCAATTTGGGAAAGCGTTTTGAAGAGCAACTGCTCATAAGTAGGAATATCCTTACAAACAATCTTGATCAGAAAATCCGCTTCACCAGTGATGATGTAACATTCGACGATCTCGTCAATCGCCTTTATTTTTTCCAGAAAGTTGTTAAGCGCATTCTCTTTTTGCCACGCCAAAGAAACCTGGACAAAAGTCTGGACATTTAACCCGATGCTCTGAGGGTTCACCTGGGCATGATAGCTTTCAATGTAGCCAGCAGTTTCCAGTTTTTTTACCCGCTCGAGAGTTGGGGCAGGAGAAAGACCAATTTTCTTGGAAAGGTCGAGATTGGTGATTTTGCAATTCTCCTGCAGAATTTTCAAAATCTTGAGGTCAGTGCGATCGAGTTTATCTGCCATATGATTTATTGTTAAAATTTTTACCTAACGCTGATAGAATGGGCGAAGATAGAAAGTTGGAAAATGAACTACAATAATTTTTACAAAAAACCTACGATAATTTTATTTTATAAATCACTTTTTGGAAAATGAGTAATAAAATTTTGGGTTGGAAGGATAAATGGGCCGGATTTGCCTTTTGATGCGAAATCCTTACCGCATCATTTTCTTTTTTTAAATTTGCAACCTTTGGAAGACTCAGGTTGTTAAATCTGCCGTATTTTCTAATTAATCTAAACTATTAAAACTCGGCAATATGGCTTTTGAAATCACAGATTCAAATTTCCAGCAAGAAGTGTTGGAGAAAGAAGGAGTAGCTGTTCTCGATTTTTGGGCAGAATGGTGCGGACCTTGCCGCATGATTGCTCCCATCATCGAAAAGCTTTCAGACGAATACAATGGCAAAGCTTTGATCGGCAAGGTCAATGTTGATCACAACCCCGACATTGCTATGAAATATGGTATCAGAAGCATCCCTACCATTTTGATTATGAAAAATGGTGAGGTGGTGAACAAGCATGTTGGTTATACGACCCAGGCCAACCTCGCTCAACTCATTGATTCTCAACTGGCTTAACCTAAACTTTCAAAAGCTCATTGCCGGAAAACGAATTTCCGGACGCTGGCAATCAGCTATTGAAAATTTACCAGCTTTTCTCATACCTAAGTCCTCAGACCGTAGAAACGGATTGAGGACTTTTTTTATCGCAGACAAGGCTAATACAGGAAGGTACTCGCCCAGTCGAATACCATCTGCCGCCTGAAAAACAACAGGACGGCAATTCCTGCAATAGTAAATACCCATAGAATCTTAATGAAACGGGTCGAACGATCATACTTTTCTTTCCTGCTGACGTATTTCCTTTTCCTTGACTGATACATTTTAAGAAATAGTGGTTCAAAAAATAGCCGGATTTAAACTCCTTGCCGTTACCAAAATTAAATCTTGAATTGCATTTCCTCGGCAATTGTCTCCTGCACAGGCTTCTGTTCCGGCTCGGCAGCTGGCTGCGGAGCTACAGCCGGGCCTCTTGGCTTCGCAATTTCCAGATCAGCCTCGTCTGCAATCTCTGGTGGTACGGACGAAACATCGACCAACCCGTCTAACCGTTCTTCCTTTTTAAACAAAGATTTACCCTTGTCAAAAAGATCAATCAACTCGCCGATCTCAACGTCCCGGTCGCCCCGGTGATAATCGCCGGGCATTTTAGGCATATCGAGCACATCCGTGGCGATAAACTGTCCAAGTTGAAAATAAGACTCCCACTGCACGGGGTCGAAAAACTGGTCAGCCGTCGACTCGTGCGGGAAGTCGGGGTGGTAAATTTTATACTTGAACGTATCGAACTGGGTGTTTTTTTCACCCTTCACATCATATTCCGGCACAAATAATTTTCGAGGAGGCGTAACGGATGATTTGACGTAAACAAGTGTACCGGTTTTGATTTTTTCCCGTCCATCTCCCGGTATTTCAACTAATTTTTTCTTGACGGTCTCGATGACCATATGCTTCAATTTTTCAAATTCCTCCTTCGGTATGTCAATATCGCATTCTGCTTTCAGATCGACCCGGAACTTAAGCACCTTCACATCACTTTTTGAATAAAAGTAGTTGACCAGTGCCTCGAGCTTGATCTTTTTTTCTACCTCCAGGCCTTTTTCCCTTATCTTTTTGGTGTAAAAAACCTGCTCGCCGTTTTCATCTTTCACATCAAACTCTTCCCAAATTTTCAGCAGATCGGCAACGGCAAAACGTTTCTGAGCATAGCCCGAAGATGCTTTCGGCCGGATGATATCTACGGGGTCCTGCCCGGAGCGAAAGCAGATATCAATGCCCAACTCATTCCTTGCCCGAATGGAAAGGTTTTCCAGATCAGCAAAAGTACTGGCCGGGTCAGCCCCGGCATCGACTGCAAGAATGAGCCTGCACTGCCTTCGCAGTAATTCGTACACGGCAAGGTTTTCAATATGCCCCCCATCGGAAATGTTCAACTTGCGGTTGTCAGTCCCAATTTTTGAAAATAATTCTTTGAAGAAAAAAGAGGGCCACCAAACGGCGTATGTTGCCCATCGGGGGAGCAGAGGGCGGGGCTTTGCCAAGGGGTTATTGACCCAAAAACCCAACCGGGCATTGAACAGTGTCATTAAAACACTGAGTAATTTACTGGAATAAATTCCCATGCCGGGGTTTACCGCTGCCGCCGAAATCGTTAGGGCAGCAGGCAGAGTCATGTGCTTGTAACCGGGAAATTCTGCCGTTTTCACATAGTTGGAAAGCTTAGAACCTGAAAAAGTCGGTGATAGAAGAAAGTAATCGCTGGCTTTTGCTCCTTTGAATTTGTCTTCACCGCCCGGGTTTTGGAGGTTTAAGCAGGTGTTGATCAGCGGGTAAGGCGCCAAAAAATCACCCCACTTTCCATTGATATTGAATACATCTTTTAACAACAGATTTCGGTAGCCGTATCTGGTATGACTCAGGAATGCATCGGCCAGTTGCTTCCGATAGTAGCGATGAAAGCTGAGCGAGTTGGGGTTTAGAAAAAACCCAACCAAGTACAGCCCTGCGGCCCCGAGTACACCCCACAGGATTTCTTTGCCGGTCCACTCTCCGCTTGTGTCTGTTGTCACGATCCAGACGAGTGCCAAAAAAAGCAAGATCACCAATGCGATCGCTGATTCAATTTTTGTAAAAATTTTTGAAATGCTAAGGCTGAAGTTAAAAATCAGGTTACCCAAAAAGTGGAATACCAGCACGACACCCATTACCCAAAGCCCGGGCCGGAGGTAGTCCATCACCCGGTTATTCTCGTAATTCCAGTCAAGGAGCGATTCCTGTACATCGAGGAAAGGCAGTGAGGCTACGGCTTTAAATAGCAGATACACCATGATGATAGTAACTGCAGGACTCAGCAAACTCATGATCCAGCTTACTGCGTATCCTAAAACCAGCAAGAAAGTATTCCAGAGCTTGTCCAGCTTTCCCTGTCCAGGAATAAGGTAGTCGCCATACATTCGCAGGTGGCTGATTTTACGCTCGTCAAACAACTCATCGTAGCCATTCTTTTCTTTAACTGTTGCCTGAATGTAAGCTCCCGTATAGCCACCCCCGGAAACTGTGGACAAATAATCAGCTTTTTCAAGAATTTTAAACAGATTAAGTGTTTTGAGAAACCCAAGGTTGATTGTCGCAGACCGAATGCCCCCGCCAGACATCGCAATGCCAAACTTATTCTTCTCGAAATCTTCGGCCGCTTTATCTCCGAAAAGCTTTTTGCGGCGTTCCTTCAAAAGTTTTTGCTCCTCTTGCAGTACAGTTCTAAGCTTAAAGGTATCCATGGCGATGGCATTTTGAAAAAGTGAAGTTTAAAGTCTTGAAGTAAGCAGCAACCCAAGGTCAGTGTGTTTCAGACCAAACCTTCTGCCCAGATAGGCATTGGTGAGTCTGCCTTTATAGGCGTAAACCCCATTGCGCAAACCGCTGTGTTCAAAAAGCAGCTCATCCATCCCGCCTGTTTCATCTGCACTAATCAGCAGCGGTGTTAAGATGTTGCTGATCGCAATGGATGCAGTACGGGGCACTTTCGAGGCGATGTTGGGTACACAGTAGTGAATGACTCCATGTTTCTCAAAGGTTGGCCGGTGGTGGCTCGTCATTTCTGAAGTTTCAAAACAACCACCCTGATCAATGCTAACATCGACGATGACCGATCCGGTTTTCATTTTTTCAACCATCGATTCAGGTACGATGACGGGGGTCCGGCCGGTTTTGGAATGGACGGCGCCAATGACGACATCGGCGTTCAGCAGTTCTTTTTCCAGTTGATATGGATTGAGAGTAGAAGTATTCAGGCGCTGTCCTACGTGGCGTTGCAGGCGCATGAGTTTGTAAACATTGTTGTCAAAAATGCGGACTTCAGCTCCCAGCCCCAAAGCTACCCTTGTTGCTGATTCGCCAACAATACCCGCACCGAGAATGACGATTTTTGCGGAAGGTACCCCAGCTACGCCTCCCAGTAAAACGCCCTTGCCACCTCCTGTTGAAGCCAGCAACTCTGCTGCAGTAAGCACTGCGCTAATACCCGCCATTTCGCTCATGACCCGTACGAACGGGAATGACCCGCTGTCGTCCTGGATGTACTCCATCGCCAGGGCGATGACTCGTTTCGCCTGAAGTTTTTCAACCAACTCCATCGAAAGCATCGGGATCGTCAATGGGGAAATAATGACTTGGTTTGGGTGGTACATTTCGACCTCCTCCAAAGTTGGGGGTGCAACTTTTAACAAAACATTCGCCTGAAAGACCTTTTCTTTTTCATAAACAATTTCGCACCCTGCCTCTGAATACCGGTGATCGTTATAGTTTGTTTTCTCTCCAGCGCCTGCCTCGAATAAAATCCGGTAGCCTTTCCCTGACAGCGTCGCCACAGCTGAAGGGACCAATGCCACCCGGTTCTCCTGCATCATGTCAACCCTGGGTATGCCGATAAACATCCCTCCCGGCTTTCGTTCCACAGCCAGCATTTCGGCCTGTGGTTGCAGCCTGCTTTCTGTTAACGACTTAGGAATATGGATTTTTTTCTTTGTAGTAGACTCTGGCATAGGTTGGTTCGTTCGTAAACCGTGAATCGCAAATCAATCACCGAACTACGAGTCACAGACTAAGCTGACAAAAATAGAATTTTCCGGCTGGAATCCGGCAGAATGCTGATTTTTATGTAAACGATATCATCCGGCATCAACTCCTCGATAATATCCGGCCATTCTATCAAGCAATAAGATTCACTGTACAGATAATCTTCAATGCCAATACCGTAAGCTTCATCTACACTTCGCAAGCGGTAGAGGTCAAGGTGATAAATAGTCTGTTCCTTACCGGATTGGTCGACAAAAGAATACTCATTGACGAGAGAAAAGGTAGGGCTTGTTACGTGATCCTTAACGTCAAAGTGACGGCAGAAGGCTTTGGTAAAAGCTGTTTTTCCGGCGCCAAGGTCGCCAGAAAGCGCAATTATTTTCCGGCTACCCGCAAAGTCAAGCAATTTAACGACCATGCCGGAGAGGTCAGCTTCAGTTTTTGCAACAAGTTCCAGTCTTTTTTGATCCACTATTTTCTTTTGAAATGATTCAAACGACGTCACTTTATATTTTTTCTAACAGAAAACGGCCCCAGCACAAAACAGGATTCGGTTTCCATCAGCTTTCTTTCGAGTCATGTCGTATAGCCAGCAAAATTACAATTGCTACTAAAACTACTACCCCCCAAAGTATAGGATTCATCTCCAGCCTAAACGCCGCCAGATAAAACATTGCACCTAACAATCCTCCGATGACAGGGCCTACGACAGGGATGGCAGCATACCCCCAATCAGAATCTCCTTTTTCATGAATTGGCAGCAGAAAGTGAGCAATTCTGGGTCCAAGATCTCTTGCCGGATTGATAGCGTACCCGGTCGTTCCGCCCAATGACATACCAATGGAGACGATTAGTGCCCCCACAACGATAGGGTTTAGGCCGTCCGTAAACTTATTGGCCCCGATGAAGAGAATACCGGCCACTAGTAAAAATGTACCAATGATCTCACTCAAAAGATTGGCCCAGGTAGACCTGACAGCTGGGGCTGTACAGAAAACGCCAAGTTTAGTGGCCTTATCCCGGGTTTTCCGCCAGTGTGGCAGGTAATGCAGCCAAACGAGGGTAGCGCCGGCTATAGCACCCAGCATTTGAGCCAGTAGGTAACCCGGCACATCGGCCCATGCAAAACTGCCCTCAGCTGCCAGCGCTATTGTTACTGCCGGATTGATGTGTGCCCCGCTGATTTGGCCAACTGCATAAATCGCCATTGTGACTGCAAGCCCCCATGCCAGGGTAATGACAACCCAGCCTGCATTTTCAGATTTTGTGTTTTTTAGAATTACTCCCCCGACTACGCCATCTCCAAGCAGGATGAGAATCATTGTTCCGATAAATTCGCCCCAGAATGGTGTCATTGATCGTTTGTTTTGATGTGAAAATGAAAATCGAAGTTTTGTTTTAAAAGCCCTGCCAATTAAAATAATTTTCTCCGAACCTTTTGCATTTTGCTCACATTTAAATCAAAAGTTTTGAGCCCTCTCCAACCAATCAACCCTTTTCACGAAATACCGGATTTGAGACCGTTCCAAAATCAAACGGCTGCATCAACCTTTTGCAGCCGTTTATATTTTTCTGAAATCGCAAAAAAAAAAGCAGGAGACAGCTTTACCTGTTTCCTGCTTCATCCGAAATATTTCTTTTCGATTTTAATTTTTCTTTCTGCGGCGATGTTGTCTTCCTCCGCTCCGGTCACGATCTCTGCCACCTGACCTGCCGCCTGACCTGCCGGAAGATCTTTGCTGCCGGCCTCCGGATGAGGAACTGCTGCTACTTCCACCTTTTCTCATTTGTGAGCGGGACAAATTATCAAGTGATGCATCTTCGATGACCTCAAGCTTTCCTCCTGAAAGGTGTTCCAGATCTTCGATGATGATGTCATCGCTAACGTAGTGTTCACGATTCCAGGTGCGATAGGCCAGCTTCATATAGGAGCCGATCACCTGTACAAAACCGTCTTTTTTATCGCCATCTTCCATTTTGATGGCTTTGTTGATCAATTTCTGAACATTGTGGCCATAGTGCCGGAACTTGGTTTCCTTCGTTGGGTAAGGCACCCGGTCCGGCCGCTTACGACTATCTTCAGGTGTTGGAATGTAGCCACTGGGCGTATCCACATCAAGCTGGTATTCAGCAATTTGAAAGACATGGCGCCACAATTTGTCCCGGTAATCTTCGAGGTTACGGTTTTGCGGATGCATTTGCATCATCAATCCGACGATGGTCTCCACAAACTCCTGCCGCTTGTTCTTCTCAGGAATATTGCGGGCATATCGAATCATGTTCTGAATATGCCTTCCGTATTCCGGTATAATTAATTCCTCTCTGCTTGAATTATATTCCATTTAAGTAAAAATTATCAATGCTTCAGAAAGGTAAATGGGTTGGGAAAATTTAAACTTTAATTCCCCACCCATCTACCATTCAAGGTTATCGCTATTTAAAATCAATATTCAGTAAAATCAAAATCCCTTTTATTCAACGGTTACCGACTTGGCAAGGTTGCGGGGCTGATCCACATTGCAACCTCGCATGACGGCAATGTGATAAGAAAGCAACTGCAACGGAATTACCGAAAGAAGAGGTGTAAACGGCTCCTCTGTATCTGGTATTTCAATTGTGTAGTCAGCAACTTCTTTGATTTCACGGTCGCCCTCTGTAACGATGGCAAGAACAATTCCTTTTCTGGCCTTCACCTCTTGAATGTTAGAGACGATTTTTTCGTTCAGGCTCTTGTTCGTAGCAATGACGATCACGGGCATGTTTTCGTCAATAAGAGCAATCGGACCATGTTTCATCTCAGCTGCCGGATAGCCCTCCGCATGGATGTAAGAAATCTCTTTCAGCTTCAAAGCTCCTTCCAGAGCAACCGGGAAGTTATATCCACGCCCCAGGTATAATGCATTTGAGGCATCTTTGATTTCGGAGGCAATGTACTTGATCTTGTCATTGCTTTCCAGCATCCGGGCTACTTTTCCGGGGATGGTATCCAGTTCCTTCAGGAGTTTGGTAAAATACTCATCTGAAATGGTACCTCTCTCCCGGCCAATTTGCAAGGCCATCAGCGTCAGCAAAGTTACCTGGGCAGTAAATGCCTTGGTTGAAGCTACGCCAATTTCCGGACCGGCATGAATGTATGAACCAGCATGCGTCAGACGGGCGATTGAACTTCCGACAACGTTCACGATGCCGTAAAGTAAAGCGCCGTTTTTCTTTGCCAGCTCCAGTGCAGCATAGGTATCAGCGGTTTCACCAGATTGTGAAATAGCAATAACTACGTCCCTGTCAGTAATAACCGGATTGCGGTAACGGAACTCGGAAGCATACTCCACCTCCACCGGGATGCGGGCCAGATCTTCAAAAAGATATTCCGCAATCAAACCGGCGTGCCAGGACGTACCACATCCGAGGATGATGAAACGCTCAGCTTTTTTGATGTGATCAACGTAATTATCCATCCCTCCAAGCTTGACCCAGCCAGCTTCAGAGTTAAGGCGGCCACGCATGGCATCGTTGATCGTTACGGGTTGTTCATGAATTTCCTTGAGCATGAAATAATCGTAACCACCTTTTTCGATGCGGTCGATTTCCATGTTCAACTCCTGCACAAACGGCGTATGGACTTCATTTTCAATTGTCCGTATTTCGTACTCTCCATTGCGATGCACAACTGCGACTTGCTCGTCATCCAGGTAAATCACTTTTTTGGTGTACTCAACGATTGGTGTACCGTCGGAGGCAAGGAAAAATTCGTCTTCACCTATACCAATTACCAGCGGACTTCCCTTTCTGGCAGCAACTAATTTATCCTGATCTTCACGGTCAATCACTACAATGGCGTAGGCACCTACAACGTTTGTAAGCGCTTCACGTACAGCTTCTTCAATAGTTAGGTTGTCTCTTTTTTGAACTTCTTCGATCAAATGTACAAGTACTTCCGTGTCAGTTTCCGTGTGAAAAACATGCCCTACTTTTTCAAGGGCTTTTTTCAGTGATGTGTAGTTTTCAATGATTCCATTGTGCACCAGGGTCAGGCGACCGTTGCCTGAAACATGGGGGTGTGCGTTTACGTCATCCGGTTTTCCGTGCGTTGCCCAGCGAGTGTGACCTATGCCGGTGAATCCGGTCAGGTTTTGATTTTCTGCAAAATCCACGAGCTCCTGGACTTTTCCTTTTTTCTTGTAGATGTTCAGACTACCGTTCAACAAGGCAATACCGGCGCTGTCGTATCCCCGGTATTCCAGTCTTTGTAATCCTTTGATCAAGATGGGGTAAGCATCTCGTTGGCCGATGTAAGCTACAATTCCACACATAAGTTAATTGAGTGTTTTGTGAATGAAAAAAACCAAATTTACATTATTTTTCTATTCAGACACAGTCAACTCCACCTTAAAAATGGTATTAATACCTCGTGAAGCTGAGTTTTACCCTTGCTGGGGTAGTTCCGTTCCGGGGGCCGGCAATCACAACACGGCCTGCCCGCTCTGCCCTGAAATAAACGATAACTCTCATTTTATTACTTACAAGCCCCCTAACCATATCTTGGAAATGGGCTGAAATATTTAACCTGTATTCTCCATCCGATGTTACATTGCCACCAAACAAATCACTGAATCTATCTCCAATCCTGGCCAAAGCAATGGACACATCATCAATTATCCGTAGAGTACTGTCACTCTTGATCTCAGAGATGACAATCTGCCTGACAGGCGAGTAAGTCATATCATCCTCAGCAAGGTTTACAATCGGTAAAATTATTTCAGCTCGGTTCACCACGATATTCTGGAATTGATTAGCGTAGGGTATTTCCAGGTTAAAATTCAACCCTGCCATTCCCTGTAAGAAAAACAAGCTGTCTTTACCCGGCGAATCAGGGCCAATAAAATCAGCAGCGATAGACCCCTCGTACTCGTGGGTAAAATTAGCGGTGACAACATTACCTGTAAAAATGGGGAACTGGTATTGCCTGAAAATTGAATCCTCGTGGTAGTAGACCCTAATTCCTGTCATCGAGTTTCTCATTTTAAAGCTGACAAGACCGCCATTCGCAGAGACAGGGCGAATCTGAATACCCTTGAAAAACTCGAGAAACTTAGTGTTCGTATTAAAATTGGAAGTATCCGCTTTAAAAAACAGCGCACTAAACACCTGATCAAGCCTCACCCGTAAATGTGGCGCCTGAAGCTGCGTCACGAGGCTATCCTTGTTTGGAATTACGACACTCACTGAGTCCGTGACCTTAGGGATAAAATCTTTGACGCCAATGGGCGTACTTTTAGTAGCAAAACTATTGGAAGAAAAGTAAGACAGGGAATCTTTAAGGGCTTCATCCAACTCGTAAACTTCGATGCTGTACGTTTCATCGAGCTTGCCATAAGACAAGTCAGCATTGTAAGGTAAAATCAATACGATAGAATCCAGCGTCCCGTTCAGGAAAGATGGGATGGTTGTATTCAGATTCAGCTGGGCATAAATTGTTGAAGTAGTTCTTCCGAAAACAGGATCCTGGAAGTCGCCGCAGGGGAAGTTTTCAAAATCAGTTGAAAAAACATCCGGATCATAAGTTTTCACCGAATCACCCTTGATGGTATAGCCATTCAGCGTAAGAGTGTCTGTAAATTGAATGTCTAATTCATCTCCTGAAAGTAAATCTGAGCCGATCACCGTCGGGTCATTGCAGGAAATAAGTGCAAAAAAAAGCGCCGCAAGCACCCAAAGTGCTTCATTTAAATGATGTTTCATCCTTTTAACCAATAAATTTTTCAGTGGAAAGTGTGTAAATTCTCAAGCAAAGAGTATTGAGAAAAGAAAGGAGTTGTATGCGTTGCAGGCTAAAAAATTTCAGGTTTCAGGGATGAAAGACTCAAACCACTGAAACCTGAAACTTATTAACCTGACAATTTCTTACCGCTCTACGGCTTCCTCTTCCTCCAACAACGAATGATAGAAATCAAGATATGCTGGAAGAAATTCATCCTCGTTTTTAAAATCTAAAACCGGTTTACCGGAATCCTGGACCAGTTTCTCTACAGATTCGGACAAGTCTTCGCTACCTCTGATGAGCGCATCAGAATAGGTGACTGCACCCTGGTGAAGATTGATACCCTTGCCGTTTACGTAGGCATTCAGGTCATTTTCTTCCAGGTTATTGATGGATGCTTTTGCAACGAAAGAGTCAGAAAAACTTTTATCCATCGAAGTATTGTAAACCGAGTAAACGATTTTAGAATTCTGAAACAAAGGTTCAGTCCTGTACGCTTCCCTGACGTATAATGGAATGAGGCTTGTCATCCAGCCGTGGCAATGGATAATGTCAGGCGGCCATCCAAATTTACGGACAGTCTCGATAACACCTTTACAGAAAAATACCATGCGGTCGGCATTGTCTTCGAAAGGTTCGCCCTCGTCGTTTGTAAAAACGGACTTACGCTTGAAAAAATCTTCATTATCGAGGAAATATACCTGCATCCTGGCGCCAGGAAGGGAAGCAACTTTAATGATTAAAGGAAAATCGTCATCATCCACAATGATGTTCATTCCAGAAAGACGAACCACCTCATGAAGCCGGTGTCTGCGCTCGTTGATTGTGCCATAGCGTGGCATCAACACCCGGATTTCCATACCGTTTGACTGAGTATACTCAGGTAGCTTTCTGACGATAGCGGAAATCTCGGAAAGCGCCGTGTAAGGTTCCATCTCCTGGGTGACGAATAAAACTTTCTTCTTTTCTGTCATATTTTACACGAATTTTTATAAGTAAAAACTTCTCAATGAACGGGTGCGCAAAGATAGTAAAAAAAAACAGGGTTCTTTGCACGTTTCGCTGACAATTAATTACCTGAAAGTCTGGAAAAACATGCGTTTACTGTGCGTTTTTTACGCTTTCTTTACACCGAATTTGCTTTTTTACTTTACACACCGGCATTACCAAAAACACCTACTTTTGCCGATAGTTTACCCCTGAAGACAAACTGCTCTTTTGCCATTTTTGCTCAAAACAACTCAATCGAACAAAACACTTATGCTACTTTTTAAACAAGTTCTGCCTTTCCAGAAGCATATTTCTAAACTAAAAAAGGAAGGTAAAAAAATTGGCTTCGTCCCAACGATGGGAGCCCTACACCAGGGTCACGTCTCGCTGATTCGCCAATCCCTGAAAGATACGGATTGCACGGTGAGCAGCATCTTCGTCAACCCGACGCAATTCAACGATCCCTCCGACTTGCAAAAATACCCCCGCACACCCGAAAAGGATCTGGCAGAACTGCTTAACACCGGCAACCAGGTGCTCTTCATGCCGGATGTCACGGAAGTTTATCCCCCCAGTAAAAAGCTCAAACTTGATCTCGATTTTGGCTACCTGGATCAGCCGATGGAAGGTGCCCACCGGCCCGGTCATTTTGCGGGTGTAGCTCAAGTCGTCAAACGGTTGATAGAGATTGTGAAACCACACTACCTCTACATGGGGCAGAAAGACTTTCAGCAGTTTACGATTATTCAGCACATGCTGAATGAACTTAAATCTCCTGTAAAATTGATCGTTTGCCCCATCATCCGGGAAAGCGACGGCCTTGCAATGAGCAGCCGCAACGTACTTCTGACTCCGCAGCAGCGTTCTTTGGCCCCGGCGATCCATCAGGCACTTCAGGACGCAAAAATGAAAATACATGCGCAATTTCCCCGTCAAATTGAAGCGGAAGCCCTCAGTCAGCTCTCTGCTCAGGGTTTGCAGCCGGAGTACTTCAGTATCGTCGAAGGCAGAACCTTACGCCCGGTTGAGCTGTTCGAGGAAACGGATTTCGCAGTTGCCTGCACGGCAGTTAAAATCGGAAATGTAAGACTAATTGATAATATGATTTTGAAAGAAGAATAAGGCGGCCAAAAGTTGATAAATGAAACTTTATACGCTCGATCATAGGCTTCATGTAAAATTTATTTTACATTTGCGGCCGATTTTAAAACGGGTTTTCAGATAGCTTGCAAAAGGACCAAAAACTGGAATTAAGTGTAAACTTTACTATCACTTCAAAACCTTCAAACTGAATGTCAAACGAATATCAATACATGGTAGATTTTTCACTACCCAAGGTTCTCTCTGAAGATTTTCTCCGGCTTATCCCACACCAAAGAGCAAAAGTCAATAAACTTTTCAGGGATGGCAAATTGGTCAACTACGCCCTCTCCCTTGACAATTCAAAAATGTGGGCCGTTGTCAGCGCCAATTCCGAGATCGAAGTTGTTGAGTTCCTCGACCAACTCCCACTGACCCGCTTCATGAAATTCAGCATCAGCATGCTGACGTTTTACAATTCCGTCAACTCGGATGCACCGGTGTTTTCCATGAATTAATCACGCAAGTGGCAAATTCTCACTGTTTAAACCACCCGGCGTACATCACGTAGTTATTTGCAATTCGTTCTATGTTGTGTTGGAAAACATCCGGCGGAATCGGCTTGATTTTCTTCGCCGGCACCCCTGCATAAATGTGGCCTGCCTCCAGGTGTGAATTTTCCAGGACCACCGCTCCAGCTGCAATCAACACATTCTCCTCCACCACTGCATGATCCATCACGATAGCCCCCATTCCCACGAGTACATTGTCATGAATCGTACAACCGTGAACCAGCGCCCGGTGGCCTATGCTTACGTTGTTTCCGAGGGTGGTGCCGGCCTTCAGGTAAGTCCCGTGAATCACTGCCCCGTCCTGAATGTTGACCTTTTTGCCCATGCGGATGAAGTTAACATCGCCTCTCACCACCGCCTGAAACCAAACGCTGCACTCATCCCCCATCACCACATCGCCGATGATGGTAGCGTTATCGGCCAGAAAGCAGTTTTCACCAAACTGCGGTGTAAAGTCACGTACGGTTTTAATTAAAGCCATTTTATTTTTCTTTAAATTGATAACTACCTGCTAACTACGTAGTTCCGCTATCATTTCCTGCCGGAAAAGCACGGTATTCAGCATCTCCTCGACCGGTTTTTCCCACAAAGCCCAGAGGTGCGAATCAACGGGCCAGCCTTTTTGCAGGTCACCCAGCAAATCAGGATGGCATCGCAGAGCAGTCATTTTTAAATATTCTTTGTGGTGAAAAGTCTGCCAATGCGGTTGCCGGGAGTTTAAAATCCATTCCTGGAAACGCCGGATGAGTAACTTGCTGAACGTATTTTCCCAGGCAGCAGCATTATTTTGCAGCAATTTGAAAACCGGACTCGACTCCTCCGGAAGCCCCGGGTGATTTTCAATGGACCGGATCGCAAGCCGGTTAACCACCTCTGCAGGCGCCAATTCCAACAATTGATTGCCGAACGGCGAATTCCAGAGCGGTGAACTTTCATTTTCAAACCAATACTCCAGTAGCGCCTCTACCCATGCTTCATTTCTGTGAAAGATGCTTGCCTCCGCCGTTGCCCTCAGCAGCGTGCCTGCCCAGTCTGTCTGTGCAAATAATTTCAAAATCTCACCCGGCGTTTTTTCAAAAAAAACCTCCCAACGCTCCGGCGGTAGAACTGACAAAACTTGCCCCAGGTACCCCGCCTTAGCTCCACCTTTCCAACCCGGATGTATTTGTAAAATACCATCTTTTAACGCTGCTTCGTTTAACGTATCAGGAATTTGGATGCTGAGGCCTCTTACTCCCCATGTTAAACAGGCGACTGCACGACTGAACATCCTTCCAGCGAAGCGAGACTCAGGCAACAAAGCCAACAGCTTGGCCGCCCCTTGCCGCACCTCCTTGCGACCCTCTTCCAGGCATTTTTCGATAAAATCTTCGTCTGCTGCCGACAACCCCCATTCCATTTCACTCAAAAATGCAGCTTTGTCACGGTAGTCCTCCTCGCTCCAGGTTGACTGCACGAGTTCGAGCGCCCGGGCCGGATCCGATTTCCGCAGGTGCCGTAACAAGTTTAGGCGTTGGTCCCTGCTTCCCGTATGCCAGTCAAAATCACTCTCATTTTCCAACCATTGCCGCCATTCAGGATGTTGACTGAGCAACCAATAACCACCGGCACCGATCGCCGAATCAAGCTTCTCCCAATAGTTTTTAGCTCCGGGCTGACGCATCAAGCCAGGCAAATGCTCCGTTGGAAAAACCTTTCCGGATAATAATAAATGATGGATGAACTCCGGTAGTACCGCACCAAACTGGCCCTCCAAAATCAGTTGCAAATGCTGCGAAGACTTGAGCGAGCATTTTTTTCACCCTTCGCCGCTGCCACTTGCGGCAGTTGCCCGGTGAAATCTTCGAGCCGGAAGCCCGCTTTGCGAAGCTGGGCATACAATGCGGCACCCTCTGCCAGTACCAGCGGCGCCTCCTTCGACACGTCGATGCCCTGCGCTTGCAAGGTTTGCAGCGCAGCCTCGGAGAAGGTGCTGTGCTCGGTGCCAAGCAGGGCGATTTTGGTGAGTTCTTGCCAGGGCATTGTGTTGTTCGTTGATTGTTGTTTGTGGTTCATTGGAGGCTACAGCAAAAGAAAAAAAAGTGAGGGTCATCTCCAACTTTTGGAGGTTTGTGTTAAAAAAATCCGGCTCGTGCTATCTTTCGGACGCTTGCGTTTTTCATCAAAAATTTCACCATGACAAAATGCACCTTTTCCCTGTTGGCTACACTGTTTTGCAGCTTTTTTTCTTTTGGTCAAAATGTGCTTTTCACCTCCGTCGCCCTGCTTACCGGCGAAACGAGAATCGACTACGCCATCTCGACACCCCAGCCTGACATCCTGGAAACGGGAACAATCCAACTGGCTGCCAATCCAAGGTTCGGGTTTTCATTTTTGACATTCACGGAGCGGGAGGATTTCCACCAGGCCGGATTGTATGCCCTGCATTTCACCCGCTATGAAGACCTGCACACCAGACAATTAGGCTCAACGGGAGCGCTGCTGACCACCGGAACCCAGCTCACCGCCGCAAGCGGTGGCCTGAATTATCGCTACGGATGGAGGGGCGGCAGGGCCGGTGAAAACTGGCTTTTTCACGTATCAGCCAATGCAGGCACATTTTTTCAAAACATCCAAAAAACACCAAAAATCAGTGCGGATTTCCCGGTTAACACCTGGACAGCAGGTGTGGAAGGCGGCTTCCGGCTGCATGCGCTCAGGAAGTTTGGAGATGCCGGTTTTCTTTCGCTCAGCTTTCCGTTGCTTTTTTTGGAAATGAAACAAACCTGGATCACGGTCGAAGACCCGTCGCTGACCTCCAGCCAGCAACGGCAAAGTACATTTAGCCAAAATTTTACCACGCTGGACAAGGTAGGGATTGAGTTTGGGAGCGGGTTTTACCTTCAGCAAAAGAAAAAATAACCCCTCCCCTCCCCAAAGCCATTTTTTTTCAAAAAATCCAAAATCTCCCGCTGCCCATCCGGCGCAGCCACGGCGATAACAATTTGAGCATCAGGCATTTCACTTAAAATTTCAAAACTTTCCATTTCCACCCCGCTGATGCGGTGACCCCACTTCCCGGCGTTGTCGCAGACCCAGCGGAAGGGTACTCTCCGCTCGTCAAACATCCTTGACAGTCGCTTCCCTTTTCGCCCGGCACCCCAGAGTACGAGCGGACGCAGAGGATCGTAATCGCTCCACAAAAACCAGTCAGTTTTCAGGTCGAGGTAGGAATTGTCGAGGTACTGCTCGTCAGTTCGGGAGGTGCGGCCGGGCCGGTCCCGCCATTCGTGCAGCACTTCGGGGTGCGTGACGATCTTGAAACCGGCCTCCCGGAAACGGAACGCCAAATCGTAATCTTCCGGCACCGTGTCTTCGGTGAAGGCCCCGCAACGCTCCAGGTCGCTGCGCCAGGCCATCCAGCAGGGCGAGGGGATGGTACACTCCCGGTAAATTTCATCGAAATGACGGCCCTCCACGGCCAGCCGGTTCAGCCAGGCGGCGTAACGGCGGTAACCCTCCCCCACCCCGTCCGCAGCGAAATATTTCACCAAACCGGTGGCGACATGGCCGGCGCCGTTTTCCACCAATATTTTTTTCAAAACAGCCAGCTTCTGCGGCAGCATCCGGTCGTCGCTGTCCATGCGGGTGACGAGTTGGCCGGTGCTTTGGTGAAATGCCAATCGCAAGGCCGGCACGATGCCTTTCTTGTCATTCCGAAGGAATCTGATCCGGGTATCCCGGCGGGCGTATTCCTGTAAAATTTGCGAGCTTTCGTCGGTTGAAAAGTCGTCCACGGCGAGCAACTCCCAGTCCTGCTCCGACTGCGCCAGCACGCTATCGAGGCACTCCCGCAGGTAGGGTGCGGTATTGAAAACGGGGAGTAGGATGGAGATTTTCATGGGGCGAAGGTAGCCCGGTTTTCCTAAACCGGGTGTGGAACAGGCTCGGTTCTGGAGAACCGGACCATGGCTGACCTAAAAACCCTTTCCTTTCACTTTATTCCGAAATTGCTCGACGCACTTCCGGTCCTGCAGGGTGACGAAAACAGTCTTGCCATCAGGGCCGCCAAATGCAAGGTTGCTCACTTTTTTACCCTTCACCGGGATTTCATGCAGTAATTTTCCTTCCGGTGAAAAAACGGCGATCATGCCCTTGCCGTAGCGGGTGATGTAGAGATTGCCTTCGGCGTCGCACTTCATCCCGTCAAGGCCGAAATCTTCGAATTTTGTAAAAAGCCGTTTGTTGAAAACACTGCCATCAGCAGCCACATCGAAGGCCCAGACTTTGAGTTGAACCGACTCGTTAACGTAGAGTGTGCGCTCGTCAGGGCTGAGTTCGATGCCGTTGGTGGTACCGAGGTAGCCGTCAAGCAGGGTGGCCTTGCCGTTTGGGTCGATGCGCCAGAGTTGGCCGGTACCGTCCTTCCAGTTGGGGTCGGAAGCGAAGATGACGTCCTGGCTGGAGATGCAGAGATCGTTGGGCTGGTTGAAACGGTTGTCGTGGCAGAACGTCGTGACTTCCCGTGTTTTCATATTGATTTTCAAAACGTTATGCCCGGTAAAATCAGCCAGCAGCATGTCGCCCCGGCTGTCGAAACGGATGCTGTTGGCGGTGCTGCCGTCGGGTAATTTCACAAAAACGGAAGCCTCGCCGGTGGGCGTTATTTTACCCACTGTACCGTCCTGCTTGTAGTTGACGACGTAGAGGTTGCCGGCTTTGTCCACGTTGGGGCCTTCACAGTTCGAGCTGAAAGAACCTTCGGGCGTGAGGTCCGTAGCTTTGTAAAATTTGGAGGTGGAGCAGGCTGTGAAGAGGCCGAAAGCGACGAGGGCGAGGAGTTTGTGCATGTTTAATTTTTTTAAAATTGAGCGGGCAAAATCCGGAGACAATTTTAAAAAAATTCAACGGCTCATCCGTAGGTTTTCACAAACCAAATTTCAAGCCCGCCCTCAATCCTGTCGAGTAAAGCCTGCTGCCCTTCGTGCTGTTTTTCGCTGCGCTCAATGCCTGGATGCTGCCTTGCGGCATCAGTTGCAGGCTCAGTTTTTTTGAAAGCGGGAATTCGATGCCAGCGCCCAATGCGGCATGGAGATTTAGCGTCCGCAGGCCGTTGTTTTTGCCGGAGGTTGAATTTTGTTGATTCGGACGATCGAAGTAGGTATAATCGGCATCCGTGCGTTCGGTAAGGAATAGCGCAGGACTGATCGACGGTTGGACAAAAAATTTCACTTTGCCTTGCGACAAAAAATAGCGAACTCCCAACGGGATTTCAAGAAAGAAATCGATCTGTCGAAGCTTGACCTCAGTTACATTTGTACCGCTGGGAATGCTCGGATCGAAACCGCCCTCGCCATCGTGTTGCGTTCCCCAACGCAAGGGGCCCGAATTATACTTCGAGCCGAAGGTGGAGAACTGCATCCCGGCCAGCCAGTGCAGGCGCTCCGATTTCAATGGCCCGGAGAGTGCAAGGCCGAAGTTGTAGCCCACTCGCCCCTGGTCGCTGGTGATGGAGTTGGTGCGGTAGGAGTAGTTGGGGGTGGCGTGGAACTCCATGAATTTTCCGTTTTGGCTGAAGGAGAGAAACGGGAGGAGAGCGAAGAGGAGAAGTGGGAAGATTTTCATGTTTATCGTTTTTGATGCTGGTTTAAATCGTTGAAAATAAAGTATTTGAGTGTAAAATAAACGCCAGTACTCCTGGCTCCATTACTAAATAACCGGCCGCCTCCTCTGTCGTCCAGTTGAAAGAACAGGTTGGCCGAGAGGCTCAGATTTTCAGCAAAAAACTGTTCGTAACTCGCTGAGGCACTAACCACCAGCGGATTGCTTTTTACTCCGCCGTTTAATTTGGTTGAATATTCAGCCCGTAATCCACCACCCAAAATAGCGGTAGAATGGGTGAAATATTTCAATTGCAGGTTCAGGGCAGAAGTGAAAACATTCGTGCGAAGCGTTGTGAAAACGGTGTCATAAACCGGCACCGAGCCAAGTACCGGGACGCCGTTAACTTCACCAATGGTATCGATCCGAAATTCCTTGAATTCCAATGAATTGGCTTTGTAACTTTCATGCGTCCAACCCAACTCTGCAGAAGGTACAAAAAACAAGCGATCATCCACGGGAATATACCTCTCAGCATTTACCCTTAACCTTACAGACGAATTGATGTTGTCACCGGCAGTCTCATGTGCCACTCCTACGCCAGCGCCCACCAGGAGACGGTCAGTGATAAACTGCTGAAAACCGGGCCCTAAGTAAAAACTGTATCCTTTTAATTCGTCCAATACCTGAATGCCAGCCCCGATCAGTTTCCGGTTGTTGGGTCGGAGATATCCTTCGCCATCCAAGATATTATTACCCTTGCGAAGGTAGCGGTCCATCAGGTCATATTTTTCACCCGTTCGCTGATGCAGGAAAGTGTTGATTCCAAAGGAAAGGTAAAGTTTGTCATGATCGAAAGCGAAAATATCAAAGTCGCCGCCCTTGGCCAGACGAAAGCCCGCCTTGGCTTCAATCGCTACGTTCGGAGCGAGGAAAAAATTCGCCCCGATACCAGTTCTCAAACTATAGGCCCAGCCTTCCGGTAAAAAAAAGAGAGTCGAATCACCTTGCTGAAGGCCATTTTGACGGTTTTGAATGAAACCTTCGCCGAAAGCGAAGCCCATCCATTTTTCATTTTTTAAAAAATAATAGCGTACGAAAGGCGAGAAATTGTATTGGTAAATGTTGAAGTCACCACTATTGGCTGACCACCAATTGCCACTGTAAAAACTAAACCCGGCGCCAGCCATCAGCCGGTTTGTGAAAAAATAACCGGCCGATGGAGCGAACCTGGCTGAAAACTGGGTCTGACCACTTGGAAATAGCTGGTCTGCAAACTGGATTCCCCCTGACAAATCCAGCATCCAATCCCCTTTTTGCAACTGACCGAATGCGGTGGTCAAAAAACAGAGGAACAAAATCGTCGTCAAGAGTCTAAATCTGGTCATATTGGTAGCGTTTTAATTGATTGAACATCAGTCTTTTAAAAAAAAATCAGCGGATCAAAAACCGCAAACCCGCATAAATTCCAGCTTCCACCGGCCGTTTTCCGTTCGCCACCGGCGTAACCGGCAGTCCCAGGTTCGCCTCCGTCACAAAGGTCAGCGACTCGCCAACCGGCAGTGCGATTCCGCCGCCGCTCAACCAACTGAAATAGGAACTTTCCAGGCCAGGCAGCGCCGTTTTTTCAGGAAAAGTTTTGGCGTTGATGAGTGTAGTCAGGGCAAACCCTGTTTTCAGTTCCAGCCGGTTGCGGCGGCCCCAGGCCCAGCGGCGGCGCACCGTCAACGGGAAAGAATTGTACCGCAACGAGAGATTCTCCGAGCGCAAATTTTTAAAATGAAACCCCGTCTGAAACATCCAAACGCTGTTCATTTCAAAATTGACCAGCAGGCCTGTTTGCAGGGAGAGCCGCACGGCGCCGGTTTCAAAAGCCACTGTATCCTTTTCAAAAAGGCGGCGCACCGGCATCACAAAAGCGGCTGCGCCAGCCTCGAAGGAAAATCTCGGATAGGGTTCAAAAACTTTGACCAATTGTTTTTTTACGGAGGGAGCACGTTTGGAAAACGTCAGATTTTGGGCGTTTAAAACGCCAAGATTTTCAGGTGTTTCGAGCGGTGTGCGATTCACCTGATCGGCATCCGGTTTTGTGGAGACTGTTGCCGGGGTTACGTCTTGCCGGTTGTTTGAAGAAAGATTCGGCACACCGGTTTCAGTTGTTTGATCCCGCCCTTTCGGGGTGTTTTTATTTTTTGTTAAAAATTGAGCATCAGCTACTTCTGCTCGATTCGACAGATTTTTTTCAAAAGTGTTTTTTTCAAAAAGATCTTGTTTTTCGTTAAAAAACGCCCGATCGCCAGTGGCCGTGACCTCACTCGCTGGCGCTGTTGCGGAATTGTCACCTGTACCCGGCCCGACTGCTTGCGCCGGACTGTGTCCGGCGTCCTGCTGCGCCCTGATATTCTCAATTTCTTGTTGCTGTTGCTGCACGAGTTTTGTCAGCGAATCGATCTGCTGCCGGTCCTTCCACCAAAACAGCCCTGCCAAAATAATGGCTCCGGCAACCAGTCCAAGCCCCACCCATTTCCCGGCAGCCACTACCCAACCGCTCCAGAAAGGCGGTTTCGCCGGAATAACCGGTTCCATCCGTGCCCAGAAATCGCCGGACGGCTCCGTTGAATAGCCTTCCAGGTTTTGCCTGAAAAACTGCTCGAGGTTGTCATTATGTTGATGATCAGTCATTTGTAGTGAATTGGTTGATTGGTAAATTGGTGAATTGGTGAATTGGGTAGGGTCCAACCCAATTTACTAATTCACTAATTCACCAATTCACTGCCTTCAAATTTCAATTCCGACGCTTCGTTCCAGCATCCGCCGCAGCATCGCTTTCGCACGGGTCAACTGTGAGCGGGAAGCGCTTTCGGCAATGCCAAGCATTTCACCTATTTCTTTGTGTGAAAAATCCTCCATCACGAAGAGGTTGAAAACTGCCCGGTAGCCTTCCGGCAAACGTTGCAGCATCTGCACCAATGCCTCCTCCCGGTAGCGGGCGAAGAGGTTTTCATCCGCTTCAAAATCCTCTGCAACTTCCTCAATTTCAACGATTTCGAACATCCGCTTCTTTTTGCGCAGGTACTGTAGCGCTGTGTTGACCATCACTTTCCGCAGCCAGGCCCCGAAGGCCCCGGCCGGACGATACTGGTACAGGTTGCTGAAAATCTGGATCAACCCCTCCTGCAACAGGTCTTCCGCCTCGTGCCACCCCGAAGCATAGCGCAGGCAAACGTTGAACAGCATGGACTTGTATTTTTCATACAATGCCTGCTGCGCTTTTCGATCGCCCCTGCGGCAGCCCTGGATGATATGGTCGTCAGTTGGAAACAAGGTTTCGTTTTATGCTTTGATAAGGTTAATGCAGTTTTGGGAAAGGACGCTGCGTGGGGTGGGATTTTTTAAAATAAAAAAGGGAAATGCCTGCGATTGACATTTCCCTTTTTTAAGAATTCCTGAAACAGTTAATTCATGTCTTCCAGCATCTTTTTCATTTTCAAAATGGTGGATTTTTTGATTTTTAAATTTTTGGCAATTTCCTCTGGCGATTTACCTTCTTTGAGCATTTTCTGAACCTTCAGAGATTCCAAAAGTCCAAGTTCACGACCTTCTTCAATGCCCTTTTTAATACCCTCCTGCCGGGCATCTTCGATAATCATTTCCCGTAAAGTCATATTAGCTGAATTTTTCATTGGCTCAATTATTTCATCAAATTTATGGTAAAATTCCTTTCTGTCAAACGACACGTAATACTTTACAAAGCTAAAAATGCCCCGGATAGTTTCCTTCGGAAAGCCGCTTTCCATCAGTTTCCGAAATAGAGAAACTTTCATTTCCATCACTTCCTCATCGTTCAACTTGCCACGGTTCAGTCCATGCCAGGCAGCTTCCATCACCAGCGAAAACGGATTGTCTTTTTTTGAAATTTCCGTGTGCGGCGGATGATCCAATAATTTATACGTACCAAACTCGTAATCCAATCTCGTCGTAAGACATTGATAACCAAAATTTTGCGGATGAAAATCAGGCTGACTGTCCGTAAAAATCGCCAATGCCGCCACCGGTTTTTGATACCGGTCGAACAACCGGTACTGAATCGTGTACATCCGCAGGGCAAAATCTTCATCGTGATAGCCCTGTACTTCGACGTGAACGAGGAACCAAAACTCTTTACCCGCCGGTGAAAAAACTTTCACCAATACATCCGCCCGGCGGCCTTTGGCGTTCGAGTCGGGTAAAATCTGTTCCAGTTCCTTGTCAAGAAATTCGAAGCCCCGGCCGGGGTCAATTTCCTGCTGCCAGTTTTCAAAAAAATACTGAACGAACCACGGGAACAACTCCCGGATAATCCCCTTCCAGAGCAAGTCTTGTTTTTTCATAGTCGTTTGGTTTTCAGGGAGAAAGGTAAATGGCTGCCTCCAATTTAGAAAATATCATTTTTCATAAAATGATCGTCTGCCATACTCCTCACCCATTTTCAATACCTTTGCCCCCGCACCCGGCCATACCCATTCCAGACACAACATCGTGAGCAAAAAAGATCACAAATCCGCCGAACTCGCCCGCCTGTTTTACCGTGAACTCGTCAAGGTTCACGAAAACGAGTCATGGACGCATGCCGCCAAAGCAGACGCCCTCGCCCGCCTGCTGGAACTGCTGTTCCTCGAAGTGACGAAGGAGGAAAACATCCAGTTCACCACGCTTTTCGCCCGCATCGCCTACGCCGGGCACAAGTTCCAACTGGACAAAAAGACGCAGTACTGGGTGCATTTTTTCAGAAAAAAAATCCGCTCGCAGGTACTGGAAGAGGAAGCGCCGCAAGTGTACGCCCTGGGCCTGCAAGCCCTCGCTGCCAGTATCGAGGGACTTTTCGGGGAGGCGCCGCCGGAGGAAGTGCTGGCATTTTTACCCAAAAAAACACCCTACGCCTACACGGAAGTGCGGGTGAAGGAGTTCCGCAAAAAAGTCCGGGTACTCGCTCTCGAAGACGACGAGGCCAACGACCTGCTCCTCGCCCGTGACGAGGAAAATCCCGCCGAAGTCGTTCATATTCAATACAATATCGCTGACCGGAACGAGCCGTTCAACCCCACCATCCGGCAAATCCGGCAGACCTTCGGCTTCCCCGTCCTCCTCAGCCTGATCGATGTGGAAGTGGTGGACACCCCCTCAAACAAATCTAACTCCTCAAACCCCTCAAACAAATCAAACCAAACCTACCGCCCCCGAGCCATCGTCGTCGATCCCGACTACCTCCTCGACGTGTCCGCCGTCGCCAATTGCTTCCAGCAAAGCGGGGCCGAGCCGGTGATTTACCTGCTGCAAAAATTTCTGCCCGTGGAGCCGAGTCTGCCGATGATCCTGGGGAACATCGCCAACTTTTTCCTCGACGAACTGATGAACAATCCGCAGGCGGTTTTCAAGGAAACATTCCCCAAAGTCTTCAAAACCAATCCGCTAACCTTCGCCATGCTGCCCGACTCGGCCATCCGGGAACTGGTTGCGAAAGCGCAAAAACACTGGGTGACGCTGCAACTGATGGTGCGGCAGGAGATGAAAAAATTTGACATCGAGCCGTCGGAGTGCTACCTGGAGCCGAGTTTTTACGATGAAACGCATGGCCTGCAAGGGCGTCTCGACGTGTTTTTCAAAAATCAGGAACGCAGCGCCATCATCGAACTCAAAAGCGGCAGCCCGTTCATGCCCAACCGCTACGGCATCGGGGCCAGCCATTTTATCCAGACACTGCTCTATGACCTGATGGTGCGCTCCGTGTTTGGTGAGGAGGTGGAGCCCGCCTGCTACATCCTCTACTCCGGCCTCGACAGCCGCCAGTTGAAATTCGCCCCGGTGGTGAAAGCCGAACAAAACGAAGCGCTGCAAGTCCGCAACCAGATGGTGGCCATCGACCGGCTACTGGGGGGCATCGGGGGCGAGGTGGCGCAGGCACCGGTTTTGAGTAAAATCACGACCGGCCGTTTCCCGCAGTTGAAGGGGTTTCACCAACGGGATCTTGAGCGTTTTGAAAAAACCTACCACGGCCTGAGCGACCTCGAACGCCGCTATTTCAATGCCTTCTCCGGCCTCATCGCACGGGAGCACTTGCTGGCCAAAACAGGCATGCAGGGCGTGGACAGAGCCAACGGTCTCGCCGCCCTCTGGCTGGATACTTTCGAGGAAAAAGAGGCGGGTTTTCAAATTATTAAATCGTTGAAAATCAAGGAGAACCGGGCAAGCGAAGACGAAGCGCACATCATTTTTGAAAAAACCAAACTGACCAACCCGCTGGCCAATTTCCGGACGGGGGACATTGCCGTGCTTTACCCGGTGGAAGCCGGACGGCTTACGATGGACGGGACACGGCAGTCGCCCATTTCGACACAGATTTTCAAGGTGACCATCCTCGAAATCACGACCGAGGAGGTGACGGTGCGGCTGCGATACAAACAATTTAACTCCCAGATTTTCAGCGAGTTCGAAGAGTGGAACCTGGAGCACGACCAGATGGACATGAGTTTTGCGGCGATGTATCAGGGGCTGTTCCGGTGGGCGGAGAGCGAGGTAAAAAAGCGGGAGTTATTGCTGACCAACGTAGCGCCCAACGTAACACCGGCTTTAGCCGGTGCAGCCATGACGCCGGCTGAAGCCGACGTTACGCTGACGGAGGAGCAAAACAGTATCCTCCAAAAAATGCTCGACACCCGTGACTATTTCCTGCTCTGGGGCCCGCCCGGCACGGGTAAAACCAGCCAGATGCTCCGCAATTACGCAGGCTGGATTTTTAAAAATACGGATGAAAACCTGCTGCTGCTGGCCTACACGAACCGGGCCGTGGATGAAATTTGCGAAGCCCTCGAAAGCCTCGGCGAAGACGTGAAGGACGCCTACGTCCGCATCGGCTCCCGCTACTCTACGGGAGAAGATTTTGAAAATCAGCTACTTACGAGCAAAACCAGCGATATCAAAACCCGGAAAGAACTGCTGGAAATACTTGGCAGCCACCGCATTTTCGTGAGTACGCTGGCCTCGCTGTCGAACAATTTGCAGTTGTTGAAGCTGAAAAAATTCCGACGGGTGGTGATCGACGAGGCATCGCAGATTTTGGAGCCGATGCTGGTGGGTTTGCTGCCGCAATTCGAGCAGTTCATCCTTATCGGCGACCACAAACAGCTCCCGGCCGTGGTGGTGCAGGATGAGCAGCAATCGGCAGTTTCTGATGAAAAACTGCACGAAATCGGGCTGCAAAACCTTCGAAATTCGTTGTTCGAGCGCCTCTACCGCCGCTGCGTGGAGCAGGGCTGGACCTGGGCCTACGACCACCTCAGCCACCAGGGCCGCATGCACGAGGAGATCATGCGCTTCCCCGCCGAGCATTTTTACGAAGGAAAACTCAAAATCCTGCCGGAAAACATTCCCGTTTCACAAAAACAAAAAGCACCGCTGCCTGCCCAAGCTTCTGATTTTCAGCATGATTGGGAGGAGGTTGTTTTAAAAAAACGCCTCGTTTACCTATCCACCCCCATCGACGGGGAAAGCCCTTCCCGCAAGACGAACCGGCATGAGGCGGAGTTGATTGCAGGGCTGGTCAGGTTCTTTCAGAAAATTTCGGATTTCGGATTTCAGATTTCGGAAAACGGCGATGTCCCTCCGAAATCCGAAATCCAAAATCCAAAATCGATTGGCATCATCACGCCGTACCGGGCACAAATTGCTCAGATTCAGGAAGTTTTGCAGCGAGAAGGGATTGATTGCAATGGACTGACCATCGACACGGTGGAACGCTACCAGGGCGGGGCGAGGGACATCATCCTCATTTCACTTTGTACCAATTTCGCTTCGCAAATGGAAACCCTCGTCTCCCTCAGCGAGGAGGGCGTTGACCGGAAACTGAATGTAGCGCTGACCCGGGCACGGGAGCATGTGGTAGTAATTGGAAACGAAGAATTATTGGCGAGGAACGAGGTGTACCGTAAGTTGATGGCGTGGTGCAGGGAGGGGCGATAGTATCAAATGATAGTATCACGCATGATATCCTTCTGATTTTCAAATACTCAACTGCCCTTCGGCGCATGCAACTTCCCCAAACTCTTCGCCACCAACATCGACACCGTGGCATCGCTGGTCACGTTGGCCATCGTCCGGCACATGTCGAGCGGACGGTCTACGGCAAAAATCAGAGCCAAGCCTGCTTCCGGGATACCCGCCTGTGCCAGCACGATCACCAGCATGACCATACCCGCCCCGGGCACTGCCGCTGAGCCGATGGAGGCCAGCGTCGCCGTGACGATGATACCCAACTGCGCAGCCAAATCGAGTTGCATACCGAATGCCTGGGCGATGAAAACCGCCGCCACGCCCTGGTAGAGCGCAGTGCCGTCCATGTTGACCGTGGCGCCGATGGGAAGTACGAAACTGGCCACTTCCTCGTCCACACCGAGGTAGTCCTGCGCACGCTCCATCGTTACCGGCAGCGTAGCGGCGCTGGAACTGGTACTGAAACCCAGCAACTGGGCCGGAGCGATGCCCTTTAGGAAAAACAGGTAGCCTTTTTTAGCAAAAACCTTCACCAGCAGCGGGTAAAATGCGAAGAGCAGCAACGCAATACCCGCCACAACGCAGATCGAATAGCCCAGCAGCGCTACAAGTAAATCTGCGCTGGGCAGGTCAACGATTAAAGCCGCCAGCAATGCGAAAACACCGTAGGGAGCGCTCATCATGATGAGGTCGATCAGTTTCATAATGACATCGTTGGCACCATCAAAAAAAGCCGTAACGGGACGAGCTTTCTCTTCGGGAATCAGAATGAGACCGATGCCAAAAAACACCACAAAAAAGATGACCTGGAGCATGTTGCCATTTTGCGTGGCAGCTCCAAAAATGTTGTCGGGAACGATGTCGACGAGGGATTGCAAGGGGCCACGGCCCTGTGCTTCGGCGGCAGCTTCGATTCGCTTGGCAGCGTTGTCGCCGAATTTTTCCATCATCATCGTGCGGGTGCTTTCCTCGATCAAATATCCGGGCTGGACGATGTTGACGATGATCAGTCCGATGCTGATGGCAAAAGCCGTGGTGATGAGGTAGAGTGCAAAGGTTCGGCCGCCCATTTTGCCCAGTTTGCCGATGTCTTTGAGGTCGGAGACGCCCTTGATGAGGGAGGTGATAATGAGCGGGACGGCAATGAGTTTGAGCAGGTTGATGAAAATGGTACCGAAAGGTTTGATCCAGTCGGTGACGATTTTTCCCCAACCCATTTTTGCCGCCAAAAGACCAAAGAGAATACCTGCCAGGATGCCCAGGAGGATTTGCCAGTGAAGCGCCAACTTTCGCATAAAAATGCATTGTGCCGCCAGAGGAATTGTTCAGCAAATCCTCACGGATCGGTAAGAGGTGAAAAATTTGATCGCACGCTTTTCAAAAAAGCGCATCAAATGTAATCCGGATTTCCAAATGCGGGCATTTTTTTGTTGAGCCGGACTTGAAAGTCCGGGTTACTTCGGCGGATAGTTATCATCCCAATTTTTCACCTCAGGCTCGCCGAGCAGCCCAACGCTTTTTGCGACGAGCATCGAAACGGTAGCATCGCTGGTCACGTTGGCAACAGTCCTGAGCATGTCGAGCGGGCGGTCAATGGCAAAAATGAGTGCCAGCCCCACCTCTGGAATGCCAGCCTGGCCGAGTACGATCACGAGCATGACCATGCCTGCGCCCGGCACTGCCGCCGAGCCGATGGAAGCCAGCGTCGCTGTCAGAATGATGCCGAGCTGAGCGCCGAGGTCGAGGCCCATACCGAAGGTTTGAGCGATGAAAACAGCCGCCACGCCCTGGTACAACGCCGTGCCGTCCATGTTGATGGTGGCGCCGATCGGGAGCACGAAACTGGCCACCTCTTCGTCAACACCGAGATGTTCTTCCACCCTTTCCATGGTGACCGGAAGTGTTGCCGCACTTGAGCTGGTACTAAATGCCAGTAACTGGGCCGGTGAAATGCCTTTGAAGAAAAAGGAATAGCTGCGTTTGGTAAATATTTTCATCACAGTCGGGTAAAAGCCTCCGATCAGAAGAAGCAAACCGCCAGCCACACAGGCTGCATAGCCAAGTAGCGCCACAAACAGATCTACACTGGGAAGTTCAACAACAAGCGCAGCCAGTAAAGCGAAAACGCCGTAGGGCGCTCCGAGCATGATGAGGTCGATAAGTTTTAAAATGACTTCGTTCGTCCCATCAAAAAATGCCTTGACGGGTCGGGCCTGTTCCTCCGGAATCAGGATCATGCCTACGCCGAAAAAGATGACAAAAAAGATGACCTGGAGCATGTTACCATTGCTGGTGGCTGCGCCAAAAATATTATCAGGAACCATATCGACAAGCGGTTGCAGTGGCCCCTGACCCTTTTGTTTTTCGGCATCCGCAATTTTTCCGGCTGCATCGCCGCCGAATTTATCCATCATCTCCGTGCGGGTTTCTTCGTTGACGAGGTGTCCGGGTTTGAAGATATTGACGATCAACAACCCCAGCGAAATAGCCACGACGGTTGTCATGATGTAAATGCCAATAGTTCGCCCCCCCATAGCGGAGAGTTTTGAAATATCCTTGAGGTCGGAAATGCCTTTGATCAGGGAAGCAACGATGAGCGGAATGGCAATCAGTTTCAGCAGGTTGATAAAAATGGTGCCGAACGGTTTGATCCAATCTATGACAAATTGATTGAAGTCTAACTTGACGGCCGCCAGGCCAAAAATTACGCCGGCCAGCATTCCAATCAATATCTGCCAGTGAAGTGCGAGTTTTTTCATGCTATTTTAATGGTTAGTTTTTCCAGCGTTAGCTGACTGAATTTGGCAAAAACCCAAATAAAAGGAAAAACCGGGAAAGGAAGGCAACGACCGGCGGATTTCACAGAAATCTACCTCGTTGCAAAATAGACAAAACCCAGAATGACCGCCCCGATAATCAATATTTCCAGGGCATTACCCAGCATTTTACTCGCCACCCGAAGGTTGATGACAGCGATGAGGGAAATGACGAAAGCCAAGCCCAGGTTTAGCAAAATCATGGTACCGGTAGCACCTGCCACTTCGCCCATGTTTTCCGACTTGGCCACCTCCGGGAAAACGATCATGAACGCTGACATGATAACCGTGCCCACTGCTCCAACCAGCAGCCCGCTAAGCACCAGTTTCCACGCAGCAGCACGGCTGGCCAGCCGGTTGATCGTGCGAACAGCGCTGCTCACCACCAGCCAAAGAACCAACAACATCAGGCCGATGACGGCTTCGTCGGCGTATTTGCCAAAGACTTTGGAAAAACCGTTTTGAAAAAACATCACAGCGATAAAAAGACCACCCAACATCATCGAAGCCATGATGACGGAACGAGCAATGACGCTGTTTTCGGAGGAGGATTTGGAAGAAGCCATACTTTTTTATTTGATGAAAAACGATCCAAACCTATCAAACTTTTCGGATTCAGCGGACTTTCAGTTGCAGTTGTTCCAGCCCTTCCACCATCGAACGCCACGAAAATCGCTTTTTCTCATCGATAACACCACGGGTGAGTGCTGCCTCTTTGTTGTTTTGAAAAAAATCAACAATGGCATCCGCAATTGCACCGGCTTTCACGGGTACTACGTAACCGGCCTTGCAATTCGGTACAATCTCCGGCAGACCGCCCACCGCCGTCACAATCATCGGTTTTTCAAAATGATAAGCCATTTGTGAAATGCCGCTCTGCGTAGCCGATTTGTAAGGCTGAACGACGAGGTCGGCTGCGCCAAAATAGTATTTCACCTCCTCCGACGGGATGTAGTCCGTTTTTAAAATCAACTTACTCTCAAGTCCCAAATCAGCGATCAGTTTTTCATAAAACTCCCTGTTGCCGTAATATTCCCCGGCAACGATCAGCTGCAGGTTCATCGCACGAATGCGTTCGTCAGCCATTGCGTGCAGCAGTAAATCCAAACCCTTGTACTCCCGGATAAAACCGAAAAACAGCAGGTAGCGAAGTTCGGGCGACAGACCCAGGTGGGCAAGCGCTGATTCACGCTTCACTTTTTCACCGTAATTGTCATAAATCGGATGAGGGATGCAGGCTACCGGTTTTGTTTTTGAAAACAGCCGAAAATCCTCCTCCACCGATCGGGACATCACGATACAGCCGTCCGCCGGTTTTAAAAAATAGCGGGTAAACAACCGGTCGCCGGGGCGTTTTTCGTGCGGTAAAATATTGTCGGCAATGGGAATGACTTTGGTGTGGCCGTTGCTCTTCGCCAACCGCAAAATGGTGCCAAGGCTCGGCCCCATGAACGGCAGCCAGTAACGTGGCACGATCACGTCGGGTCGCAGGCGGCGAAGTTCCAACCCGATTTTCAACCAGTTCAGCGGATTTACGGAATTGACGACGGTGCGAATGTCGAGGCCGGGCGGCGGCGGATCGTCTGAAAACTGCGTTTTACCAGGGAAAAGAAAACCGGGATACTGAAGAGAAAAAGAGTAGATAACCACCTCGTAACCAGCTGCTTGCAACTCCTTCGCAAAGCGCTCGGAGGAGGCTGCAATGCCACCCCGAAGCGGGTGTGCCGGTGTTAGGAGGACGACTTTTTTCATCCAATTTCTTTTTCTATCACGTAGGTATTTCTCGTCGAGGAATTGCGCACCAGCAACTCGGCCAGAAAGCCCGTGACGAACAACTGCGTACCTACGATGAGTGTCAGGATACCAAAGAAAAACAGAGGCCGGTCGGTGATTCCATATTCTTTGTACACCAGTTTTGCCCAGCTCAGGTATGCCAAAATCACAACCCCGCAAATGAAAAACAGCGTGCCAAGCAACCCGAAAAAGTGCATGGGCCGCTTGCCGAACTTTCCGATAAACGTGATGGAAAGCAGGTCGAGAAACCCGTTGATGAAGCGATCCAGCCCGAATTTGGAGACGCCATATTTCCGGGCCCGGTGTTCAACCACCTTTTCGGTGATACGACCGAAACCTGACCACTTGGCCAGCAGCGGCGTGTAACGGTGCATTTCACCATAAATTTCAATGCTTTTCACCACGTTGTGGCGATAGGCTTTCAGGCCGCAGTTGAAGTCGTGGAGCGGAATTTTACTGATCCAGCGGGTGACGCCGTTAAAAAATTTGGAAGGGATCGTTTTTGAAATCGGATCGTGGCGGGTCTTTTTCCAACCGGAGACAAGGTCGAAGCCGTCTTCGACGATCATGCGGCGCAGTTCGGGAATTTCGTCGGGGCTATCCTGAAGGTCGGCATCCATTGTGATGACGACGTCGCCTTTCACCGCTTCAAAGCCGACATGGAGCGCTGCCGATTTGCCGTAATTCCGGCGGAATTTGATGCCTCTGACGTAAGGATTTTTTTGGGTCAAATCCTTGATCACCTGCCACGAGCGATCCTTACTGCCGTCGTCTACCATGATAATTTCATAGGTGAAACGGTTGGCCTCCATCACACGCCTGATCCAGGCTTCCAATTCGGGCAGGCTTTCTTCTTCGTTGAAAAGGGGAATGACTACGCTGATGTCCATTTTGGTAAATTGGTAAATTGGTAAATTGGTAAATTAGTTGATTGGCCATCCCAATTACTAATTCACGAATTCACCAGTTTACTTTTTCATAAAACTGGCGACCATGTAAGACAGGAAAAACCCGGGAATGAGCATGTAAGCATACTGAAACAGGATTTTACCAAAAGTCATGGTAAAATCAAGCCCTTCGATTTCTCTGCCGGCGTCCAGCATTGCCTGTTTTTGAAGCTCCACCAACTCCGGGTCGATAAAATTGAAAAGAACAAAAACAAACAAAGAGAAAAAAAGGTACACCAGCACATAGGTCAGAAAACTCTGCTTCAAGGCTTCTTTTTTTTCAATCTTACCATCGTTGTCATTCCTCACCTTTTTTACCACCATCGTCATCGTGACGACAGCCACCAGGATCGGGCTCCAATAAACCAAAGGGTTGAGCAGCAATGCCCTGTCCATTTGATGAAAAACAAGCAGGTATAGCACGGTTGCTATACCTGCAATGATACCGTATTTTACTGCGGTTTGTTGCATTATTAATTTTTAAAAGCCGAAAGGATTACGCTAACGGGCGCTCATTTTTCAAAATGGCTGCCGCAATCAGTGAAGTGATGACGCTGATCAATACACTGCCAATTACGACCATCACGGCCATCGAAAAAGGATTTGTAAAAATACCCACCATTTTTTCAGTCATTTCCTCCTGCCCGGGCTGCGCATTTTCCAAGGCTGCATCCATGATGGCCTCGCTCATGTCCGGAGCGATGAGCGTCATGAAAATAATAGTCCAAACGGCGCTTACCACGCCAATGACCAGACCGGTCAAAGTACCCGTACCGACCCCTCTGCCGTAGCTGATGAAGCCGCCGAGTTCATTGTCCCGGTGATGTTTGATGGCCAGCACGACGCCCACGATCATTACAATGTAATTCACGCAGCCGGCTGCCTGACTTGCCGGGGTTTGCTCGGCAGGGTCAGAAAATCCGGTGATGTAGAGGATGAGGCCGAGAATGGCAAGTCCCAGACCAATAATGCCGCCATAGCGCAGGGCGGTTTGCCACGGGGAAACTGTTGAAGGGTCAATGGAGTTGTTTGGATTGTCTAAAGTTGTCATACCATATTGATTTTAAGAGTGATTTAATTGTGCGTGAATGTACCCACTCCTCTCTGCAACCGGTTATTTTTTCGATCAAACTTTTGCACAGTCAGGCAAAAAGTGAAAAGCACCCAACTGTTTTTCATTAAAATCACTTGCCCTTCAACTGCCAGATCTGGTTGTTATTGACCACCGCCAGCACTTTCCCTTTGAGGCGCCAGCCCACGAACGGCGTATTTTTCGATTTTGAAAAAATGTCGTTTTTTGAAAAAGTCCACTCTTTTTCAGGATCAAAGATGGTGAAATTGGCCGGCTGACCAGTGTCAAAGCCCGGAACAGGAAGCCCGAGAATCTCCCGTGGAGCAATAGCCAGTTTTTTCACCAGGTCATTGATTTTCATCATATCATGAAGGTGCATCCAGGTAAGCCCGAAGGTAGTTTCCAACCCGATGGCACCAAAATCAGCAAACGGAAACTCCAGATTTTTTGCCTCTTCGTCCAGCGGCGTATGGTTGCTGGTAATGCAGTCGATGGTACCATCGACAAGGCCTGCCCGAAGCGCCTTGAAATCTGCTTCCTCACGGATGGGAGGCATTACCTTGAAGTTGCTGTCGAATTCGCTCAGCAGATGGTCATCACAGGCAACGTTCATGGCAGCAACGGATACCGTAACCTTAACGCCCTTGGCCTTGGCCGCCCGCACCAATTCCACCGCCCCTGCCGTGGAAATATTGTGAACATGCAAACGTGAATTCGTGTACTCGGCCAGATAAATATCCCGCTGCAACATCAACTCCTCGGCCAATGCCGGGATGCCACGCATACCCAGCGAAGTACTCATCACGCCCTCATGGACCTGCCCGCCGGGCGCCACGGTTTTATCGAGCGGATGGTTGAGAATAACACCGTCAAAAGGCTGAACGTATTGCAAAGCCCGCATCATCAGCCCGCTGTCCTGTAGTGGTTTCTTGCCATCCGAAAAAGCCACCGCACCGGCAGCATGCATATCGTACATCTCGGTAATGTCGCTACCCTTGCAACCCTCCGACACCGCACCCACTGGATGAAAATCGACGATGCTGTTTTTCGAATGGTTCAAAACATACTGTACCTCTGCCTTTGAATCAACCGCCGGGGAAGTGTTGGGAAAACAAGCCAGCGCCGTATAACCGCCAGCCACAGCGGCTTTCGTCACTGATCTGAAATCTTCACGGTGCTCAAAGCCGGGGTCACCGGTCAGGGTACCGAGGTCAAGCCAGCCGGGAGAAATACAGGCGCCTCCGGCATCAAAGACGTCCGTTCCTTCAGCATTCAACCCGGTTCCAATTGACTCGACTTTGCCGTCCCTGATGAAAATGTCTGTTTTTTCACCGTTAAGTTTGGAGGCAGGATGAACGATGATGGCGTTTTTTATCAATAACTGCATGGATGTAATTTGGCCGTAAAAATAGGACGGGAATTTGATTTTGGAACCTAAAGCTCACATCTTCTCCGCTGCCCGCCGCTTCGAACCTTGTTTTTGAACCAAATTTTTACTCCCAAAAATCTACGTTGCTATCATTTTGATGAAAAAATTAGTTTTGTCAAAAAAACAATGCAAACCAGACTCTTCTCCTGCCTGCTTTTTCTGTTTGCTTTCGCAGCCTGCAATCAGCCTGAGACTGCCACTTTACTTTTTTACAATGGAAAAATATACACCATGGCCAGCCCTGGCCAGACCGTGGAAGCCATAGCCGTGCAGGGCGAACGAATCATTTTCGCAGGGCCGGAGGCTGAAGCTCGAAAGTTTGCCGGAGATTCCACCCAATTTATTGATCTGGAAGGCAAAATCATGCTGCCGGGCCTCACCGACTCACATGTGCACCCGATTTCCGGAGGGTTGAATTTCCTGGAATGCGAGCTGACCGGCATCGAACATCCGGATACGGTGCTTGCCCGGTTGGCCGGTTATGCTGCGGACCATCCCGACAAGGATTGGATTGTGGGTGAAAATATGTGGCTGCCCGTTTTTCCCGGTGGAAATGCGCACAAGAAATTTTTGGATGAAATCATTCCCGACCGCCCGGTTTTCGTTTCCTCCTCCGATGGCCACAATGCCTGGGTCAACTCCAAAGCTCTCGAATTGGCCGGCATCACAGCCGAAACACCCGACCCCGCCAACGGTCGCATCGAACGGGACGCCCTGACAAACGAGCCTACCGGAACACTTCGGGAAGAAGCCATGAACCTGGTGAAAAAACTCATCCCCGATTACACTCATTCGCAGCGAGTCGAAGCCCTCCGAAGATCACTGGAAATGGCCAACTCACTCGGCATCACTAACCTCGTCGAAGCCTCTGCCAGCGAAGATTACATTAAAGCCTACCTCGAACTCGCTCGAAACGGCGAACTAACCGCCCACGTCAATATTTCGATCTACGGCGACCTTTCAAAAGGAATGGACGGCGTGCAGCCGGTTCTCGATTTGAATAAAAAATACAGCAACCAGGCCTCGGACGACCTCCGCTTCAATCAGGTCAAATTGTTCATGGACGGCGTCGTAGAGGGCAAAACGGCTGCCATGCACTCCCATTACGTCGGCGAAACACACAGCGGCATCCCAAACGCTGACTTGCCAACGGCTAAAGCCGTCATTGCTACGCTCGACAAGGCCGGCCTGCAAATCCACGTCCATGCCATCGGCGATGCAGGCATCAGCATGACGCTGGATGCGCTTGAAAATGCAAGAGAAGTCAATGGCAGCAAGGATTCCCGTCATCACATCGCTCACCTTCACGTCATTCACCCCGACGACCTTTCCCGGTTTGGAGAATTGGGTGTCATCGCCAATTTCCAGGCGCTTTGGGCAACGCTCGAAGACAGCTACATGACGGACATGAATTTCCCGTTCCTCGGTCCGGAACGGTCGGAATGGCAATATCCAATCGGCTCGGTAGCAAGGGCTGGCGGCCAACTCGTTTTCGGCAGCGACTGGCCGGTGAGCACAATGAACCCGTTTCATGCCGCTCAGGTTGCCGTCACCCGGCGTGGGCCGGACCGTGTGGAACGGGAACCGTGGACGCCGCAACATTTAATCGATTTGGAAGCTGTGGTGGAAGGATATACGAAAGGCGGAGCTTTTTTAACTCGCCGGGAAAAGGACTGCGGAACGCTGGATGCGGGAAAACTGGCCGACCTGATCGTTCTGGACCGTGATATTTTTGGTATTTCAAAATTTGAAATTCACGAGGCGCAGGTGGTCCTGACGATGTTCAGAGGCAAGGTCGTTTTTCAAAAATAAAGAAGGGCGCCCTGTAGACGCCCCCTCAAAATTGAATTAGTATGAAAAAACTGCCTGTTTGTCAAATTGAATGGTTGGTTGCTGTAATGCTTTAAAAACTATGCCAGCTATCGGATTTCGCCCACCTCCTCGATCACCGTTTTCCGGGGAAACATGCTTTCCTCCAGTTTTACAGGATCTTCTACGAGTTGGTAGAACTCATCCAGATAGTTGATCATTTCTTCACGTGTATCCTCATTCAGATACTTGAATTTTAGAATCAGCTGATACAGCGTTGACTTTTTACTTTTAAAATAACTGATCGTGGAATAAACTTCTTCCGTTGAATCTGAATACCCCATGAAAACCCGTTGGTTGACGCTAAGCTGACCGAGATCCACATTTGGCCTTGCGTAAGGAGCCCCAACCAATGCTGAAAAATCAAAATCGTAAGGCACGGGGATCAGCTTTTCATCCCCGATTCTTAGCAACTTCAGGTTGCGAGTCATCTGCACATTCCAATCCGTATTGCCAATCATGAACTGAAAGACGGAAGCCATACGCTCATGAGTTGGTTGCAATGCATCTTTTTGTTGTCCCATGCATTCACAAACCTGCCCGCCTCTGCGAAATTCGAGTTCTTCCACATCTTCAATCAGAAAACCCCACCGGGTCATTTTTTTACCCTTGCCGCTGCTGTCCACGTAAGTAATTTTGGCCAATTGAACCCGGAAACTCATGGGAGTCAGTTCATTATACATTTTATAGACCAGGTATTCCCTCATGAGCAGACTGTTTCCCTGAACTTTATCGTCGAGGCAATGCGTCACCAGCTTCAATTCGTTCATGTGACTGAGGCCATTCTCCTCCAGTTCTTTTTTTGAAAACTTCAACTTCAACGGTGGGAAGTCGCAGGTTCGGCGGCGAAACTTTCCTCTGGGCTTCACTTTCACCCCGTAGGAATGCTTCACTCCTTCTTCATCCTGAAAGGAAAATCCGCCTTCCAAATATTCTTCGGTGTTGCGGTGACCAATGAGGGAGTCGAAATCAGCAGTGATCGTAATTTTTACTACCTCCTGCCTGTTCAAAACATCAAGAATGCTGTTCGTAAAGTCAGGTGTGCTGGCAGAAACCGAAGTTTGACAAACCAGTGAATACAGTAAGATTGCGGCATAAAATGCCATGGTGGTTTTACTTAGCCGGGCGATCATAGACAAATGGTTTTAAAGTCTTAAAAACAAGCTCAAATCTACAGGCTAACAGGACGATCGATCAAGTTTTATAGACCAGCGCACAAATATCATCGGTGATCTGGGGGCAAAAACAGTCTTTCGGCCAAAAGGTTCGAAATATAGTTTGGAATTGGCAGATAATTTTATCACAATTCAAAATTATCTTTTGAACAAATAACAATCTCGCCACGAGTGCGGACCTCTGAGGCATTCTTTAAAAAGTCATAACACTTGTTCGAAATGATTATAAAGTTGACGGCAGGTTGCTCGCAAAAGTTACAGAAAACGTTAAGAATGGGTTAAGAATGGGAAAATGTAGGAGTGGTCAGGCTTTAAAGTTTAGCAGGAAGGTTTTTACGATTTTGTCAAACCTTTCACCTTCATTGAAATGAAAATACACCTCTACCGGTAATACCATGACAGGGAATCGCTTTTCCAACAGCCATTTTCGATGGAGTTCAAGGCGCATGGCATCTTTTTCAGTGGTTAGAATGAGCTTTTTGCTACCGGGCAGGAGGGTGAAAACTTTTTCAATTTCCTCCAGGTCGTCGTCGGTGAAATAATGATGATCCTCATACTCCCGCACCCGCACGGTTCCCACCGTATCTTCGAGGTAGCTTCGCAGGTAATCTGTATTGGCAATGGCACAGACCAGCAAAACCGATATATCTTCTTGTAAATCAATCCTGTAGGTGGGATTTAAAATATAATAGGGCTGCAGATAGCGATAGCTGGAAAAGAAAACCTGCTGATGCGAAAACGGATTGATCTCCTGCGTCATCCGAAGTTTTTCCTCGTCCGTGATGTCATCCGGACATTTTGAAACGACGATCACATCTGCCCGGCGGTAGGCGCTGCGCCACTCCCTGAGCCTGCCCGAAGGCAGCAGAAAATCTTTGGTAAAAGGCCGGCTGTACTCCGTCAGCAGGATGTTCAGCCCCGGCGTCACGGATCGGTGCTGGAAGGCATCGTCGAGCAACACCACCTGCGTTTGCGGTTGATCCTGAATCACTTGCGGGATACCGAGCGCCCGGCTTTCGTTCACCGTCACCAGCACGTCAGGGAATTTTCGCTTGAACTGCAACGGCTCGTCGCCCACCTGCTCCGCAGTACTATTCACCTGCACCACCTGGTGGCCGCTGGTTTTGCGGCGGTACCCCCGGCTCAGTGTCGCCACTTCGAGGTAGGGCCGCAGCAGCCGGATGAGGTACTCGATGTGCGGCGTCTTTCCCGCCCCGCCGATGCTGAGGTTGCCGACGGAAATGACCGGCAGGTCAAATTTTACACTGACCAGCAGTTTTTGACGGTAAAAAAAATCACGCAGGCTCACGCCCAGTCCGTAGAGCAGCGAAAAGGGAATCAGCAGAATGCGTATGATCGGGTCTTGAAACACGGGTTTCGGATTGGATGGTTTAGAGGTTGGTCTGCCACCAAAATCAGGCAAAGATAATTTTTACACTCTCATGGCGTATCACCGCTTTGCAACAACATGAAAGTAAAGTTTTACTTGATTTCAAGTCACTTGTTTCAATCTTGCGTCAATCATTTTTTGATTTCAGCTTCATTATTATCTCTTCCTGCACGTAAAACGCATACAAAGCGACATCCTTATTCTGCCCATTCACGCGCCGGCGGTCCTGACCGAGGTAAGCTATCTTTAAATTTTTTCCATCCATCTCAAAAGTAATTTCTTCCCCTTTTTCCATAGCTCGCAACGAGACCGCCGGAACGTTCCGTTGTTCTACCCCCATATCTTTTTCGATTGAAAAAGTCGCTTTATTATCCCTCGAAAGCTGTTCAAGTATAATTTTATACTCATACCCGTCAAGCGATAAGGTGTCAAAAAAGTCTCTGTTTTTGAGAATGCGGGGCTCCGCCACAAAGTTATTTTTCACCAGGTTCCATACCAGTTCACTGGGCGGATTCTCAACAACAGGTGGCTTGTCTATAGTTGGGCACCCTCCGTTTTCATCGACCCCGGCAACATCCGGACATTTATCCCTGTCATCCGGAATACCGTCTCCGTCTCTGTCAGCAATCGTTTGTTGAGTATTTTGCCCGGTTGGTACAGGTTTTATAATATTTATCTCCACCCGCCGGTTTGCGGCACGTCCCTGCTCCGTCGTATTAGGTTTTGCCGGTTGCGATTCCCCCTTGCCGATAGTTGTCAGGCGCTCCCGGGAAATACCCTGGTCAGCCAGGTAACTGGCGACGGCCTGCGCCAATCGCTGTGAAATTTGCAGATTGTAAGACTCCGTTCCCTGGCTGTCTGTGTGTCCGGTGAGTTCCAGCTTCCAGTCAGGGTTGCGGTCTAACTCTTTACTTAGTTTGGTCAACACCTGCCGGGCATCCGTCCGCAACGAAATTTTATCCAGATCAAAATAAATGACGGAAGTGGTCGACGGTAAAACAGTGACCTTTTCAGTCTCAGGCTCCATGCCTACTGAAAAAAGCAGATTATCACTCCCAGGTGTGAAGGTTTGCCCCCTCAGCGGTTCATACCCGCTTTTTTCAAAATTAAAACGCTGCTGCACCCCCACAAGCATTTCCACTTCCAGCATGCCGTCCGGGCGGGTCCTGCCGGTGAAATCGCCCATCGTGACGCTCACACCGCTGAGCGGATTTCCCGTTTTTTTATCTTGCACAAGCACGATCGCCTGCACCCGGTTTTTTGCTTCCCGCCCAATCAGCAGCGAATGCAGGTGCGGCAAGTCGAGGTTGTTGAAATATTGGCCCTCAGTAGCCTCCAGCAAGCGGTCACGGTACACAGTCGCCGAGTCGAAGTTTTGATGATAAAAATCCGAAAGGCCGGCGCCGTGCCAGGCCTCGAGTCGCACGCTGTCGAAATCCATTGCAAGTTCAAAACTAATCCTCGCCGAATTCAAAATCTGCCCGGCCACCTCCGCAGGCAGCGAGTCCGCCACATCGTGGTAGTAATTATAAAAAGTCTTGCCGCTGTTGAAATGAAATTTCCCCAGATTCGCCTTCGCCAATTCGTAAGCAGGGTCAAGCTCCGTTGCTCGTTTGAGAAAGGCCCATGAAGATTCAATAGCCCGATTTTTTTCGGTCGTGTCAGGGGTAGCTCCGGCAAAGTTATATGCCTCCACGCCCAGATTGTTGTAGATCACGGCACTGTCCGCAAAGCATTCTTTTTTCAAAAAACCGGCGGCCAAATATGCCTCTTGGCAATCTTTTGACGGTTCGGATTTTACACCAGCCAGCCTGGCCAGCGTTTCCGTACCACCGTAATCCCAGGTAAATAAAAAAATGACCAGCCACAGCACCGTGACTGCACCTGCCAGCCAGAAGTTTTCGGTAAAAAACGGCTTCTCCGGCAGCTCCGGCTTTGGTTTATTTTCTTCCAAAAACTGCTGAATGTCGGGCGTTTGCGGAGCAGCTTTCACCATCTTTGAAAGTTGGCTCGTTTCAACCAAACCACCCTGCGCCACTTGCCGTTCCAATGTTTGATTTAGCTCCGCAACGTGCCTCGGAGTCAGCAGTTTCAAACCCTGTAACTGGCGAATAATGGCCTGCGTCTCCGGATTCTCCGGTGCAAGTGCAAAATTTTGCACCGCCAGGTTGATCTGCTGCTCCTGGTTTGCGTGGCTGCCCTGCACCAGCGTTTCGACGGCCTGCAACTCGGCCTGTACCGCCTCCCGTGCGATGCGCTCAGTGGCAGGATCAAGTTCCGAAAGCAACTCCTTACGCAGGCGGGGCGAAAGGTCACCCGTTTGCAGCCAGGGTATGCGACTGAGGATGAGGAGGTTATCGTAGTTAACGCCGATCCGGGGATCAGCGGAACCGAGGGCGTGCCCAATGGCCAACGTGATATTCCAGTCGGGTTTCGGGTAAACGGCCAGGGCGCAGAGCCAGCGATACAGCGCCGGATGATTTTTTAAATAATCCCGGTGATCGGCGGCAGTGCGCCAGCGGCGGTAATTTACGTCGGGTTCCACCCTGCCTTCAAGCAAGCGTTCACACCAGGCGGCGTAAGTCGGCAGGTCTTCTTCCTCCATGCCTCGTTCGAGAAATTTGATGGCTTCGCCAATGCCCTCCGTATCGCTGGGGAAGACGGCGAAAAGGCCATGCAACGCACCTTCCCGGTACGTCCACGATACCACAGGCATGGGCGTGAGCAGTAGCCGATGCTTCCATTGCCGGAAAAAGCCGGTGATTTCCGGTTTTGTCCGGGGCCGGTCGATGGCATTCGGATCGAGCATGGCGTGGGCATTGCCCAGCACAATCAGGCGGTGGTAAGGGTAGAGCCGCCGAAGTTGCTCGGGCAGCAAACCGTCCGGATGCTGATCGTTCCAGAAGCGGATGGGCTCTGTTTTAAAATAAAAAACCTCGCCCAACACCTCCCGGTGTCGCAGGAAATTGACCAAAAAACGGTAAAGATTTGACTGATGGCTGCCGTAGGCCTGCTCGTCCACGAGAAACAAATATTCCGTTGGCACTGAGTCTGTCCGGGTGATGAGTTGCGGAAATCCGCCATCGGCAATTGTCCGTTTAACAGAGGTTGGCACATCCATATTTTTCCGGAGGCCCTCCTGCCGCCTGCGCAGCACATCGGCGAGGCGGTAGAGTTCACGCTCCACCCGCACGTAGCCCTCCTGCGAACGGAAGGGGATGAAATACGGCCCCTTGTCAACGGCCTTGAATCGCTCGGCAGCGGCCGTTAGGTCTTCGCCCTCTTCGGGAAGGGGAGGTGGCTTTCGCAAAGCCCATTTCACCCAAAACCAGAGCATGGTGAGGCCCAACAAGCCAAGTAAGATCCAGGTGCCCCAGGAGAAATTGACGACCGGGGCAACTGCGTCCAACTCAAGCGTTTTGGCAGCAAGTACGGCTACATCCTGCCCGACGGAAATACGGTGCTCCAGCGTTTTTTCACAAAAACCCTCCACGCCGGGACGGGTTGCTGTGAAGGTCACGTTGAAAGTCCGGGAATCACCGAAGCGGTGCTTTGCCTTGGCTCCTGCGGCTGTTGAACCGTCGTCAAAATTCCATTCGAGCGTCAGTCCCGCAGTGTCGGGCAGCAGTGCTTCGAAACTCACTTCAGTGTTCAGACGGGTTTCCCGCTGAGCGATGATGCTGTCCACCACGGGCATTTCAGCACATAAAATGCGGAAGGATTTTTCGTGCGTTTTGGGCTCACCGGTTTTTTTATCGATGTCGTTCAGGGCAGTCAGCCGGACCTGTTTGTCGGGGCTGGCGCCCATTTTTTTGATCAAAAAAGTCAGGTGAAACGAATCCCCTTCGACGTACTCCGGCTCTTTGGTTTTGACATCGATGATTTCCCAGCGCATAGCAGTCGAGTCCACGTTTTTCGAGCCATTTAAAAACCTGATGGCCTCCCCTACCTTCACCGTGGGCGGATGTTGAAAAACGACATCCGGAACCTGTTCTTTTTGAATCAGCTTCCAAATCCCCCACCCCATCCCGACGAGCAGCAAGGCCGGCAGTATCCAGCGCACCCAATCCGGCTGATGTTGCCACCACGAGTCATGGGTGGGTGATTCCGGCACATCCCACGGTCGGCTCACTTCCTCCCAATACCGGTCGAACAGTTCGTAAAACCGCTCCTGGTCAGCCCTGCTGTGGGCGATGAGCGGGCAGAGCAGAGTTTTCAGTTTTTCGGGTTCCTTCAAATTGGCAGTACCGAGGCCGTCAAGCAGCCGCAGCACCCGCAGCCGGTCGGCGGGGCTGATGTAAAAATCCGCCAGTTCCAGCCGTTGGAGGAAGGAATCGAGGGGGAAGGTGATATTTGATGATTGTTTGATTGTTGAGAATGTTTGATTGTTGGGATTGTTTGATCGTTGTCACACCGAATAACAATCCAGCAATCCAGCCATTTTAAAAAACGCCCTTCACCGCCTCCAAATCCTCCCTCGTTTTCACCAAAATCGAAAGATTGTCGAGCATTTGCTGGCGCTGTTTGGCTTCGCTGACTTCCATGAAATTCTGCACTTCTAGGATACGCAGCCAAGCGATTAACTCTGCGGTGGCCGGGGCTTTCCGCACCGAACGTTTGCGAATGGCGCCGAATTTTTCGATCAGCATGTCCATCATTTCATCGGTGAATTTGGTGCTGCTGCCGAGTTGCGTTTTCACGATTTCTTTCAGCAACGCCGCATCCGGGAACGGGATGTGGTAAAAAACGCAGCGGCGCAGAAACGGGTCTGGCAGGTTTTTCTCCGAGTTGCTGGTCATGATGACCATGATGTTCCGGTCGTCTGATTTTTTGATCAGGTAATTATCCTGCTCCTTCATGTGGAAGCGATAGTTTTCAATTTCGTACAAAATATCGTTGGTAAAATCCCGGGGCGCTTTGTCGATTTCATCGATCAACACCACAGAGCTTTGTGGTTTTTCCGGCAGCGGCGTACTGAATTTCGAGCCATCCACACCGCCGGGATTGGTGAAAGCGATGGCCTTGCCGAGCGCCTGGAGTTCAATAAAATCGGCGGTGTGCATCGCTTTTTGCCCGTTAGCCGATTTGATATTTGCTTCCTGGAAATGCGACAGCGCATCGTAGGTATAAAACAGATCCCGTGCAGCCGAGGTGGTCTTTGTATTGAAAATCAGTGGTTTGTCGCCGAAGTCAGAGCCTGGCAACTGCGAAAGGTCGAGCGCCACTTTTTGCGCCAGCTTTGTTTTGCCGGTGCCCGGTTCGCCCGTCAACAGCAGCGGCTGGCCGAGGGCAATGGCCACTTCAACGGCATTTTTCAGAGCCTCGTGCAGGATGTAGTCTTGCGGGCGGAAGGGTTGGGCGATGCGAGGGTGGAGTTTGATTTGCATGTTTTAAGGATTGAAGGATTGAAGGATAGGAGGATTGAAGGGTTGACACCCCACACTCCGGTTTTTCAATCCTAAAAAAACTTACTGTTATAATTGTCAATCAATTTTTTCAACCTGATTTCTACATTTTCCATTTCAAATTCATCGGCATCGCCGAAGTGCTGCTGCCGCAGGTTTTTCAACTCACCTGCCGACGGGGCAATAAAACGGTAGCGGCTGAACCAGGCGCCGATGTCCCGCATTTTCACACTGTTCAACTCCGGCAAGGCCCGTACATGCTGGCTTTGACTGATCACAGCCTCTACCTCCTGCTCGATTTCAGCGTCGTCTTCCTCGTAAATAATGGCGAAGAAAAACAGGTAAGCCGGGCTGTCCTTCGGCAGTTCTGCATTGCAAAATTCATTGATAAACCAACGGGTAACGGCAGGTGTGATTTCCTTGTCCCAGTCCCACTGGCTGACCCCGGCAAAAACGCATACGAAATCATTTTCACAGAGTCCCTGCAAAATGGGGCTGTTCTGACGGAGCCAGGCCAGGTTCTTGGTGGTCAGCGGCTCGTGGTCGTTGACCCGGACGGAGAGGGCAGCGAAGAGATCTTTTAAAATATTTTGCTTGTAAACCTCCGGGTCGCCGCATTGCCCCAGCGTGATTTCCACCTGCAAAGATTTGCAGCCGGACTCCAGGCCGGGGTTGAGGTAGTCCCGCAACTTGCCCTCCAGGTCGTAAGCGATGCGTTTGAACATGCCGCTGTGGGACTGCACATCCATGCCGTAGAGGTAGAAAAAATGGACTTTGGTATCTCGTTTTTCCGCAAAAAACTGTTGAAACCGATCGCTTTGATCCACCCGGTCGCAGGTGTGGCAGTGATAGTCGTGGAGGGAGATTTGACCCTCTTCGCCGGTCTCCGCCTTCAGGTCGGAAGGTTGGAGGGTGTCGATGATGAGTAGCAATGCCTGCGTGATCCGGTTAACAACGAGGTCGGTATCAGGTTTGGAGACACGGCCACCGAGCCACTCCCGCTGACAGTTGTTGTACTGGACTTCGAGGCTTAGAATTTCATTGAAATGAATACTGGAAGACTGTACCCGCTCCTTCAACTGCCGGAACAGTTGAGGCATATCTTCTGCTAATTCTTTGAGTAGCTTTTTCAGATCTTCCATGTGAATGTTTTCGCCGGCGGTATTCCATCGTAATTTATAAAAAAATCAGGAAAAGCAGCTTGCTACAGACCAAATCGTTTGCGCAATTCATCGTATGGCACCCCCTTCTCCCGGTCAGCCTGGTTAAGCAAATCTAAAATTTCTTCGTCGTTTTTGTCGAATTCATCTTCGCTGGGAGATTCTTCACCGTTTATTTCAAATTCGATCTTGCCGTTTTTTCGAAATGCCTCCAGCACGCTGATTACCAGCGATTCGTCTTCGGACTGAGGGATTTTGATGGTGATATTTTTCATGTTGTTGAGTTACCCATTATTCAAAATCAACTCCGCCAGATCGTACACCATCACCCGGTCCTGCTGCTCCTTCGCCTTCACACCGTCCGACATCATCGTCATGCAAAACGGGCAGTTTACGGCCACGATTTCGGCGCCGGTAGCCAGTGCTTCGTCCGTTCGCTCGGTGTTGATACGCTTGTCGCCGGGCTCATCCTCCTTCCACATTTGGGCGCCGCCTGCACCGCAGCAGAGGCCATTGGTACGGCAGCGTTTCATCTCCACCAGGTCGGCATCAAGCGCTTCGAGTACGGAGCGGGGCGCTTCGTACACACCATTGGCACGGCCGAGGTAGCAGGAGTCGTGGTAAGTGATTTTTTTACCTTTGAAGTGACCACCCTCGATTTTCAGACGACCCTCGGACAGCAGACTTAGGAGAAATTGTGTGTGGTGCATCACTTCGTAGTTGCCACCGAGCTCCGGGTATTCATTTTTTAAAATATTGAAACAATGCGGGCAAGCCGTCACGATTTTTTTCACCTCGTACATGTTCAGCACCGCTACGTTTTGCTGGGCCAGCATTTGGAACAAAAATTCGTTACCGGCACGACGGGCAGGATCACCGGTGCAGCTTTCCTCCTGACCAAGGATGGCAAAGTCCACACCTGCTTTTTGTAAAATTTTTGCGAAAGCGACCGTCACTTTCTGTGCACGGTCATCAAAACTGCCAGCGCAACCTACCCAGAAAAGGATTTCGGGTTGACGGCCTTCAGCGGCCAGTTCGGCCATGGTTTTTATTGTCGACATTTTTGGAGAATGATGAATGATGAATGATGAACGATGAATTGTAAGGCCGCTCAACGTTCGTCATCCCCGAATCAAAAGTTTTTGTGAAAAAAGAACGCTTTTTGCCCCCGGATTATCGGCACATAATGCCCGGCGGGCAGCAATGCGGCAATTTTAACAAAATTCTGACTGTCAATCTTTTCTACGAGGATGATTTTTGATGATAAATCAAAAAGTGGGTCTGACAGCCGGGTTCAGTACAAAGTAGATTCCGGGAGCAGGGAGGCAAAAAACAAGATGTGAAGACGGGGAGGAAAACGGCACCCGGCAAGGGTAAAAAGTGCGGGGCTGTCTCGAAAAGAGACAGCCCCGCAGGATAATCATCATGGAGTAATCGATTCTCAGCGAATCGTCAAAGATTCTGTGTAGGTTCTTTCTCCATCAGAAACCACAAAGCTGTAGACACCAGGAGGCAGATTTGAAATATCGAAACGCTTTTCAAGCGATTTCGTGTTTTCGAAAACCTTTCTCAGCAAGACTTCCTGATCGGGAGAAATAATTTTTACGGTAATTTTCCGGCCGTCGAGGGTCAGCATGGTAATGTCCATGAAACCCGGGCTGTGAGCAAAGACTGGCTTGTAAATTACCTTTGGCTTGCCGCCTTCGATCAACAATTGATCATCAGACAACTTCAGCCCGTACTCGTAGATTTTCTGCGGGCCTTCCACCTCCAGGACGTAATCTCCCTTCGGTAACAGGGCCAGGTCAATCTTTTTGGCGAAAATCTTAACGTCACGGAAACTTTCATTGAAGACGAGCACATCGTTTGCATCACGGATGCTGAGCTGAACGCTGGCAGTGACCGGAAACTCAATGTACACGGCAATGTTTTTTGCGCCGGCATGCTCAACCTTGGTGGTGGGCGTCCGGTTGTTGGCCTGAAGGTCATTCATGCCTGACAGCAAGACAACGAACAGAAACAGATTAATAAGTGATTTCATAACAGTCGAGTTTGGTGAATAAATACTGATTTAAAAAACGGGTAATTCTTTTTTTTTGAAATTGATAACACAAAGTTATTTGAGCTGCCATCCTACTGCTACCAGAAGATTTGCAGATAAATATGCTATTTTAACCCTTACGTGTCCAGATGTTTCACTGATTGATAAAATAGCATCAAAAATGGTTAAAATCGTACAAAATCATGCCGGCCAGAGCCGCTAATTTTGACCGAAAACACCTCTTTACAAAAGAAAATCAAACATGCTTTCATCAAAACCCATGCTTGAAAAAGTATCGCCTGCATTTGGCAGTTCCATTACTTTCAAGCAATACGCCGACTCCTGCCAAAACAAATCGCCCTTCTGGCATTTTCACCCTGAATTAGAACTCGTGTATGTAAATGGAGGCAGCGGCAAGCGTCATATCGGCAACCACATCTCCTACTTCAGCGATGGCGACCTGATTTTCATCGGTTCAAACCTGCCCCATTTTGGTTTTACGGACCGGCTGACGGGCAACCGCAAGGAGACGATTGTGCAGATGCGAGAGGACTTTCTCGGCCCTGGTTTTTTTAATATTCCTGAAATGCTGCCGGTGCAGCAGCTGATGGAAAGAGCCAGGCAAGGCATTGCTTTTCACGGCCAATCAAAATACCGGCTGGGCAGCCGTCTGGAAGGGATTGCCAGGCTCGACAATTACGACCGCCTGCTGGAACTTTTGTCGATTTTAAAAGAAATGGCCTTCACCTCTGAATACGAAATCCTGAACGCAAAAACTGTCTCCATCGAGGTGCAGCAAAAAGACAGCGACCGAATCAACACGGTTTATCAATACGTTCAGGAACATTTCAAGGAAACGATTACACTGGAAGAAATCGCAGGTCAGGCCAACATGACGGTGCCGGCGTTTTGCCGTTATTTTAAAAAACATGCTAATAAAACATTCACTCGCTTCGTTAATGAGCTCCGGGTAGTGCAGGCCTGCAAGTTGCTTTCCGAAACAACCCTGCCGATAACTGAAATCTGTTTCGAAAGTGGATTCAACAACTTTTCCAACTTCAATAAACTGTTCAAGGACGTGACCGGAAAAAACCCGTCAGCCTACCGTTCGGAATTGAAGCAAGTCGTTCAAAGCCAAGAATTCTCGGTCATGGAATAGCGGGCAACAGAGACTTCAAAAGTCTTGGGGCAACCTAATTCACGTATCACCATCTCAGAAAAACAGAGACTAAAAAAACATTACCCACTCATTATCAGCACCTTACAAAAGACCTAAAATACTTTCCTTTATTTTTCAGACATTTAAATATCTTTACAACCCCTTGCCAATTAAGACAACTGCAATTCATCAAACTAAACTTTCAGAATTAATGCTTAGGTATAACGCTGACATCCGCACACTGATTTTTATGGCCATTACTACTGCTCTGCTCGTCATTTTGTGGCAGATGGGAAGTGAAATGAGCACACCGATATTCATCCTGGTATACGCTGCCCAGCTACTCATGGCTGTTGTCGTTTCAACTATTGTTCACAACCACCAGCACCTTCCCATGTGGAAGAAAAAATGGCTGAATGTACTGACCGATAACTGGTTGACTGCTTTTTATGGATTCCCTGTTTTTGCCTGGATTCCTACGCACAACTCCAACCACCACGTTCACGTAAACAAGGAACCGGATTACACAAAGACCTACATGGTTTCGGAAAAAAACAATCTGATTACGTTACTGACTTACCCGTCTTTGAGCGGGTACATGCAACAAAAAGCAGTCGGTCAGTACTTCATCAGTTTGTGGAAACAACACCGCCGAAAGTTCTATTTCCACCTTCTGCAGGTCGTTTTTCTCATTTCCTGGGTCCTTACTGCGCTGCTTTTGGATTGGAGAAAAGCAATTTATTACGTCATCATCCCGCAGCAATTATCGCTGTTTACTGTGTTGATTTTTAACTACATTCAACACATCCACGCCGATGAAGAGTCAGAATTTAACCACTCCCGCAACATGACGGGCCACCTGTTGAATTTCTTTTTGCTGAACAACGGGTTGCATACTGCACATCACATTTCTCCAGGCATTCACTGGAGTAAATTGAGAGAGAAGCACAATGAAATTGCAGATAAAATCGACCCACGGTTGAACGAAAGCAACTTTGCATGGTATCTTCTTCGTACTTATATTCTGGGGATTTTCATTCCTTCCTGCCGTACCCAAAACATGCGCATGGAGCGCCTTCAAAAAAGTGGAAAAATGACAGCCGCTGCAGCGTAAAACCACTGCTAACCCCCTGACTATCAGCTTAAATTCAATTAAACAACAAAACAATCACAGAAGCATTCAATTGGCAAAAACGTTAAATCAGTCTGTTTTTTTTTCAAAACAACTCAAACGTTTTTACCAATTGAATGTCTCTACCACTCACCAACTATCAATCATGAAAGTATCTGATTTTATCGAAGTCAAAGATCCGAAAGTGAGCGCCCGGTATCTTAAAACAAAGGCCTCCATGGGTCATTTTGTGCAGGATTACATCAATGAAAAAATTGACATCAATACTGATTTGATGGAAATGCTGCAACACAAGGAGAGCCTCTTCACCTTCGACTACGTCTGGCATCACTATAAATTCTTCATTTCCAGGATGATACCCGAAGTCATCATCCACTCAAAAGCACAGGACGAACGGATCGTGAGAAGCCACTACGATGATAAAAACGACTTGTTCAACTGGTTCCTCGGTCCTCGCATGATTTACACCAGCTGCTATTTTCACAACGAAAACGAGACACTGGAAGAAGCGCAGGATAACAAAATGAACCTTATCGCCCGGAAAATGCAGCTCAAAAAAGGCGAGACATTGCTCGACATTGGCTGCGGATGGGGTACCCTTGTGGCCCACATGGCGAAATATTACGGGGTGGACGCTACCGGCGTGACCATTGCCCAGGCTGGGGCCGACTGGGGCACCCGCCAGATCAAAGAATACGGCGTATCTCCCGAGCAGGCCCGTATCTGGCGAATGGACTACCGGGACATTCCACGTGACAAAAAATACGACAAGATTACCTGCCTCGAAATGGCCGAGCACGTCGGTATCAAGTATTTCAAAAAATTCATGCAGCAGATTTACGATATGCTGGAAGACGATGGTTTATTTTACATGCAAATTGCCGGCCTTCGTGAGCGTGACAGCCTGTTCGCCGAGAAAAACCGGGAAGACCTTGTCTGGGGCCTTTTCATGAATGAATACATCTTCTCCGGAGCGGATGCGAGCATGCCTTTGAACTGGGATTTGAAGCGGCTGGAAAAAGTTGGCTTCGAGGTTCACAGCGTTGAAAACATTGGTATCCACTACGGTAAAACTATCCACTACTGGTACAAAAACTGGATGAGCAACCGGGAAAAAGTGTTGGAAAAATACGGCGAACGCACGTTCCGTATCTACTCAATTTTCCTTGCCTGGTCTGTTTTTATCGCCCGTCAGGGTGGCTCAACAGCTTACCAGATTGTGTGCCGGAAGAACCTGAACAATGCTGATCGCACACGCTTCATTGGTACAACCAACCTCGGTGAAACGGAAGTGAAGGCTACGAACGGCACTATGGTCAATGTATAGTTTTTACAAACGAGCAGTAATTTAAACGGGCCTCCCTGGTTTTTCAACCCGGGAGGCTTTTTCGTTTCGTAGAGTTTACGGTTTATTTTTGCGCTCAGTCTTCAATTTCACCATCAAATTTTGCCATGAAAATCCGTGACCGTCTGACTATCACACTTTCTCTCACAGTGTTCTTCGCTGTGACCTGCCTCGGTCTTTCCATTTATTTTTTCACGGCTAATTTTCATAAAAAAGAATTCTTCAGCCGCCTTGAAGAGCGGGTGCAGCTCACCGAGCTTATCTTTCTCGAAAAGAACGAACTCGTCACCCAGGCCGTCAGGGAAAATTTCCTCCATACCCTCGACGAGGAAATCGAGTACGTGATCACGCTGGAACCCAAAGGCCTGGATTCACTCGACCAGTTGTTTTACCCGGGGTTTTCAGAAGAAATTTTAACAAAAAAAGCCATTCAGTTTTGGCAGGGCAACCGTCAGGGCCTGGGCAAGTTTTATGATTTACCGACAGGGGAATACGCCGTGGTGGTGACGGCAGTCGATAAGTTTGGCCAAACGAAGCTTCGTTTTTTAAGACGAATTATTATTGCCGGTGTGTTTCTGTGTTCAATCATTCTGGTGGGGGTAAGCTGGTTTACCGCAACCAGTGCCTTGCAGCCGTTGGCCAAAAAAATTCAGCAAGCCAAACGAATCAGTGCTTCTCAGCTTGATCTACGACTCGAAATCACCACGCCAGAAGATGAAATGGGACAGTTAGCGATTGCATTTAACAACATGCTCGACCGGTTACAGGCAGGTTTTCAGGCACAGAAGAATTTTGTCAGCAATGCCAGCCATGAAATCCGGAATCCACTGACAGCGATCATCGGCGAAGCAGAGCTGCTGCTGGTCAAAGACCGGTCGGTGGAAGAATACAAAGAAGCTTTGCGCATAATCAGTACGGAAGCAGAGCGGCTGCGGGTTTTGACGCAGCAGTTGCTGGACCTAGAAAAAGCGGAGTCGCTGGCCTCACTCCCGAACCCTGAAGTTGAAGCGATTGACCTTTGTCTGTTGGAAGTTTTAGAAAAATTTTCTGCCAAACGATTAAAGTTGAGCACCTTATCCCCAGAAAAAGAGCACTTGGTAACCGCCAATCGATACTTGCTGCAGACAGCCATCTCAAATCTCGTGGACAACGCCTTGAAATATTCAGGGGATAAGACGGTCTCGGTTGAGCTTGTCGAAATTCAGGGGTTTTATCATCTGAAAATCATAGATCAGGGAATTGGCATCCCTGCCCAGGATTTGTCCAATATTTTCCGGCCGATGCACCGGGCACGCAACGCACGCAATTCGAAAGGACATGGAATTGGGCTGACACTGGCCCAAAAAATCATTGAGCTGCATGGTGGTAAAATAACCTTGAAATCAGAGGAAGGGGCAGGAACAGAAGTATTGGTAACAATTCCGGCAAATTAAGAGGGGGGGGGGGGTGGAGTTAAATGCCTTGCTATAACATCGGATGCTCCTTCTAATTTTTTAGTTGGACTAATCCTTTACAATATAACCCATCCCTACCACTGTCTGAATTAGTTTGTCTTCGAAAGGTTTATCGACTTTATTACGCAGGTAGTTCATGTACACATCCACGACATTGGTGCTAAGGTCGAATTGAATGTCCCACACATTTTCAAGAATATCAAGGCGACTGACAACCCTGTTTTTATTTCTCACGAGGTATTCCAACAGGAAAAACTCCTTGGGAGTGAGTCGAATTTCCTTTCCGGAGCGGGTTACAAACTTTTTATCAAGATCAACCTCTAAGTCTGCAACTTTAAGTCGATTAACATTGACGAGAGTGGACCCCTTCCTGCGGGTAAGCGCACGGATACGTGCAAGTAACTCCTTGAATTTGAAAGGCTTGCCAAGGTAATCATCCGCACCGGCATCAAGGCCGGTGACAATGTCATCGGTAGTACTCAGGGCAGTGAGCATCAACACAGGTGTATGAACCTGGATCTGGCTGCGTAGTTTTTGGCAAAACTCCAAACCATTTATGCCGGGAAGAATCAAATCCAGAATGATCAACTCAAAGTCATCCCTGCCTGCAAGCTTTAATCCCATCTCACCGTCGAAAGCTTGTGAAACTTCAAAGCCATTCTCTTCAAGCCCCTTCTTGATGAAGTTGGAAATAGAAGGTTCGTCCTCGACAACTAATATTTTCATAAAATGATTTTTAGCAAAAGTAAGGTACCTCCATTCAATAATTCATGCCGAAAATCACCTGCTCACAATGAGAGCCTATGATTCTAATCTTATTCTAATTTCCTTCTAAACCACCTCTAATATTAGCTACCGACATTTGCATCATTGAAATTTCAACCAATAAAATGATCAAAAAATGGTAAAAAATCAGAACGAACAGTTAGATGCCCTATCAAAAGGGTTTTTCAGCAATTTGAAATATGACATACCGGCAGGCATAGTCGTTTTTCTTGTTGCCACACCTTTGTGCCTTGGAATTGCACTGGCATCCGGGGCGCCTTTATTTTCAGGTATTATTGCCGGTTTTGTAGGGGGTATTGTTGTAGGCCTTGCGAGCGGGTCGAATCTCGGCGTGAGTGGTCCGGCAGCAGGCTTGGCAGTTATCGTATTGAACGCCATTGCCACGCTGGGCTCTTGGGAGATATTTCTACTTGCAGTTGTACTGGCAGGCGTCATTCAAATGGTGCTTGGCTTTCTTCGTGCAGGAATTATCGGGTATTATTTCCCTTCATCCGTCATTAAAGGTATGCTTTCCGGAATTGGCCTCATCATTATTTTAAAGCAAATACCTCATGCATTTGGCTACGATGCGGTTCCTGAAGGTGTGACCGGCTTTAATCAGCCGGATTCAGAAAATACATTTTCAGAGTTGGCTAATATGCTGAACTACATTCAGCCAGGGGCAGTTATTGTAACGCTTATTTCTTTGACTATCCTTATTTTGTGGGAGCGGCCGTTTATGAAAAGGGTCAAGCTTTTTCATTGGATTCAAGGTCCGCTTGTGGCCGTAACTGCTGGCATTCTGTTGAATCTGGCTTTCCAGGTATTTGCCCCGCACCTGGCCATCGGCTCCAGCCATCTGGTTCAAATTCCGGTAGCAGAAGGGTTTGAAGGCTTTCTGGGATTGTTTACATTACCTGATTTCAGTCAGATTACCAACGTAGCAGTTTACACTTCAGCTTTCACCATAGCCATCGTAGCCAGCCTTGAAACGCTGCTATGTGTGGAAGCGACAGACAAACTTGATCCCTTTCGCCGGATCACCCCTGCCAGTAGGGAATTAAAAGCACAGGGATTAGGAAATATAGTTTCAGGTTTCATTGGCGGATTGCCGATTACGCAGGTAATCGTCCGTAGTTCTGCGAATATCCAGTCAGGAGGAAAAACCAAAGCAGCAGGTATTTTTCATGGATTCTTATTGCTCATTGCAGCAGTAATCATCCCCAATGTCCTGAACCTTATACCCCTGGCAACTTTAGCGGCCATTCTCTTTGTGGTAGGTTACAAATTGACAAAGCCTTCACTTTACAAGCAGATGTATAATCTGGGCAAGTACCAATTCATTCCGTTCATTGTAACGATTATTGGTATCTTGATGACGGATTTGCTGATGGGTATCGGCTTGGGTATGGCAGTCGCAGGTTTTTTCATTCTGCTCAACAATTTGCGAAATCCATACTTCTTTACAGAGGAAACTCACGACGAACATGGCGACACCTTTCTCATCCGCCTTTCAGAGGATGTCTCTTTTCTTAATCGTGCGAGCATCATGAAAACGCTGGATGAAATTCCGCCAAACACGAGAGTGGTGATCGATGCGACCAAATCTGTTAATATTGATTACGATGTTTACGAGATCATTAAAGATTTTGAAGAAAAGGCTACATTGAATAATATCGACCTGACTATTCAAGGCCTGGCACTTCGCCAGCGCAATGACTCGGTAAAAAAAGCTCAACGTGTTATCAATGAAAAGAAACAAAAACTAGGTAGCCTTGAACCAGAACAGGTAAACTAAATTGACCATGGTATCAGGTATCGTTTTCAAAGGATTGCAAATTTTAATGTTTGACATGTTTTGATCTCGATACCCGATACCCATCTTTAATTTTAAAAAAACAATAAAAAATGCGTACACAAACAAAAGACACCCAGCTTAGCCTGACTCCTCAAAAAGCCCTCGAAATTCTGATGGAAGGGAATGAGCGCTTTGTCAGCAACTTACGCTTCAATCGCAATTTACTTCAGCAGGTCAATGAAACCTCGGAAGGACAGTTCCCTTTTGCTGTAATTCTCAGCTGTATAGATTCCCGGGTTTCTGCGGAGTTGGTCTTCGACCAGGGTCTTGGCGATATTTTCTCTGTGCGTATCGCCGGAAATGTTCTGAATGGAGATATTTTAGGTAGTATGGAATTCGCATGTCAGGTAGCAGGTTCAAAGCTTGTCATGGTACTCGGCCACACCAAATGCGGGGCAGTGAAAGGTGCTTGCAGTCATGTAGAAATGGGCCACCTGACCGGACTACTTGAAAAAATACAACCTTCCGTTGAAAAAGTACAGGGCGAAAAAGGTGGTGAGATCAGTTACGAAATGCTGGTCGAAGAAGTATCACACGAAAATGTGCTGCTACAAATGGATGAAATTTTACAGCAAAGCTCAGTACTTCGCAAACTTTACAAAGAAGGCAAAATCGGAATAGCCGGTGCAATGTACAGCGTAGATTCCGGCGAAGTGACACTCATTAAGGAAATGTTCAACACGCCGGCAGTTGCGGCTAACAAGTCAAAAATAGAAATATCTTAACCAGATAGAGACAGTACTAGTTTTAGTCCAAAATCCTGTTCGTTTTTTTATCATTAAAGTTGGTCTTCAAGCGCTGCCGTTTGGCAGCGCTATTTTTTTATCCCGGGTTTTCCTGTTTTTAAAACGCAAAACCTCCTCGTAGTTCGAACCTTGGACCATCATCAGATTGAAAATAACTGAACGTAACTACCATCAGATCAAAAGGACTCAGCCATAGTCCACCCCCGTAACTGTCGTGCCAGTTATCCGTCTCATCATAATCTGACCAGACACGGCCATAGTCATAGCCTCCCAATACGCCAAGAGTAAAGGGCAACAAGTAGTTTTTAACCGTTGTCAACTTGATTCTCAAATCATTTTGATGGTAAAATGCAGTATTTCCAATAAAGCGTTCATTTCGAAAACCCCTCAGGTTATTCCGGGCTCCCAGCGCCGGTGCCTGGTAGAATTCAAAGTCGCCCGTCGCATGACGAAAACCTACTTTACTTGCCAAAACAAGCGGATTTCCGCCCAAGACAATCCCAAGACTTCCATCAAAATAGGCAAAACTCCGGTCTGTTTCTTTCAGGTTCGACTTCCACCCCGCAGTAAGATCAAAGCTTAACCCCTGCGTTGGGTTGACGAGATTATCCGCATTTAAAAAATTGATTTGCAACTCGCCACCACCAAAATACTGTGTTTCAAAAACAGCTGTCCGGATTTGCTCATTGCTGCGATTTACCAGGCGATCGGGCGTCTCCTCAATTTCGACAGCCTCCGCATGCCCCCTGAGCGAAAACGAAAAACTATCGCTGATGCGCCGGCGCAAAGACGGATACACACCGTAAAGCTGCTCCCGCACCCGGATAAAATCCGTAGAAATAGCATCGTCATCGATATAAAAAGGAGAATCATTGCCATACCCAAAAAAGTTGCGGGTGTAAAGCGGGCCCTGCAATTTTGCATCTGCAATTACATCCCACCTACCCAGAGCCCGGATAAATTCGCCGTTGTAATTAATATCCCAGCCCTGTGTTTCAAAAGCATACTTTCCTAAGATCATATGCCGGGCAGCGTAAGGCGATTTTTTGAAACCATACCTGGTAAAAATGGCTCCTGCACCGAGGGCCAGTCCATCATCAGGGTTGGCAGCAGCATGCGGAAATAACATCCCATTGTTATGTTCTGTATCCCAGGAACGGCGATCATAGGTATTTAAGATCGGATCATTCGAGGTTTTATTAGCAGCTTCGGAGCCCAAATTCAGATGGTTATCGCCTTTGGTGTCGTATACTTTAGTCTTTTTTCCCAGGCCGCCAACCGTTGATTCATCAGTAAAAAAATCGTCATCCAGCCCACCGATGCACCGGATAAGGATACCCTTATTTACATTTCCGGTGATGTGAAACCGATCCTCCTGATCAAGACCGTACAGGCGAACTTCCTTTGTTTCACTGGTCAAAAAAGTCCTTTCATAAAACACCTCCTTTTTATCGCCTTTCTTATTGGACGCATAAATTCTCACCCTTGTGTGCTCATCGTCCAGACGCTCCACTTCAAAATAATCCTGATCATTGGTACCTACCACATCTACTTTTTTTGAAACAAGCAAATAAAATTCACGGGCAATTTCAAGCATATTTTCCCGTCGTCCTTTGATCCTTTCAGCAATCCAAGTGCCGTCGAGTGCCTGAATTTCAACTGGAAAGTCAGTCATCGCACTATCGATCACTGCGTCAGTGAGATTATCCATGATGTGCCTGGCTTCCCGCTCCCACACCGTCCAGTCAGGTTCGCTGAGGAAAGTCGGATCAAAATATTTTGAATGATAATTCACCCATTTGATATTCGGTATTTCATTTCCGTAAACTTTCAACTGCTTGAGAAAAGGAACGGTGTGACTAAGAACCCTGGGCAGGAAACCATCATATTTTATGAACGGTTGATCCCGGTCACGGGGAATGGGCCGGTAGGTCGTCACCCCTGTTTTTTCATCTTTAAAACTGGCCCATCGCCAGTTATCGTCATGGCGGTCAAAGTCTCCCAACAGGTTGTCGAAAAGACGGCTTCGCACCGTGAAGACGCCGTCGATGCGATGGTCAGATTTTTTTTCCTTTTTTTCGATCACATCTGGGGTGGAAAGGAGTTTTTTTGAAAACCCAAAGCTGTAAAGCCCACGCCAGTCGCCATCAGCCCTCTCCTCCACGAGATACAGGCCTCCGCCGTAAAGGTCATTGTAATCGCCAAGCTGGGGTTGTTTGGGGATGTAGTAAAGCTTCGGGTTGGTGTGATAAATCCCAATGGCATCAGACATTTTGGGCATCACGAAGGCAGCATACGGGTTGGCGGAAGTGAACTGATCGGCAAAAACATCCTTCGCAAACGTTTCGCTATAAGGGTACGGGACAATCCTTGATTCATCCTTCAGCATGGAACGCAACACCCATTGATTACCTTCCGGATCTTCCACCCGCAGTGAATTGGTTTGCGACCCACCTCCCCGTTTCAACGGGATGACCCCACCCTTCCAGGTTGAAAGGTCAAGTGCAGGAGCCTTAACGGCTGTTTTGTAAGTCTTGCGATAGTGGTCCCCCCAGAAAAAACGATGAACGGGGCTATCTTTCACATCAGGGTTCAATGCTACTGAGACCGAATCTTTCCAATCTCGGTACTCAGGAAATTCTGTTGGAATATCCGTTTCAAAGGTGGGAAGCTTGCCTTTGATTTGCCTTGAAAAAACCATTTTACCATCCTCCCCATCCGGATTGGCAACCCACATTTCAAGAAAAACCTCGCCTTCCGGATAAAATTTTAAAATAGAAAAGCCATTCTCCTTGCCATATCCAAACTGCATACCCCTACCCTTCCCGACGGCGTTATGCTTCGATCCTGCACCACTGACGATGAACTGTTGTCCATCCACATCAAAATATTGCAACGTGTGTTCATGACCACTCACAAAGATGAAATTCCCGTTTTTCTTGGCCGAGGACTCCATGATTCGTTTCAATTCATTGGCCTGTGGATGTGAATTATCTTCTCTTGATCCTGCGGTGGCCCTGACAAATTGAAAAGCAGAACCGATGATTGGCAACGGGATATATAATTTTTTAGAAAAATCAGTCAGTGGAAAAATGTGCTGCCGCAAAGAGAACCTTCCGCCATGCGGACCATTGGTGTAAGGCGGATGATGCATGGCCACTACGATGTTTTTACGACGATTTTTCTTCATTTCATCCTGCACATAAAACGCAAATGACTCCCGGCTCTTGATGTCGCAGCCTTCGTTCAATTCCCGTTCTTTTTGCCAGTTCATGAGAAACCACTCCGAATCAACAAACATAGCAACGACAGTTTTGCTGAGATCTTCCACTTCCGGACCGGCACATCCGTCATCAGGTACCCAGACGTCACCCCGGTCCAGGTATTTCTCTACAAATTTTTCGACCCGCTCGACACCCTTTCTGGGTTTGTCCTGGTACCAATCGTGATTGCCGGGGATGATATAAGGCTGGCCTTTGAATTTTTTCAAAATATCCAGCTGCATGGTGATCCGGTGCTCGGCCAGTTCCCGTTCCGGGTCATTACGAGGGGGTAAACCGCCAGGATAAATGTTGTCACCAAGAATTATGCAAGAGCTGTTCGCAGGCGCCTGTTCCAGTTGTTTACCTAAAAACTTAACAGCAGGAGGCACTTCTCCGAGTGATGCATATCCCGCATCGCCCATCAGAAACATGATGTGCTCCGGCTCTCCCAGGCTGGCCGGAACAGCCTGGAACTGCTCACCCTCGATGTGCATTTTGTAATTGGCACAGGAACAAAGAAAAAACAACGTGGAAAGAAAAGGTAATAAAACTGATCGTTTCATAAATGTTGATTGCTTGTCAAATGATTAGGACGCAATTGTGCTTCCTTAAAAAATTCAGGTCATGTAACAGGCTTGAAATTAGGTAAGTTTAATCAGAATCAGCAAATGGAAATGAAATATGGTTCCCATCCTGAAAAATAACACCGAAATAGCAAACGCCAGGACCAAGTACAACGTCTATTGTAAATCCTTAAGACAGAGCTGTTAAACACAACCAGGTGGCAGAAAAAGTCATTTTTAAAAGAAACTGACGATAAAACTGGAGTTTTTTTTATCAAACTTCACAAAAAGGGCAATCTGGCACGATTTTACGTTTAGAAAGTTTGACAAAAAACAAAAGAACTATGGAACAAACGGTCAAACACAACACTTCTACGGAACTTTCTCCCGAATTTTTAGAATGGCTTGATGGAGAAAAACAAGATTCACTCCGTCATCAGCTTCGAATTTTCAAAGCAACCCTCCTGATGCTTTTCGGCACAGCTTTATTTCTGTTAAAGTTACAACCCAATTGGTTATTCGATATACTCGGTGTCGCCGAATTACTTCCTAAATAGATATTACACTTTTCGATTAAATAACGGTTCTCTTTCTTGCGGTGAGAACTTTGTCATTGGTAACAAATTTTTTAACAAATTGCACTTAAACTGCCGGCAGCCTGATTCAAGGCGCCGGCAGTTTGCTTTCAGGCTTCATCACTTTCAATTTGCAGCAACTCCCGGTATTTGCCGAAAACCGACGATTTTGAGACAAACCCATCATATCTTCCATTTTTTAAAACCGGAAGGTTCCAGACCTGATACCGTTCGAACTTTTCCATCACGGACTCCATAGGCTCGCCGGAAGTAAGCGTTGTAGGAGGCGGGTACATAATTTCCTTTACCAGGGTAGTTTCGTAAATCTCGGGTTTAAACATCAACTCTCTCACGTCGTCAAGCAGTAAAATACCCTGCAAAACACCGTCATCATTGAGAACAGGGAAAACATTCCGGCGAGAACTGGAGATTACCTTCACCAGGTCGCCCAATGTTCCGGTCGATTTCACCGTCGAAAAATTCCGTTCGACCAAGTCTTCCAATTCCATTCTTTTCAAGATATGCCGGTCTTTTTGATGAGATGGTACCCAGAGGCCTTTTTGATACAACTCTTTGGTAAAAATGGACTGCGGTTCAAAATAATACGTAACAAAATAAGCCAGCGCAGACACGATCATCAGCGGGACAAACAGGGCATAGCCGCCGGTAATTTCAGCGATGAGGAAGATACCGGTTAGAGGCGACTTGATAAGCCCGCTCAGGATACCTGCCATTCCAACAGCAATAAAATCTGCCACCTGCAAATGGGTCACACCTGACATATTCATTGAAATGGCAAAAATGAACCCCAGAATTGCTCCCGAAAACATGGCCGGAGCGAAAACCCCTCCGTTGCCTCCCATGGCCAAGGTAGCTGCCGAAGCAATGGCTTTTGTTAAAATGACGGCTACTGCAAAAATGACCACCACCCAAATATCACCGGAATACTGGTAGATCAGACTATGCTCTGTAATGGCACTATACTCTGATTTAAGGAGTTGATTTACAGTAATATAACCTTCACCAAAAAGAGGAGGCATCAAAAAAATAAGCCCGCCGAGAGCTAACCCGCCAAAGATTAATTTTTGCTGCTGGTTTTTCTTTTTCTGAAAATAATTTTGAAAAAACAACGTCATCCGAAGCATGTAAGTCGAAAGCAGACCACAGCACAAACCCAGCAAAGCATAATAAGGAATACTCCCCACCTGCCAGTCGGTAGTTGGCAGATAAAAAAGTTGCTCGTAATAGAAAAAGCGAGCTACCACTGCCCCTGTCGCCGAAGCAATCAACAGCGGTATGAAGGAGGACAGCGCAATGTCGGTCAGCAACACCTCAAACGCAAAGATCACAGCTGCCACCGGGCTGTTGAAAATTGCTGCCATGCCGGCAGCCGCTCCACAAGTCAAAAATAATGTCTGCCGCCTGCGCCCAACTCTAAGCTGACGGGCAAGATTTGAACCAATGGCCGAGCCGGTTCGGACAATCGGCGCCTCGAGCCCTACCGATCCCCCCAACCCTACCGTCAGAGCACTTGTGATAATGTGCGAATACGTTTCATGCTTAGGTAGATTAACCTGCTTTTTCGAGATGGCATAAATAAGTCCGGGAAAACCAATGTTGAGTTTCTTGCGAAGGATGTAACGGATGTAAAAAACAGTCAGTAAAATGCCGATGATAGGAAAAAAAACAAAGCCAAAATTGCCTTGCGTGGGATCGTTTCCATGCATCCAGTCCCTAACCCTGGCAACGGACCCTTTCATGATCACGGCAGAAAGGCCAGCCACTATGCCAATGATGATAGCCACCAATACCTGGTAACTACGCTCAGAAATATGGCTGGACAACCATTGAATAGCCCGGTCTAAAACGATTTGGAAATATCGCCATGAAACACTGAGCCAGTGGAGGAGTTTGACTAAAAATTGTTGCATCACTTCCCAATAAGATTCATCTGCGAGAAGAGAACAAAGATAGTTTTTTGGTAATCTTATTCTGGCACTCCCGAAGTTTGGCTAAACACTTTAAAAAAAAAGGTTTTATGTATTTTTGCACAAAAAATCGCCATTTTGAAGCAAAAACAATCATTTTTCCAGAAAAAGATGAAAAAAATACCTTTTTTTCAAAAAAAATGTTTATTTTAGCAACATGCAGTTAATTAAGTATAATTACGACATTCGTAGTGACGTGCACTATTCATGCCTTTTAGTGCATAATTCTCCACCAACATTCCAATAAGTCAGCTTAACAAACAGGTTCTTTTTCAATAAAAGTTTCGGTTGCGAATAACTGAAAATCTGAAATTGAAAATTAAAGCTGCATACTTCATTGACTGCCTTTTCCATATTTTCAAAACCGGCAGCAAAACCATCTTTCGAAAATCCTTATTTTTTAATTAAAACATTTTTAAGCATGAGAAGAAGAAATTCTTTTGAGTACGGCGAAGGGAAGTATTACTTTACAATTAAATCATACCCGAACAACATCACCATACACAGAAAAGATAAAATCAAAGCTATTTCCGCATTTAAAAATTACAAAGCAGCCGGCAAGGACATTGAGTGGCTCGGAAAGTGGAATGGTAAAAACTTCGTTGAAAGTACTCAGCCTCAAGTAAACTAGGCAGGCAGTCTGTCACGTAATCATTTGTCCATCATAAAACAGAATAAGTCATGTTAGAAAATAGAAGTATTAAAGTTAAGATCGTCAAAGAAAACGCAAGGACTGTAGTCCTTAAGTTTGTCACCCTAAACCGCACTATGCCTGTCCCGAAATCAGAATTCGAAAAGCGGGTTGAAAGCGGACTTTACGACGTGATTAACCAGGAAGAACTCTCGGTTGCCGAGAAAGACTAAGTCAGTAAAACCGGGCACTTCAAAGCAACCCATATAACGCTGGAACTATCGCTCAAGTAAACTAAAAACCAAAGGCTCTTCCATAAGGAAGGCATCTAATTAATTTCTTAACACTTAAATTGAAATATGCTAATAGTTAATGTAAAAAAAGGTGAAAGTATCGACAGGGCTTTAAGACGTTACAAAAGAAAACACAGACAAACCAAGCTCCGCCAGGAACTCATGCGCCGCAGAACTTTTACCAAACCTTCAGAAGTAAGAAGAAATGAACTCCTGGATGCTGAATACCGGGAAAAAATAACAGCGGATCTCTTCTAAAACTAATTTCTTCAGGTCACTTCTGTGGTCTTACATTACGAGCAGCCGGCATTCGAGCACGTAGAAATCTGTATCCTTACTTAACCATCAGATTATTCCCGCTCGTGAGCCAAGTTTCTTTTAGTGAAATCCGGCTTTCGCAAGAAAGAATTACGTCGTCCCGAATTCGAAGGCAGGAAGCCGCCGCTTATCCAAAGCTCAAAATATCAATCAGTTATGAACTTAATCCAATTCGTAAAATCTCTTTTTGGAAAAAGCAATTCCGAGGAGTCAAAAACAGGTTTTGTTAAATTTTTCAACCGGTCAAGAGGATACGGTTTCATCCAAAGCAAGGAGTTTGACAATCGCATTTTCGTACATATTTCCGAACTGAAAGACCGGGTTCGCACCGGAGATAGAGTAAAATTCGAAATAGAGGCAGACCCCAAAGGCCCCCGGGCTAAAAATGTGGAATTGGTAACTGATGCCGGATAATTTTGGCAAATGACCCAATAAAATTTCTTCAAGCCGTTTCGCTTGTTTTATTTTTGGCAAAAAATCAAACGATGCGAATCGTAAACCTGACTCTTTTTACGCTACTCGTCCTTTCTGAGGCCTCAACGCAAAACATTTTCCACCCTGAACTTTCAGGTTTACTTGATTCAAGCAATGCCCCTTTCTACTTTGGGGTCGCATCAGGCGATCCCCAGGAAGACGGTGTGGTCATTTGGTCAAAAATAATCCCGGAAAATATTGAACCTCAACAGGTTAGTTGGGAAGTAGCCTTGGATACCCTCATGCAGAATGTCGTAGGTTCAGGCTCAGTAATGACGGATGCCTCCTCTGCATTCACCGTAAAAGTTAATGCTGGTGGCCTCAAACCAGGCACAACTTACTTTTATCGTTTTAAACACAAAGACACTTTTTCCCCCATTGGCAGAACCAAAACATGTAAAACTACAGACCCGGATCAACTTCGATTTGCCGTCGTCAGTTGTGCTGATTACCAATCAGGCTACTTCAACGCTTTCGGTGATATTGCCCAGCGTAACGACCTCGACGCTGTGATCCATTTGGGCGACTACATCTACGAATATGGTTCCTGGCGCCCAGGCCGGAAACGCATGCTAAAAAACCAATACCGCAGCCACATCCCCGATAAAGAATGTACCACATTGAAGGATTACCGTACCCGCTACGGTCAGTACCGGCTTGACCCACAACTGAAAGAGGCACACCGTTTGCATCCATTCATTGTAATCTGGGATGATCACGAAATTGCAAACAACGCCTCCATCGAAGGCCCGGGTAATAACCGGCAAAAAGCAGAAGAATGGGAGCTGCGGAAAGCAGAAGCAAGGCAGGCTTATTTTGAATGGTTGCCGATTCGTGAAAACCCGGAAAAAAGCATCATCCGAAAATTTTCCTTCGGCAATCTCGCCGAGCTTTGGATGCTCGATGGACGGCTCGAAGGGCGAAGCGCACAAGCCAAAGGAATCAATGATCCGGCATTGCAATCACCTGACCGTTTCATGTTGGGCGAAGCGCAGACAGCCTGGTTGTTAAACGGTATGAAAGAGTCCAAGGCAAGCTGGAAAATTATCGGCAATCAGGTCATTTTTTCTCCCCTCAACGACAGTAAAGTTTTCAGCAGAACCCCATCCATTGGCATGGATCGGTGGGATGGATACCCGGTGGAGCGACAGCGAATCTTTGATTTTTTTTATGAAAACAACCTGAAAGATATCGTTGTCATCACCGGTGATGTGCACACTTCCTGGGCTTTTGAATTGACCAGCGAACCCTCAAACCCCGGTGTTTACGATAAAAAAACAGGAAAAGGGGTCATCGGAGCTGAATTTACAACGCCCAGTGTCACGTCTTTCAACTTTGATGAAATAGTGCCCAGGTTTATTACCTGGGAAGCAAAACGCCGTTTCAAGAAGAAAAAAAACAACCCCCATCTGCGCTACCTCGACCTGAACCGACACGGATATTTGACTTTGACACTAACAAAAGAATACGCTCAGGCAGACTGGTTTTACATCAAAAAAAGAGACCGGATTGACGAAAGGGTGAAAAAAAAGGCAACACGCTACCTGGAATTAGGCGGACAGTCGCTGGAAAAATGTCAGCCTTCTGATTAAATTTGAAACTTTAACAAAATCTCAGCGAACCATATTTTAATTTCGCACCTTATACGATCCGGGTTTTGTACCCAGGCATCTCTCAGAAGAAACTTTTTACCGAGAACAATTAAGACTAACCGTGGTATCAGCCCGATGCTTTTACTGCTTTTCGCCCGTTTCGAAGAAGCGGACCGAGGTTACTGTCTTTTTTTAACCACAAAAACCGGTGTTTAAATCGGTAAACTATTCACTTCAAAAAAGAGATTTCAATGATTTTTAAAACTTTGCAGACCTGCGCCCTGGTATTTTTTATAGCTATCGGAACATTCGCACAAAGTAACTACAACCCGGATCTGCCACTTCAAATGCCGGATCGGTTTGTTTTACCGCTGAGAAGTTTGGAGGACGCAGACCTACAAGCTAAGCTGGCTAAAAAACTCAACGCAAACCCTAAGTGGAAGCAGCTCATCGCCCAAAAAAGATTGGCCGTGGGGCTTGTCGACCTCGCTGACCCTTACAACGTGCGCTATGCTGCTGTCAACAGCGATGAAATGATGTACGCTGCAAGCCTTCCAAAAATTGCAGTGCTGTTGGCTGCTGAAGATGCTATCGCAAAGGGAGAACTAAAAGCAACGCCGGAAGTACTTTCCGATATGCGTTCAATGATCAGCAAGTCAAATAATCAGGCTACGACCCGAATGATTGACCGGCTTGGATACAAAAAAATCTCCAGCGTACTTACCGATCCCAGGTATCAACTTTATGATAAAAATAATGGCGGAGGACTTTGGGTCGGCAAACGTTACGCTGCCGGAGGCGCACGCAACCCTGACCCGCTGGAGGGATTGAGCCATGCAGCCACCGTTTCGCAGGTATGCCGGTTTTACTACCTGATGGCAATGGGCAAACTCGTTAGCTGCGAACGCTCCGAGCACATGCTGACCATGATGAGCGAACCGGAGCTGCATCACAAATTTGTGAACACCCTGGACCGCACGGCACAGGGAGCCAAGCTGTACAGAAAATCAGGCTCATGGCGGACCTATCACTCGGATTCAGTGCTGGTTTGGGGCGAAGGATGGCAACGCTACATTCTGGTTGGCCTTGCAGAGGATGCTGAAGGTGAGCAAATTATGAGGGACCTGGTCATTGCAGTGGAAGATATTTTGAAAAAGAACTCCGTTTTGGTGATGCAAAACACACAAACCCAACCTAAGAACAAGGGCTAAGTTTTTGCAGGGGCTTCTTACGTTTGTTTAAAAAATAATTCCCGGTGCTTTCCTTTAGCATCGGGAATTGTGTTTTTTTACACATCGTTTTTATGCCAGACTCATTTACCACATCCATTGGCCATGCAGCAGAGCGATTCCTGCGCAAAGCCTTCGACATCCGGGAGGGCGAACTCCAGCGGGCTGCTCTGATGCAAGCCTACATTTTCCTGGTAATTTCAACGCTGCTCATCGTAAAACCGACGGTCAATGGACTGTTCCTCATCAAATTCAGCGTTGAAAGTCTGCCGAACGCTTTCATCCTCGTGGCCATCGCTGCCGCTATCGTTTCCACACTCTACTCCCGCCTGCTGACAAAAATCCCTCTGCACAAAATCATGAGCGGAACCCTGATGTATTCAGTGATTTCCCTGGTTTTGTTCGGCGCTTTGTTGTTGTTTAATGTGGCGGAAGGGCTCGTGCTCTACCTCTTTTATGTCTGGGTGGCCATCTTTGCCTTGCTGGCCACTTCTCAGTTTTGGGTCCTGGCCAACCTCGTTTTCAATGCAAGGGAAGCCAAACGGCTGTTCGGATTTATCGGCGCAGGGGCCATTGGCGGCGGTATTTTTGGAGGATACCTGACCTCAGCACTGGCGCAGGTAATGCGGGTGGAGTTTCTGTTGTTCGTGTGTGCCCTGTTGCTCTCGGTTTGTATTCCCATCGTCCGGAAATTGTGGAGCCAAAGCGTCGCAGGGATGCAGACCCCGTTTCAACAAAAAAAACGATTGAACGGCTTTGCAGAGCATCCAATCAACCTCATCCGACAGTCCAGGCATTTGACTTATCTGGCCGGTATCGTTGGGGTGAGCGTCATGGTCGCCAAACTGGTCGACTATCAGTTCAGCGGAATTGCGGCGTCCGTCATCTTCAACCCCGACGAACTGACGGCATTTTTTGGGTTCTGGTTTTCCACCTTCAATTTACTGTCGTTGTTGCTTCAGTTATTCCTCACCCGGCGGGTCGTGGGAACTTTTGGCGTTGGCACCTCCCTGTTTTTCCTGCCTTCTCTGATTTTGGTTGCGGCAATTTTGTTGCTCATTTTCCCGGAGTTGCTGCTGGCAGCTGTTTTTTTAAAAATGTCGGATGGAAGCCTCAAGCAATCCATCAACAAAGCAGCTATGGAACTGATCATACTCCCCGTGCCGACGGATATTAAAAACCAGACAAAAACCTTTATCGATGTTTTTGTTGACAGTGTGGCGACGGGAATCAGTGGCCTGCTTCTGATTTTTGTGGTGAAAGGCCTCGACTTTTCTACGCAGGCCATCAGCCTCATCATCGTAGCCCTGATATTGGGTTGGATATACCTTGCCTACCTCGTGAGGGGAGAATATTTGCATTCCTTCAAATTAAAAATTGATAGGGCAAGAGGAGAAGCCCCCCCTTCAAAAAAACAAATTGACCTTTCGAGCGAATCCGCCATCGGAGGCCTAACCAAGGTGCTCGAACATGGCACGGAAAAGCAAATCCTCTATGTTTTAACCAAAATACGTGAACTCAACAATGAACGCTTTTTCGAACCTGTACGAAAGTTGCTGCAGCATCCATCCGCCGAAGTGAAAGCGGAGGCAATTGCCACACTGTATTTTTACAAAAAACATCCTCTGGTCGAGGAGGTTGAGCCGCTGATACTCGACCCCTCGCAACGGGTTAAAATCCAGGCCTTTGAGTACCTCATCGAACACTCGCCCAGTCACAGCCTGACCCTCATGAACGAATACCTGCGGGATGAGGACTTCAGGGTCAGAGGAGCAGCGATGGTAACTTTAGCCAGAGACAATCGTGACAACCCCAGAATGAAGGCTGCCTTTGGCTTGAAAGACCGGGTCATTGATCTGCTGCAGGAAATTCCTTTTATTAAAAACCCGGAAGAAGAGCGGTTTGAAAAAATTACGGTTTTAAAAACCATTGGTCACGCTAACATACCTGAACTGCATGAGCATATTTTCCCGTTCTTTTCGGATGGATCTCCAGAGGTGGTGAAACACGCTATCCTTGCCGCAGGCAGAACGCTCAGCCCCATTTTTATTGACCGCCTTGCCCGTTTTCTGACGGACGAGCATCACCGGGAGAGCGCTACCGAAGCACTGGCCCATTACGACAAAGCCATCGTGCCGGAACTCCGTCGCCTGACCCACACACCGGGCATCTCGGCAGAAGCAATCAGGGTTTTTCCTTCGGTGGTGAAAAAAATCGGATCGCAACAATCTGTGGATTTTCTGTTCGAGCTTTTTGATTACGACGATACGGTGTTACAGCAATCTGCCCTCCGTGGCCTCAACTCGCTGAGAAATACCCACCCGCATCTAAAGTTTGACAAAAAAGAAATCGTCCGCCGAATTCTCAACGAAGCCCGGCTTTACCAGGATACGCTCTCCGCACTTTACGCCCAGGTATACATCCGTCTGACCCGGAAAAGCGACCCGGTCACTGAACTTGAAAAAGAACAACTAGAAGCCCGGATGGGGCTCATCCGGCTGATCGAACAGCGACTGGACCGCAATCTGGAACGAATCTTCCGGCTGCTCGGTCTGAACTACCCTTCTGAAGATATTTTTGCGATCTATGAAAGTCTACGCAGCGAAAAGGACGACCTCCGCCTCAATGCACTTGAGTTCCTCGACAACCTGCTGGAGCCCAACCTCAAAAAGGTAATTATTCCACTCATCGAAACGGCTATGCTGGAAACAATTACCGAAGAGGCGGTGAAAAACCTCAACCTGAAAATTCCGACCGAGTACGATTGTTTCAAAATGCTTTTGCGAGGCAAGGACATGCGCATCAAACTGGCCGTGCTGTACCTCATCGGACAGTTGGGCGACAAAAAATTTCTGCCGCTGGTAGAGGAAAGCCTGGAAAGCGGACAGGAGAAAGTGCGGGTTTTTGCAAACGGCGTTTTGAAAGAAATGAAAGAGAGGTAAGGCTACCTCACTCCCTCACCAACTTATCCACCTTACCCGCCAGCAGATTGTGGTCGGTGTTCGAGTTCCTTCGAAGCACGTTTGTCATCAGCGCCACGAGATACACCGTGCTGTCGCCATGTTCAATGATGGCAACGGAATTCATGAAATTTTCAACGTTGCCCTGGTATTTTCCGCAAGGCTCACCGGAAGACCGGTTGCATTTGTACAAGCTACCGGATTTGAAATAAACCGCCGCATCCTTGAGCTCCTTGTTGGCAGCATAGCGGATGCGATTATCGGTCATGTACATCAGCCGTTTGATTTCGAGGCTGGATTCAGGGTCGATAACGTCTCCCCGCTCGATGGCCACCAGCCATTTCATCAAGCCCTTTGGAGTACCGAGGCTTCCTCCCTTGCCGGGGATGTAGCTCGTACCACCACGGGTAAACAACTGTCCCAGCCGCCATTCGTCTTCGGTGATGCCAACTGCCCGCAGCGGATCGTTCACGACGGAGGTTGCGATGTCGGCCAGGCTTGCTTTGGGTGTTTTTTTAAAATACGCCTCTGCCTGCTCGAAGGTCAGGTTGAAATATTCCTTGCCAAAAACCCGCATCAAAATCGCCTCCCGCCAGACGACGCTCGCAGCGCCGTTGTTACTCACCGATAACATGTGATCTGCCCATTCGTACAGCGAAAAAACATCGCTCGCCTGCACCTGTCGTTTGAAAAACTTCTTCGTTTCCGGATCGTAAAACGGAACGGTGTGTTCGTCATAAATGGCCCACTGGCCGGCCTTCACCATTCTTTTTTTCAACAACTCCCGGCGCAATTCGAAAGAGTCAGGGAACAAATTCTGCAGCTCGCAAAACAACCCGGCAACCACTGCCAGTTTGCCTACGCTGCCAGGCTGAAAGCCTCGTGATTCCTGGCGCTTGGCATAGCGAATAGGTTTACCCGGCGAAATATCCAGCAAGGTCATGGAATAGCTTTCGTTCAGGTTGGGAAACAGGGCATTGAGTTTTTTCTGAAATTCCGGGTCTGGCTCCGGCAGGTAGCCGAGGCTGTCAGCTTTCGGAGTTCCGTAGAGATGAAGCTTGATGTCTTCGATGGATTTCTGAGCACCGGGGATAGGTTGTTTACCCTCCATTTCACCTTTCAAAATCAACTCAAGCCGCAGCAACCGCCGGATGCCGGTGAGGGCGTAGCCGTCGATGGGATAGGCAGCGGCTTCGGTGAGGAGGCCGGCAAGAAAAAGGAGCAGAAAAAATGGTTTAGATTTCATTTTCAAAATTTTTTTACAGCATGTTAGAATGCTTTCCATCCCGAGATGAAAGGTGCTGCTATTTAACTTCGTTCTTTACTTTCTTCAAAAAATCCCGGATAACGTGGCCCATTTCCGCACTATGCGTCCGCTGGTTATCTTCCATATCGATGTAGCTGCAATTATTGATGGAGGTGACCATGCGGTTCACATCATCGAAAACATGCAGCTTATCTTTAGAGGTAGCCACCACCAGGGACGGGGAATCAATCAGGTTGAGTATATCCCAGGACTTGTACCCTGCATTATCAAGGATGCAGTTGCTTAACTTGACCGGATCGGCATTGTCCAGTGCCCTCGATATAATCAAGACCAGTTCCTCGTCTTCCGCTTTGTCGATGCGGAAATTATAAAGATACCATTTCACGAAGGCCTTCACCATGGGATAAAGCGGTACTCCAAACCAACGTATCATGGCCAAACTCCAACCTGGAAAATGCAAAGCAGGCGTAGGTTCCACAAAAAGCATACAGAAGGGCTTCGATGCTAAATTTCGGTAACCATCAGCAATAGCTGCCGCACCGAGCGAATACCCCATCAACACGTAGCTTTCCTCCGAAAGTCCTAACATCTGCACTGCTGCAGCCACGTCTTTGCCTATTTCCCCAATGGTAAAGCGGACTTTTCCGCTGAGTCTCGAAGAAGGTTTTTCCCGTGTTTCAATATAATGCAACGTGAAATCCCGGGTTAATTCACGCAGTACGCCGTGAAAACTATCCATCATAGTTGACAAACCGGCCACCAATACCAACGGCATATTGCCCGCCGGACGGACGGGCTCAAAACTGACAACCCGCAGGCCCACCTGCCCATTCACCTGGATAATTCTCTCCGCAACTGTTGCATTTTCATGAAAGCCGCTAATTCGGTTCATCATTGTTTTGTATTAAAAATGCTAAATCCGCTTTCCATGGGTCACGGAACTTTCAGAAAGCACCGCCCGATTCAAAGTCCCTTTTTCAGTCCTACCATCTTCTTTTCATCCACCTGTGGTGTGATGGACTCCAGGTATGCCGAACTCACTGCATTCTTGTTCTCCACGAACGGCCGCACCTGAAAGAGCCAGAGTTTGTCATCTTTGAAACCACACTCCACGTCGTAGGGGGCTTTCATTTCAGTAAATTTCTGGTAGAGATTATAAGCCAACATGCGCAGATCGTACACATTGCCATGGTTGAGAATGGGTTCTTCAAAAGTTGCGTACTTCACAGCAGTGCCGCCTGTTTCGGGCAGCTTGCGGAAGGTCGGTTCCCGGGCAGGGGAAAGCAGCACGTTTTTCCCATCGTTGCGAAGCAGATAAGATTCGGCAGCCTGCCCGTCAACGGCGCCACCTGCACCCAGGTTGAAAGCAACGGTCTGGTCGCTGGCATTGCCGCTGGTGATGCCTTTCGTGATCATTACGCCGGAGTAATCCACATCCACACTGGGAATGACGAGGATGGACGGAAAGACATTCTCAGGATTGAGGAGGTAACGCTGCCGCCACTTAAAGCTCCGCTCGGTGTAAGGCGAAGCCCAGACATCTTTGACTCCCTGGAGAATTTTAGCTTCGTCCACCACATTGAACAGGGTGAGATTGAGGCCGGCACCGGTGAAGTCCTTCAGGTCTTCCATGTTGGTATCGCTGCGCAAAAACACAGGTACCTTGCCGATTTCCTTACCGAATGCACTGCTGAAACTCCGTTTCAGATCCGACACAAATTCCGGTGAGAGGTTGATTTGTTTGATGGCATTGCGCAACACTTCCAACTCGCCGAGCGTGAAAGCCTCCACCTGCTCGTCCGTTTTACCCATCTTGCTCATTTCCCGGGCTTCCTGGAAGACCTGATTCAAAAACTGCCAGTAGCTCATGCCTTTCCCCGGCATGGCCTGGTCCATGTGTTGCCGGAAAATACCGAAAGGAATGACGAGCCCTTCCACCACGTTGTCAGGAAAAAATTCCTTGAGCTGGCCGAGGTTTGCAGCCTTGGGCCCGCAGGTTTTACCGGAAGAAGCAGCGTTGACCTGCCGCATGTTCAGCACCTGGGTTTGACTAAGATCCGTCCGTTCCACCGGCACGGTGATGCGCTCCTCGCTGCGTTTTTTCACTTCGAAAAGCTTCTTCTCCTCGTCTGTCATTTTCTCCGCCGGTTTCATGATGACGGTGCCCCGGTTCGACACGGCGTAAAAAACTTTCTGGCCAGAGAATTTTTTCAAATCCGCCAGGTTCTGAGAAGACATCACTGCATTCGGAATGGCCAGGTTACGGGCCAGTAACTGCACGTGCGACACCAGGTTTCCTTCAGTCACCGTAGCGATGCCTGCCACCGGTTTCAGGTCGCCGGGCGGGCGGTTGAAGATGTAAATTTTATCTTTTGAAACCTCTACTTCATCCTCCGATTCGCTGACGACGACCAGTTCGCCGAGCGCAAAACCGGGATTCAGGCCCCGTGCGTGGCTCTGGTTGCCGATGTTCATCACCTGGTTGGAGAAGTTGGCTTCTTTTGCAATAAAATCGCCGAACTGGGTGACGCTCTGCCCCAGATTTAACAACACCGAACCACGGATCCGGTCATCAAAAAAGCCGTAAGCCAGGGGCTCAAAACCGTTGAATTGATTGACCACATTGCCGTACACGCCCCGCACCATGCCCGTGCCCCACTCGACGAGGCTGCGGCTGCGTTCGAGGTAAGCGTTCATTTCCGACAGCGGAATTTCATCAGCCATCGGTGCGGCAAGTTCACCTTCCACAGCTTCCCACTCCCAGATTTCGAGGAAGCCGGTGCCGGCGGCAGCCATGCCTGTGTAGCAAATTTTATTCATCAAATCGGCGGCATTGACGGCCTTCCATTCAGCCACGTCTTTGAAATAAACTTCCTCCAGTGCATTCGAAATATCAAGCAGTGCGAGCCTGCCTTTTTTATTTTTCACCGTTAAAAACTGCTTCCGGATTTTGTACAGCACCTCAGCAGTTGCCATCACCCTGGCCGAAGTTGCCTGAGGCTGGCCGAAGGTGCCGATATAGGCCGTCAGCGCCTGCCCGAGTTCACTGTCCTGCGGTACATTTTTCAAATATTTGTTCAGGGTGTTGAGGTTAACGGGCTGGTACACAGCCTCCATATCTGCAATGAGTTCGTCGAGCTGACTGAGCAAACCGGAGGTTAATTTTGCCTGATGCTGTGCCTTGAAGGCTTTGACTTTGGCGATGTCGCCCGGCTCCGGCTGCCCGTGGATTTTCACCCGCAGATCGGTGAACGGCGTGTACTTGTCAGAGATGGATTTTGAAACGGCCCGTACTTTCTGCGTACGGCTGTCGTCGCCCTGGTGCGGGATGTCTTTGGCGGCCTGGCGAAGCAGGAAAAATTGCGATTCAGCCACCTCATCTTTGGCCAGCAGCCAGTTGAAAAAATCAATGCCCCAGGCTTCCTCATCTTCTACCTGGTAGGCACCCCGGTAGAACTGGCCTTTGCGAAGCACCCACCCATCATCCACAGCCCGGAGGTATTTTTCAAGCTGGTACTGCTTGAGGCGGGAGTTGTAGTTTTCAGCATCCCAGAAATCTTCCTTCGATGTTTTGGATAAAATCTGACCCAGAAAAATATGATTCGACTTGCCAAGCGCTACGACTTCGTCCTTGTAGCGGGCCCTCTGGACGGCATCTTTCATGTTAGCGCAGGGATTTTCCGTACGGGGCACACCGTAAGTTCCATCCGGACAAAACCAGCGGATATCTTTGTATGGGCCACGTGCGTCAGCCTTAAACTTTTCGATCATCGCCTGGATGCCTGCATTGTCAACAGGTTTTTGAGCGAATGAAAAATTGAAAAACAGGAGTGAAAAAACAGCAGTTGCGATCAGTTGCTTCATATTTTGAAATTGAAATTTCAGGAAAACCGGGTTGTTTAACATTGTCAGTTTCAAGCGAAAATTGTTAGTATTTCAGTCAGGGTGAGGAAAATAGTGTTGCTGTAAAAAACGGGAAACATATAAAAAATGTTACCCTCCAGCCTGTGGCTGACCCCCAAAGTTAAATATTTTGAGCAGCCCGGCTTACTCATTTTTACCGGTGTAAATGCCATTTCACTGACGCTTGTCACTTTACTTTTCATGAAAAACATCGACCTTGGCCCCTTCATTTTAAAGTTGTTTCATGAAAAAGTTACTCGTTTTCCTGACCCTCGTTGCTTCGGCGTACCTGCTCTCCTGCACTACCGATGCCAATGCCAAAAAACCGCTCAACCCCAACGGCGACAGTGAACTTGCTCTGCTGATGCGTGCCATGTTTGACGATGGCATGCGGATGAAAGCCCAGGTTCAAAGAGGTGAAAAACCGGACGTGGCGGTTGCGTTTGAAAAAATCCACACAGCAACCCCAACTGAAGCAGGAAAAAACGCTACCGAAGCGTACACCGCTTTTGCACTTTCCTACGTGCAGGCCGTGAAAGCGTTGAAAGAAGCACAGCCGGGCGAAGCCGAAACTTACTACACCGGCATGGTCAACGCCTGCCTGAATTGCCACAATGCAGTTTGCCCCGGACCGGTGGTGAGGATCAAGAAAATGCTATTGTAAACTCAGCCTTTATTTCATCATCGAGGTTATCACCTTGCCCACTTCCTCCTTCCGGCTTTTGTAATCCAGCCCCAGGAAAGCCGCCCCGGTTTTTGCCACCTGGTTTTGCCAGAGTTGCATTTCCGTTTTGACCTCTCCGAGCGCAGGCGTATCCGGGCCGATCACGGCCATCCAGATAGCGTTGGAGCCAATGTAGGTTTTACCATGTCCTTTCCACTGCGCCTTCGGGCTTTCGCCACGGCCGTGGTCGGTGGTGATGAGAAAAGTTGTTTTGCCACGGTACACCGGATCGGATTGTGCAAAAGTCCAGAGTTCTTCGAGAAACCGGTCCGTTTGCCGAGCCGACATCAGGTAGTGATCGTAACGGCCATCGTGGGCGAAGTCATCCGTTTCACCATAAGAAATATACAAAACCCTTGGGTGATACTTTTTCAAATACTCCATCGCATAGCCGTGGGTAAATGCATCGAGCCGGACAGATGACCAGGGGCTGGGCACCTGCGGTTGCAACTCATTGAGGAACAATTCCTTCTGCGTTAAATCTTCCCCGCTGGCCGTTTCAAAACCCGCATTCACCGGCACCCCGCTACGCTCCTCGTTGATGATGTAAGGGAACACATCCCAGGAGCCGAACGCAGCGACTCTACCCTCAAAGCCGGGCTGTTGGTTGAACCACTCAAGCACGGTGACATTCGCATTCGGCACTTTATCGTTCGACCGGATGTCAGGGTCGCTGTAGCCGGTCAATATTTCGTTGTAACCGGGATAACTGAACCAGAAAATATTTGTGCAATTGGCTTTATTTCCCACCCAGCGATTGCCATAGAGTTGACCCTGTCGGGCAATGGTATTCCAGAAAAAAGGCATCAGCTTTTCCCGGCGTTCCTCCGGCGTGGGGGCAGCAAATAGATTTTGCAATGCTGCGGTGTCCCTGCTGAATTCAAGATCGTTCATCATACTATCCACAGCGCCACCAAACAGCTCCTGCCAGCGAAAACCGTCGAGAGTGATGATGAAAAGGTGCTCGGTTTGCCGCCCGGTCTCCTGCGTAAATGCCGGGAGTTGGAGCAGGCACAAAACAAATGCTAAAAAGTTGGCTTTCATTGTTTTATAAAAATTATTGACTGTTAATTCTGCCACAGATCGCACCCGTTTTTCACGGATTCATATCCCGTAAACCGCAATCACCCCCGGCCGGGGCATAGCTCCTCGGCCATCCGGCCAGTCGCTCGTCTGCCGGTTCGGTAAAACCGAGTATTCGCCGGGATGCTGCACGCTCAGGAACAGCGTTTTGCCGTCCGGCGAAAAGAATGGCCCGGTGAATTCCGCATCGGTGGGCGCATTTGCCATTCGGATGACCTGCCCGGCTTTTTCACCGGTACGGGGCACGAGAAAAAGGCTGTTGTTTTTAAACGGCAGGTAAGCCGGAAACTTTTCATTGTTCATGGCGCTGCCGGACATATCTGAGGTAAACCAAAGATTGCCCTGCGCATCGAAAGCGAGATTGTCAGGGCAGGCAAAGCCGGTTTCCTCGCCGCCGGTGAGGTAGGTTTCTGCCGTGAAGGTCAGTGAATCGTGGCGCCCGTCCGTTTCCGATATTTTCAGGATGGAGCCGAGGTAGTTTTTCTCTGCTTTCGCAAGGTTGTTGGTCAGGGCGATGAGCACATTGCCGGTGATCGGGTCAATTTCAATGTCTTCGGGCCGGTCGAGTGCGCTGCCGCCCACAAACCTGGAAGCTTCTCTCAGGCGGATGAGCACTTCCGTCTGGTTTTCAAATTTGGCTTGCAGAGTCGGATGCTCGTCGTAGTCAAGCGAAATCCACTGACCAAAATTGACGTTGGCAACGTATAATTTGCCTTCCGATAACGAACCGGGCTTTGATGAAATGAATTTGTACAGGCACTGATTATTCGCATCGTCGCCCATGTACACGACGATGCGGCCGTCAGGCAATTCTTTCACCGTCGCACATTCGTGCGCACAGCGGCCCAGTGCGATGTGTTTTTGAGCCGCTCCCGTGTGAAGGTTCACTTCCACCACCCAGCCGTAATGCTCAGGCGGATAATCGTAGTAGCGATACCAGCCGAGGTCAGAATCCTTTGCTATGCGCTGGCCTGTTTTAAAATCCCGTTCCCCGTAAAACATATCGTAGTTTTCCTCACAGGTCAGAATCGTCCCCCAAGGCGTGACACCTCCGGCGCAGTTGCCCAGCGTACCGATGGCGGAATGAGCACCGGCAATGGGCTCAGGCCAGTTGAAGGGAATTTCCGTCATACCTGTGATGCGCCGGTTGAACGTGTCGTTGAAGACAACCTGCCATTTGTCATTCACTTTTTGCAGGCGAAGAACGCTACCGCCCACGGCGTACATTTCCTTTTCCACCTGTTCCTTCGTTTTGCTGGTGTTGGTATATTCCAAAAATCCGGATACGAACTGTGGGTCCACGTACTCGTGATTCACCCAAAGCAGGCCGTCGTCAGGGTTGTTTTTATCAAAAGGTAAGAATGCAAGGTAGTCGTTGTTGAAACCGAAGCGGTCTGTCGGGGAGATGAGGTCATCCCATTTCACCAACATTTCATACCTGAGTCCTTTTGCCAGTTCCAGCCGGTCAGCCGAGGAAGCGGAAAGGGACTTCAGTTTGCCAAAGTGCAGGGAGGAAGGCGGAGTTTTGGGCACAAAGCCAGTCGTAAGCAAAGACACTGTGCCAAGGCCCAGGAATTCGAGGAAAGAGCGGCGGTTGATATTTTTCATGGTAAATAAAATTAGATGCTGAACGATTGGGTTGCGGGGGCTGAGCATCAAAAACGGCACATGCAGCCCCGGTGAAAATACCTTGACAGATGATTTTCCGTAAAACTTTTATGAGCCTCAAATTTATCAAATGCGGCCAATAATTAAGGTAATTGAGACGCTGCAATCCCGATACTGTAACAAACAAAAAGGGTAATTGACCGTCTCGCCGGTCAATAAAACGTCAGAATCTTCACCCGACGGCAAAGCACTTTTTTTAACGGCTATTTTTCACAGCGATGTTTTTCATAAAGTTGATATGGACAGCTGTATGATTTTGAATCCTAAAAAGATTTCAAAGCTGGAACAACCCTGCTAAAAATGGAAACATGCCTCCTAACCACCCCGGATAATTTTGACTTAAATTTATACCACTCCAAATAAACAACCTCAAAGCGCCGGAGCTTCAAAAGGCCAAGCCTCAAAAAATCATCTGCCTCAGAATTCCAGGCCCCGAAAAACCAAACCTTTGAGCAGGTTAGTAGCCCTTCCTATCACTACCGCTACTCACCGAGGATCGCCGAAGCCTCACTCCTTCCAAGTAGGCACCCAAATCTCTTTTTATGAAAAATCTGATTTTACCGACCGTGTTAGCACTGGCGCTGATGGGCCTGTCTGCCTGCCAGCAAGATTTGCAGGAGCCCGCCTCTTCGCAGGCACTTTCTGCCAGGTACACCAACCTGACCCTCAATGACAACTTTGATCTCCCTCACCCGTCCGTCTCGGAGCAGTACGCCATCCGGCTCTTTGACCTGAAGGAAGACGGCAATGGCCTTACCGAACGGGAGCTACTGTCAGTTGGAAACCCAGCTCAGGATGAGGACCTTTTGTACGCCTTACTTTTTGTTGAAAAATATAACCGCAACGAAATCCTCTGGAGCTGGTTAGAACCGCAGACCGCTGACAACGACCTCGACGACCGCTCGGCCAACGGCAGCTGGAAGTGGACCGGCGGAGAGCCGCTCGCTTCGATGTATTGCAGCGGTTTCAAAAAATGGCCGGCTTACAAAGTGAAAAATCGCTTCCAGGATCCTTGCGGCGATGTCATTCTGGCGGGGCCTGTTTACCAGTGCTGCTATAACCTTTGCGACGCAGACATGCCCGTGGGATGCGACGTGGCAGTCAATAAATTACCAATCAATGAAATACAGACGATCGGTAGCCACAACAGTTACCGCAAACGGACCGACCCTTACATCTTAGGTTTTTTATATCAAAACTACCAGCTCCTGCCCCCGACTTTTAACCCGGATACCTGGGACTACGAGCACCTGCCACTCGATATGCAATTCAATCAGTACGGCGTCCGCAGTATCGAATTTGACATTTTCGACGACCCGGAAGGTGGAAAATTTTTCTTCCGGTATGGTAAGGCTGTCGTCACCGGCGACCCGGCCCAGGGCATTTCCAACATTCCAGCCCTTGGCGCTCCTGGTCTGAAAATGTTGCACTATCCCGATCTCGATTACAACACAAACAATTATCACACTTTTAAACAGGGATTGATAGCCGTGAAAAACTGGTCGGATGCGCACCCGACGCACCTGCCGCTGGTGATCATGGTCGAACCAAAAGAGGACAACCCTTACGGCGAGTTGGCAGATATTGCCCAACTTTTTGGCATACCGAATCTTTTCACCCAAACCCTCCCGTTCACATCTGCCAACCTCGGCTCTATCGATGATGAAATATGGGAAGTTTTCAGCGACGAAAAAGTCATTACGCCGGATGAAGTCAGAGGGAACCACCCCACGCTGAACCAGGCTGTTTTGAGTAAAAAATGGCCGAAACTGGAAGATGCCAGAGGCAAAGTGATGTTCGTGATGATCAACTCCAACAACGAACGCCAGGCTTACCTGAGCCTCTATCCCGGCCTGCAGGATGCTGCCATGTTCGTCTTTTCCGACCCCGGCACCCCGGAGACGGCTTTTGTAAAAATGGACGACCCGGTTAGTAATTTTAACACCATCAAAAACCTGGTAAAAGACGGCTACATGGTACGCACCCGTGCCGACGCTGATACTTACGAAGCCCGCTATCCGGGCAACACAGCCCGCCGGGATGCTGCATTCAGCAGCGGGGCGCAGGTCATATCTACTGACTACTACTTGCCCGATCCCCGGTCCATCATGGGCCCCGGCTCCGGATGGAGCAGTTACTCCGTCTTTTTCCCTAACCACGAGCTGGCTCGGTTGAACCCGGTCAACGGTTCGCCGAATGCGAAGAATCAGCCGATCAGAGAATGATTGGAGTTAACCCGAAAAATCAAACCCCGAAAAACCATTTTTTAACTTAAAGTCAAAGAGCTATGAAAAAGATACTTTTCACTATCGGGATCTTGATTGCTTTTGGACAGTCAGGCCTCCAGTCTCAAACTTACAGGTCCTGGCTTTATTTTAACAACGGAAAAATTGCCACCCAAGGGTTACTTTACGAAGTAAAAGATTCTTCCATAACGCTCACGAGCAGATTGCGATTGCCAAAACCAATAGATTACAAAGTTGAGTACATAGAACTGGTCGAAGTGAGAAAAGACGGAGGTGTTGCCACAGGAATATTAGTTGGCTCGTTGGTTGGAGGCGCTGCAGGCTTGGTTGTCGGCATTGCAGCTATGCCAAAATGTGATGAGGATGACTGGTCGTGTAATTTAGGAAATGTGATTGCCGGCCCCATCGTCGTATTAGGCTCCGGGGCAGGCTTCGGTCTTGCAGGAGGATTAATCGGCGCTGCCATTGCAAGCCCCAAAGTTACATTCCCTATTGGAGGGAATTACGAGAAATACCACGACCAAAAAGAAAAACTGCGTGAGTATTCCGTTTTGAAATGACCCGGATTGCACGAAACTATACATCTGAAAACCAACCCTTTAACTAAAATAAAACCAACATGAAAACCTCAAAATCAAAATTATGGACCTGTTACCTGATCTGTCTCATGGCGCTGCCTTTCGTTTGGGGGCAGCCTGTTTCTACCCCCGAAACAATTAGTCAGGCGATAGAACCATTCCTCAGAGTTTCTGTACAGAACGGCAATATTTTGCTTCAGGACCGCCTCCTTTTGACAAGCCAGGACGAGGAAGGCAATATTTTCAAAACGACAAAGGCAATCTCGGCAGAATACGGCTGGCATTTCCTGGGCGGGGAAACATGGCATCAGACCTGCAAGTATCCAAGGATGGGCATGGGGTTCCAATATTTACACATCATGAACAGGGATGAACTGGGGCACCCCTTCTCGGTTTACGGGTTTTACGACGGTAATTTTTTCAGGTCAAAAAACTTTGAGTTCAACAGCAGACTGGCACTTGGAATGGCTTACGGCTCCCGCCCCTACAACCCTGCCGATCCGCTCCCCAACGATATCATTTGCACGAAACTGAATGTATTTGCGGAAATGGGCCTCGGCATCTCTGTCCGCCTGAACCATTCGCTTTTCATGGAGCCGGCTTTCCGATTCACCCACTTTTCCAATGGCAATACCCGGGAACCCCAGAAGGGCCTGAACATACCGGCTTACTCCATCGGCCTGCGATCTTACCTGGGAAACACGCCCGCCATACCAGTAAAATCACCGCTCGATGATATTGAGCACCGCCACGAAGTACTCGCTTTCGTGGGAGTAGCTCCCCGACAGCTGGATTTCATCGATAACGAAACTTTCCTCCACGAAACTTACGGACTGGTTTTCCTCATGGCCAACCTGCACCTGGGCTACAATTACACTGTGAGCCGACGAATCAAGTTGGGCGGAGGCGTGGATCTGATTTACGACGGCACCAACGGCATGAAGGAAGCTGCAATGGCCGGAATGCCCGTAAAAAGTGCTGTTCCGGCAAGCGACAAAACCGGATTGTCCGTCTTCCTGGGCGGGGAAAACGCCGTCGGCCGGCTATCGGTCATTGTTTCGCTCAACTACATGGTGGCCCAGACCCGCTTCCCAAGTTCCACCCGAAAACTAGAACAGAGGCTGGGGTTTAAGTACCACGTTTTGCCCAATGTTTTTGTAGGTGCAAATGTCAGAGCCTACCGTTTCGCCGCCGCCAAAGCAGTCGAGTTTAACATCGGGATGAGGCGGCCAATCTGATCAGCCAATCTATTGATTGAAAGCTTTCAGGCTTTGGCTGGCATTTCAAAAAAACTTCGTCGGATTCGGTTAATCAAAACTTTCTCCTTTTGTTTGTCAGGCAATACAAAACCTGCCAAGATGAAAAAACTACTACTCCTCTTCGCCCTTTTCGCCGCTGCCTGCCAACCCGAAAAAAATGCCGATGCCAACTGGGCCCACTACCTCGGCTCCCCCGGCAGCAGCCAGTACTCCGGTTTAACCGAAATCAATCCTCAAAATGTATCCGGCCTGCAAGTCGCCTGGACCTACAACAGCGGCGGCGCCGACACAGTCAACAACCGCTCCCAAATTCAGTGCAATCCGCTCATCATTGACGGGGTGCTGTACGGCACTTCTCCCCGCATGGAAGTCTTCGCCCTCAATGCCGCCACCGGCGAAGAACGCTGGAAATTCTCCACCGGCGAGGGCGGAAATCTCACCGTGAACCGTGGCCTTGCCTGGTGGCAGGATGGCAATGAAAAAAGGCTGCTTGCCGCCATCGGCATTTATCTCTACGCCCTTGACCCCGCCACCGGCGAGCCTGTTCTTTCTTTTGGTGAAAATGGCAAGGTGGACCTCCACACCGGCCTCGGAGAAGAAAATGTGTACAAATTCGTGGTGGCGAACACCCCCGGCGTTGTCTTCGAAGACCTGTACATCCTCGGCAGCCGGGTGGATGAAGATTGGGGCGCTGCGCCCGGCCACATCCGGGCCTTCGATGTGCGCACGGGCAAGGTGCGCTGGGTGTTTCACACCATCCCTCAGCCCGGCGAATTCGGTTACGACACCTGGGAAGATCCCGAAGCATGGAAGTCCGCCGGCGGCGCCAACTCCTGGGCCGGCATGGCGCTCGACGAGGAAGAAGGTATCGTTTACATCCCGACCGGCTCGGCTTCCTACGATTTTTGGGGTGGCAACCGTAAGGGTGCGAACCTCTTCGCCAACTGTCTGCTCGCCCTCGACGCCAACACCGGCAAACGAATCTGGCATTTTCAAACCATCCACCACGACCTGTGGGACCGGGACCTGCCCGCGCCGCCAAACCTCATCACCGTAACACACAACAGCAAGAAAATCAAAGCCGTAGCACAGGTGACCAAAACCGGCTACGTGTTTTTATTTGATCGAAAAACGGGTGAGCCGCTCTTTCCCATCGAGGAGCTACCGGTGCCGCCAAGCGATTTGGCAGGTGAAACGGCCTGGCCAACGCAGCCCCGGCCAACGAAACCTGCGCCGTTCGTCCGGCAGGTTTTCACCGAAAACGACGTCAATCCCTACAGTTCTGAACGAGAGGCATTTCGTGACAGCATCCGCCGCATCCGCACGGGTGAAATGTTTTTGCCGCCCGGCGAAAAACCGCTGATGATCTTCCCCGGCTTCGACGGCGGGGCCGAGTGGGGCGGCGCAGCGGCTAACCCCGATGGCATCCTCTACGTGAATGCCAACGAAATGCCCTGGGTGCAAAAAATGCTACCGGCCATGCTACCGGATGAATTTCATCCCGGCGAAGTGCTTTACCACCGCTACTGCGCCACCTGCCATGGTTGGCAACTCGACGGCGACCCGCAGGGCGCTTTCCCGGCGCTGAAAAACGTCAGCGCCCGCCTGACCACTGACTCGGTGGCACACCTGCTGCTCAAAGGCCGCAACCGGATGCCTGCCTACCGGCAACTTTCGGAGTCGGAGCGGGAGGCGCTGGTGGCTTTTTTATTTGAAAAAAAATATGACGTAACGCCGGAGTTACGTGAAAAACTGAAGTCGCCCGTTCTATACAGGGCCGATGGGTACAATCGATTTCTGGATAGTTTAAAAATGCCGGCCATCGCTCCGCCCTGGGGCACCCTGAGCGCCATTGACCTGAACACGGGCGAGTACCGCTGGCAGGTACCGCTGGGCGACTGGGGCATTGACCCCGGGAACCCATCCGGCACGGAGAACTACGGCGGGCCTGTCGTGACGGCTGGCGGCCTGGTTTTCATTGCTGCGACGAGAGATGAGATGTTTCAGGTTTTCGACGCAAAAACGGGAAAAATTTTATGGAAAACGAAGCTCCCTGCAGGCGGTTACGCCACGCCGGCGACCTATTCTGTTAACGGAAAACAGTACGTCGTAATAGCATGCGGCGGTGGAAAAATGGGTACAAAATCTGGAGATACATACGTGGCATTTGCTTTGCCATGATAGTTTTTTCAGGAAAAGAAACTCACAAACCGGCAAAAAAAACATTCGGTCAAAGTGGAAGGATTCCTTACTTTTGTCCGTCTTTTTGAAAAACGATAAAACCTTTTCTGTAAACAGGTTGCTCCTCCCCGGACTACCGATTCCTCATTCATTCCTGAAAAAGTTGGCCCTTCAAGCACCAAATTGATTTACCGGACAGCAAGTTGCTGAAAACAACTTATGCAATGAGCTGAAATTTACCGCCGTAAAATTTCCGGGGATGCAGCGACGTTGTAGTGCTGGTTTTACCGGACTTTCCCATTTGACAACTATAAAATTTTGAAAGCAAAATGACCAAATGCGATAATTTTGACAACAAGCGACGTGGTAGGACAAAAATTTGTACACGACATAGTTAAGGACTGCATCTTGTTTTTACCTTTACCGAACTATTGGAAAAGACAAAAATGTCTGATAAACAGACCTGTCAGGTTGGAAATTAATTAATTGAATAGCAATGAGCTATTGCCAAACCTGACAGGTCTGTTTTATATTTCAACGATACCCTAACCTCAGCCGAACATACCTCGCTCTCCGTTTAAGTTAATCTGACAATTGAAATCACCTTTTAAATCCTGTATGATGAAGAGAACGGTTACACTATTTATCCAAATTATTCTGCTTGCTTTTATCAGCGCCGAAGTAAAGGCGCAGTGCAGCCAGGTTACCTGTGCTACGCTCCCGCCTCCGGGACTTTGCGCAGAGGACGCCTGCATCATGTGCGATCCCTGCCTGCTCAATGGTTATTCCGGCGCCACTGTGTCCGGTACCAATCAGTGCGACTGGCCGGGTCCTTTCTGCGGTACCATCGAGAACAACCAATGGTTCGCCTTCCTTGCGCCGCCTTCCGGTACGGTTACCTTCAACTTTGCGGTGAGCAACTGTTCGCAGGGCCAGGGTATCCAGGCTGAAATTTACTCGACCAACACTTGTAATGATTTTACCTCCGTTTCCAATTGTTGGAGCCCCGGTACTCAGTCGAACGGCTCGGTCACTGCAGTCGGTTTGGCACCTTACTGTACTTACTACCTGATGATCGACGGCTTTGCCAATGATTTCTGCGATTTCACCATCACAACTTCCAGCTGTATGGTGCCGCCTTCGCCTACACCGATCACAATTGCAGGCCCGACGCAGGTGTGCCCCGGCGCTACGGTCACTTACACCATGGTTCCTCCTCCTTCCGCCAACTGCGGTAACAACAGTAACTCCATTCAGTGGAGCGGCATTTCACCCAATGGCGTCATCGTCGGTCCGAGTAACCAGCCAACGATCCAGGTTCAGTGGTTGACTCCCGGCGTGGCAACCGTTCAGGCATCCTACACCAACGTCTGCTTTGGAGGCAATGTCAGCACGCCGTTGCCTGTCAGCATTCAGCCTATTCCGCCAACAACCGTAACGAACAATGTCTGTCTGGGCGAATGCATAACCTGCGCCGGCCAGTTGGTCTGTACACCGGGTGTAACGCCCGTAGTCCTCACCTCCTGGCTGGGTTGCGACAGTCTTGTTAACTGTGTAGTCAACCCGATATCGCCAGTCTTCAACGACCTGGGGCAGGTGACACTTTGCCACCCGCAAACGCTGACGGTTTGTGGCCAAAACTTCAACACCTGCGGCCCCATTGCTCAAACCTGCGACAACTGGCAGGGTTGCGACAGTACCGTCATCGTTGACCTCGCCATCCTGAACCCAAAATCTGTCATTGCACCTCCCGGTGTACTCAATTGTGCACCAGGTTCAAGCATCACGCTCAACGGAAGCGGCTCCTCCGTTGCCAGTGCATGCACCCCCACAGCAACCACCACTTACAGCTGGACCGGCCCTCCGGGCGGCATCAGCGGCCCCGCCAACGGCGCCAACGTTAACGTTACTAAACCCGGGCAGTACTGCCTGACTGTAACACATGCACGGGGCGGTGTTTCCTGCTCGGAAACGAAATGCGTCACCGTGGTGAAAGACGACGACGTTCCTCAAACACCTCAGATCAGCGGACCGAACAACCCCTGCCCGAACACGCCGGTGCAGTACACCGTGACACCGGTCGGTCAACCGGCGCCTACCGGTTATACCTGGACGACCTCCAACGGGACTCCCGTCACGCAGGTAAACCCGACAACCGTCAGCGTGACCTGGCCATCTTCCGGGCCGGTTCAGATTTGCGTTACGGCGAACAACGACTGCGGGTCCAGCAATCAGGCCTGTTTCAACGTGAACGTTGCGGCAGCACCTACCGCCACCATTAGCGGTACAGGAACGGTGTGTACCAACAGCGGTGATGACGTTAATTTAACCATTACCCTCACCGGTACCGGCCCCTGGACGGTGGGTTACAACATCAACGGAAATCCGCAAGCACCCTTGATGATCCCGACCAGTCCGCACACGCTTGTTGTCACCGAAGTAGGATCCCATACGCTGACCAGCGTCAGTGGTTCCGCAGGCTGTCCGGGAACGGTCAGCGGTACAGGAACCGTCAACGAACATCCCATACCTACTGCCGCCATCAGCGGAACGCAGAGCATTTGCCAGGGCAGCGGCCAGATGGCAGGCCTGACGGTCACTCTCACCGGCACCCCACCCTGGACGGTAAACTGGGCCACGAACGGCAACCCTCAGGCTGCTTTCACAGCGAACGCAAGTCCGTACACGCTGATGGTCGGACAGGCCCAGGCCGGTAACATCACCCTGCTGGATGTGGTGGATGGAAACGGCTGCGACGGTACCGTCAGTGGTCAGGGAAGTGTCACGATCAACACGGCTCCAACCGTTACCAATATTTCTACGCTTTGCGATGCAAACAATGTGAATTATACGGTGAGTTTCACCATCAACGGCGGTACGCCGCCCTACATCATCACGCCAAACACCGGTACGATCAGCGGTAATGTTTTCACCAGCAGCCCGCAGTTGAGTGGTACGGGATATTCGTTCACGGTGAACGATGCCAACAACTGTAACCCGGTTACCGTGTCTGACGACATCGTGATCTGCGACTGCGATACGGAGGCAGGCGACATGGATCCAAACCTGATCGAAGAATGTGGCAACGGTCCGGTCACGGCGAATTACGACGATACCAACCAGGTTTTTGATGGAAACGATGCGCTTGTTTACATTCTGCACTCCGGTAGCGGGGTCAATCTCGTAGCGCCGATTATCGGCACGTACGCACAACCCACCGTCAGCTTCCTGCCTGCATCGATGACTTACGGAACGACTTACTACCTCTCAGCCGTCGTCGGCGACGACAACGGCTCGGGCGGTGTGGACCTGAATGACCCCTGCCTCGATGTTTCGCAGGGTACGCCGATTGTTTTTTATCAAATACCGACCGCAACGCTGAGCGGCAACCCCGTCGTTTGTACCGGTCAACCAGCCACCATGACGGTAAATTTCACCGGAACCGGCCCATGGAGCATCACTTACAATGCAGGCGCAGGCAATCAGACCATCAACGGTATCACGAGTAACCCATACACCCTGACGGTGAATGCAGCAACCTCCGCCACCGTGAACCTCGTCAGCATGAGCGACAGCAACTGTCCCGGCACGGTGAGCGGCAGCAGTAATATCACTGTCAACACTGCTGTGACTGCCTCCGCAACAACGGAGTGCGATCTCAGCGGAACATTTTATACTGTGACCATCACCATCGGCGGTGGGGATCCGGGCAGTTATTTTGTTGATCCGCCGGATGGAACTTTGGTGGGCAACGTTTTCACCAGTGACCCGATCAACGATGGCCAGGGTTTCATCTTTGTAGTGGACGACGCCAACGGCTGCGGCCCGAAAACCGTTCAGCAAACGGAAGTCATCTGCGACTGTACCACCGAGGTAGGTGTCATGACCGGCAACGCCATTCAGGAATGCAGCAACGGCCCGGTTTCCGCCACTTACGACAACATGAACGAGGTCCTCGACCCGGACGACGTGATGGGTTTCATCCTCCACACGAACAGCGGCACCAACCCGGGCAACGTCCTGGCAACCAACAACACCCCAACTTTCAGCTTTAACCCAGCCAACATGACCTACGGCGTCACGTACTACATTTCAGCGGTAGTCGGAAATGACGACGGTACCGGAAGTGTTGACCTCAGCGACCCGTGCCTCGCATTGGCGCAGGGTACCCCGGTGACCTTTTTCCAGGTCCCGACGGCTACCATCACCGGCAGCACCAGCATCTGCGAGGGTGAAGAGGTGGAGCTGAACATCGTTTTCACCGGAAAGCAACCTTTCAGCGTCACCATCGACGGACAGGACTTAACCGGCATCACAACCACCGACATCACCTACACGGTGATGCCTTCGGCAACGACAACCTACACGCTGTCCAATTTCTCGGACGCAAACTGCCCGGGCACCATTTCCGGATCGGCCACGGTTACAGTGAACCAGCCGCCGCAGATCGTCTCTGCCAGCGCTACCTGCGACCCTGACACGAATACCTACTCCGTAGTTTTCAACATTACCGGTGGAGACGCTACCAGCTACACGGTTCTTCCCGCCAACTCGGGAACGATTTCGAACGGCGTTTTCACCAGCAACAACATCACCAGCAACACGCCCTACCAGTTCATCGTGGACGACGCCAACGGCTGCGGCCCCGATACGACGGCCGGCGTGCTGGATTGTAATTGTGAAACATTCGCCGGCGTCATGCCATCCAACCAGTTGGAAGCCTGTCAAAATACCGGTATCGCTGTATTCGGCGGCACCACCGGACAAGTGCTCGATCCGGACGACATACTGATTTACTACCTCCACACCGCAAGCGGCGATCAGCTCGGCAACGTCATTGCCACCAACACACAGGCCGGTTTTAACTTCAACCCGGCTACCATGCAAACGGGCGTTGTCTACTACATCAGCGCCGTCGCCGGCAACAACAACGGCTCCGGAGGCGTGGACCTGACCGACTTCTGCCTGAGCGTTGCTCCCGGCACCCCTGTCATGTGGAACCCGCTGCCAACCGTCAGCCTCGTAGCTTCCGATGCTGTTTGTGAAGGTGAAACAGGCCAGGTGTTTTTCACCATGACCGGCACCGGACCTTTCAACATCAGCTACTCGATCAACGGAAATCCGCAGAGCTCCTCAAACGTGACAAGTCCGTTCACACTCAACGTGACACCGACATCGCAGACGATCGTTCAAATGATTGCGGTAACCGACCTGGGCGAAGGCTGCTCGACTCCTTCCTCCAGCGCCGATACGATTGCCTACAGCACCTCCGTAGGCGCCGGAACAACAATCGGCAATTTTACTTTCTGTGAAAACGAAGGCACGGTGGTCAACCTGGCCGATCAACTCAGCGGCGAAGATGCCGGCGGCGTGTGGACGAATGCTTCAGGCACGGTCATTCCAAACGGCTCACTGGATGCTTCGACGCTTCCCGTTGGTACGCACACCTACACCTACACAGTCACTGCTGCACCTCCCTGCCTAGACGACCAATCCACGGTGGACGTGATTATCAACCCGTCACCCGTGGCAGATGCAGGTGTTGACCAGGAAACAGACTGCGACCTGACTGAAGTAACGATCGGTGGCACCAACTCGACACCAGGCATGACTTACGCCTGGACAGGCAATGTTTCCAATCCGGGTATCCTGAACCCGACGGCCAGCGAACCCGGCACGTACACGCTGACAGTAACGAACCCTCAGACAGGTTGCTTCGCAATTGACAGCATGGTCATCCAACAAACGATCACGCTGCCACAGCCGCACGTAACGGTTTCCGGCGTGAGCTGTTTTGGTAAAAAAGACGGCTTCATCCTGCTCGACAGCATCACGAACGGCCTGCCGCCGTACCTGTGCTCTTTCGACGGGTCTCCGTTTTCAGATAAAAAACAATTCACCAATCTGGCCCCCGGCAATCACACCCTCGTCATCGTGGATGCAGCAGGTTGCGAGCGCACAGTGGATTTCTTCGTGCCGGAACCGGAGCAAGTCAACGTGGAGCTCGTACTCGACATCGAGGGCAACGAAAATATCATCACCCTCGGCGATTCCGTTCAGTTACTTGCCGTGGTGACGCCGCCGTTCGATTCGCTCGACGCTGTCATCTGGACGCCGGAAAGCCAGATTTCCTGCCCGACCTGCCCGTCCAACTGGATCAGCCCGACCACCCAGACGACATTCACCATCAATGTGGATAAAAACGGCTGTACGGACTCCGACCAGATCACTGTTTTCGTGAAAAAAGAGCGTCCGGTTTATGTGCCAAACGCCTTCTCACCAAACAACGACGGCACGAACGACGAACTGGTCATCTACGCTGGGAAACAGGTCGTGAACATCAAATCATTCCTCGTCTTCAGCCGCTGGGGTGAAACGGTGTACCAGTACTACAACTTCCCACCGAACGACCCGGCCTTCGGTTGGAACGGCAAGCACCGTGGCAATCCGCTCGATCCGGCAGTGTTCACCTGGTTCGCCGAGATCGAGTTCATCGACGGACGGACGGAGGTGTATGAAGGGGATGTGAGTTTGATTCGATGATATGAAAATGTAGAATGTAGAATTTTCAATGTAAAATGCAGAAGGGCGGGTTCGCTCTTCTGCATTTTTTTGTTTGGCACAAAAAATGCACTACCCCCATTGAGTTGATAAATTTTCAGCAAAAGCCGCCCCTCCGGCTGCTCTTTTAGAACTTCCCCCCTCAGCATTTCCCCCGTTTAAATTTTCCGTTGGCACTCACTCCCTGCGCAAGTTTTAGAAAAACACGAACTGGTTAATATTTTACAAAAACTACTGGACAATGACGCCACGACTACTGGTCTTGCTCTTTTGGCTGGCACTTACTCACATTTCTTTCGCTCAAAATCATAAACTTCCGGCTGACAACCCCTGGTCTTTTCAGGACGAAGCCGCCATCGTTGCCAAACATGCCAACCGGCGCATCATTCCCGAAAAATACCGCACGGCACATCTCGATGTTTCAGAACTAAAATTGCTGCTCACGCATGCCCCGCTTTGGCAAACTGACGACGCTGCCAAACATTTCACCAAAATGACACTGCCCATGCCGGACGGCTCGTTCCAGTCTTTCCGCATTCTGGAAGCGCCCGTGATGCACCCCGCCCTGGCCAAAAAATATCCTGAAATAAAATCCTACGCCGGCGCGGGCCTCGACGACCCGACGGCCTACCTGCGATTCGACCTGACGCCGAAGGGCTTCCACGGCATGATCCTGTCGGGCAACGGCAGCGATGTTTTCATCGATCCCTACGCTGACAGCGACACGGAGCATTATGTCGTCTATTTCAAAAAAGATTTTCAAAAAAACGCCGGCTGGGCCTGCCTCGCCCACGAGGTGAACCCTGACACGGATAAGAAACCGCTGCCGCCCATTGCGAAAGCTGGCGACTGTAAACTCCGCACCTACAAGCTTGCGCTGGCCTGCACGGGCGAGTACGCACAGTTTCACGGCGGCACGGTGGCCTCGGCACTGGCGGCGATGAACACGACGATGACGAGAGTCAACGGCGTTTACGAAAGAGAACTTTCCGTTACCCTCCAGATGGTGGCTAACAACGATTTGCTCATTTACACCAATCCGAACTCCGACCCCTACACCAACAACAGCGGCAGCACGATGCTCAGCCAGAACCAGACTAACTGCGACGCCAAGATCGGCTCCGCCAATTACGACATCGGCCACGTGTTTTCCACAGGCGGCGGTGGCATTGCCTACATCAAGGCCGTCTGCAACAATTCCGTCAAAGCGGGCGGCGTCACCGGCCTCTCGGCCCCGGTGGGCGACCCGTTCGACGTGGATTATGTTTGCCATGAAATGGGCCACCAATTCGGCGCCAACCATACGCAGAACAACGACTGTAACCGGAACGCTGCTACCGCCATGGAACCGGGCAGCGGTTCGACGATCATGAGCTACGCCGGGGTTTGCGCACCGAATATCCAGTCGCACAGCGACGCTTATTTTCATGCGGCCACTTTGCAGCAGATTGCAGCACACATCACCGGCAACGGAAACTCCTGCGCCACGACCAGCAGCATCAACGATGCGCCGGTGGTGGAAACGGTGGCTAATTTCACCATACCAAAATCGACCTACTTCGTCCTGACGGGCAACGCCACGGACGCCAACCCCAACGATCCACTGACCTACTGCTGGGAGCAAATGGACAACGAAGTGGCCTCCATGCCGCCCCAGTCAATGAATGCAGCAGGGCCGCTTTTCCGGTCCTATCCGCCGACGTCTTCGCCGGAACGGTATTTTCCGAACCTCGACGCCATCGTGAACAACCAATCGCCCACCTGGGAAAAAATGCCGGGTGTAGGTCGCACGATGAAATTCCGCCTGACGGTGCGGGACAACCACCCCGGCGGCGGCTGTACCGATGAAACGGACGTGACGCTGACAGTCGCCGGCAACGCCGGGCCGTTTGTGGTGACCGGCCCGAACACAGCGGTGACCTGGCACGGCGGCTCTTCACAAACCGTCACCTGGGACGTGGCAGGCACGACGGCTGCGCCGGTAAGCTGCGCCAACGTGGACATCCTGCTGTCGTTGGACGGCGGCTACACCTGGCCAATCACACTGGTTTCGGCTACGCCAAACGACGGCTACCAAGCTGTGACCATCCCGAACGAAGCGACCTCCCAGGCGAGGATCATGGTGCGGGGATCAGGCAATATTTTCTTCGATATTTCAAATCAAAATTTCACCATCAGCCAGGCGCCGCAGTTCCTGGTGACGGCCAGCGGCACGAACGTAAAATGCGCCGGCGGCAACGACGGAACGGCAACGGCAAACGCCACCGGTGGCAACGGCAATTTCACCTACGCCTGGAGCAACGGCGCCACAACGCAGTCCGTCCAGAACCTGGCGAAAGGAACCTACACTGTGACAGTAACCTCCGGCGGCCAGACGGCGTCGGTCAGCGTGACCATTGCAGAGCCTGAAATATTAGTCGTAAACGTGGGCGGCACGAACGCCACCGGCGGCAACAACGGTACAGCGACCGCTTTCGCTACTGGCGGAACGGGAAGTTTCACCTACAACTGGAGCAACGGCGGCAACACAAAAACTATCGAAAACCTTTCTCCTGACACCTACACCGTGACAGTGACGGATGCCAACGGCTGCACGGCTACCGGCAGCATCTCGCTGACCGGCCCGCCCGACCTGAAATTTGAATACGGAACCGTGAACGGCGTGACGAACGAGTGGCAAGCCGTGACCCTGCAAAACGACTACGCAAAAATGGTGGTCGTGGCAAGCATCGTGATCGAAAGCAGCACCGGACCTTCGTTCGTGACGAGGATCAGAATGGCAGAGGGGAGCAGTTTTGAAATAAAAATCCAGGAAGCCGGAAAGGAAAATGCCCCGGCCGGCCCGGTGAAAGTTTTCTACATCGCCGCCGAGGAGGGCGTTTACACTCCGGCGCAAAACAACGTAAAATTCGAGGCCCGGAAGATTACTTCCGTGCAGACTTCCCGCTCCACGAGCTGGAAATATGAAAAACAGGTATACGGCCAGAGCTACGCTAACCCGGTCGTACTGGGGCAGGTGATGACTTTCAACGACCCGCACTGGTCGGTCTGCTGGTCCAGCAAACACGGCAGCCGGAATAAGCCGCCGACTCCCACGAGCCTGTCCGTGAGCAAGCACATCGCCGAGGACAACGTGACCACGAACCGTGCGAACGAAACTATTGGCTACTTCGTGTTCGAAGCAGGCGAAGGTTTCATCAACGGCCATAAATTCGTCACCGCTGTCGGTTCGGACAAGGTCAAGGGCCTGAACAACTCGTCCTACGGCTACGACTACGTCCTGACCGGGCTGGATGAAGTGGAAGCGCTGGTCGTGACCGCCGCCGGCATCGACGGCAGCGAAGGTGCATGGCCGGTAATGATGGGGGTTCCGTCGGCTACCAACGTCTGGCTGTTTGCGGCAGAGGACCAGATCAAGGATTTCGAGCGGAGCCATACCAGCGAGCAGGTAGCGTATTTCGCCATCGGGCAGGGATCGCAGCGACCGGAGGCAGTAGTGCCAGAGGTTGAAACGACATCTGGCAAGCCCGATCCGTCGGATTATTTCAAAGTTTACCCGAATCCGGCCTGGGAAGAGATTTTTCTGGAGTTTCATCAAACGGAACCCGGCGAGCCGCACCTGGCAGTGCTGGATGCACAGGGCCGGTTGATGTTTGAACAAAAACTAACCGCCGCCAACGCCGGATTCCGCAAGGAGGCGATCGACCTCGACCGGTTGCCGCCGGGCTGTTATTTCATTCGGTTGAAATATGGAAGTCAGCTAAAAACAGTCAAAGTGGTAAAAGTCAACAACGGCTGGTAAAAAAAAACAACTTACAATATTGACAATCAATATTTTACAAAGAAGCATTTTTTAAGCACACAAAAACTATGAACTGTAGGAGGTCAAATTCTGAAGCGGTTTGACTTTCTCGAAAAACAAGCTTCAGCTTTTTAGGGACAAAACAAGAGCTGGCAGGGTCATTCCTGCCGGCTTTTTTTATTTGTTTTTTTGGCGAAATTTGCGCTCGTTTTTTGAGAGAGTGAGAGAGTGAGAGAGTGAGAGAGTGAGAGAGTGAGAGAGTGAGAGAGTGAGAGAGTGAGAGAGTGAG